>JAZUDS010000025.1:0-52822 GCA_045639805.1 Alloprevotella sp.
GATGCGGGCCTGGAGGTAGTTGCCGGCTTGGAGTTGGGGAAGGAGGGTGAGGGGCGCGTAGTATTCGCCGAGGGCGAGGCGGGCCTTGCGTTCCAGATAGGAGTCGCCTTCGAGGTCGCTCTTCATGCTGTCCATCCATGAGGCGGGGGCGGGGTAGTCGGCGGTGCTGTATTTCTTGAGCTTGGCGAGTTTGGCGGCGTAGGCTACGGCATCCTCAAGGTTGCCGAGTTTATCGACGAGGCCGATGGCGAGGGCTTGCTGGCCTGTCCATACGCGACCCTGACCGATGGAATCCACCTGGGCCGTGGTCATCTTGCGGCCGGCGGCTACGCGGTTGAGGAAGAGTTTGTAGCCGCGCTCGACGTAGGCCTGCATGGCGGCACCCTCTTCAGGATTGAAGCCGCGGGCCATAGTGCCGAAGTCGGCGCTCTTGTTGGTCTTGACCATGTCGAAGTGGAGACCGAGCTTGTCGGTGAGGAGGCCGGAGGCGTCGGGCACCATGCCGAAGATGCCGATGGAGCCGGTGAGGGTGGTGGCGTCGGCGAAGATGTAATTAGCGCCGCAGCTCATGTAATAACCGCCGCTGGCAGCCATACCGCTCATGCTCACCACAACGGGTTTCTTTTTCTTCAGCAACTGGATGGCGTGCCACATCTGTTCGCTGGCATAGGCCGAACCGCCGCCCGAGTTGATGCGAAGGACTACGGCCTTAACGTCATCGTCGTTGGCGAGTTCGTCAAGGTCTTTCACTACGGTCTGGCCTACTATCTGCGACTGCTGGGAGAAGAGGTCGGTCTTCGTCACCTCATCTACGATGTCGCCGGTGGCGTAGTAGATGGCTACCTTGTCGCTCTCGTCGGTCTTGTCGTCAAGAGCGGCCACGTCGGCAGGGCTCACGAGATGGAGTTCGTCGGTCTTGGCAAGTTTGCGGAGGATGTCGCGTGTGCCGTCAATATAGCACACGTCATCCACGAGGTGCTGGGCCTTGTACCAGTCGGCACCCTGGAAGGTGGCGTACTGGTCGGCGTAAGCGTTGAGTTGCTCTGTGGTGAGCTTGCGGCTCTTGGCCACGTCGGCCACGATGTTCTGCCAGATGTCGGTGATGAAGCTGGTGACCTGTTCGCGGTTGGCCTCGCTCATCTCGGTAAGGATATAGGGCTCTACGGCGCTCTTGTATGTGCCTACTTTGAAGACCTGCACCTTCACGCCGATTTTCTCCAGCAGTTCCTTGAAGAAGATGGGCTGGGAGGCTATGCCGTGCCAGTCTATCATGCCTTCGGGATTGATGAGCACCTTATCGGCTACGGAGCAGAGGTAGTAGGAGCCTTGCGTGTACTGGTCGGCATAGCTCACGACGAACTTTCCGCTCTTCTTGAACTGGAGAAGGGCCTGGTGGAGCTCCTGAAGACAGGCGTAGTCGGCGCTGGGTATGCCGCCCTCGAGATAGAGGCCCACGATGTTGTCGTTGTCGGCCGCCACGCGCAGGGCGGTCTTCAGCTGGTCGAGGCCCTGGCTTTCGGCGTTTTCGTTACCGATGAGCGCAGCGAAGGGATTGCTGTTCTGCGTGCGTTCGTCAAGGATGCCGGCCACCTGGATGTGGAGGACGCTGCCTTTTTGCACGGGCTTTGTGGTACTGTCCATGGCGGCCATGCCGGCTATCATGGAGAGGAAACTGACGAAGATGATTGCTCCCATGATAAGCATGGCGAGGAAGCAACCGAGGGTGTATTTGAGAATGTCTTTCATAATCTTTTGAGGGGCCCCGCGGAGAAGCGCGGGGAACGGTGGCTTTTGGTCCGCGGAGAAACGCGGGGAACGGTGGCTTTTGGCCCGCGGAGAAGCGCGGGGAACGGTGGCTTTTGGCCCGCGGAGAAACGCGGGGAACGGTGGATTTTGGCCCTGCGGAGAAACGCGGGGAACGGTGGCGGGGGGCGGTTAGGGGAGAAGCTTCAGCTCCACGGGGCAATGGTCGGAGCCGAAGACCTCGTCGTGGATGTTGGCGTCCTCCAGTTGGGGGGCGAGGCGCTCGGAGCAGATGAAATAGTCAATGCGCCAGCCCACGTTCCGCTCGCGGGCTCTCATGCGGTAGCTCCACCAGGAATAGGCGCCCTCGAGGGTGGGGTAGAAATGGCGGAAGGTATCGATGAAGCCGCTCTCCAAGAGCGTTGTGAACTTGCCGCGCTCCTCGTCGGTGAAGCCGGCGTTCATGTGGTTGGTCTTGGGGTTCTTGAGGTCGATTTCCTCGTGGGCCACGTTCATGTCGCCGCAGGCAATGACGGGCTTTTTCTTATCGAGCGCCATGAGGTGCTGACGGAAGGCGTCTTCCCATGTCATGCGGTAGTCCAGGCGGCGCAGGCCGTCCTGCGAGTTGGGCGTATAGACGCACACGAGGAAGAACTCCTCAAACTCCACCGTGATGACGCGGCCTTCGTGGTCGTGTTCCTCTATTCCCAGCCCGTAGCTAACGCTCAGCGGTTTGACGCGGGTATATACGGCCGTGCCGCTGTAGCCTTTCTTTTCGGCGTAGTTCCAGTAGCTTTCGTAGCCCGGGAATTGCAGGTCGAGCTGTCCGGCCTGCATCTTCGTCTCCTGCAGGCAGAAGACGTCGGCATCCAGCGTGGCGAAGGCTTCGGCAAAGCCTTTCTGGGCGCAGGCGCGGAGGCCGTTGACGTTCCAACTTATCAGTTTCATGTCAGTTGCGGATTTATTTTACGTCCACGTAGATGGTGGGGCGCAAAGGGTCGTTGGTAATGAGCAGGATGCGGAGGCGTCCTTTGTATTGCGACAGTTTGTCGGTTTGAAGTTTAACCTTCATGATGGCTTCCTCGCCGGCTTTTATGACGCTCTTGTTGAGACTCACCTGCAGGCCGGGGTTATAGACTTGCAGACGGCTTATTTCCAAGTCGGAGCGGCCCGCGTTGCCAATGGTCATGATGCCGGAGGCCTTATTCGCCTTACGTCCAGTGCCGGGCACGAGGGTTATGGTGGTGTCGGCCACGGCCTTCGGGGCAATGACGAGCGCCGAAGGTGTGGCCCCAATCTTGGGCACGAGTGTGAGGCTCACCTGCACTTCGTTCTCCTTGCCCACCTTATCGCCCATGTGGCGGCTTACGTAAACGGAGGTCTGGGCCAATCCGTAGCGGCCCACCTTCGAGGCATCGGCCGTCAGGGTGATGGTGCCCACTCTTCCCGGGCGGATAGTGGCGGGGGTGCATTGCGCGGAGAGCCATGCCGGCAGGTGCATGAGCGCTGGCGTGTAGAGATTCTTCGTGCCGTTGACGATGCCGATGGTCTGCTGCGGATTGTCGCCATTCTGCACGTTCTCAAACTCTATGGCGTTGCTCGTCAGGTGTATGCCCTCGCCGAGATCAATGGGGTAGGCGTCGAAGTTGGTGAGTTCGGCCACCACGCGGCCCTCTACCCACACCTCTCTCATCTGCGTCCTGCCCTTATAGTCGGAATACACGCGCACGGCCTTCTTGAAATGGCCTAACGTCTGGGCGTCTATCGTCAGAAGGATGCTGGCCTTCTCGCCGGCATCGATGACCTGTCCCCGTTGCCAGGAGGCGGAGGTGCAGGCGCAGTCGGTCTTCACGTCGGTCAGTGTTACGGCGTGGTGCGATTTGTTCTGGAAAGTGATTTCCTGGGTCTTCGGACTATGCCACGCCACTTCTCCCATATCGACAGTGGTGGATGAGGTGAACAGTTGAGCGTTAACGCTTATGCATGCGCACGCAAAAGATATTAAAAGTAGAGTCTTATTTTTCATTGCGCCGCAAAGATACTAAATAATGGCGAGACAAACAAACGAAATAAGCGATTAAGCGCATATTTTAGCGAAATCGTGCCGATTTTTTTTTAAACATAAAATTTTGCATAAAAAAATCCGGAAAATTTTTCGTAGAAAATCGTTCTATCCCCCCTTATATATTTTTTCGTTCTTGATGATAGAGAAAAATGGCTGTTTTGTCAAAATATTTTACACCTTTTTACCCTCAAAAACGGGCCTTATTTTCAAAAAAAACTTTTGCGTTTACTTCTGTGCGATTCTCGGCGGGGATTGTATAAGGCTGAATATCTTGCGTTTAAACGTAAGATGGATAAAAACGCTTTCCTAAAAGGCTTCCTAATCCCCCTCTTAGACTGATTTCTACGCGCGATTTTGTCCCAAATTGCAGCCCTCCCCCCACGGGGGAGCGGGGAGAGGGTCTCTCCTATCCCCCATTTAATTATTCCGATGTCCCTTTTAATTTCACCGATGTCCCTTTTAATTTCGCCGAAGTCCCTTTAATTTTCACCGATGTCCCTTTTAATTTTTGCTCAAATAGGGTGTCGGGAAAAATAAAGGGGATTTTGAAAAAAATTGATGCGTTTTTGAAAAGAGCGGGACTGTTTTCGTGTTTCATAAAGCAGACGTTGGGGGGCTGAATGCGGGTGTCGGTTGTCGCAAGCCTCGAAAACGGTCAAAAATCTATGCAAAAATTTTGTCATAATTTTTTACATTTTTTTGAGAAGAGTGTGTGGGGCTAAACGCGGTAGGAATTAAAGGGAAGGGGGAGCGGATGCCAGAGCGTCGCGAACGGGAAAAATGGTTCCTCTTGCCCTTCTTTTGCTATTTTGTCCTCCGACTTTTCTATTTTTAGGTGCCGGTTTTGAATTTTTTTGCAGAATCAAACGTAAGTTTGTGGGCTTTTTTTTGCACAAGTGCGCAGAAGTGCGTAAATTTGCAGCACATGCCGTTATGAAGGCAGAAGAATAACGAAGAAAAATAACAAAAAAACCATATAAATTATGACACAAGGAAAAGTAGATGCCCTTCTCGGCATCGTCTTCGGCGACGAAGGAAAAGGCAAGGTAGTGGACTTTTTCACTCCGCAGTATGACGTAGTGGCACGTTTTGCCGGCGGCCCCAATGCCGGCCACACCATCATTTTTGAAGGTAAGAAATTCGTGCTCCGCAGCATTCCCAGCGGCATCTTTGATGAGAACAAAGTGAATATCATCGGCAACGGCTGCGTGATAGCCCCCGACCTCTTCATGAAAGAAGCCCACGAACTTGAAGACGCCGGCTACGTGCTGACGGAGCGCCTCCACATCAGCCGCCGCGCCCATCTCATCCTGCCCACCCACCGTGTGCTCGACCGCGCTTACGAGGCCGCGAAAGGCAAGAATGCCGTAGGCACCACCGGTAAGGGCATCGGCCCCACCTACAGCGACAAGGCCGCCCGCATAGGTCTTCGCGTGGGCGACATTGAGGCAGACTTCATGGCTAAATACGAGCGCCTGAAGCAGCGCCACCTGCAAATTCTGGCCGACATGCACTTCACCGACTTCGACATCACGGCTGAAGAGCAGGAATGGCTGCAGGGCGTGGAGTATATGCGCAAGTTCCGCCTCTCCGACACCGAGACGGAGATTCACGCCTACCTCGCCCAGGGCAAGAGCGTGCTGGCCGAGGGCGCACAGGGCAGTCTTCTCGACATCGACCACGGCACGTATCCCTTCGTCTCCTCCAGCAGCACCACCTGCGGCGGCGTATGCACCGGCCTGGGCGTAGGTCCCGGCAATATCGGTCGCGTGTTTGGCATCTTCAAGGCTTACAGCACCCGCGTGGGCTCCGGTCCCTTCCCCGTGGAACTCTTTGATGAGACGGGCGACGAACTCCGCCGCATAGGCCACGAGTACGGCGCCGTGACGGGCCGCAACCGCCGCTGCGGCTGGATTGATCTCGTGGCTCTCAAGTATGCCATCATGATAAACGGCGTCACCGACCTCGTGATGATGAAGAGCGACGTGCTCGACACGTTCCCCATCATCCGCGTGTGCACCGCCTATGAGAAAGACGGCGTGCAGACCACCACGATGCCCTACGACACCGAAGGCTGGCAGGCCGTCTATACCGAACTGCCCGGTTGGCAGACGCCCCTCACGGAACTCCGCAGCGAAGAGCAGTTCCCCAAGGCCTTTGCCGACTACATCGCTTACCTTGAGAAGGAACTCGCCACGCCCATCAAGATTATCAGCGTAGGCCCCGACCGCGAAGCCACCATCATTCGCTGATAGGCAAGGCGCGAGGGCCTAAGGAATGGAAATACCCACAGATGGGTATTGCCGCAGAGCGAACAAAAGCGTAATTTTGCACCGATAATGCAGAGTTACACTTCCATGACACTAAAAGAACTACAGATTTCACAGACGGCCCGCGTTATGCGGGTAGGCGGTGAGGGAGCGTTGCGCCAGCACTTCCTCGATTTGGGCATCATCCCCGGCACGGAGATGGTGCTACAGAAGTATGCGCCAATGGGAGACCCCATGCAGTTCTCCGTTCAGGGCTACGAACTCACGCTCCGTAAGGCGGAAGCCAGCGAGATAGAGGTGGCATTGGTGGAGGACGAGCAGAAGAAACCTTCAGGACAGACCGCGCATGAAAGGCTTCGCCGTTCGCGTGTAGTTCAAGGCAAGGAGGAACACCCCCGCCTGGGTGAGGCCCATGATTATGGTCCTCAGCAGCAGGGACATTCGTATGACGACCACGGCGCAGCGGCAGCCTCTCCTACGCTGTCGGATGAAAGAATCACCATCGCCCTCGCCGGTAATCCCAATACGGGCAAGACCACGCTTTTTAATCAACTCACCGGCGCCAATCAGCACGTGGGCAATTTCCCGGGGGTGACGGTGGATAAGAAAAGCGGTTTTCTGCGCGGCCATGGTAAGGCGGAGGTGACTGACCTTCCGGGTATCTATTCCCTCTCGCCCTATACGCAGGAGGAAGTCGTTGCCCGCCAATATCTGTTGGGGAATCACCCCCGTTGCATCATAAATATAGTGGACACCAACGCCTTGGAGCGTAACCTCAACCTTACTCTACAAATGATGGAGCTGGGCGTGCCTATGGTTCTGGCCCTTAATATGATGGATGAGGTGAAGGCCAACGGCGGCGTGGTGGATGTCAACCGCATGGAACGCCTCCTGGGCATCCCCGTGGTGCCTATCAGCGCCGCCAAGAACCAGGGCGTTGACGAGTTGATAGAGCATGCCCTGCACGTGGCCCGCTACGACGAGCGGCCTATGCGTACCGACTTCTGCGGCCCCGAGGGTGAGGGAGGCGCCGTGCACCGTTCGCTCCATGCCATCATGCACCTCATTGAAGACCATGCCCAGCGGGCCGACCTCCCCGTGCGCTTCGCTGCCAGTAAGTTGGCAGAAGGCGATAGGCTCGTGGCGGATGCCCTCCATCTGAGCACCAACGAACAGGAAACCATAGAGCATCTCCTCCTGCAGATGGAGGAAGAGCGCGGACTCGACCGCGCCGCCGCCATGGCCGATATGCGTTTCTCGTTCATACGTCAGTTGGTTGACGAATGCGTGGTGAAACCGCAGGAGACGCGTGAGCATCATCGCAGCGTACAGGCCGACCGCCTCCTCACGGGCCGCTGGACGGCACTGCCGCTGTTCGCCGTGATTATGGGACTCGTGTTCTGGCTCACATTCGACGTGGTGGGCGGCACACTGCAGGAGTGGTTGGCGCAGGGCGTGGAATGGTTCACGGCCGTAACCGATGCCGCACTGACGAAGTGGGAGGTGGACGCCACCTTGCACAGCCTCATCATCGGAGGTATATACAGCGGCGTAGGCACGGTGGTGAGTTTCGTGCCCATCATCGTTACGCTGTTCCTCTTCCTCTCTCTGCTTGAGGACAGCGGGTATATGGCGCGCATAGCCTTCGTGATGGATAAACTCTTGCGTAAGATAGGCTTGTCGGGCCGCAGTATCGTGCCGCTGCTCATCGGTTTCGGATGTTCCGTGCCGAGTATTATGCACAGCCGTACGCTGCCATCCGAGCGCGACCGCCGCCTGACGATACTTCTCACGCCTTTTATGTCCTGCACGGCCAAGATGCCCGTTTATGCCTTCTTCTGTGCTGCCTTCTTCCCGCAGAATGCCGCATGGGTGATGGTGGGACTCTATGCCTTGGGCATCAGTACGGGCATCGTGTTCGCCCTGATACGCAAACACTTCGCCCATCGCGGCGAGGCCGTGCCCTTTGTGATGGAACTGCCCAACTACCGCGCGCCGTCGCTGAAAAGCGTGGGGCGCCTCGTGTGGGAGAAGAGCCGCGACTTCCTGCAGCAAGCCTTCACCGTCATCTTCGTGGCCAGCATCGTCATTTGGTTCCTGCAGAGTTTCAACTGGCACCTGCAACTCGTCTCCGAGGCTCACGACTCCATTCTCGCCAGCGTGGCCAACGTCATCTCGCCCGTCTTCGCGCCCCTCGGCTTTGCCGGCTGGGAAAACACCACAGCCCTCGTGGCCGGTTTTATGGCGAAGGAAAGCGTAGTGAGCACCCTCGGCATACTCTATGGCAGCACGACGGCCTTTGCCAGTACGATGACCACGGCAGCCGCCGCCTCAATGATGGTGTTCTGCCTGCTCTACACGCCTTGCGTGGCCGCCATCGCCGCCGTGAAGCGTGAGTTGGGCCGAAGATATGCCTGGCGCGTTGTTGTGCAGCAATGTGTCATCGCCTGGCTCGTCGCCTTCGTTGTCTATCGTATTGCCCTGCTCGTCCTATGAACGCCATATCTATAATAATAGTCCTCGTAATCGTCGCCGCCGTCGTGGCTGTGGTCGGTTATTTATGGCGCAAGGGCACAAAGTGCTCGTGCAACAGTTGCGAGGGCTGCCCGTGTAAGTGCAAAAAAGTGAAAAGTGAGGAGTGAAAAATAACCAGTTCACGTTTCGTATATTCACGAGAATTTGGTAATTCAAGTATAACCTATAAACATCTCTCCCAATCTATTCCCCGCCCTTTAGGGAGGGGCTAGGGGAGGGTCTCGTAATGAGCGTAAGCAAAACCCGTCAGCACCTTATCAACGTGGCCCGTGAGCTCTTTGCCACCCGCGGCTTGGAGACCACCACGATGAATGACATAGCCGTGGCCTCGCAGAAGGGCCGCCGCACCCTCTACACCTATTTCCGCAGCAAGGAAGAAGTCTATGCCGCCGTCATCGCCTCCGAACTGGAGCGCCTCTCCGAGAATCTCGACCAAGTGGCCGGCAGCGATCTCCCGCCCGACGAGAAGATATTCTCCCTTATCTACACCCATCTGGAGCAGACCAAGGAAACCGTGGCACGCAACGGCTCGCTGAAGGCCGAGTTCTTCGGCAATATCGCCGACGTGGAGCGTGCCCGCCGTGCCTTCGATATGGAGGAAATCTTCGTCCTGCGCCGCATCATCAGCGAGGGCGTGCAGCAAGGACGTTTCCACGTGGAGAACGTCGTCCTCACCGCCGACATCATCCACTACGCCATCAAGGGCATAGAAGTCCCCTACATTCTTGACCGCATGGGCGAAGGAGTGGGGGAGGAAGAGGCAAAAGTCGCCGTGCGTGCCCTCCTCCGCCGTGCTTTGGGCGTAAACAACCAACCTTAACTTTTAATTTTTAACTGTTAACTCAAATATAAGTTATGCTATTACAAGGAAAAACCGCGCTCATTACCGGTGCCGCCCGTGGCATCGGCAAGGCCATTGCCCTTCGCTTTGCAGCCGAAGGAGCCGACATAGCCTTTACCGACCTTGTGCTTAACGACGAAATGGCTGCAGCCCTTGAGGCTACGCGCCAGGAGATAGAGGCCGTGGGCGTCACCTGCCGCGCTTATGCCGGCAATGCTGCCGACTTTGCCGAGACCGAAACCCTCGTCAAGCAAGTGGCTGCCGACTTCGGCCATATCGATATACTCGTCAATAACGCCGGCATCACCAAAGACGGCCTCCTCCTCCGTATGAGCGAGGCCCAGTGGGACGCCGTCATCAACGTCAACCTCAAGTCGGCCTTCAACTTCATCCATGCCTGTGCCCCCATTATGATGCGGCAGCGTCAGGGCAGCATCATCAACATGGCCAGCGTGGTTGGCGTACACGGCAATGCCGGGCAGGCTAACTACGCAGCCTCCAAGGCCGGCCTCATTGCCCTGGCCAAGAGCGTGGCCCAGGAACTCGGCAGCCGCGGCATCCGTGCCAACGCCATCGCTCCCGGTTTCATAGAGACCGCCATGACCGCTGCCCTCCCCGAAGAGACGCGCGCCGAATGGATAAAGCATATCCCCCTGCGTCGCGGCGGCACCGTGGACGACATAGCCTCCACCGCCCTCTACCTTGCCTCCGACCTCAGCAGTTACGTCACGGGACAGGTGCTGCAGATTGACGGCGGCATGAATATGTAGGAGGAAAATAACCTTAACTTTAACTTTAACCTTAACCCCTCCCTCGCTCTAGAGCGAACCCTTTCCCAAACAGGGGTGAGGCTTTACCTTTATTTCAAAATTAGTTAAGGTTAAAAGTCAAGGTTAAGGTCATTACTTTAATATAATAACAATGGAGATACTCTACGAGGATAACCACGTCATCATCGTCAATAAGGCACCCGGCGAGATTGTGCAGGGCGACAAGACAGGTGACACGCCCCTTTCCGACCTTGTGAAGGCCTACATCAAGGAACGCTATGCCAAGCCTGGCGAAGTGTTCCTTGGCGTAGTGCATCGTCTGGACCGCCCCGTCAGTGGCGTTGTAGTCTTCGCCCGCACCTCCAAGGCTCTCGAGCGTCTTAACCGTATGTTTGCCAATCACGAGGTAAAGAAGGTGTATCACGCTATTGTGAAAGCCCCCCTAAATCCCCCCCTTGGAGGGACTTCCTGCGAGGTTGCGAACTCTAAAGGGGCTCTCCCCCAAAGGGGGAGCGGGGAGGGGGCTGTTACCCTCCACCACTACCTCACCCGCAATACTCAACAGAACAAGGCCTACGCCTACGATGCCCCGCGCTCCGATGCTAAGGAGGCCATTCTCGACGTGAAGAGCCTTGCTCGCGGCGACCGCTACCAACTCTTGGAGGTGCATCTCCACACCGGTCGCCACCATCAGATACGTTGCCAACTCGCCCATATAGGCCTTCCCATCCGTGGCGACCTGAAGTACGGCGCTCCCCGTTCCCTTTCCGACGGCAGTATCTCCCTCCATGCCCGCAGTGTCAGTTTCGAGCATCCCGTCAGCCATAAGCCTATTTACGTTGAGGCTCCCTATCCTGACGATAAGTTATGGTCAGCCCTCACAAAATAATAAGCGCCCTACGCACGAAGGCCGTTCTTCCGCTACTCATTCTCGGAGGAATGGCCTTTGCTTCATTTCTGCCGCCATTCTTGCCGTCGGCTTATGCCCGCGGCCCCTTCCGTGTGGCGTGCTGGAACGTAGAGAATCTCTTTGACACCATCCCCGCCCCGCATGGTGGCGATGCCGACTTCACCCCTGATGGCTCTTACCATTGGGACGCCCGCCGCTACTGGTCTAAACTCGGCCGTCTCTCCCGTACGCTCTCCGGGATGGGCGGAGCCGAGCCTTGTGCCCTCATCGGCCTCGTGGAGGTGGAGAACGACAGCGTCATCTACGACCTCACGCGCCGCACATCCCTCGCCCGCCTCGGTTATGAGGCGTTCCTTTCCCACGGCCCCGACGTGCGAGGCATCAATGTGGCGCTGCTCTATCAGCCTTTGCTCTTCCAGCCCGTCAGTCACGACACTCTGCGCGTGGCCCCTCTCACTCCCGATACCCGCCCTACGCGAGACATCCTCCACGTCGCCGGCCGCCTTGTCACGGGCGACACACTCGACGTCTTCGTCGTCCATCTTCCCTCGCGCCGCGGCGGACAGGCGGCAGACCGCTATCGTCTGGCCGTAACACAGACCCTTGCAGCCTGCGCCGACAGCATTCAGCATCAGCGCACCTATCCTCTCATCTTGATGATGGGCGACTTCAATGCTCCCGCCTCCGACCCCGTGTTCCGCACCTCCCTCTCGTCCTACACCTCCCTTACGTCCACCCTCCCCGGCACCTATTACTTCCGCCAGGAATGGAGCCAGATAGACCATTTCGTGGCCAACGACACGCTTATCAGCCGCCTCGCTCCCGCCGCCTTCGTCTATAAGGCGCCCCATCTCCTCCGCGCCACGGACACCGACTCCATTCCGCGCCGCACCTTCCTTGGCACGTATTACCAGGGCGGCCTCTCCGACCATCTTCCCATAATCCTCAACCTCTCCCTATGAAGATACAACTCATTGCCGTGGGCCGCACCACCGACGCCCGCCTGCAGCCGCTCATCGACGACTACATCGGCCGCCTCGCCCACTACATACCTTTCCAACTCGAGATTATCCCCGAACTCCGGCAGACCAAGTCCCTCACGCCCCAGCAGCAGAAGGAGCGCGAGGGCGAACTCATCCTCCAGCGCGTCACCGACGGCGACTGGCTCGTCCTCTTCGACGAGGGCGGCCGCGAGTTCACCAGCGTAGCCTTCAGCCAGTATCTGGAAAAGCGCCAGGCCACGGGAGCGCGTCGCCTCGTCTTCGTCATCGGCGGCCCCTACGGCTTCTCCCCCGCCGTCTATGCCGCTGCCCGCGAGAAAGTAAGCCTCTCCCAGATGACCTTCTCCCATCAGATGGTGCGCCTCTTCTGCGTGGAGCAGCTCTACCGCGCCATGACGATATTGCGCGGCGAGCCCTATCATCATCAGTAGGGGCTGCCCTTCCTATACAAAAGAGAAAGACCTGCCGTGTGCTGCACGACAGGTCTTTCTCTTTCTTACAGGGTAGGGGGGACTACTTCTGCGGCGGATTACTCTTCGTCACTTTCACGTCCTTGATGCAGAAATACTGCTGCGACGTGCCGGTTGTAGCCCGTGGTGCTACTTCTTGATGAATTCTACGCGGCGGTTCTTGGCGCGGCCTTCTTCGGTGGCGTTGTCGGCCACGGGCTCGTGGCTGCCTTTGCCCACTGCACGGAGGTTCCATTCATCCACGCCGAGTTTCACGAGGGCGGCCACTACGGCTTCGGCACGCTGCTGGCTCAAGGGGTCGTTCACTTTGTCTGAGCCTTGGTTGTCGCAATGGCCCTGCACCTCGAAGCGCACGTTCTTGTTCTTGAGCATGTAGTCGGCCACCTTCTGGATTTCGGTCATCGACTCGGGAAGGAGCGTGGCCTTGGCGGTCTCGAAGTTGATGTTGTTGGTCACGAACTTGCCCGTCTCCTGCATAGCCTTCTCCACTGCTGTGATGTCTTGTGCGTTGCGCTCGTAAAGAGCCACGGCACCCTGAGCAAGAACTACATCTTTTACAAAAATCAGGTCCTGATATTCAAAAGGTACCGCAAAAGACATCCACGTAGCCTGGGCCACCTGCGGCAGATTTATGATGCGGTTGCCATCGATATAGACTTTGAGGGCACGCTTATTGAATGACACCTGCACATTGTGCCAGCCTTTTGTAAATGTGTAGCGCGTAGATGCATCGAAACTCTTTTTCCCGTTGTAGTATGCGTAGTAAACACCATTATCATTTGCAACAGGCAGAGCCACAGAGAAGGCTATATTTTCATCGGCGCTGACATACCCTTCACATCTTGAACGGTCTGTATCAGAGTTCAAAAAGAGCTTGATATCATTCTGCATAACATCATCCTTGCTCGGCCAATAATAATAGGAGAACTCTACCGTAAATTCTTCAGTAAGATAAGCTCCCTCCTGCTTGATGAGCGGAGTGATATAGCCATTGTTGGTGATTTCTATGGCCTTTTCACCACCCAAAGTCTTCACCTCGGCCTTACCTCCATTGAGTTCCCACTTGCTTGGGAACTCGCCCAGCGGCTCGCCTTTGAAATCGTCCT
This sequence comes from Alloprevotella sp., assembly GCA_045639805.1. GTDB lineage: Bacteria > Bacteroidota > Bacteroidia > Bacteroidales > Bacteroidaceae > Alloprevotella. Next base: position 13,712 of record JAZUDS010000025.1, read on the forward strand.
GGAAGAGAATCTTTCCGCCACGCTTGAAGTCGGTGGAGTTATTTATCGTAGGAGCAACGTCTGCCTGGTCGTCAGCAGACTGATAGTTACCCTGCTCGTTGTAGGTTCTGTTTGTCCTTTTGCCATTGAGGACGCGGTCGGCAGCATTGTCAACCGTGTTTTCTACTTTCTGCTCAATCTTTTGCTTAACTTTGTCCTTGGCCTTATCGGCAAGACCCTTGAGGAAACCTTGAGCGGAGGCCACGCTGCTGCCGCAAAGCATCAGCAGCAGGGAGGTAAGGATGATTTGAAATTTTCTCATAGTTGTAATGTTTTTTGTAATTATATGTTTATAATCTTATTATTTACTTTTACGCGGCAAAGGTACACATTTCCCATCAAGCGTGCAAAGAAATCGTCTAAAAAAAGACCTATTTGCCGCTTTTTGCACGCTAACTGCTGAAAACCATGCCGTAATCCCCCTTTTTTCAAAGCCTTTTACGTACCGTTTTCCCAGTAAAAGAATTTTGCAGCCCCCTTGGCACTTTTCTGCCACCCTATTGGCAGAAAACTGCCGTCGGCTGGCAGAAAACTGCCGTCGGCTGGCAGAAAATTGCAGTCGGCTTGCAAAAAATTGCAGTCGGCTTGCAAAAAATTGCAGTCGGCTTGCAAAAAATTGCCAAGGGGGTGCAAAAAAATTATCAGTGTTCGGCAAAACTTGTAAGTTCAACCGGGGATACGGGTATATGACTGTGCCGGCGGGGGCGTGAGCCTGTGGTTCGCTTCTTTCGGCTCAATGAAAAAAGCGGTCCCCCTTACGCTCCGTTTCTCGCAGGGAGAGTCGGCATGTAAGGGGGACCGTCGGAAAGAAGGTGGCAGGCGTCACTGCGCTATGCTTCGGTGAGGCGTATGCAGAGCATGGTGATATCGTCGCTCTGCGGAGCGCCGCCGGCGTGGTTGCTGACATCGTTGTGCAAGTGGCTGACGATATCTGCGGCTGATGAGGCCCTGGAATTGTTGAGACTGGTCATGAGGCGCTGGTCGCCGAACTCTTCTTCGTGGGAGTTCATGGCCTCCGTCACGCCGTCGGTGAAAAGGAGCAGGGCATCGCCGGGCTGGAGCGTGAGTTCTCCATTGGCGTATGGTGCATCGTCGATGACGCCGAGGGGGAAGCCATCGGGGTGTTCCATGGGTTGGCATACGGGGGAGCCGTCGGCTGTCCTGATGAGCACGGGAGGATTGTGGCCAGCGTTGCAGTAGTGGAGGCGGCCGGTGGTCAGGTCGAGGGTGCCCATGAAGAAGGTGACGAACATGGAGAGCCGGTTGTCGGTGCACAGGCTGTTGTTGATGGCGGCCACGGCCTCGGCCGGGCTGTCGGTGGTGGCGCATGTGCTGCGGAAGAGGTAGCGCGTGGCGGCCATGAAGAACGATGCGGGGAATCCTTTGCCGGAAACGTCGCCGATGCAGAAGTGTAGTTGGCCGTCGTGGAGGAAATAGTCGTAGAGGTCGCCGCCGATGTCCTTGGCAGGGTGGATGAATCCGCTGATGTCCACGCGCGGATTGGTGTTGGGGGTGTCGGCGGCGGGCAACATATGCTGCTGGATGGCCGCTGCGAGGTGTATCTCTTCGTCAAGGCTGATTTTGGAACGGGTGACCTTCTGTAACTTCCAGAAAATCTGGGCCAGACAGACGAAGAGTAGCAACAGGCTGATGGCCGCGGCTATGGTAGTGCGGCGTTCCATACTGCGTATGGGGGCGTACACTTCATCTTTGGGACACTCCACGCAGATGGTCCACCGGGTGCGGGGGATGCGCTTGAAGTAGTGCAGTGTGTCGGCGCTCTCGAGCTTTAGCTGCGTGGCAGTGTCTGCTTGCTGGCGATATTCGGCCCAAAGTCCGTGCGGGTCGGCCGAGGAGGGTTGAAGGAGGAGCGTGGAGTCGGGGTGGGAGATGAAGCAGAAGTTGTCGTCAACGATAGAAATCCTTTCGTGGGCGAAGGGAATGATGTCGCGGCACTGGCGGCTGATGCGCTCGGCGTCAATGTCGAGGCATAGCACGCCGATGCTGGCGCTGTCGCCCTCGGAACGGATGGGGATGCAGAAACTCACGATGACTTTGCCGATGCTGGAATCCTTGTAGGGGTGTGTCCAGCAGGGAGAGTCCTTTTGGAGAGGCGCGGCGAACCATTCCATTTGCGTGTAGTCGCGCAGGTTTCCGAGGCGTACGCGTTCTTTTTTTCCGGAGAGGGTGGTGACGTAGGCCGCAAAACCGTAGGGTCCCTGGCGCAGGGAGGTGGCAGAAGGCAACAGGCCCACGCCTATGCCGCATGAGTGGGGGTTGCGGGAAAGTGCTCCTTCGATGAACCGGAAGATGTCCTCCTCGCTTGCGTTGCTGCCCGTGAGGTGCGGGTAGCCTACGCGGTCGGTGCCCCATGCAAGAGAAAGATGGCCCTCTTCGGCCACTTTCACTTGGTTTTCCATATAGGAGAAACTTTCATCTACGATGCGCATGACGCTGCTGTCGGTGAGTCCGGTGATGAGGGCGCGCGACTTGTATAGACAGTAGCCCATACCCGTGGCAAAGGCCATTCCGCCTATGAGGAGTACAGCCAGCGACAGGCGCAGGTAGGGATGGAAAAAGCGGAAATGCGGGGATTGCAATTCGTTGGTTTTTTTGAGAGAGAAAAGGCGGAGGGGCTATACGATGTTGAACATCTTGTCAAAATTGGTGATGTGCAGCACTTCCATAACGTTGTCATTGACGCCGGTAAGGGTGATGGTCTGGCCGTGGGTGAAGGCTGCCTTGCGCAGACGCAGGAGGAGGCGCAGGCCGGTACTGGCAATGTACTGCAGGTCGGTGCAGTCTATGGTGATGGGCTTGGAGGCCAAAGTCTCGAGTTCCGTGATTTTGGGTTCAATCTCCTGAGCGGCCTGCGTGTTGAGGCTACCGCTGAGAACAACGTTGATGACGTCGGGGGTGGGGGTGATTTGTAATTTCATTGTGTTAGGATATTTGTTAGGGTTTATAGTTATGCTTAAATCTGCATGGTGAGCATGTTCTGGTGGAAAATGTATTTGTAGTCGAGCTTGTGGCTGATGCCTTGGGCTATCTTGAGGCCGAGACCTATCTTTTCGGGATTGTCGCAGGCGAAGGCTATGGGGTTGAAGGCCCTGCCGTCGTCGTGGAGGGTGATGTTGATGTGGCCGTCCACGACCGTTGCGCCGAGGTCCACGGCATGGGCCTCTCCGTGCTCAATGATGTTTTTGAGGAACTCCTCGGTGCAGAGGCAGGCGTGGAAGATGCTGCGCTGGGACTGGCCGGCCTGACTGAGGAACTGGGAGAGCCGGGAGACGGTGTCGGCAAGGGAAGATATGCAGGGTGAGACGGTGACTTCGAACTTCTCTGCGGCACCTTTTATGGGGATGAGGAAGAAGGGGCAGAGCGTGGGGTCGCTGCGGCGCATGATGCCGCTCCACGCGACGATAACGATGCCCGTGATGAGCTGGCCGATGAAGAAGCCTATCCACTGGCCACGCAGGAGATAGAAGAAGACGACGGGAAGCAGCGTCTGGGCGATGGACAGGAACAGGGCGAGGCGTTTGCGCTCATAGAACTGGAAGAGGGGCATAAGGTTGAAGAGCAGGGCCTGCATGACGATGTGGAGCGAGAAGAGAGGGAGAGCCGCCATTACCGCCTCCATGGCGGGCCCCGGGGTGACGCCGAGCAGCGCGCCTATCTGGCCGGGGAAGAAAATGATGGCGGCGGCATAGACGAGGAGGCAAAGGGCAAGAAAACGGTAGGCGCGCTTCATGAGTATGAGCATGCCGTGGCCGTCGTCCATGCCTGCGAGGATGGAACCTACGGGCTGGATGGTGCGGAGCGTGCCCGTGAGGATAATCATGGAGAGGGCGAAGAGTTGCATGCACACGGCGAGAGCCACGAGGCCATTGTTGCCGAGATAGAGGGAGGCAATGCGGTTGGCGCCCAGATACTGCACGGAAATAAGCACGGTGGAGAAGAAGAGGGGCAGGCCCATGCCGAAGAGTTTCCCCAGTCCGAGCGAGCGCAGACGGGGACGGCAGAGACGCAGCGTGTGGGCCTTGCGGAAATGGGGCAGGGAGGTGAGGATGCACACGACGTACATTGCGCACGTGGCCCATGCCGCGCCGGAAATGCCCATACGGCAGAATTTTATAAAGACAATGTCCAGCAGAATGTTGAAGACGTTGCCCGTGATGACGGAGAGGGTGACAAGGCGGGGCGAGCCATCAACGGTGACGAACTGATGGACGGTGTACATCACGAGCTGTGCCAAGGAGGAGAAAATCGTGATGCTCATGAACTGGGTGGCAAGGGGATAGAGTTCCTTAGAGGGGCACAGAAGGTGGGAGAGCGGGCCGAAGAAGGCCCAGCCGCCGAAGATACATACCAGTCCGAGGACACCGCTCAGCAGAAGCGAGAAAGTCATAAGGCGCCCGCCGCGCCGCGTGTCGCCCTTGCCGATGGCTACGCCCGTGAGGATGGTGGCGGCCGGCACATAGAGACACGAGATAGCAAAGAATGCCTGCAGCAGAGGCTTGCTGAGATTGACGGCGGCGAGGGCGTCGGGGCCGATGAGATGGCCCACGATGGTGGCGTCCACAATGTTGGCTACCTGCGTGGCTGCCACGGTGAGGACGGAAGCCCAGAGAAACTGGTTGAAGGCTTTGCCTATGAGGTATGGTTTTCTTTCTTGCATAGTCTGTTATTTCAGGGAGAAGCGGGGACAATGAGCTTCGCTGCTGAAGAGGAGGTCGAAGTCGATGCCGAGGGTAACGATTTCCTTGAGGAAGGCGTTGAAATAGATATCCTCGCGCCAGTCTTGCATGAAGGTGATGTAGAACCAGCCGTCGGCGGCGGTTACCTCAATGAGAATACCGATGCCTATGGGCTCGCCCGCAGGATAGAGGGCGAGGATGTGGCGGTCGGCAGAGCCGAAGGACTTTTTGCCCGAGTAACTGATGGCGAAAGTGGTCTGCTGGAAGAAACCTTCCATGCCCTGGGCCACGGCGGCGAACTTGTCCTCAATGGCAGGGAGGCCGTTGATAGCTTCGCAGGCTCCCTTGATGCCGGCCACGCGCTGGAGGAGAACGGAGGGGTAGGACTCGTAGATGATTTTGCCGCGGAAGATGGTGTTCTGGCGGTCGAGGGGCATATCGCGCATGCTGCGGTCATAGACGAGGGGCAGGGTGGTGACCATATTGCGGTGGGACTTCTCGGCATGCACGACGGAGCGATAGTCGCAATACACCTGGCCGATGATGGGCTCGGTGGCATCGGGATGGAGCTTGTCTATGGCACGGCACATAAGGAGCGAGAGTATGGTGTTGGGCGTGCCGTCGGTGGTCTTGCAGAGCGACATGAGTTGCTTCTCGTTGATGCGGACAAAGTGCTGGTGCTGCTGGGTACGGCGCACACGGCCCTGTTCTTCAAGGCGGAGAGCCTTGGCGGGAACCTCGGTCATGGGAAGCATACCGTCAGCTTCGGGGAGAGGGCGGGTGAAGGGGTCGAAGTATTCGGCGGGGTCAACGGGCGTGTCGGCGAGCCATACACCGGGCATCTCTACCTCTTCGTTGTAGCGCAACTTGCAATAATAATATAGGAGTGTGTGGAGGATGGGACCGCGGCCGCGTCCGTCGAAAATGGCGTGGACGTTGTTGAAGAAGATGCAGTCGTCGGCATAGGTGAGGCCGAAGAGGTGGTAGTTGGACTCGGCACCGCATAGGGTAAGGGGCTCATCGGAGGGTATGACGACCACGGGGCGGTCGTTGGGCTCCAGATGATAGTCTTCGGGCGTGGCCACGATGCGCTTGAGAAGGTAAGGATAGCGCGGGAGGGTGAGGTCAAGTGCCTGGCGGAGGCATGTGCCGTCAATGGTGTCCTTCATCTGCACGATGTAGCGGAAGGACTTGGAGATGTGCTCGTTTAAGCAATAGTAGTCAAGGGTGTCACAAAGGAAAGTTTCCATGGGAAATTAGGTAATCTGGTAGTTTGGAAATTTATTTTTTACAGCACGGGATAGAGGTATTGCTCTATGAGTTCGTAGAACTCTTTATACATCTTGGTGTAGTTGGTAAGGACGAGGACCGTGTCAGTCTTGGGGTGGATGATTATGACCTGCCCGAGCATACCTTCAGCACGATATGTGTCGTTCGTGCCGCGCCACACGAAATAGCCGTAGCCTTGGGAATGGATTTCATTCGGGTCCTCCTTTTCTTCTTGAGGCGTGTTTTTTTCCAATGCGATATGGACGGCGGAAGGTACCTGAAAGCCTGTCATCTGCTTCATCCAGTGGCGGGATATGAGTTGGTGGCCTTCCCATTTTCCGTGCTGGAGCATGAGTTGCCCAATCTTTGCCATCTCCTCTGCGCAGAGCCTTACGCCCCATGCTCCGATGAAGATACCTTGCGGGCTCTTGTCGTAGTCAAGGGCCTTGATGTGAAGAGGAGTGAGGATGCGGGGCGTAATATAGTTGATGAAGGGCATACCCGTGGCTTTCTCCACAATGGTGCAGACTATGTAAGTGGCGAAGAGGTTGTAGTAGAAGTATGTGCCAGGCTTGTGGGGCATGGGCGATGCGAAGAATTCGCGGACCCAGTTGATAGTGTCCTTACCTTGCACGGAGGGGTTGAATATGGAGAGAAGAGTGGGTGACTCTTCAAGGCCGCAATTCATCGTGAGGAGATGGCGGAGCGTAATGTCTTTCATTCCGTCGGGAAGCGTGGCAGGGAGGTCGTCGGGGAAGAAATCAATGACGCGGTCGGAGAGGGAGAGTTTACCCTCGTCTACGGCGCATCCCACGGCTAATGCGACAAGAGTCTTGCCTATTGAATACATCTCGCGGGGTGTTTGCGGTGTCTCGTTTCCGCAATACTTTTCATAGACGACTTTTCCTTTGCGCACAAGCATGAAACTGCGAATTTCCGTTGTGTGCGTTGTGTCAATATCAATCATAGCCTGATGGAAAGCGGCTGCGGCTGCAGCTACGCGGGTATCTTCCTTCCCGCGCGGCAGGCTTGTCTTGTCTGTATTCCCATAGCAGCAGAGCGTGATGAGAATTGCAGAGAAGAAGAGAAGTGTTCTTCGCATGAGTTATAAAATGTTTAGTTTGCTCCAGTATTCTTCTACTTTCTTATAGAGGGCCTCTGTACCCATAATATTGCGGATGCGGTTGCTGATGACCTTGCGGCCTACGTCGCTCATCATGCCATCGTGGTGCTCCTGTATCTCGTAGATTGTGAGGAGGTTGTCGGGGATGAATTTCTCCAAGCCACCGGCCCTTTCGCGAACAATGTGGGCGAAATAGGTGCGGTTGGCTACGGGGAGGTTCTTGGCCATGCCGAGGGCCTTGAAGAAATGTACGCGGCCGTGGTAAGGGCGGGGTTGGAAGTCCACCATATTCTGCGCTACGCGGCGGGAGTTGGCGATGACGCTCTCCAGCAGTCCCATGGAGCGGAAGTGCTCAAAGAGAGGGTTGGTCTCGTAGTATGTGCGGTCCACTTTCTCCACCTGGTTAGTTATGGCGAGGCGGCGGTCGTAGTCGCTGTTCATAATGTAGGAATCAATGAGGATGAGGCTGCCCATGTCCTCGCCGGCCTCTTTGAGTTGGCAGGCCATTTCGTAGGCAATCATACCGCCATAGCACCATCCGCCGAGGTTGTAGGGGCCGTGGGGCTGGCGCTTCTTGAGAATCTCAATGTATTTGGCGGCGATGGCGGGGATGCCCTCCTGCACGTCGTCGGGGTGGTAGATGTTGTACTGCTCAATGACGGAGAAGGAACATGAATCCTTGATGTCGCCGGCCAGAGCGTAGTAGGCCTCGCTGCCCGTGCTGCCCGTATGGATAAACACGAGGGGCGCCTTGTCGGGGTGGTCGGAATAGACGAAGTCGAGGGGGGTGCCGCCTTCCTCTGCGGCGTCAATGGCCTGGGCTATGCCGCGGACGGTGGGTTGCTCATAGATGCGGGCGGGCGGTATGTCTTTGTGGAAGGCCGTGAGCACCTCGGCGCAGAGCGTCATAATGCGGATGGAGTCGCCGCCTTCCTCGAAGAAGTGAGTTTGGGCGCCGATGTCGGCCCTGTCCATACCCAATACTTTGCAGAAAAGTCCGGCCACTTGCTCCTCCGTCTCACCTTGAAGGGGCGTGAGACGTGAGCGGTCCACCTGCGGGAGGGGCAGGTTCTTGCGGTCCACCTTGCCGTTGGCATTCAGCGGGAAGGCCTCCATCTCCACGTAGCGCAGCGGCACCATATAGTGGGGCAGGTGCTGCTCCAGGTAGGCCGTGATTTCTTCCTTGCCGATGGGAGCGGCGGATTTCCCGCCTTCAAGAGTGTAGTAGCCGCAGAGGTATTTGCTTCCGCGACCGTTGTCGATACCCTGCACCACTGCATTCTTGATGCCGGGCATACGCTTCATAGCGGCCTCAATCTCGCCGGGCTCCACGCGCTGGCCGTTGATTTTCAGCATCCAGTCCTTGCGGTTGACGTAGTGGATGATGCCGCGCACGTCGCGGCGGGCAATGTCGCCTGTGTGAAGCCAGCCGTCGCGGTATAGTTTCTCGGTGCGCTCGGGGTCTTTGTAGTAGCCGGCGCAGAAATGACCGTGGAGGATAAGCTCGCCGTCGGTGTCGATGGGGGCGTCGTTACCCTCTTCGTCCACCACGCGGGCTATGTTGTCGTTGATGCCGAGGCCCAGGGGAGCCGAGTCGGAAGGCTTCTCCACCTCGTAGGACATTACGGCGCCGCCCGTCTCGCTCATGCCGAACATGTTGAAGAGTTTGTAACCCTCTTGGGAATGTTGCGCCGTGAGTTTCTCGCCGCCGGTAATGACGGCTTTGAGGGAGGTGCTTGTGTTGTGGAATTGCAGGAGCACGGCCGGACTGATGTGGCAGAGGGTGATGCCGTGCTTGTCAATGTATTCGCCAATGGCCTGTGCGCTGGCCTTGCGGTGGTCGGCGAGGATATGGACTGTGCCGCCGCCGTGCAGCACGTCATAACTGCCGATGATGGTGACGAAGTAGAAGGGCGATGCCGCACCGAAGCGCGTGGAGGCATCGGGGGCGAACTCGCGAGGCATGCGGGGGCAGTTGCCTTCCAGCGTGGAGTGGTTGTGGAGGATGCCCTTGGGCTGTCCCGTGCTGCCGGAAGTGTAGATGAGGATGGCGCCCTCCTCCGTGTCGGGGATGTCGGCGGGAGTGAGGAACTCGGTGTCATCCAGAGTCGTCTGCTTAATGCGGGCGAGCACGTCGGCATCAATGGTGAGGGGACTCTCGGAGTGGGCCACGATGAAGTCAATGCGGTCCTGCGGGAAGTGGTCGCCCATCGGCACGGCCACGCAGTGGGCGAGCCATAAGCCTATTTCCACGGCCATGTATTCTGCACAGGGCGGCAGGAGGATTGTTACGAAACTGCCCTTCTGCACTCCTTCCCTTTTGAGGAAAGCTGCTGTCTGGCGGGACGTGTGGAGAAGTTGGCCGTAAGTGGTCTCGCGGGTGCCGTCGGCATCAACAATGGCGATGCGGTCGGGGTAGCGTTCGCAGTTGGCGATGATTTGCTGAATGAAGGTGGAAGTCATAGGGGGTGGGGGGCCGGCGGAAAACCGCCGGGAATGATGGTTGGCTAGTATTTCGGTTGTCGCACATGCGACCGTTTTCGTTTTATCGCTGATAGTCTTCGTCAAAGACGCCGAGAGACTGGAGGTTGCCGAGGTAGGCAAAGAGATAGTCCCACGTGGTGAATGACCAGCGGAAGCCGAGACGGAGGAGCACCTGTGCGGTATAGGACTTGGGGTCCCAACCATTGACGGTGTGCACCTTGCCGTCGGAGGCATTGCTGTAGGCCACGAGGCTCTGAACGAGTGAACTCTTGGCGGGGTCGTTGAGGGCTTGGGCGAGGCGCTCCTTGAAGACGTCGTCCTCCACGCGCTCAATGTGCAGGCCGAGGCGGTTCATGCACTCGATGATGTCACCATAGGGAGGCCAGTGCACGTTGCCGGGCTGGAAGATGGTACAGCAGTCGGGCGTGAGGGAGAGGCGCACGACAGCATCGGCCACCTCGTTGATGGGCGAGAACTCCGAATAGCCGAAGTCGCGGCTATAGGGGAAGCAGCCCAACGTCTGATAAGCCTTGAGGGCCGACATGGCATTGTTGCTGCGGAAGTTAATCTGGAACTCGCCGTCGGTGCTGCGGGCAGAAAGGTTGCCCAGGCGCATGATCTTGCCGCGTAGGCCCTGATGGCGCACGGCGTGGATGACGGCGCGCTCGGCGAGGAACTTGGAGGCGGCGTACTTGGTGGAGAGTTCCTGGCCGAAGTAGAGGTCGCGCTCGGAGAGCATATGGGGCGGCTCGGGCTTATCGCTCACCTTGGCACCTGCCACGCTACCCGTAGAGGTCTGGATGAAGCGTGCGCCGAGGCGGAGGCAGAGGTCGATGCAGTTCTGCGCGCCGGTGATATTGATGTCCTCAATGTCGGTGCCGGCCGAGAAGTGCTTCACGTTGGCAGCGCAGTTGATGAGCACGTCAATGGGCTCGTTGAACTGCTGGAAAACCTTGGCGTCGGTCACGTCGCCCTGCACCACTACGATGCGGCCCTCTTTGAACAGTTCCTCGTAGGCATCACCGAAGTAGTAGGCCAGGAGCGTGCGCAGGCGGCTCTCTGCGCTGAGCACCTTGTTGGGGCGCACGAGGCAGTAGATGTGAGGCACGTCATCGCGGAGGATGAGATTGTGGAGTACGTGGATGCCGAGGAAGCCCGTAGCACCGGCGAGGAAGACGTTGCCCATGGTGGCGTAGCACTCACCGGCACGGAAGTTGTCCAGTGTGTTGAGGGCGAGGACGCTCTCCAGGGGGGCGTAGTCGTAGTTCGTAATCTGGTCGATGAAGGGCTTGGACGAGGTGTCGTCGCTCTTGTTACCGGCTTCGGGGTCGAGCATCTGGGCTAAGAGGCGCGGCGTGGCGTGGTCGAACACTTGCTTATACACCATCTTGTAGCCCACCTTGGCGGCCTCAGCGATGAGTTGCATAGCCACGAGGGACGTGCCGCCGAGTTCAAAGAAGTTATCGGTGGCGCCGATGCGCTCGATGTGGAGAATCTTCTGGAAAATCTCGCAGAAGGTCTTTTCCGTATCGTTCTGCGGAGCCACGTACGCACTGTTCTGCAGACTGGGCGTGGGCAGACGCTTCACGTCGGTCTTGCCTACGGGGGTGAGCGGTATCTCGTCCAGACGCACGAAGATGCCGGGCACCATATAGGGCGTGAGCTTCACGGACATCTCGGTGCGCAGGGCTTCTTCATATTCTTCAACGGGGATATCGGCCACGCTCTCGTCCACGGTGTAGTAGCCGATGAGCTTATCGATGGGACCGAGCTTCTTGATGATGGCCACGCACTGCTTCATGCCGGCGTGCTGGGCCATCACGCTCTCTACCTCGCCGAGCTCAATGCGCAGGCCGTTGAGTTTCACCTGATTGTCGGTGCGGCCCATGATGATAATGTTGCCCTCGGGCGTCCACATAGAGTAGTCGCCGGTGCGGTAGATGCGCTCGCCCTGCCAGGTGATGAAAGTCTCGGCAGTGCGTTCAGGCATATTATTATATCCACGCGCGAGGCCGATGCCGCCGATGCAGAGCTCACCCATCACGCCGACGGGCAGTTCGTTGCGGTCGCTGTCCAGCACCTGATAGGTATAGTTGGTGAAGGGCTTGCCTACATGAATCTGGCGCGTGCCGTTGAGCACACCGGCGCTGGAGCCCATCGTCGTCTCTGTGGGACCGTAGGTGTTGATGATGTACACGTCCATCTTCTCCAACTCATCGAGTAGGGGAGCGGGCAGCTTCTCGCCACCGGTGACGACGCACTTCATCTGATTCTTGATGAGGTCGTGGTATTCCTCCAGCTCGAGGTTCACAGCCAGACGGGAGGGCGTGCCGCTGATGGTCTGTGCGCCCGTGCGGCGGCAGAGTTTCACCATCTCTACGGGGCTCATCATCTCGTCTTCGTTGGCGAAGGCCACGGTGTCGCCGTTGAACACCTGCACGCCGATTTCGCCCACGCTGAGGTCGAAGGACACAGAGGACTGGCAGAGACCCACGCGGTTGGCCTGACTGTCGCTGCCGTAGTTGGTGTCACTCTTGTAGAAGTAGAGGAAAGATGCGGCACCAAGATGCTCAATCATAACGCCTTTAGGACGGCCTGTTGAACCACTGGTGTAGATGAGGTAGGCGAGGTCGTGGGGATCAACCTTGATGTTGAGATTATGAGTGTCGTACTTGCTGCCTTCCTGCTGCAATTCAGCAATGTCGATGGCGCGTCCGGGGTGCTCGGCCACCTTGTCGGCGGTGGTGATGATGTGGCGACCGCCGGCATCTTCAAGGATGTAGGCGATGCGGTCAGCGGGGTATTCCGGATCCATCGGAATGAAGGCCGCGCCGCACTTCATCACGGCGAAGAGGGCCGTGAGGTAATAGCTGCGGCGGGGCAGGAGGAGAATTACCCTGTCGCCCTGTTTCACACCGCGAGCCATGAGGGCACGGGCCATCTGGTTGGCTTCGTCGTTGTATTGGCGGTAGGTCAGGTCGCGGTCGCAGGCCATAATGGCGAGGGCATCAGGCGTCTTCTCGGCCCACTGCTCAATACCTTCGTGGAAGGTGCGGATGGGGAAGTTAAGGTCTTCGTGGACGCTGTGCATAGCCTTCACTTCCAGACGTTGGCGCTCGCTCATGATGCTGATGGACTTCACCGGAGCCTTCATCTGGGCGGCGAAGTGCTCGGCCGTGGCCACGATGCTCTCGGCAAAGCGCCCGGCCAGCTCACGGGTGTATTTGGAATCGTCGTATTCAGCATCAACGCTCGGTACGCCTTTCACGTTCTGAATGAAGATACAGAGGGGAATCTTGGCTTTCGACAGCGCCATGCCGCTCATCTTTATTTCCTTTCCGCCTGTGCGGTAGGTGTTCTTCACGCCCATCTGGTAGGCATAGCTCACGCTGTCCTTGAATCCGTAGTCGCCGGCGATGCGGGCAAAGGGATAGTTCTCGTGGTCAAGCATGATGTCGCTGAATGTCTCCGACACCTCGCGGAGATATTCCTCCACGCTCTGTTCCTTGATGTGGACGGCGCAGGGCAAGGTGTTGACAAACATACCGACGGTGTCGATGATGTCTATATTTTGTCGGCCGCTACTGATGAAGGCGGTGAAGACATCCTTCGTGTTGGCGTAGCGCGAGAGGGCGTAATTGAAGGCGGCAAACCAGAAATGGGCCTGCGTCACGCCTTGGGGCAGTTTGAGGTTCAGCAAGGTCTCGGGAATGTCGGCGGTGACGTGCTGCGGAAGCCCCTCTTCGGTGTCGTTCTTGTCGGCAGGTACCGTGGCGGAGTTCTCGTAGGTGGCAAACATCTCGTCGTAGAAAGCTTTGTGCTCTGCAAGGTCCTTTTCAGCCTTGGCGTTCTGTTCGGTGGCAAAACGCAGATAAGAGAAAGTTTCAGACTCTATTTCTTGGCCGTCGAGCAAAGCTGTAATCTGCTTCATGATGAGGTCAAGTGAACTGCCGTCAGCCACCAGGTGGTGCATATCGAAGAGGAGGCAGCATGGGCCGTCCGTAAGTTGGACTATCTCGGCCCGGACGAGCAAGTCTTGCCCTACGTTGAAGGGGCGCACAAAGTCTTGCTTGTACGTGTCCAGTTCTTCTCTGCTCATCGTCTTTTGCGTGACTTCAAACTTGTGTGCGTCGTTCTTGCGCATCACCACGCCTTCATCGGTCTGGAAGAAATTGCAGAAGAGAGCGGGGTGGCTTTCTACGGCCGTTTTCACGGCTTTGTTCAAAGCGGCAGGGGTGGTTTCTGCGGGGAACTCGTACATTGTGGCGATGTTGTACATCGTAGTGTCGGGGTTCATTTCGCAGTCCATAAATACGCCGATTTGCGGGAAAGTGAGCGGAGCCTCAAGCTCTTCTCTTGTCCTCTCATGGGAGGAGGTTTCAGCGCTCTTGGGGCTCTCCCCCTTGGTAGAGGAGGCCATGGGGGCCTTCATCCACATCTCCAGGATTTCGTTTTCAATGCTCTGCAACGAGTCCGACTTGACGAGGGCTTTGGAATTAACTTTCACGCCGAAGCGCTTGTAGAGAAGAGAGGCCAGACGTATGCTTGAGATAGAGGTAAGTCCTACGTAGCCCAATACGTCGGTAACGCCGAAGTCCTCCGTATTTATCACGGAGACGATGATAGCCTTCAGTTCCTTTTCCAGAGTGTTGAGCGGAGCTGCCGTCTCTGTTATTTTGGTTGTCGCACATGCGACCGGTAAGGCCTTCTTATCAACCTTTTGGTTTACATTCAGCGGTATCTCTTCTATCTGCATCGTGATGGCCGGCACCATATAGGGCGGCTTTTGCTCAAGGATGAAGTTGTTCAGAGCATTAATGTCCACCGTTTCATCGCTTACGATGTAGGCCGCGATAAACTTACCGCCGTTAGGATCATCAAAGGCTTGCACAGTGACGTCCCTGATGCCGGCAAACTCGCGAATGACGGCTTCCACTTCCTTCAGTTCGATGCGGAAGCCGCGAATCTTCACCTGGCCGTCCTTGCGGCCCACGAACTCAATGTTGCCGTCTGTGCGGTAGCGCACGATGTCGCCGCTGTGGTAGGCCCTCTCACCGTTCAGGGTGAAGAAGGATTCCGCAGTCTTGTCGGGGCGGTTCAGGTAGCCGCGTCCCACCTGTGGACCTACGATGACCAGTTCGCCGGCAGCACCCACGGGCAGGCGGTGCAGGTGCTTGTCCATTACGTAGCCTTTCAGTTCGCCTATGGGCTGGCCGATAGGTATGTTGGGTTCGTTTTTCAGTACGGGAAGGATAGTTGAGAATATGGTGCACTCCGTGGGGCCGTAGCCATTGTGGAGGATGTAGCCCTCGGGGGAATCTACGCTGATGAGTTTTTCTCCGCCTACTGACAGGTGCTTGAGCGAATGATTCTTTGTATTGAGAAGGAACTGCACGCCCACCTGTGTGGTCATGAAGCTATGGGTAATGTTGTTGTCCTCAAAGTAGTCGTTGAGGGCAACGAGGTCAAGGCGAATATCTTCGGGAATGATGTGTACGGTGGCTCCCGTCGTCAGGGCGGGGTAGAGGTCCATCATGCAAGCATCGAAGCCAAAGGAGGCGTAGGCTGCCACGTTGTGTTCGGGCTCGAGACCATAGTAGCGGCGGTACCAATTGATGAAGGCCACCAGATTGCCGTGCTCCAGCATCACGCCCTTCGGTACGCCGGTGGAGCCGCTGGTATAGAGTAGAATGAAGAGACTCTGTGACGTAAGGCTGCAGGTCGGTAATTCCTTTACTTCTATGTGCTCAAGGTCCCGCGTCAGCACAACCTCGCCCTCATACTCGTTGATGAGGTCGCGCAATTCTTCGTCGGCGATGAGCAAGGCGGCTTCGGCGTCCTTCACCATGAAGTTGAGACGCTCCTGCGGGTAACTCGGGTCGAGGGGCTGGTAGGCGCAGCCGGCCTTCATAACTGCCAGCGGCAAGATAAACATATATTCGTTGCGCGGGATGAGAATGCTCACCACGGGCTCCTGTTTGCCGCAATCGCACACCTTATTATATATAAGGGCACCGACGCGGTCGGTCAGTTCGTCCAGTTCGCGGTATGTGTATTGCTTGTCTTTGAAGACGGCGGCCACATTGTCGGGGTATCGCTCGGCAGCCTTCTTGAAGAGTGAGAGTACCGTCTCCTTATTTTGGTTGTCGTCCGATGTTTCGCAGCGAGCCTCGTTGAAGGAGTCAAGTTGCGCGGTCATCTGCTCATCGCAGAGGGTAATGTCGCTCATTTTTTCCTTCACGAGAAGTTCCTCCACGATGTGCTGCAGGACGGCACCGAAGCCCTTCATCATTTCCGCGGAGAAGAGGCTCTCGTCGTATTCCACGCGGATGCTCCCGCCTTGAGCCATGTTGCCCTCTATCAATACGGCCAGAGGGAACTTGGCCTTTTGCAGTTCCAGTCCCTGCAAAGTGAGAGCACCCTTCTTGCATGCGTACTTACTGATGAGGCCCACTTGGTAGGCGTACATGATGTGGGCAGCGAAGCCGAATTTCTCCACAATCTTGCCATAGGGATAATCCTCATAGGCAAGGGTGTCAAGGAAGGTGCCGGCCGTCTGGCGCAGATAGTCGTCCACGCTCATGCTGTCATCTACATGGCCAACGATAGGTAGCGTATTGACGAACATGCCGAAGGTCTTGGCAATGCGCAGATTGCTGCGGCCGCTGGATACCAGGCAGAGGCCCACGGTTTCCTCTGCCGTATAGCGGGCGGAGGCTATCATCAATGCAGCAAGATATAGCGCGGCGGGTGTGATGCCGAGGCTACGGCACTTCTCCTGTGTGGCCTGTAGGTCGGTGGGTATGCGTAATTCGGCCTGATGGTGGCGGTCATCGCCATCGTAGAGGTCGGGCAGCAGAGCCGTGGCTTCTTCTATCTTGCCGAGTTGTTCGGCGAAGAACTGCTCTGTGGCGGGCTCTATCTTTTGGTCGGCCACAAACTGATAATAGTCATATTGTTCACCTTCCGGCGTCTCTCCATCGAGAGCCTGGCAGAGTTGTCTGTAGAAGATGTCCAGCGAGCCGCCGTCCATGATAAGGTGGTGGAAGTCGGCCAATACATGGAGGCCTGCGGGCGTCTCCACAATTTCCAGTCGGAAGAGCGGTCCTTCCTGTAAGGCAAACGGGCGCACGAAGTTCTTCTTTTCTTGCTCCAGCTCCGGCTCCGACATGGTGCGGACGGGGATTTCCAGCGTCCTGTCCTTTTTAATGCACTGGTAGGGCTCACCGTCGTCCGCGGTTTGGAAATGGGTGAAGAGGTGCGGGTGCTTTTCTACGACCTTCCTCAAGGCCTCCTCCACCTCCCCTGCGGAGAGACCTTCGGGCATGCCGATGCAGACGGGTATGTTGTATTGTATATCGTCGGGGCTGGCTATACACTCGGCGTAGATACCGAGTTGGGAGAAGGATAAAGCCCCCTCCCCGCTCCCCCTTTGGGGGAGAGCTTCAGTGTGGGTCGTCCCCTCTCTGGGGGCTGAGATACGAGCTGCCAATTCCTTTACGGTAGGTTTGTGTTGTACTTCCCTTACGGAAAGGGTGGCGTTCATCTTTTGATTTACCATCACAGAGAAACGGATGGCCAGTAGCGACGTCAGACCAACGCTGACGAGGTTGGTGGTGATGCCGAAGTTGTCCGTGCCCAGTATTTCGGCCGCAATGTCGTAGAGGGCTTGCTCTTCTGCCGTCTCTGGCATGACTTTATCTTCGGCCGATAGTGTCAGCACGGGCTCGGGCAGGGACTTGAGGTCGGTCTTGCCGTTGGGAGAGATGGGCATCTTCTCCATTTCTACGAAGATGGTGGGCACCATATAGTGCGTCAGGCTCTTGCCCATCTGTTCCTTGAGAAGGCCCTCTAAATCTTCCTTGGAAGGAGACTTGCTTTCGTTCTCGTTTTCGTTGTTGTTATTTTGGTTGTCGCACATGCGACCGTTCTCGGCTCTCGTGTAGTATGCCACGAGGTGGTCGTGTCCTTCCACGCTCTTAATCATCACCACGCCCTCTTTCACCTGTGGTTGGCGGCAGAGCACGGTTTCCACTTCGCCCAGCTCGATGCGCAAGCCGTTGAGTTTTATTTGGTGGTCCTTACGGCCGAGGATGATGACCTCGCCCTCGGCGTTCCAGTAAGCATAGTCACCCGACTTGTAGCAATGTTCGCCTTTGTAGTCGATGAAGGCCTCTGCCGTCTTGTCGGGCAGGTCATTGTAGCCGGCAGCCACGCCCATACCGCCGATGAGAAGTTCGCCGGTCACGCCTACGGGCAGTTCGTTCATGTCGTTATCTACTACGTATTCCTTTACGTTCAACAGCGGGCGGCCTATGGTGATGTGTTCGCTGTGGGTCAGTTCCTTGCCGTTGCTGCTCACGCTGATTTCCGTGGGGCCGTAGGTGTTGAAAAGGCGGGCGTTGGGAGCCAGTTCCTTTATCTGCGGCAAAAGCGTCGGGGGGTATTTCTCGCCGCCCAGCACGATGAACTTACAGCGGGCAAAGGCCTCGCGGAAGGCGGGAAGGTCAAGGAACATCTTCAGTCGCGAAGGTGTGCCGCTGAAACCATCTACGCCCGTCTTGTCCATAAGGTCAGCCAAGGCCTGCGGGTCATTCACCTGTTCCTCGTCGGCAAATACCAACGTCATGCCGTTATATAGCGAGGCGCCGATTTCTTTCAGCGACAGGTCAAAACTTACCGTGGTGATGCACAGCATTGTGTGGCAGTCGTTAACGAGCGCATGGAAGTGGCGGTTCTCTTCGTGGTTGGTCAAGTAGTTGCAAATGCCTTTGTGGCGGAGCATCACGCCCTTCGGACGTCCTGTAGAGCCGCTGGTGTAGATGAGGTAGGCGAGGTCGTCGGGTGAGATGTTAACGTTAGGATTCTCAGTATCCTCCCCCTCCCTAACAGGGGAGGGGTGGCAAAGTTCCGTAGGAAGCTTTGACGGGGAGAGGCTGAGGCTCTCAATGTCCAGAGCCCGTTCGCCGTAGTCGGCCATCTTGTCCTGGGTGGTGATGACGTAGCGGGCGTGGCTGTCTTCCGTGATGAGGCGTATGCGCTCGGCGGGGTATTCGGGGTCGCAGGGTATGTAGGCGGCGCCGGCCTTCATCACGCCGAACATGGCGATGATGTGCCAGCTCTTGCGGGGCAGGAGGAGGCAGACACGGTCGCCGGGCACCACACCTTTATTTATTAATACGCGCGCGAGGGCGTTGGCCTTCTCGTTGAGTCCGCGGTAGGTGAGCGTCTCGTTGCAGGCGATGAGGGCAGTGGCGTCGGGCGTATGTTCGGCCCAATATTCCAGACTGTTGTGGAAGAGCGGGAAGCGCACGGCCGACGGGTCGAGGCACGTCTGGCGCAGGGCGGCCACTTCTTCCTCCTGCTGCCGGCTCATAATGCTGACGCCCAGCAGGCGGCTTTCCGGTTCGGCTAAAAAGTGAGCCACCACGGCATCCATCGACTCGGCGAAGCGGCGGGCAAGGTCGGCGGAGTAGCGTGCCGTGTCGTAGTTGATGACGATGGCGGGCCGTCCCTCCGCGTTGGCTATCGTGATGGTGAAGGGGCTTTCCTGACTGTTGGTGCGCAGCATCTCATAGGTGACGTCCTGGCCGTTCACGCTGTAGTGGTTGCCCATGGTGCCGTACTGATAGGTGAAGCGCACGTGCTGCTCTATGCCGTAGTTGTGGACGACGGAGGCGAAGGAGTACTCCTCGTGTTCCCTCGTCTCCTGGAAGGTGCGGCGTACGCCGAGAATGAACTCGCGCACGCTGGTGTCTTCTATCTTTCCTACGAGGGGCAGGGTGTTCACAAACATACCCACCACGCCCTGCGTCAGCGGATTGCGGCGACCGTTGCTGATGGTGGTCAGGCACAGGTCGCGCGTGTTGGCATAGCGGCTGAGCGTATAGAAGGCTGCTGCCATGAAGAGGGCCGACGGCGCCGTGCCGAGGGCCTTGGCCTTCTGCATCACGTCGGGCGTGCTGACGTGAAGCGTGTGCTCCGCGTGCTCGCCGCCCTCACCATTCAGGTCGGCAGGCATCTGCGTGGAGGCTATACCTTCGCCGAACAACTGGTCGTAGTAGGCTTTATGGTCGGTCGTGTCGGCGTGCTGCGCAGCGGCGAACTCGGCATAACTGTGGGCCTCGGCCGTGGGGGCTGTCCCTTCCAGAGCCGCACAGATTTCGTTCATCAGGATATTGAGTGAGGCACCGTCATAGACAAGGTGGTGGTAGTCCATCAGCAACACGGCCCCATGGGGCGTGTCGAGCACCTTGACGCGATGGAGCGGGCCGCGATTGATATCAAACGGGCGGACAAAGGCCTTCTTTGCGAATGCTATCCCGCTTTCTTCCACCTTCTCACATTCTACTTCCGCGTGGCACACCCCGGCATACACCTGCACGGGACCGTCAGTCCCTTCCTCGAAATGCGAGAACAGGGCGGGGTGATTTTCCAGCGTTTTCTTTACAGCCTCGGCCAAGTCCTCGGGCTTGATGTCCTGCGGGAAGGGCACAGCTTTCGGTGTGTTGTAACGCAGACTCTCGGGATTAAGAATGCAATCAATGTAAACGCCTTGCTGGGCACTGGTAAGAAAAGAAGTTTTGTCTCTCATATTTGTTTTATCTTTATATTTACAAGGTTACGAGGTAAGCCTCTGCTCTTTTCCACTCTCATAAATGGAAAATCTTTTGCGTTGCAAAGTTAATAAAAAAAAAGGACATTACACGCCTTTTCCTTAAAAAAAACAAAATTAGCCCTCCTTTTGAATTTATAAATGTTCAAACGAACCTCTCCCCGAAGCCCCTTCCCGCAGGATAATCCGACGGGAAGGCACTTCGGGGAGAGGTTGGATAAGAGGTTCGTTGGGTTTGTGTAGTTCCTGTTATTTTGCAGGGATATACTGCACGATGCTTCCGTATTTTTTTCTTGCGAGCACATTGCGCTCCACGAGGGCAAGGAGAAGCAGACGGGCCTTTCCGCGTTTCAGGTTCAAGCCGTTCATGAGGTCGGTGGTGATGAGCACATCGTGCTGCGTGAACCACTCGTCGCAGAACGCTTTAGCCTCCTCCGGCGTCACGTGGCTCGACAGGTGGAGGGCCGTGGCCTGATACTTGGTGTTGAAGCGCACCGCCTTGATAAATTCGTGGTCGGGCAGGAATTGCACGGTCTTAGTGCTGATGTCCTCGTTGCGGAACTTGTCGCCCTCATACACGGGGCGCGTGAACTCCGGAATAAGGCTGATGCGCCCGAGTTTATCGAGGTGGATGTTGCGCCCTTGGGCGAGGGCATTGACGATATAGTCCTGCAGGGCGGAGAGCACGCCGCTGATGTCGGCGGGAGTGAGCGTGGTGCTGTGGGAGAGGGCCTCAGCCACGTCCTTTGCCGTATCCGTGTGAGGATTACTGATGCGAAGGTGCAGTTTCTTTGAGGAAGGCTTCTCCTCTTTTCTGCAAGGAGATACGAAAGGCGTTACTTTTACCATAGTCTTTGAATTTTAAGGTACTGGTGAACCGTGTTGATATGTAGTGTGTTATATTCCCGTTTTTATTAAAGTATATCCCAGAGTGTTTTTAACAATTGTTGAAATTGATTTTAACAACTGTTGAAATTGTTTTTAACAATTGTTGAAATGCATTTTAACAACTGTTGAAACGAAACTAAAACTGGGTTACGAAAATTGTAAGGCTGGAAGAGGCTTAAAGATTCTCCTTAAAGTGGCGGAGAATGCGGGTGAGGAGGTGCTTGCGCGTGTTACCGCCGTAGATGGAGTGGTTGCGGTTGCGGTAAATCTGGCAGTCAAAGGGCACGTCGGCCTGCACGAGGGCTTCGCTCATCTCGGTGAAATTGCGGAAGTGGACATTGTCGTCGGCAGTGCCGTGAATGAGGAGAAGAGCGCCCTTGATGTTGGAGGCGCGGGCGATGGGGCAGTCGTCATAGCCGTCGGGGTTCTCCTGCGGGGTGCGCATGAAGCGCTCGGTGTAGGCGCTGTCATAGAAGCGCCAGGAGGTGACGGGGGCTACGGCGCAGCCGGCCTTGAATACCCCCTCCGCCCTTTCGGGCACCTCCCCCTTTATGGGGAGGCCTGCGGATTGCTTGCTTTCGGCCATGGACATTAGGGTGTTGAACCCTCCGAAACTCCATCCCCAGATGCCGATGCGGCTGCCGTCAACGTAGGGAAGTTGGGCGAGGGCTTGGGCGGCTGCGGCTTGGTCGTGGGATTCGAGTTGGCCGAGGTGGAGATAGGTGCATTTCTCCCACTCGGCACCGCGGTAACCGGTGCCGCGGCCATCTACGACGACGCTGATGTAGCCTTCCTGGGCGAGTACGCTCTCAAAGGCACCGCCGGGGTAGAAGCCGCACGACCAGGAGTCGGTGACTTCCTGCGAGCCGGGGCCGCTGTACTGGTACATGATGACGGGGTAGCGCTTTGAGGGGTCGAAATTGCGGGGACGGAGCATCCAGGCGTTGAGGGTGAGGCCGTCGGCGGTGGTGAGGGTGAGGAGTTCCTTCTGACCGAATAGCTGGTCGGCGGTTTGTTTCAGGGCGTCGTTGGTGATGAGGGTGTGGAGCGTGCGGCCGCTGGCGTCGCAGAGGGTGGTGACGGGCGGCTGCGTGATGCTGCTGTATGTATTGACGAAGTAGCGGAAGCCCTTGCTGAACGTGGCGCTGTTGGTGCCTACCTGCTGGGAAATTTTGGTGGTCTTTCCTTTGCGGTCGGTGGCATAGACGGCACGGCGGAGGGGCGACTCCTGGGTGGAGGTGTAGAAGAAGCGGCCAGTGGCGGCATCGTAGCCGTGGAAACGGGTTACCTCAAAGTCGCCCTGCGTGACCGTCTGCTCAAGGTTCCCCTGGAGGGTGTACCAGTAGAGGTGCTGGTGGCCGGTGCGCTCGGAGAGGATGGCAAAGTGGCCGGGGTAGAACTGGAGGTCGGTGTAGGCGGGTTCCTTCACGTAGTGGGGGATTTCCTCGCGGAGCACCTGCTTTGCGACGGTGCTGCGGGGATTGGCCATATAGATGTCCATGCGGTCCTGATGGCGGTTGAGGGTGACAATGCACACCTTGTCGGCATCGCTGGTGGTGGCTATGCGGGGAATGTAGTCGTCGGCAGCGAGGGGGAGGTCAATCTGGCGCGTGTTGCGGTTCTTGAGGTCGTAGGAGTGGACGCTGACGGTGGCGTTGGTGGCACCGGCCACGGGGTATTTGTAGGAATACGGGTAGGGCAGGCGCTCGGAGGAATACATCGGCATATCATAGACGGGCACCTGGCTCTCGTCGTAGCGCACCCAGATGAGCATCTCGCTGTCGGCGGAGAAGCAGAAGGAGCGGGCGGTGGAGAACTCCTCCTCGTTGACCCAGTCGGGAATGCCGTTGATAATCTTGCCGCGTTCGCCGTCCTTCGTCACCTGCGTCTCGGCGTTGCCGTAGAGGAGTTTGACCACGAAGAGGTTGCCCTCGCGGGCGAAGGCGACAACATTGCCGTCGGGGGAGAAGAGGGGCGACATCTGGGGGCCGCCGTCGGAGAGCGGTTCGAGGCGGTTGTTGGCCACGTCGTAGATGTAGTAGTCGGCCGTGAAGGTGCGGCGATAGACGTAGCGGGTGTTGGTCTGGATGAGGATGCGGCTCTCGTCTGGGGAGAGAATATAGCCGTCGATGGAGGAGACTGACACCTTGCCGCGCACGGTGGCCACGTCGAAGAGGGTGGCTACGTCCTTGCCCGTCTTGAAGGAGGTGCGGACGATGCGCTTGTTGTCAACGAGTTGGGAGTAGGATTCGCCGTCGGCCATAGGCGTGAGGGCACTGATTGACTGTGGAGAGTACTTGCCAGCGGTAATGTCGGAGATAGTGACCTGGGCATGGATGCCGAGGGCAAGGATGAAAAGGACCGCCACCAGCTCACCCTTAAAGGGGGAGAGTAAAGTGCGGAAGATGGATTTGTAGGACATATTTGTATTATTTAATAATTATCAGAGAATGGAGGAACTTCCTCAAAGGTTTGCAAGCGTGTCATCATCCGCAGGAGTATTCTCCCCCTCCCTAACAGGGGAGGGGTGGCAAAGTCCCGAAGGGAGCTTTGACGGGGAGAGGCTTCTTATTGTGCGGTAGATGTCGGGAATGATAAGGAAGGGGGCGGTGAGGCCAGTGATGATGAGGATTTGAAGGCCTGTCAGGCGCTCGGTCTGGAAGAACTGCGGGGCGAGTTCTACGATGAGCAACTGGCCAAAGAAGATGGCCAAGGCAATAGCAATGAAGGCCGTGGAGAAATGCTGCTGGAAGGTGCGGGGGCAACGGATGATGTCGGCGAGGTCGAGCAAGAGGCTGCGGGAGGTGCGATAGTAGCGCACATTGAAGAGATTCCAGAACTGGAGCATCACGAAGAATGTGAAGAACTGCACATCAGGGAGGGCTATGCCGAAAAGGCGCGGGAGTTCCCATACGACGGCAGCGAGAAGGAACTGCGTGAGACCCACGGCGGTGATGTGGGAGAGCATAGGACGGTCGATGATGTGCGCCTTTTGGCTGCGGGGCTTCTCGTCCATGACGGAAGGGTCGGCGGGTAGGGAGGAGAGGGCCATGGCTGCAAAAGTGTCCATGATGAGGTTCACCCAGAGCATCTGCGTGACGGTGAGGGGCGACTCCGTGCCCGTGAAGGCACCGATGAAGACGATGAGACAGGCCGCTACATTCACCGTGAGTTGGAAGAGCAGGAAGCGGCGAATGTTCTGATAGAGCGAGCGACCCCAGAGAATGGCCTTGTTGATGGAGGCGAAGGAGTCGTCGATGATGGTGATGTCGGAGGCCTCCTTGGCATGCGCCGTTCCGCTGCCCATAGAAAGTCCCACCTGTGCCTTGGCGAGGGCGGGAGCATCGTTGGTGCCGTCGCCGGTGACAGCCACCACTTCGCCGCTCTGCTGGAGGAGGGTAACGAGGCGAGCCTTGTCATCGGGGCGAGCGCGAGCAATGATGCGGAGATTGGGGAGAACGGCGAGGGCTTCGGCGTCGGAAAGAGCGGCGAAGGCAGGGCCAGTAAGGACTTGGCCTTCTTCGCCTTCGGATATGATACCAATCTGACGGCCAATCTCGGAGGCCGTGCCTACTGTGTCGCCCGTGACGATAATGACGCGGACGCCGGCACGCTGAGTGCAAGTATCAATGGCTTCGCGCACATCGCTGCGGAGCGGATCCATAATGCCTACGATGCCGAGGAAATGGCGTACGCCGTCAATCTCGGCGGCGAAACCGAGGGTGCGCATGGCCTTGGCTTGCCACTGGGCGAGTTGGGCCATAATGTCGATGCAGACGGGCTGGCACTGGGGGAGAAGAATCTCGGAGGCACCCTTGAAGAATGTTATGCGTGTGCTGCCGCGCTCCACCGTAGTGCTCATAAACTTGCGCTCGGAGGAGAAGGGCGTGCGGTCAGTTACCGTCCAGTCGCGGCGCAGGGCGCGGTAGTCAATTTCCTGTTCGGCGAGCCAGCGGAGGAGAGCACCTTCCGTCGGGTTGCCGAGCACCTTAACGCTGCCGTCGGGGGCGATGGAGAGTTCAGCGGTGGAGTTGAGAGCGCAGCAAAGAGAGATGAGGCCCCCTTCAACTTCCGTAAGGGGTTGCGCTTCGTTCGGGAGAATGTCGTCAGAGAAAGGCAGGGAGAGATGTTCCACCACTTGCATCTTGTTCTGCGTGAGCGTGCCGGTCTTGTCGGTGCAGATGACGGTGGCGGCGCCCATTGTCTCGCAGGCGTGGAGTTTGCGGACGAGGTTGTTCTCGCGGAGCATGCGGCGCATACTCATAGCAAGACTCATCGTGATGCTCATAGGAAGGCCTTCGGGCACGGCCACGGCGATGAGCGCCACGGCGAGCATGAGGCTTTCCAGAATATATTGCACGAAGTTGATGGTGGCAAAGTCGCCGGAGGCCCCTTCGCCGAGGAGGAAGAAGCAGAGGATACGCCCCACTACGACGAGGAGGGCGATGACGAACGCCGCGCCGCTTACCTGTTTACCGAGGGCAGAGAGTTGGCGATTGAGGGGCGTTTCCACCGTGCGGCCTTCCCTCACCTGCATGGCACCGCGGCCTTCCTCGGTGTCGGTACCGATGGCGGTGATGCGTAGGAGAGCATAGCCTTCGAGGATGGTGCAGCCGCGCAGGAGGATGTTGGTGGCATAGGTGGCGTGAGGGTCGGCATCGGCGGGGAGGTGCGACTTGCGGGCAGAGGGCTCGCCGGTGAACGCACTCTCATCCACACGCAGTTGCCGGCTTTGTTCAAGGGTGCCGTCGGCGGGAACTTCATCACCGCTCTCGAGGCGTACGAGGTCACCTACGACGACGTCCATCTTGGGTATCTCAACGAACTGGCCGTCGCGCAGCACCTTGACGGGAGCGGCATCGTTGGTCTGGTTGAGGATACGGAACTCCTGTTCGGCCTTCACTTCGAGGATGAATCCCACACCCGTGGCCAGAAGGAGGGCAATGAGCACGCCGATGGGTTCGAAGAGGACTTCGGTGCCGGAGCCGTGGGCATACTCGTAGAGGCTCACGGCCGACGAGAAGACGAAGACCACGAGGAGCACGATGATGAGCGGGTCGGCAAACTTGCTGAGAAAACCTTTCCAGAGCGGCTCAGGCTTGGGAGGGGGAATGATATTCTTCACGGGCTACTGAACTGTCAACTATTAATTGTTAACTGTCAACTATCAACTGTTAACTCCTAAATTTCCGGCTGCGTTTTCAGATAGTTAATGAACGCGTCGGTGATGTGGGGCATATTGAGGCCTTGCATTTCCTGGGCGGCGGGGAATAGGGCAGGGTCGTAGCCGTCGCCGCCACCGGCGAGGAATTCGTCGGCTACGACGTAGCAGGTCGCCTTGTCGGAAATCTTGACCTGGCGGCCGTCGGCGTGGGTGTAGGTGAGTGACTTCACGTGCCGCTTCTTGTCCATTGTGGGCGTGAGGTTGGAGAATTGCAGGTAGCCGTAGCGCTCGTTGTGGAGGCCGTAGTCAATGAGTTCGCGCAGTTGACGGCCAGTGACCTTATAGACGCGCATGGCGTTGTCGAAGGGCAGTACCTCGCCAATGTCAAGCACGCGGACGGGACCGGCGGACAGGCCGCAGCGCATACTGCCGATGTGGGTCACGCCCACGATGAGGTCGTCGGCGGTGAAGCCTTCCTGCTGACGGGCTGCGGCAGCGTAGGCGTTGGTGACGAGTTGGCCCATACGTGTCTGGTCGTGGTGCATCAGGACGCGGTCGAAGGGGATGTCCTTGCGGCAGGTGGTGAGGTAGTCGCCGATGGGCGTGCCGGCACGGGTATGGGTATCGGCGAGGAGCTCGTCAATCTGGGCTTGAAGGCGGGCGGCTTTGGGCGTGAACTGCATCTTGGGCGTGACGGGAACGAGTGAGGGCTCCACATTGACGACTTCCAGCGTGGCGGCGTCGAGCGAGAGTTTCATCACGCCGATATACTTTCCGCAGTTGGCGGCCTGAAGAATGGGGTAGGGCAGTTCGTTGATGGTGCCGCAGACGGCGCGGTGGCTGTGGCTGGAGAAAATGCCGTGGAATTGCTGGTCGTTGAGACGCGTAAGGTTGAGGGAATCAGCATCGTCCCAGGTGGGTATCAGTTGTGTCATCATGCCGCGCTGCACCTCCTTCATACGGGAACCCTGATGGGTGAGGATGAGGCGGGCATTGGCCTGACGTACGGCCTCGTAGCCGGCAGTGCGGAAGAGGGAGTCGAGAACGGCGCACACATCGCCGCAGAAACTCAGCCCTTTGAGTTTGGAGGCGGAGGCCTGCAAGGGAGTGCTGCTCGTGGTGAGACCTACGAAGGCCACGCTGAACTTGCGGCCGTCGGGGAGGGCGACCTCTCTAACGGCAAACGGCTTGCAGAAACGGGGACGCGAGGTGCCGTCGGTGCGCATATCACTCGTGGCATCGCAACGGATGTTGGCGCTGACATACTCTATGTCCCAGTCAGCGGGACGCAGGCTTACGCCCGTCTTCCAACCGTCGAGCAGTTGCGCCTGGCCCTCGTCAAATTCGTGGTTGCCGATACCGGAGAGCGTGATGCCGCAATCCTTGAAGAACTGAGGCAAAAGCGTGCGGCTGCGGGTGGCCTGATAGAAATAGGAGCCGCCGAAGTTGTCGCCGCAGGAGATGACGATGTTGTTGGGATAGACCTGCTTGAGGGAGTCCAGCGTCTGCACCACGGAGGCGGCGCCGGGAATACCCTTGAAGTCATCGCGGACGAAGCCGCCGTGGAAGTCGTTGATGGACATCACGGCCACTTCTATCGTGTTTTGGGCAGAAAGGCCGAGCGTGGCGGCTATAATATAAATAAGGAGTGATATGCGTTTCATGGTTTTCAGTTATCTTCTTCTAATTCTTCAATGTCGTATTCCTCAAGGTCAAGCTCGTCGGCGTCAATGTCTTCAATGCTGTCGTCTTCCCAGTCGGCGAAGTCGGCATCGAAGGCCGGCACGTCGCGGTCGCGATGAACGATGCTGCCGCCCTCGGTTTGCATTGAGAGTTTGTTGCTTTCGGAGTTGAGCTCTTCCCACAGGAGATCCTTCAGTTCACTGATGCCTTGGCCGCTCACGGCGCTGATGAACACCACGGGGAGATCGTCGGGCAGGTCCTGGCGGAGCATCTCGATGAGTTCATCGTCGAGGAGGTCGCACTTCGTCACGGCCAGCATACGGTGCTTGTCCAAAAGGCCGGGATTGAACTGCTGCAACTCGTTGAGGAGCACCTCGTACTCATGGCGAATATCATCCGTGTCGCCGGGCACCATAAAGAGCAGCAGCGAGTTGCGCTCAATGTGGCGGAGGAAGCGCAGGCCCAGTCCGCGGCCTTCGGCGGCGCCTTCGATGGTGCCGGGAATGTCGGCCATGACGAAGGAGCGCCCGTCGCGATAAGGCACAATGCCGAGCGAGGGCTCCAGCGTGGTGAACGGATAGTTGGCAATCTTGGGACGGGCCTGGCTGACGGCACTCACCAGTGTGCTCTTGCCGGCATTGGGGAAGCCCACGAGGCCCACGTCGGCCAGTAGCTTCAACTCAAGGATGACCATCATCTCCTGCATCGGTTCGCCGGGCTGGGCGTAGCGCGGAGCCTGATTGGTGGCGGTGCGGAACTGGTAGTTGCCCAGTCCGCCGCGGCCGCCCTTGAGGAGCATCACCACCTGACCGTCCTCGCTCACGTCGCAGATGAACTTGCCCGTCTCGGCGTCGTAGGCTACGGTGCCGGGCGGCACGTCAATGTAGCGGTCCTCGCCGTCGCTGCCGTGGGAGCAGCACTTCGAGCCGTTGCCACCATGACCGGCGAAGATGTGGCGGTCGTAGCGGAGATGGAGGAGTGTCCAGTAGTTATGGTTGCCGCGCAGATATATGTGGCCGCCGCGTCCGCCGTCGCCACCGTCGGGGCCGCCGTTGGGCTGATATTTGGCGCGGTGGAGATGCATGGAGCCACGGCCGCCCTTGCCGGAGCGGCAGTAGATTTTTACGTAGTCAACAAAGTTTGTTTCTGCCATAAATGGAAGTGCCCCGTCGTTCGCGGCGGGGTAAAAGTAAAGTGTGCAAAAAATGATTAGAGAGCGTCGATGACGGCGCAGAGGGCGGCGTTGATTTCCTCAAGGGAGCCGATGCCCTTCACGGCGTGGCGCAGGCCTTCCTTCTCATACCAGTCGGCGAGGGGCTGCGTCTGCGTATGGTACACCTTGAGGCGGGCGGCGATGGTCTCGGCGTTGTCGTCGGCACGGCCGGAGGTCTTGCCGCGGTTGATGAGGCGGGCCATCAGTTCGTCGTCGGGTACGTCAAGTTCCAGCATGGCGCTCACGGCGGTGCCGCGCTCGGCGAGCATCACCTTCAGGGCCTCGGCCTGGGGAATGGTGCGGGGGAAGCCGTCGAATATGAGGCCTTCGCAGGGGCAGAGGGCGTCATAGGTGGAGGCCAGGATCTTAATCATCAGTTCGTCGGGGATGAGTTGGCCTTGGGAGATAAATTCCTGTGCGGTGTGGCCGAGGTCGGTGCCGGCCTTGATTTCTGCGCGCAGCACGTCGCCGGTGCTGATGTGCTTGAAACCATACTTCTGCATGAGCAGTTCGCTCTGGGTGCCCTTGCCGGAGCCGGGAGCACCAAAGATTACAATGTTTTTCATAAAGGAGACCCCCTCTTACTCCCCTTCTTATGGGGAGGACTCGCACAAGGGTCTTGGAGTCGGGTTATTATATAAATGTTTAGTCTTCTACGAGCGTGTAGATGTCGGGGAGTTCGCGGCCCAGCCCGTCGTAGTCGAGGCCGTAGCCCAGAATGAAGTCGTTGGGAATGTCGAAGCAGCGGTACTTGATGGGGAGGTCGTGCACCTGCAGCTTGTCGGGCTTCACGAGCAGCGAGCAGATGGCGATGCTGCGCGGGTTCTTCTTTTCCAAAAGCCCTACGAGTTCCTGCATAGTGAGGCCCGTATCAACGATGTCCTCCACGATGATGACGTCGCGGCCCTCAATGTCTTCCTTGAGGCCGAGCACCTCTTTCACCTCGCCGGTGGAGTTCGTGCCTGCGTAGGAGGCCACGCGGATGAAGGCTATCTCACTGGGTGTCGCCACGTTTCTTACAAGGTCGGCGGCGAAGATGAAGGCGCCGGTCAGCACGCTGATGAACATGGGCGTACGACCTTCGTAATCATGACTGATTTGGGCCCCGACTTCATGAACGCGGGCCTGGATCTTTGAGGCCGGCATCGAGACCTTAAAACGTTTGTCCTTAACAAGAATAGGTTGCATGGAGAAGAGTTTAGAGGTGAAAGTATGGATATTAGTGCTGATTTCGGTTCATCCTGCCAATGTGTAGTTCTACAAATGCTTCACATAAACGGACGTAACTGAATTTTTTTTTGTCAAGATATTTTACATTTTTAGTGCGTTTTCTTAGCGATTCTTGGGCGTGAAGAGCGCCAGGCGGAGGCTCGAACGCAAAAATGCGATTTTTGAGAAAGTTTTTATTTGGTTCATTTATAGACGGTTAATTTCGCAGAGGCTCGACCGGACATTTCTTTGGATGCGCCAGACCCGCTTTTGGGTGCGAAAAAGAGCCGTCGCGATGAAGTTTTTTAGCGATTTTTTTCGGAAATCGGCGGGCGGGGGCGAAATTTAAGTCCCATTTAGTCGCGCCGATGCCCCATTTATTTTGTCCTAAGTCCCATTTATTTTGTCCTAAGTCCCTTTTATTTTGTCCGATGTCCCTTTTAATTTCTATTGAAATAGGGTGTCGGGAAAAATGATAGGGGTGTCGGAGAAAAATGATGGAGGATTGGCGTGCGCAATTGGGCTATAGCCGCATGTCGGCCTGCCATCGCCGTGATTTCTTCTTTTTTCGTTTTGTCAAAAAATTTTACACTTTTGAAGAGATCTTAACGCGCAGTTACGGAATCGTAGTCGTATTTTTTTTTCTATTTCTTAGCGGCGGGGTAGAGTTTCTCCCACCATTCGGGCTGGTCCTTCAGGTACTTGGCAAACCAGGCAAGGATGGTGTGGGCCCAGTCGGTCTGCTTGACGGGGTCGCTTACGACGTGGTTCTCGCCGTTGACGGTGACGTAGGCCACCTCGCGACCGAGGATGCGGAGGGCGGTGTAGAGTTGCTGGCTCTCGGTGGTGGGCACGTTGGTATCTACCGTGCCGTGGAGCAGGAGGAGCGGCGTGTGAATCTTGTCGGCGTTGAAGAGGGGCGAGTGCTCAATGAAGAGGTCGCGGTCGCTCCACGGGAACTGTCCGTATTCGGCCACTTCGCCGTAGCTGTAGCCCCAGTAGCCGCCGCCCCAGTAGGACGTGATATTGCTGATGCCAGCGTGGGCGATAGCGGCGGCGAAGATGTCGGTCTTCGTCTGCAAATACTCCGTCATAAAGCCGCCGTATGAGGCGCCGATGCAGCCCACTTTTTTCTCGTTCACCCAGGGGTGCTCGCGGCAGAACTGCTGCGTGGCCTCGATGATGTCCTCGGCGGTGCCTTCACCCCAGGTGCCCACGTGGCGGGCGGCAAATTCCTGGCCGAAGCCGTTGGCACCGCTGGGCTCTACCACCAGCACGGTGTAGCCCTGTGAGGCCCACACCTGGAAGGGGTAGTTGCTCTCCGCCGTGCGCATCGTGGCGGGGCAGCCGCCGTAGTAATACACGAGCATCGGGCGGTCGTGCTGTCCGGCCGTGCCGTTGATGGGCTCGTAGTAGAAGCACTTGATGCTGTCGCCGCGGCTGCTCTGGAAACTCCATTCGTGGCAGGGAGCCGTGAAGGCGTCCTTATGAATGTTGGCGGCGTCAATCTCACCGAAGGGCGCGAACTTGCCCTTTGCCGTGCCCATATAGCAGAGGCGGGGAGTCGTGCCGCCGTCCTGACCGAAAGCCACGATGCGGGGATTCTTCTGATGTGAGGCCACGGAACAACCGGCGATGAGAGACATCGGCACCTCTACTCGCGTGAGTTTTTTGCTGGTGGCATCGAGGCGGTAGAGCGTGCGGTCGTAGCCGTCGTCCGTCAGCAGGTACACGGCGTTGTCGCCGGGGCATACGCTGATGCGGGCCACGCTCGGTGTGAAGCCGTGGGGCAGGGGACAGGTGGCGGTGCGGGTCAGGGTGTCGTAGAGGAACACCAGCGAGTGGTACATGTTGCCTATCTGCCCGTCTTTCAGTTCTGAGCCCACGCCTCCAAAGGCATTGGCGGAGCCTTCCAGTATCAGCGTGTGACCATCGGGCATATACTGTGCGCTGCCGCCGATGAACTCGGCGTCGAGCAGCAAGGTATCAACTTTTCCTGTGAAGGCGTCCATCTCCAACAGGGTGGTGCGCGAGAAAGGACGGCGTGTAGCGTCGAAGCGGTTTACGTTGAGGAGCAACTTCTTGCCGTCGGCGCTGATGTCGCACAGCCCTGCACCTTCCATACCGAAGGTGAGGCGCTGGCGAAGGCCGTTCTTCACGTCCACGCGCCAGAGCTGTTGGCGGGAGCGCCAGCCGGCCTGCTGGTCGTCGGGGTCTTCCATGTAGCGGAGGTTACCGTCGGTGGCGCGGCCGTCCTCGTTGGTGGAGCAGATGATATAGTCGCGGTTGGGCGAGAGGGTGTAGTATCCCTCTGGCAGGTTGTCGGCCAGCACGCTCTCCTGGAATGTGGCGGGGTCGAGCGTCACGAACTGACGGTTACCGTCGCGTGAACGGGTGAAGTACAGAATGTCGGCACCTTCCAGCCAACGGAAGTAACTCTCGCCTTCCGAGCGCCAGAGGGTACGGCCCGTCTGCAGCTCGGAGAGCACGGCCCAGCGGTCTTGCTTGCCGTCGCGCTTCACATTATTATAATTTACGATGGCGTAGCGGCCCGTAGGCGATACGCTGGCCCCGCGGTGGTGCGGGCCGGTCATCATCTCCGTCCACGTCAGGGGATGCGGCGTGGCGTCGTCGAGACTGATATTCTTACCTATCACCTCCACGCGGAAGGTGTCGGCCTTCTCTCTTTCCGAAAGGGCCACGAGTCTGACGGTCTGTTCCTCGCCTTTCAGCGTAAGGTTTCCGCCCGGCAGTTCCTTGTCGTCGGCGCCGTAGAGCTTGTAGTTATTGATGCCCTTTACCTTGATGGTGGCCTTGCCGTACTGCGAAGAACGCACGCGGAAGGCATACTGGCTCATCGTGCCGTCACCCGTGGGCATGGCGTCGCCGTAGGCAATGGTACGGTCGGGCTGTCCTTGCAGAAGGGGGTTCTTGCCGAGGAGTTCGGAGGCGGAGAATTTCTCTCCCTTCATATTGAGCGAGTCCGTCTGGTAGGCGTGGAAAGTCGTGGCGGGGCTCCACATCCGTGCGGTATTGACGCGCAGCGTGTCCTGTGTGGCAGCCGTGGTGTTCAGTGCCAGCAATGAGGCGCAGAGAAGTACAAGTCGTTTCATTTATTATGTGTTCTTCTGTTATAGATATTCCGGCAGCTCATACAAGTGCGTGCCGTTGCTTCCTTTGATAAGTATGAGAAAGTCGGTAAGGGGCGAGCCTGCCAATTCTGCTTTCACCTCCTCAACGTTATGGAAGAAACGCACTTCTGTTACATTCGTTAATTTGCTAATTTGCTCATTTGCTAATTTGCTCATTTCCTCTCCCACGAGCCACAGTTTCTCCAGCCCCAGTGTGAGAGCCATCTCCATCACCTGTCGGTGTGCCTCTGCCGATGCTGTGCCGAGTTCGCGCATTTCGCCGAGGACGGCCATCTTATGGGCGGCCGGTATCTGGCGGAAGTTGTCGAGGGCGGCCGTCATGGAGGTGAGGTTGGCGTTGTAGGCGTCCACGATGAGCGTGTTACGCTCCGTGCGTTTCAACTCGGAGCGTCCCAGGTGCGGGGCGTAGTTGCCCAGGGCGTGGTCCACTTGCTCCGGAGTGACGCCGAAGTGAAGGCCCACGGCAGCGGCGGCCAGCATATTGTCGATGTTGTACGCGCCGATGAGTTGCGTCTGCACCTCGTGCCAGTTTGCCTCGTCCTTGCTGCGCCAACGCATCTTCACGAAGGGGTTGCATTCCACCACTTCGCCTTCCACGCAGTAGCCGTGGCCCGCGCTGCCGTATTGGATGCTATTCAGCCCCTCGGCCTTCGGCACAAGGTGTTCGTTGTCGCCG
Organism: Alloprevotella sp.; assembly: GCA_045639805.1. GTDB lineage: Bacteria > Bacteroidota > Bacteroidia > Bacteroidales > Bacteroidaceae > Alloprevotella. The sequence continues at coordinate 47,924 of JAZUDS010000025.1, forward strand.
TGCAGGAAGATAAAGCCGTCCTTCTTCTGGCGCAGACAAGCGTACAGTTCCGTTTTCGTGGCGATGACGCCTTCAAAGGAACCGAAGCCCTCCAGATGGGCGCGTCCCACGTTAGTGATGAGACCGCAGTCGGGATCTACAATGTCGCATAGGAAGGCTATCTCGCCCGGGTGGTTGGCACCGGTCTCAATCACGGCGATTTCGTTTTCGCTTTCAAAGGGTAGGGTGAGCAGCGTGCGGGGGACGCCGATATGGTTATTGAGGTTACCCTGCGTGAAGGTCACGTGCCACTTCTCGCCCAGCACGGCGGCCACGAGTTCCTTCGTCGTAGTCTTGCCGTTGGTGCCAGTAATCTGCAGCACAGGGCCATTAAACTGCTGACGATGGTGATGCGCCAAGTCTTGCAGCGTTTTCAGCACATCGTCCACCTTTATGAGGCGGTCTTCTTCGTTTCCTGTCACGTCCTCGTCCACTACGGCGTAGGCGCAGCCGGCCTCCAGGGCTTGCAGGGCGAACTTGTTTCCATTGAAGCGCTCTCCTTTTAGCGCAAAGAAGATGCTGCCGGCAGGACACTGCCTTGTATCTGTTGTAATGACGGGGTGATTCTTAAAAATCCCGTAAAGTTCAGCAATAGTCATAAACTATATATATAATACGTGCGGCAAAGTTACGAATAAACGAGCGAATAGCAAAGGAAAGCCGCGCTTTTCTTTGCTTTTCCGAGTGAAAGTAACATGGGACGTAGTCCAGAGTTACAAATAAACGCGCGAATAGCAAAGGAAAGCGCGGCTTTTCTTTGCTATTCCGAACGAAAAGGGCTAATTACCCCCCGCCTACTCCTTAAAATTCCGCGATGCGAAGGGTAGAGCCGTGCGAAGTGCCGTGTGCCAGTACTCCCAGTTGTGCGTGCCGTTCCTCACGCGCAGTTCATCCTTCACGCGGTGTTGCCGCATCAGCTTGTGGAGCTCAGTAGTGAGGTCCAGCAGGAAGTCGTCGTCGCCGCAGTCGAAAAACCACTTCACGCTCCTCAGGTCTTGCAGCGTGCTCTCGCTGGCATTCCTCACGAAGTCTAATGCAGAATGCTCGCGCACGCTCTTTTCTGTCCAGTAGAGCTTGTCGTTGTCGTTCTTCTCATTTCTTACGTTGCCTTCCAGCCATGCACTCATGGCATAGCACGAGGCAAACTTGTCGGGGTTGCGCTGAGCATACACCGTGCTGCCGCCACCGCCCATTGAGAGGCCCATAATGGCGCGTTGGCCTTTGCTTCCGCCGGCATTGTATTTTGTTTCCACGGCTATCATGAATTCGCTAAAGAAGAAGTCTTCATAGGGCCAGCCGGGCATGTTGAAATAGCCGTTCCACGTGTTATGAATGTCGGATCCGCCGGCATTGGGCATTACTATCACCATCTCGCAGGCCTCTCCCGCTTCTATCAACTCGTCGGCCACGATTTGCAGCTGTCCCCTGTCGCGCCACGCCCGGTAGTCGTCCGACAGGCCGTGCAGCAGATACACCACGGGGTAGTGCTTCCCTTTAGCGTAGTGGCTGGGGAGGTAAACATTGTACTTCACTGCGACGCCAAGTATGCGGCTCTGCACACTGTCCGTCACGATTTTTCCGGCTTGAGCGATGCTCCATGTAAAAGCAAACAATAAGATGAAAATCAGTTTCTTCATTTGTGTAATCCTTAAGCGTGACATGCACGTTATAATCCTTATTCCTTTCTGTTTTTCTTGGTCTCAGAATGGTCTTTTTCGTTTGTGGCTTTTCTTTCATCGCCACTTCTTTTGTCTTCTTCCCGACGGGCCCAGGTTATCGTCTGCAAAGTTACACATTATTTATAATACGCGCAAGCGCGCACGGGTACTTTTCGCCTTCTTCTTGTCACAAATTGCACCTAAAGCCCCTTAAAATGTGTTATTTTATGATTATTTTTGACTTAATGTTTAGGCAGAAAGCACAGAATTGTGTAAATTTGCAGCCAAGAAAGGCCAAGGATATCTACATCCCGCCCTCACACAACTTTTATCCCCAACCCAGTCCCACACCCCCGCAAGGCTCTCTCCCTCGCAGGAGAGAAAAGAGGGGAAATGACTATGTACACCGACTTTATCTCCCTGGTAGAAAAAAGCATCCGTCACAACTGGAATCGCTATGCCCTTACCGATTACGGCGGCGTGTCTTACCGCTACAGCGACGTGGCCCGCAAGGTGGCCAAGCTCCACATTATTTTCCGTCAGGCCGGCGTTGAGCCCGGTGACCGTATTGCCCTCTACGGAAGAAACTCTTCGCAGTGGGCCATGGCCTTCATTGCCACCATCACCTACGGAGCCGTGGCCGTGCCCATCCTGCATGAGTTCCATGCTGGCCAGGCCCATAACATCATCCGCCATAGCCAGACGCGCATACTCTTCTGCGACGACCGCTCATGGGCCGATCTCGTTCCCGATGAGGTGCCCGACGTCGTTGGTATCATCAATATCGCCGACTATAGTCTGCTCCTCAGCCGCTGCGAAGCCCTCACCGAGGCCCGAGAGAACCTTAATGCCTATTACGGCCGTGAGTATCCGCGCGACTTCGAGCCTTCCGACGTCAACTACCGTCCCCAGCCCGACGGCGAGGCCCTCGCTCTCATCAATTACACCAGTGGCACCACGGGATACTCAAAGGGCGTAGAATTGCCCTACCGCTCCCTCTGGAGCAACGCCCTCACGGCTCAGGAACTCGACCCCGAAACCTTCGTGCCAGGCCATTGCGTCGTGGCCATCCTGCCCTCGGCCCACATGTACGGCCTCATGTTTGAACTCATCGCCGGTTTCCTCGTCGGCATGCACACTTACTATCTCACCCGCGTGCCTTCGCCGCGCATCATCTTCCAGGCCTTCGGCGAAGTGAAGCCCCACATTGCCATCTGCGTGCCCCTCGTCATAGAAAAGATACTGCAGCAAGGCATCGTGCCCAAACTCCAGCGCCCAGCCATACGCGCCGGACTCCATTTGCCCGTTGTGCGCGCACGAATCATGGCTCGCATCAAGGAACAACTGCTTGCCGCCTTTGGCGGACGCATCAATCAGCTCGTAATGGGCGGAGCAGGATTCAATCCCGAGCTCGAAAAACTCCTTTCCGAGACTGGCTTCCCCTATACCATCGGCTACGGCACGACGGAGACGGGCCCGCTCGTCACGTTCGAGCATGCCAAGACCTTCCGCCGCGGCACGTGCGGACGTGCCGCCTCACGCATGGAAATACGCATCGACAGCGCCAATCCACATCTGGAGGTAGGCGAGATTCTCGTGCGCGGCGACAACCTTATGCTCGGTTATCACGATAATCCCGAGGCCACTGCTGCCGTAATCGACCAGCAAGGATGGTTCCACACCGGCGACCTCGGACTTTTCGACCCCGAGAATCACCTTATTATCAAGGGCCGAAGCAAAAACATGCTTCTCACGCCCAATGGCCAGAACGTCTATCCCGAAGAGGTGGAAAGCGTGTTCAGCGCAATGCCTCTCGTGAGCGAATGCGTCATGGTGCAGCGCGACCACGCGTTCGTCATGCTCGTCTATCCCGACTATAAAGCCGCTGAACAGCAGGGCCTCACGCAGCTTGCCATAGAAAACATCATGGAGCAGAATCGCAGAAACGTCAATGAGCGTCTCAATCGCTACGAGCGCCTCTCGGCCGTAGAAATACGCGAGGAAGAATTTGAGAAAACGCCCAAGCACAACATCAAGCGCTTCCTCTATCAGTAATCTCCCCACGCCGGAATCCTTCAACGCCGCACGAAGCATACGCCGCAGCGCAAGCCGCTCCCTCCCGCGCACATTACTTTTTCTGTTATTCCCACACCGTGCAAACGATCGTAACAGAAAGTGAAATGTCAAGATATTTTACAAAAATTATGCGCCGAAAGGGTCAATTCTCGGCCGTGTAGGCGAGTGCAGATGAGTTCGTGCGAAAATATGCGATTCTCAGGCGACTTGCTATAACACTGCATCATAGCTACTTATCTCAGATTTAGCGTTCAGCAACGCGCCAGAAGGAAGCACAAAGCAGCATTTAGTTTGAAAAAATGCCCGCAGAAAAAGGATTTTTGCTTGGAAAAATGAGCGAAAACGCCAGCTTTTGCAAATTTTATTCCCCTTTTACTCGGCACTAAAGCCCTTTTAATTTCACCGAAGTCCCTTTTAATTTCACCGAAGTCCCTTTTAATTTCACCGAAGGCCCTTTTAATTTTTCCTAAAGCCCTTTTAGTTTTACGTAAAAGGGACATCGGAGAAATTAAAAGGGACTTCGGTGATTTTTAATGGGAAAACGGACCACACGGGAGCGGTTCAGAAAATCGTGGAGCGGAAAAAACGTGCCTCATGCGCCGTTTACGGTAAAAATCTCTGCAAAAAAAATTGTCAGGATTTTTTCCCATTTTCAAAAATCGGTATGTCCGTTGAGTTAAAGTAACACTCTAACTGACCGCCACAACCTTCCCCTGAAGCAGAGACGCAAAGGGAAAAAGGCTTGGCGGAAAATGTTTTGGTGATAATATACAACTTGGCACAACATATTTTTTTATCAAGAATTAAAGAATTTAAGAATTACTTCGTTAGCCTTCTTGCTTAGAATTCTTTTGAATTAGCTGCTTGATGCAGCAGAATTCCTGCGGACAACAATTCAGCAGTGCTCAGCACTGCGTAATTCTTAAAAAATCATTATCAGAACTCTGCGAAAAAATACCTTAATTCTTTAATTCTTGATAAAAAAATAGGTAATGATATACTTGTTGACTATAAAATTTCACTAAAATGTTGATTTTCTTGCTGAAAAATTTGTTTATTTCAATTATTTTTAGTATATTTGCAGTGGATAAAAATATTTGGACTATGATAAATTTCAGCAAATTCA
>JAZUDS010000026.1:0-23329 GCA_045639805.1 Alloprevotella sp.
GCGACACAATTCAAGTAAAGTGGTAATTATGTCGCACTTACAGCGCTCCCATAAAGGGTCATACACAAAAGATAGGGCTCGCGCCCTATCCTCCAATCTGTCGCCCCTTCGGGGCTCTGCCGTCGCTTATTAAAGGTAAGCACCCCTCTTTACAACCTTCCATACCTCCTGCATTTACAAGCAATACGAAAGATTACAATCTTTTTCCCCGGACAGCAATAATTTTTTATTCACATTGCCCCGACGTCCATAACGATTTTTGAGGAATTGTAAATAATCGTGATAAATCAAAAAAGGAGAAAACGCAGCGCGGCGAGACCTAAGTGCAGCTATAGGAGAAGTGCGTCCTCCTATCCCTCATCATTTTTCTCCGCCCCCCTCCTTCCATTTTCCCGATACCCTATTTCACGCAAAACTAAAAGGGACATCGGAAAAATTAATAGGGACTTCGGATAAATTAATAGGGACTTCGGTCAAACTGAAAGGGACATCGACACGACTAAAAGGGGGAAAGGAGGGACCTCCCTCCCCGCTCCCCCGAGGGGGGAGTGCCGCAATCTAAGTCAGCATTCGCTCTTTGAAAGTCCCCCCTACGGGGGGATTTAGGGGGGGCCTTCCTCATTAAAAGTTATCCCTATGGGGGATTAAGGGGGCCCTTAAATAATCATCTCCCGACGGCCTTTTTTCGCACTTAAAAGCGGGTGTGGCGCGCCCAAAGGAATCGTCACCGAAATCACCAAGGAGTTAAGCGTCTATAAATGAGCCGTATAACAACGTCCTAAAAATCGCGTTTTTTCCGTTCAAGAGGCCGCGCGCTGGCCTCCACGCCCAAATTTCGCCAAGAAAACGCACGAAAAAGGTAAAAAATCTTGACAAAAATTTTCAGTTACCTCCGTTTTGTTAAAGTAAAACTTTAACTGAGCGAGGCCTCCGTCGGCTTCGCCGAGATACGCCATGTAAAAAAAGGACACCGCCGGGAACACGTCGTATGACACGTTCCCGGCGGCGCCATTATGTTAGAAGAATGCGGGTATTACTTCAAATAGTCGTCGAAGTAGCGTGTGATGCGCTCGTGGAGGTGAATCTGGTCGGCGCCGCTCATGTTGTGGCCCTGGCCGGGGTAGATGAAATAGTCGGGCTGGGTGCCGGCATCCTCGCAGGCGCGGAGGAAGGAGAGGGAGTGCTGAAGGACGCAGGTGGGGTCGTTGTAGCCGACGATAATCTGGAGACGGCCCTTCAGGTTGCCGGCCTTGCCGAGGAGTGAGGAGGAGGCGTAGCCCTCGGGGTTCTCCTCGGGGGTGTCCATATAGCGCTCGCCGTACATTACTTCGTAGTATTTCCAGTCGATGACGGGGCCTCCGGCCACGCCCACCTTGAATACGTCGGGATGGGTGAGCATGAGGTTTGTGGTCATGAAGCCGCCGTAGGACCAGCCGTGCACGCCAATGCGGTCGGGGTCAACATAAGGCAGGGACTTGAGGTAATCGACGCCGCGCATCTGGTCGGCCATCTCCAGGTCGCCGAGATGGCGGAAGGTGCAGCTCTCAAAGGCGAAGCCGCGGTCCTTTGAGCCGCGGTTGTCGAGCACGAAGATGATGTAGCCGCGGTTAGCCATGTGGTACTCCCAGGGGCGTGCGGCGTAGTTCCACGTTTCTTCCACGTTGCGCAGGCCGGGGCCGCCATAGACATAGACGACGGTGGGGTACTTCTTGGCGGGGTCGAAGCCGACGGGGAGCACCATGCGCCAGTGGAGGGTTGTGGTGTCGTCGGCGGCCTTGAGGGTGCCGTGGTTGACGACTGGCATGCGGTATTCCTTCCAGGGTGACTCGTCGGAGCGGAGCATAACGGGGGAACCGTCGGCCGTGTTGACGAGGTCGTACTGGCGGAAGTTCTTGGGGCTCGTCCATGTATCTACGAGCCACTGGCCGCTGTGGGCGAGGAGGGGGCGATGGGAGCCTACGGCGCCTCCGAGGAGGGTGGCCTCGCCGTCCTTCACGCGCACCTTATATATATTATGGCGCATGTCGCCGCTTTTGGTGCTTACCACGACTACGCTCTCCTGCTTGGGACAGAAGCCTACGAGAGAGGTGACGACGTAGGGGCCGGAGGTAATCTGGTTGATGAAATGGCCCTCGGTGTCGTAGAGATAGAGGTGATTATAGCCGTCGCGCTCGCTCTGGAGGATGAACTTGGAGGAGTCCCAGGGGAGGAACGTGAGGGGGTGCATGGGATGCACGTAGCGGGGGTTGGTCTCGGTGTAGAGCACCTTGAGGCGCAGGCCGGTGGCGGCGTCGTAGGAGACGAGGTCGTAGCGATCCTGCGAGCGGGGGAGCTCAATGAGATATACGGTCTTCTCGTCGGGGCTCCAGGAGATGTTGGTGAAGTAGCGGTCGGTGGGGTCGCCGGTCTGGAGATAGACGGTCTGGCAGGTGGCGGTGTCGTAGATGCCTACGCGCACCTTATGGGACGTCATGCCGGCCATAGGGTACTTCTCGGGGGCGAGTTCGGCCACGCGGTGGTCGATGTCCACGAGGGGGAAGTCGGTGACCATGCTTTGGTCCATCTGGTAGAAGGCCAGACGCGAGCCCTTGGGGCTCCAGAACGTGCCCTTGTCGATGCCCCACTCGTCGCGGTGGACGGAGAGGCCGTACTGCAGTTCACGCGTGCCGTCGGTGGTGAGTTGGCGGTGCTGGCCCTCGGCATCGGCAATGTAGAGGTTCCAGTCCTTGACGTAGGCCGTGGCTCGGGCGGCATAGGAGAAGTCATTGGCCTGCGTCTCGCTGCGGTCGAGCGGCTGGCTCCAGACGATGGCGTTGTTTTGCCAGTCGTAGAGGACGCGGCCCTTGGCGGTGCGGATGAGCGCGAGGGGCAGTACGTCGTCGGGGAAGGAGACCTTGTCGAAGTCGGTCACCTTTCCGAGCGTGTCAGGGAGAAGGACATCGACGTTCTCGCGGGAAAAGAGCGGGGCAGCGGTCTCGGCCTTGCCCTTGGCGTCGCGGAGGGGGATGACGGCCTTGTCGGTGATGCGCAGGAGGCGGTCGCCCCAAAAGGCGGTGGTGAATTTCTCGGGCTGGAGGGCCTTGTAACCCTTGCCGTTCCAAAGGAGGTCGTCGAGGGTGGGAACTTTATTCTGGGCAGTGGCCATAAGCGAGCAGAGGGAGAGGAGGAAGAGGGTGAGAAGGGTGCGGAACGATGGGCCGGAGTGACCGGAGGTGCCAGGCTTGCCGGGACGGCCAGGCTTACCGGGGCGACCGGGCTTACCGGGGCGACCGGGGCGGCCAGAGAATCCCGAAGCACCGGGCTTACCGGAAAAACCGGCGCGGGAGGGCCTTTCGGGGCGCGAGGTGGAGCCGGGGCGCTGGCCGTTGAAGTTCTCGTGGTGGTGGCGAAGGATTTCAAAGTGCTTGCGCTGGGCACGCTCCTCCTCCGTCTCGTTCTCATAAGGATTGGGAGCGTCGGGGAGGCGGCTCTCCTTCTTGAAATCGTTCTGGCGGCTGAACTTGCGGCTTTGCTCCGTCATGCGGCGGCGCTCGGAATCGGTCTTGAGAGAGAGGCCGGCGGTCTTGAAGTCCTTCATGGAGCCGTCGAAAATCTGGTATTTGCGGAACTCGCAGTCGAGAGCGCCGTTCTGGAGGAGGTAACGCATGGAGGGACGCATGCCGATGGCGTCGAAGAGCTCCTCGCGGCTGCTGATAATCCACGCATCGCCGCCCGTGAACTCGTGCTTGAGCTTCGTGCCGATGAGCTCGTAGAGTGCGAGGGTGTCGCCGCGGAGACGTTCGCCGTAGGGCGGGTTTGTGATGATGAGAGCCTTCTCGCGGGGCTGGCCGAAGTCCTGGAAGTTCATCTGCTTGAAGGCTATGCAGTCGGCCACGCCGGCATTCTTGGCGTTCTCCTCGGCCCCGAGCACGGCATTGCGGTTGAGGTCGTAGGCATAAATGTGATGGGCGAAGTCGCGCTCTTGAGAGTCGTCCTCATAGATGCGGGCGAGGAGCTCGGGGTCGAAGTCGGGCCAGTTCTCAAAGCCAAACTTCTTGCGGAACACGCCGGGATAGATGTTGCGGGCAATGAGGGCAGCCTCAATGGCGATGGTGCCGGAGCCACAGAAGGGGTCGATGAGATCGCAGTCGGCCTGCCAGCCCGAGAGCTTCACAAGGGCGGCCGCCATCACCTCATTGATGGGAGCCTCCACCGTGGCGACGCGATAGCCGCGCAGATGGAGCGACTCGCCGCTGGAATCGAGCGAGAGGGTGCAGTCGCGCTCGGCAATATGGAGGTTGATGCGAATGTCAGGGTTGGTGAGGGAAATGTTGGGGCGGCGGCCCTCCTTCTCCATGAAGTGGTCCACGATGGCATCCTTCACGCGGTAGGTGACGAAGCGGCTGTTGCGGAACTCGCTACTGTAAACCGTGGCGTCAATGCTGAAGGTCTGGCCCGGACGTATGTATTGGCTCCAGTCAATAGCCTTTACAACGTCGTAAACCTCGTCGGGAGTGCGGGCGGAAAAGGAGTGGAAAGGTTTAAGAACGCGTACGGCGGTGCGCAGGCAGAAGTTAGCACGATACATGGCTTCTTTGTCGCCGACAAAGCTAACCATACGCTTGCCCATCTGTACTTCGTTGAAGCCGAGCTCTGTGAGCTCCTGTGCCAAGACCTCCTCAAGTCCTTGGAAGGTTTTGGCAATGAGTTGAAATTCTTGCATAGTTGCTACAATGTAGGGCAAAATTACGAGAAAAGGCCGAAACGACCAAGGGAAATGCCGCTTTTTGAACGTAAAAGGCAAGAGAGATGCACATTTTTATAATATATGTGCGCAAAAGTCAAAAGAAAAGTGTAATTTTGTACGCTGTAATAGCCAGAACAGTCTGGCGCAATTATCCAATCCTATGCAAAACAACTGCCACTACGCCCGCCTCATTCAAGAACAGGCCGCCCAGTATGGCCAGCGCACGGCCCTGAAGTATCGCGACTACGACCGCAACGAATGGTTGCCCATCAGTTGGAACGAATTTGCCGACACGGTGAACCGCGTCAGCCGTGCCCTCGTGGCCCTCGGTGTGGAAGTGCAGGAACGTATGGCTGTGTTCTCGCAGAATAAGCCCGAGTGCCTCTTCGTGGACTTCGGCGCCTACGGCATCAGGGCCGTGACGATTCCTTTCTACGCCACGAGCAGCAAAGCCCAGGTGGCGTATATGATGAACGACGCCGAGATTCGCTTTGTCTTCGTCGGCGAGCAGGAGCAGTACGACACGATGGTGGACGCTGCCGCCCAGTGCCAGACACTCCGCCACGTCATCATCTTCGACCGCAAGGTGCAACGCACAGAGAACGACCGCTTCTCCATGTACTTTGATGATTTTCTCGCACTCGGCTCCGACGTGGAGGCCGACGAGGTGAGCGCCCGCATGGCCGCCGCTTCGTTTGACGACATGGCCAACATCCTCTACACAAGCGGCACGACGGGCCAGAGCAAGGGCGTTATCCTCACCCATAAAATGTACCACGCCGCCATGGACGGCCACAACCAGATACTGGAAGTGGACGACACGGACGTCATCCTCAACTTCCTGCCCTTCACCCACGTCTTCGAGCGCGGATGGTCGTATCTCTGCCTCACATGGGGCTGCACGCTCTGCATAAACCTCAGGCCGCAGGACGTACAGCGCAGCATGCAGGAGGTACACCCCACCTGCATGTCCTCCGTGCCGCGCTTCTGGGAAAAAGTTTACCAGGCCGTGCTCGACCAAGCCGAAAAGAGCGGAAAAGTGAAGCGCAGCCTCATCCTTGACGCCATCAAGGTGTGCGGTGACTACTGGGAGCACTACGAAGCCAAGCATATCCCCGCGCCCCTCCCCCTCAAGCTCAAGCGAGCCTTCTACCACAAGGCCGTCATCCCCCTCCTGCGCAAGGCCATCGGCATAGAGCGCAGCACAGTATTCCCTACGGCCGGTGCCGCCGTGAGTCCCGAAGTGGAGCGCTTCGTCCACGCCGCCGGCCTTGACATCTGCGTGGGCTACGGCCTGACGGAGACCACCGCCTCGGTGAGCTTCGACCACAAGCACGAGAACGTGTCGATGGGCTCCATCGGCCGCGTGATGCCGGGCGTGGAGGTGAAAATCGGAGAGGACAACGAGATTCTCGTGCGCGGCGCTACCGTCACCCCAGGCTACTACCGCAAGCCCGAAGAGACGGCCAAGGTGCTGGAGCCCGACGGTTGGTTCCACACCGGTGACGCCGGCTACCTCAAGGACGGCGAACTCTACATGACGGAGCGCATCAAGGACCTCTTCAAGACGTCCAACGGCAAATACATCGCCCCGCAGATGATAGAAGGCAAGCTCACCATAGACCGCTACATCGAGCAGGCCGTCATCATTGCCGACAAGCGGAAATTCGTCAGCGCCCTCATCGTACCTTCCTACAAACTGCTGGAGGAATACGCCCGTGAGCAAGGTCTGAAGTTTGAGTCGCGCGAAGAGCTCTGCCAGTTGGAGCCCGTGCGCCAGATGCTGTGGCAGCGCATAGAGACGCTGCAGCAGGACCTCGCCCACTATGAACAGGTGAAGCGCTTCACCATCCTTCCCAAGCCCTTCTCCCTCGAGACAGGCGAGATTACCAACACGCTGAAGATAAAGCGCCGCACCGTGTATGAGCACTACGCCGACATAATTGACGCAATGTATATATAACCTTAACTTTGACCTTAACCTTAACTTGAAAGGAGTAATATGGGACCACGAAATTTTAGGGAATATCCTGTATGGAAAGAAAGCGTGGACTTTGCTTCTTTAGTATATGAGGTGACAGGCAATCTTCCTTGGTTTGAGAAAAAAGGGTTAAGCGATCAGTTACAAAGAGCAGTGGTGTCAATATCATCAAATATCGCCGAGGGTTCTGCCCGTGCATCTAATATTGAGTTTGCTCGCTTTTTAGATATGGCACTAGGCTCTGCTTTTGAGGTTGAAACGCAGTTGACCATTTGCCGCAATATTAAATACATATCAGATTCACAATATAATTTATTAGTAGGCCGTTTAAATTCAGTGGAACGTCAGTTGAATGGCCTCATACATTCATTGAGAGAACAAAAACAACCTTAACTTTGACCTTAACCTTGGCTTTGGCCGTAGTAATCCCCTACCACTCAATCAAGTTAGGTAACTCCCTACCGCTCACTGAAGTTAAGGTTGGCCACCCACCACCCTCTCAAGTTAAGGTTAAGGTTAACGTCAAGGTCAAAATATGATTACGCAAGAGCAACTCAAAGATATACAAGAACGCACGGAGGCTCTGTACCGCTACCTCGACATTCCGCAAAAGCAGATGCAGTGGGAAGAGGAACAACTCCGCACGCAGGACCCCGAATTCTGGAACGACCGCGAGCGCGCCGAGGCCCAGATGAAACTCGTCAAGAGCCTGGAAAAGTGGCTCAAGGGCTACAAGGAAGTGGCCGCCCTCACCGAGGAGGTAAACCTCGCCTTCGACTTCTACAAGGAGGAGATGGTCACCGAGGAGGAGGTTGACGCCGCCCATGCCAAGGCCCTCGCCGCCATTGAGGCCCTCGAACTCAAAAATATGCTGCGCCAGGAAGAAGATGCCATGGACTGCGTGCTCAAAATCAACTCCGGCGCAGGCGGTACCGAGGCTCAAGACTGGGCGCAAATGCTTATGCGCATGTATCTTCGCTATGCCGAGGCAGCAGGCTACAAGACCACCATCGCCAACCTCCAGGACGGCGACGAAGCCGGCATCAAGACCGTCACCATCGAGATAGAGGGCGACATGGCCTACGGCTATCTCAAGAGCGAAAACGGCGTGCACCGCCTCGTGCGCGTTTCCCCCTACAATGCTCAGGGCAAGCGCATGACGAGTTTCGCTTCCGTCTTCGTCACGCCCCTCGTGGACGACACGATAGAGGTGGAGGTTGACCCCAGCCGCATCAGTTGGGACCTCTTCCGCTCAGGAGGTGCCGGCGGCCAGAACGTCAACAAGGTGGAGACCGGCGTGCGTCTGCGCTATCAGTATAAAGACCCCGACACGGGCGAGGAGGAAGAAATCCTCATCGAGAACACCGAGAGCCGTAAGCAGCTCGAAAACCGCGAGAACGCCATGCGCCTGCTCCGCTCCCAACTCTACGACCGCGCCATGCAGAAGCGCCGCGCCGCACAGGCCGCCATCGAGGCCGGAAAGAAGAAGATAGAATGGGGCTCGCAGATTCGCTCCTACGTGTTCGACGACCGCCGCGTGAAAGACCACCGCACGGGCTATCAGACCAGCGACGTAGGCGGCGTGATGGACGGAAAACTCGACGGCTTCATTAAGGCCTACCTGATGGAAGGCGAAATGAGCGAACAATAAAAAGAATAGAAACAAATATAAACCTATAAAACAATAACAACTATGAGCAAAAACGTTAAATCCAAGAAGCAGCAGGCCCGCGAGGCCGCTCAGGAACGCCAGGCCAAGCGCGTGGTAGTCGGCATTGCCGTCGCTCTCATCGTAGTGATGGTTCTCCTTGTAGGAGTGTACGCCTTTATGCAATAATCCATGGCCATGGAAATAGAACGCAAGTTCCTTGTGCGCGATGAGTCGTACAAGGCTCTTGCTTCATCCCACGAGCGCATTGTGCAAGGGTACATCTGCCGTGAAAGCGGACGCACCGTGCGTGTGAGGCTTCGTGGCGACGAAGCCTTCCTCACCATCAAGGGGCCCAGCCGCGACGGCGGTCTCTCACGCTACGAGTTTGAGCATCGCCTCACACCCGACGAGGGGCTTTCGCTCCTTGCCCTCTGCCAGGGGGGGATGATAGAGAAAGTGCGCTGGCTCGTGCCGTTGGAAGACGGCCACGTGGTGGAGGTCGATGAGTTCCAAGGCCTCAACGCGGGCCTCACCATGGCAGAAGTGGAGCTCAAGAGCGCCGAAGACACGTTTCCCCGTCCCGCATTCCTTGCCGAGGAGGTGACGGGCGACCGTCGCTACTACAACTCCCAACTCTTGCGCCACCCCTATTCGCAGTGGTAATTTCCCCGCGGAGCCACAATTTTTCCCCGCGCCCTTCGCGTCACAACGCAGGCGGCCCATCGTTAGCATGCTACCGGTGGGCCGCCTGTGATTAATAGACCTTTGTAAATGCCTGATAGAAAAAAAGGCAGGAGGCGCCGAAGGACGCTTTTCTATGTCGCTTCTAATAGCAGTCCTCCCCCTTAGGACTCCAATCCTTAGGGGGAGGACTCCAGTCCTAAGGGGGAGGATTGCAATCCTAAGGGGGAGGACTATAATCCTAAGGCGAAAAAACTGAATTATATCGGGGCGGAGAAAGAGAGAATAAAAGCGTGTTGGAAACGAAAGCGGATGCGCACGAGATATTCCTCATTATCAAAACACGAGAGTGCCGGCAAGACCGACACTCTCGTATTTTGTCTCCCGACGGGACGGCCAGGAAAGAAATCAATGGTGATGGTGGTGGCCGTGGAGGCGGCTGTGGATGAAGGCGTTGAGGAGCAAGAGGCCAAGGAGTACAGTGCAGGCGAGGCTAAACCAGCCCGTGTGGGCTTCAGCGCAGCAGGCATCGGAAGAAAGCAGCGTGGGCATGAACCAGGAGCGCGGCAGGAGGTTGTCGATGATGAGGCCGAAGCCTATGGAACCGGCAATGATGGTGGCGAGATAGGTGATGAGCGTGCGGCGGCCCAGCACGCGGCCGATAAGGAGTATGCTGGCCACATTGCAGGCGGGGCCGGCCATAAGGAGCACGAGGCCGGCGCCGGGCGTGAGGCCTTTCATCATCAGGGCTACGGCGATGGGGATGGAGCCGGTGGCGCATATATACATAGGAATAGCGATGGTCAGGACGAGGAGCATGGAAAGGACGGAATTATCCTTGAATACGGCAAAGAACGTGTCGGGCACGAACACGGTGATGAGCCCTGCCACGACGAGGCCCACGACAAGCCATTTGCCGATGTCCTCCATCATTTCAAGGAAGGCGTAGGAGAAGACCTCCTTTATTTTGGAAAGGAACGAATGGTGGGAATGTGTTTCGCCGCAGTGACAATGTCCGCACCCACACGGCTGTTCATTGCTTTCATCTGGTTCTGTTGTCTCCCCCTTCAAGGTGAGATTAGAGGGGACCGCCATATTTACCAGCCAGCCCCCGCCTATCGCCGTCAAGAACGCCACGATGGGGCGCACGATGGCGAAGGGAAGGCCCATGAGGGAGTAAGTGGCGATGATAGAGTCCACACCCGTCTGCGGAGTGGCGATGAGGAAACTGACGGTGGCGCCGTGCGACGCGCCCTCCTTGCGCAGCGACATGGCCGTGGGGAGTACGCCGCAAGAGCATAGGGGAAGCGGCACGCCAAAGAGGGCGGCGAGCAACACGCTGCGGAAATTGTGAGCCGAAAGGTACTTCGTGTACCAATCGCTGGGGATATAAACGTGCATCAGTCCGGCCAGGAAAAAGCCCAGCAGGAGATAGGGCGACATTTCGTTGATGAGGACGAGAATCTCTAACATGTTCTTTTTGATAGTTGGGAAGCGTTTCGGCTGCAAAATTAGAGAAAATTGCGCGCAACCGGGTTGCAAAGTGCATTTTCTACGCGCGTGTACAATAAATAAGGAGTTTTCGCGTTAAGTGGTTGAATAACCATTTCACAAACCATGAAAGGAATAGTACTCGCAGGCGGCGCCGGTACCCGTCTCTACCCCATTACGAAAGGCATCAGTAAGCAACTCATGCCTATCTACGACAAGCCGATGATATACTACCCCATCTCGGCGCTCATGCTGGCCGGCATACGCGAAATACTGATTATCTCCACGCCCTTCGACCTTCCCGGTTTCCGCCGCCTCCTGGGCGACGGCAGCGACTACGGCGTGCACTTTGAATATGCCGAACAGCCCTCGCCCGACGGTCTGGCACAGGCCTTCACCATCGGTGCGGACTTCATAGGCGACGACTGCGCCTGCCTCGTGCTGGGCGACAACATCTTCCACGGCGCCGGCTTCACCGCCATGCTGCAGGAGGCCGTCCGCACCGCCGAGGAGGACAACAAAGCCACCGTCTTCGGCTACTGGGTGAGCGACCCCGAGCGCTACGGCGTGGCCGAGTTCGACCGCGAGGGCAACTGCCTCTCCATCGAGGAGAAGCCCGCGAAGCCCAAGAGCAACTACGCCGTGGTGGGCCTTTACTTCTACCCCAACAAGGTGGTGGACGTGGCACGCCATATCGAGCCCTCTGCCCGCGGAGAGTACGAAATCACCACGGTAAACCAGCGCTTCCTCGCCGACGGCGAACTGAAAGTGCAGACCCTGGGCCGCGGTTTCGCCTGGCTTGACACCGGTACCCACGACTCCCTCTCCGAGGCCTCCACATATATCGAGGTGCTGGAGAAGCGTCAGGGCCTGAAAGTGGGCTGCCTCGAAGGCATCGCCTTCCGCAAGGGCTGGATCACCGCCGACCGCATGCGCGAACTCGCCCAGCCGATGATCAAGAACCAGTACGGACAGTACCTTCTCAAAGTTATCGAAGAGGTCAAGGAAACAGGCATGCCTAATCTGTAAATCTTTTTTATCAAGAATTAAAGAATTAAAGAATTTTTCATGGCCTACCTCTATCCTGAAGAGTCGCACAAAATTCTTGAATTAGCGATGCTTCTGCATCGCGAATTAGGGTGTGGGTTCAAGGAAAAAGTATATCAAGACGCTTTCGAGGTGTTGTTGAAAGAGAACAACATACCCTATGAAAGAGAGAAACGGATTACAATCCAATTCCACGGGATTGAACTGCAACACGATTTCTTCTATGATTTCCTATGCTACGGAAAAATAGGAGTGGAACTTAAAACATATTCCGAAATTACCGGAGAATTTGAGGCACAAATGATAAACTATCTTCATGTCAGCGGACATGCTCTCGGCGTTATTCTCAATTTTGGTTTAACAAGCCTTGATTACAGATGGTATATCAATAAGCACAAATATTCCGTTGCGCAGCAACAATTCCTTCAAAATTCAAAATAATCGCTCCGAAATTCCTTAATTCTTTAATTCTTGATAAAAATAATAACAACTAATTATGAATAATACAAAGGTAATAGTCATTACGGGCGGTGCCGGTTTTATTGGCAGCCACGTCGTGAGACTGTTCGTGAACAAGTATCCCGAGTACAAGATTATCAATCTTGACAAACTGACCTACGCCGGTAATCTTGCCAACCTCAAAGACATCGAGGACAAGCCCAACTATAAGTTCGTGAAGATGGACATCTGCGACTTCGAGGCGTTCTATAAACTCATGCAGGACGAGCATGTGGACGGTATTATCCACCTCGCCGCCGAGAGCCACGTGGACCGCAGCATCAAGGACCCGTTCACCTTCGCACGCACCAATGTGATGGGTACGCTGTCGCTCCTTCAGGCCGCCAAGCTCTACTGGGAGAGCCTGCCCGAGAAGTACGAGGGCAAGCGCTTCTATCACATCTCAACCGACGAGGTGTATGGCGCACTGGAAATGACGCACCCCGAAGGCATTGAGCCGCCCTTCACCACGAAGGCCAGCAGCGGCGAGCACCATCTGGCCTACGGCGAGAAGTTCTTCACCGAGGACCTCAAATACCTCCCCCATTCGCCCTACTCTGCCTCCAAGGCCGGCAGTGACCACTTCGTGCGGGCCTTCCACGACACCTACGGCATGCCCACCATCGTCACCAACTGCTCCAACAACTACGGCCCCTATCAGTTCCCCGAGAAGCTTATTCCTCTCTTCATCAACAATATCCGCCACCGCAAGCCCCTGCCCGTCTATGGCAAGGGTGAGAACGTGAGAGACTGGCTCTTCGTAGAGGACCATGCCCGCGCCATCGACCTCATCTTCCACGAGGGCACCGTGGCCGAGACCTACAACATCGGCGGCTTCAACGAATGGAAGAACATTGACATCATCAAGGTGCTCATCCGCACCGTGGACCGTCTGCTGGGCCGCAAGGAGGACGAGGATATGAATCTCATCACCTACGTTACCGACCGCGCCGGCCACGACCTGCGCTACGCCATCGACCCCACGAAGCTTCAGCGCGAACTGGGCTGGGAGCCCTCCCTGCAGTTTGAGGAAGGCATCGAGAAGACCGTGCGCTGGTATCTCGACAACGAGGCCTGGCTGGACAATATCACCAGCGGCGAGTACGAGAAGTATTACGAGGAAATGTATAAAGGACGTTAGGATATGCAAGTCATCAAAACTGCCATCGACGGCGTAGTCATCATAGAGCCGAAGGTCTTCCACGACCAGCGCGGCTACTTCTTTGAGTCTTTCAGCCAGCGCGAGTTTGAAGAGAAGGTGGGCCCCGTCCACTTCGTCCAGGACAACGAGAGCATGTCCTCCCGCGGCGTGATGCGTGGCCTACATTTCCAGCGCCCACCCTTCACGCAGAGCAAACTCGTGCGCTGTGTCAAGGGCGCCGTTCTCGACGTGGCGGTAGATATCCGCAAGGGAAGCTCCACCTACGGCCAGCACGTGACCTGCCTCCTCACGGGCCGCGACGAAGAAGGCAAGCGAATCGCCCAGGAATTCAAGAACAGCGGCTACTCCCCCCTCGGCAAGTCTCCCTTTGAGGGTGATTTAGAGGGCCTTCAGTTCTTCGTACCCCGCGGTTTCGCCCACGGCTTCGCCGTATTGAGCGACGTGGCCGTGTTCCAGTACAAGTGCGACAACTTCTACGCTCCGCAGGCCGACGGCGGCATCAGCATCCTCGACCAGAGCCTCGGCATCGACTGGCACATCCCCACGGCAGAGGCCATTCTCTCCGAAAAGGACACGAAGCACCC
Source organism: Alloprevotella sp. (assembly GCA_045639805.1). GTDB lineage: Bacteria > Bacteroidota > Bacteroidia > Bacteroidales > Bacteroidaceae > Alloprevotella. The sequence goes on from JAZUDS010000026.1 coordinate 13,822, forward strand.
TCTCTTCGCCGACTTCGACTCCCCCTTCTTCATCGACGAGCCCCTTTATTAGTTTCTCAACATTTCTGAAAAAGCCAATTCTTCGATTTTTATTCGTAGCTTTACGTCTGCAGCCGAAACATTGTGGCTCAATGCCTCAATCCTTCTATAGATATCTATGCTACCCTTCGAAAAGAGTTATTTTCTCCAGAAAATGCGTGAGGTGGCACCCATCAGCGACGAGACGGCGTCACTGTTGTCTCAGCATCTCACCGAGTGCCATTTTGACAAGCGCGACATAGTACTTGATGCTGGTGTGTTCTGCAAATATGTGTGGTTTGTGGAGCGTGGCATGCTGCGCCACTACTGGCCGGTAGATGCCAATGAGGTGGTGACCTCTTTCTCCATTGAGGGTCATGCCATCTTCAGCATGGACGAACTCTATTTTGGCGAGAAGAGTCAGGAATATGCGCAGACAGTGGAGCCCGTTGAGGCCTATCGCATCAGTATCAAGGACATGAACCACTTGTTCAGCACCAATCTCGAGATTTGCAATTGGGGACGCATTATTCACCAGTGTGAATATCGCCGCATCCACCAGTCGCACAAGGAGCGACTGACTTTGCCGGCCAAGGAGCGCTATCTCATGTTCCTCCAGCAGTTTCCAGAGGTGAGTCGCCGCGCCAACCTTTACGATATAGCCTCTTATCTAGGCATCACTCCTTCTACACTCAGCAAGTTGAGGGCGAAAATTTGCGAATAAAGATTGCTCGGAGGTCATTTCTTGTTCTAAGACAATTTTTTATTCGTGATTTTTTGATACTTTTGCACCCGAAATCTAAAAATCTTAAAAGTATCATCAATGTCTTCAAATTCTTCTTTGATGGAGCAGCAGGAGCGTATTGTCTGGATTGACTGGATGCGCGTGATGGCTTGCTTCATGGTTATGGTTGTCCATAGCACAGAGCCGTTCTACCTTGGTGGCGAGGGCTCTCTGATCCTTTCCGAGTCCAACGCTTATTGGGCTGCGTTTTTCGATTCAGTGGTCCGTTGCTGCGTTCCGCTATTTGTCATAGCATCCAGCTATTTGTTGTTTCCTCTGAAGCAGTCTGCGGGTGAATTTGCTCGTCGTCGTGCCGCTCGAATTCTCATTCCCTTCATCCTTTGGTCAGTCTTCTATGCTTGCTATTGGGGAGATCCTATCAGCAATCTAAAAGACCTGATATTCAACTTCAACTACTCCGCGGGCCATCTCTGGTTTGTCTATATGCTCGTGGGCCTCTATATGCTGATGCCTCTCTTGTCTCCATGGGCAGAGCGAGTGCAGAAGAAGGAGTTGACCGCCTACATCGGCCTCTGGTTTTTCACCACATGGATTCCCCTCATTCGTGACTGGGCCAGTGCCGAACCTTTGGCCATGACCTATGGTCCTACCGGCATTCCCCGTCAGGCACTATATCCTCTTTGGGGTGAGGCTAGCTGGAACACATATGGCACATTCTATTACTTCTCAGGCTTCATTGGCTATCTCCTCCTCGGCCTTTGGTTAAGAAAATTTGGAAAGGAAATATCTTTCGCCAAATCTATGGCCTACGGTATCCCCAGCTTTTTAGTTGGTTTCTCCATCGTAATAGGAGGCTTCCTCCGCAGAGTCTTTGAGATGGCAGACGGACAATTCCCTGTGGGTCACCTTATCAACGATGCAGTATGGTGGGAAACCACCTGGTGCAATGACACGCCGGGTGTAGTGCTTATGACGGTTGGTCTGACACTGATTATGAAGAACATCTCAGATAGTGGCGCATTCTATCGTAGCATTCTTCTCCCTGTGTCAAAAGCCAGCTACGGAATGTATCTTTCTCACATGGTGGTTCTTGCAGTATTTGCGAGCCTTTATGCTGAGCTCATTCCTTCCACTCCGCTCATCATCTTGGCTACAGTTGTCAGCACCTTCATCACAGTTGCAGTATGTGCCGTCATCATCCAGCGCATCCCTGTTATTGGTAAGTACATCATGGGCTAGTTATGCCTCTCCCCCAGATTACTTAATCTCCTCTAAAGTACTTCTGTATATTAGCCTCTTTTCCTCATAAATAAGGATTGCACGGGTGCAGAGTTATTCGTAACTTTGCACCCGTAATTTATAGATGCGTTCCAACGCCCTCGCCTTATGCGCCGACAATTCTTATTTATCACTTTTCTCTTTTCACTTTTCACTCTTCCCTCCTTCTCCCAGCCCACCGACACCGTCAGCACGACTATCCTGAACGAGGCTGCCGTCTTCTCCCATCCCAAGGAGATTGGCACCATGCTGCAGCAGGCCACGGCCTATACCTCCGTCACGCAGGGCACACTAACCCAGCAGCACGTAGGCTCCGTCAAGGACCTCGGCACTTTAGTCCCCAACCTCTTCATGCCCCACTACGGCAGCCGCCAGACCTCCGCCGTCTATATCCGCGGCATCGGCTCCCGCATCAACACGCCCGCCGTAGGGCTCTACGTGGACAACGTGCCCTGGTACGACAAGTCGGCTTTCGACTTCCCCTTCTACGACATCGAGAGCATTGAGGTGCTGCGCGGCCCGCAGAGCACCCTCTACGGCAGCAACACGATGGCCGGCGTCATACGCGTCAACACCCGCAGTCCCTTCCGCTACGAAGGCACCGACATCCACGTGGGCCTCGCCGTTCCCAACTGGCAGCGCCAGCTCTCCGCCACCCACTACCACCGCGTCAATCCCCACCTCGCCTTCAGCGGCGGCGGCTACTACGACGGTCAGGAGGGTTTCTTCCGCCACGACATCACCGACCGGCACATCGACCGCGAGAATGCCGGCGGCGCACGCCTCCGCGCCCTCTATCGCAACGACAAAGGCCTGCGACTCGACGGCAACGTCAGTTTCGACTACACCAACGCCGGCGCCTATCCTTATTATTATAAAGGTGCGCTTGACCCTGCCAAGGAGCAGTACCCCGACCTCGCGGGACTTCTCTCCCCCAACCTCGACGGCCGCTACCGCCGCGCACTCCTCAACGCCGGCCTCAACCTGGAACTCGTGCGCCCCACCTGGACCTTCAACGCCGTCACGGCCTTCCAGCATCTCTCCGACCGCATGTTCATGGACCAGGACTTCATCCAGGCCGACATCTACTCCCTCGAACAGCGCCAGCGCATCAACACCATCAGCGAGGAACTCACCATGAAACTCCGCCCCGCAAAGTGGTGGCAGGGCCTCACCGGCGCCAACTTCTACTACCAGGCCAACCACACCACGGCGCCCGTCACCTTCCGCCCCGACGGCATCGCCTGGCTCAACGGCCTCATCAACGACAAGGGCAACACCTATATGCCCAACGTGCAGATGGGGCCCATGTCCATGGCCTTCAATTTCTCCGACAACATCGACGGCTCCGCCCTCCTCTTCGACAACGACTTCCACACCCCCACCGCCGGCCTCGCCCTCTTCCATCAGAGCACCTTCTCCCTCGGACAGTGGAACATCCTCGCCGGTTTCCGCCTCGACTACGAGCACGACGCCTTCCGCTACGCCGCCGGCTATGACTTCTCCCACACCTACGCCCTCTTCGGCCACCTCTCCATGCCCGGCACCGAGCGCGACATCCCCATGATACCCGCCACGGCCTTCCCCGTCAGCCGCAGCCTCTCCGACAAGGCCTCCACCTCCACCTTCCAGTTCCTGCCGCGCCTCGCCCTGCGCTACGACCTCGCCGCCGGCAACGTCTATGCCTCCGTGGCCCGCGGCTTCCGCTCCGGCGGCTACAACATTCAGAACGTCAGCGACCTCCTTCAGGCCCAGATGCAGGCCGACATGATGCTCGACATCTGCACCTCCACCTTCGCCGTGCCCCAGGCCGTGCAGTATATGCCGCAGGAAGCCAAGGACAAACTCCTCGCAATGGCGAATGCCGGAGCCGGCGACATCCCCGCCGCCTGCCGCTACAAGCCCGAACACGCCTGGAACTACGAACTCGGCTCCCACCTCCGCTTCTGGCAGGGACGCCTCACCGCCGACGTCAGTGCCTTCTGGAGCGAAGTCAGCGACCTCCAGCTCTCACAGATGACCACCGGCGGTCTCGGACGCATCACCGTCAATGCCGGCCACAGCCGCAACATAGGCGCCGAACTCTCCCTCCGCATCCGCCCCATCGACCACCTCACCCTCGCCGCCAACTACGGCTACACCCACGCGAAGCTAACCAGCTCCAGCCTCTCCCCGTCGGAGCTGCCTGCGGCACACCGCCACCGCTCCCCTGTTAGGGAGGGGGAGATTACTCTTGCAGTTTTAGCTATGTCCACATCATCAGCGCCCTCCTCCTTGGGGGAGACAAAGAGGGTCGTCCCCTTCGTCCCCGCCCATACCTTCAACCTCGACGCCTCCTACTTCATCCCCTGTTCCCGAACCGCAGGAGTATTCTCCCCCTCCCTAACAGGGGAGGGGTGGCGGAGTGCCGCAGGCAGCTCCGACGGGGAGAGGCTGGGGTTGCTGTTAGGCCTCACCCTCTCCGGCGCTGGCCCCATCTACTGGACGGAGGCCAACAGCGTGAAGCAGCCCTTCTACCTCATCCTCGGTGCCCGCATAGGCTACCGCCTGCCCCACTTCGACATCACCCTCTGGGGCCGCAACCTCACCGGCACCGCCTACGATGCCTTCTACTTTGAGAGCATGTCCCGCGGCTACGCCCAGAAGGGCCAGCCCCTTCAGGTGGGCCTTGACCTCCGCATACATATATAGTCCCGCCGTTGCATAACGCAAGGAGAGGATGCACCGCCATGCATCCTCTCCTTTCTTTTGATATCCCGCAGACGTTTCGGCCTCTTTTTTTCTTTTCGCCACTCGTCTTGCGAAGACTGAAAACCAAAGTATTACAATCGACATCCGACTTGCTCACTTTTCAACAATTGTTGACATCAATTTTAACAACTGTTGAAATGCATTTTAACAATTGTTGAAATCAGTTTTAACAATTGTTGAAACGAAACTAAGTGCAGGTATCGGTAAACGCCATCACCACACGGCCGCTCCTTCTCCTTATGAGAGGAGCCTTTCAAGGGACTGTCCGCCAGTCCCAATCACGTGTTTTATAAAGGGATATGCCCTTTCTTCGCAGGGGGAGGGGCTTGTCAAGGGGCCGCCTGTGGTTCTAACGGGGTGAGGCCTTCTATCAAATCCCTGAACACGGGAGCCTGCTTCAGCAAGGGGGCGTGGCCCACGAGGATGAGGCGGTCCATGGCGCGCGTCATGGCCACATTGAGTTTGCGGTCGATGAGGTGGCCGTCCTCCTCAAAGGTGTGGGCCGTGAGGAAGCGCAGTTGGTAGCGTTGCTGCGCCGTGAAACTGTAGATGATGACGCGCCGCTGCGAGCCCTGGAAGCGCTCCACGGTGTCTATCGTGATGCGGTCCGCCACCTCCTCGGGCAGCAAGTTTCTTATGGCGGCTATCTGGTTGCGATAGGGCACGATGACGCCCACTTCGTCCGTCCAGCCGTTGTCCATAATAAGGCGTGCCACGATGTCGGCCTCTACGGCGTTCACCTTGTCGGAAGGCGAATTCTCGGGCAGGGGAGCGTCGATGAACTCCACGCGCGGTCCGTCGGCCGTCGCCTGCTGGTGTGGCAGGGGCACGGGATGGAGTTTTCCTTCGTAGAAGGCGGCGTTGGGGAAGGCCGCCACTTCGGGATGCATACGGCCCTGTGCCGTGAGCATATACACCACGGCGGGGTCATCCCTGTAGGTGCGCAGCAAGCGCTCAAAGAACGAGCCGCGGCAGTCCGTAAGGCCTATCTCGCGCAACAGCGGTTCTTCCACGCGGGCCTGCATCTCCGACTGCTGCACCACGGCCGGCAGTTGCTTGTGGTCGCCGATGAGCACGAACTTCCTGATGGCGGGCTCGCCGTCGGGCGTTCGCGCGGCGATGAGGGGAAGAATCTGGGGCTCAAGTATCTGCGAGGCTTCGTCCACTATGGCAAGGGTGAAGCGTTTGAGGCGGAAGAGTTCCTGATGTGAGCAGAGCGAGGCGGTGGTGGCGGCAAAAAGGCGCGTGCCCCCTATGAGTGCCTGAATCTCGGCTGTGTTTTGCAAGTTGGCCACGCGCTCTTCCAACAGGTAGGGGCGGCACGCCTCGGCGCACGACAGGCCGTGACCCAGGCGGATGAAGTCGAGGCCGGCCTCCACGAACTTGCTGCACGCCTCGTCCACGGCGCGGTTGGTGTAGGAGAGGAGCAGCACGTTGCTGTCGGGCGAGAGGAGTTCCTCGCGGAGCGTCGTCATCAGGCCGAACGACGTTTTTCCCGTGCCCGGCGGCCCTATGATGAGGAAGAGGTCGCGGGCTTGCCGCACGCGCAGGGCCAGTTCGTTGAAGGCGCCATAGTCGCCGCGCAGGGCGAGGGATTCATCCACTTCGGGCCGCCGCTGACTGAGCACAAGGTCGCGCCGCTCCTTCGGGGCTTCCAGGAAGGCGTGCAGACCGCGGAAGAGGCTCGCGCTGGACGACTCCATAAAGTCGTGCTCTACGGCCCACACGCGCTCCTCGCCGCTGGCAAAGAAAAAGCGTGCCGTGCTCTGCGGCGCGCGCAGCCTCACGGTGAGGCGGTTGCGGCTAATCTCTGCCAGCGAACCGCGCAGGCAGGGCGTGCGGCGTATGTCGGGCTCCGTGCCGGGGGCATAGGGGTAAAGCACCACGATGTCGCCGGGACGGAAGTTACAAGCCCCCTCCCCGCTCCCCCTTTGGGGGAGAGCCTCAGCGTGGGTCCGACTCGCGCTGCAAGTCCCCCCAAAGGGGGGATTTAGGGGGGGCTCAGAGGGTCCTATTTCCAGCACCACCTCCGTCACATTCTTTTCTTCTGCCGCGGCGGGAGTCACGAGGCGCAGGTCGGCGTAGATGTTACCGGCCAGGAGTTTGTCGTCCAGCGTGTCGTGCCATTTCGCCGCGAAGCCGCTGCTTTCCTTCTGCATATTCCCCACCTTGCCGAGCATGTGCTCCGTGCTGACGAAGCGCATATAGCGCAGGAAATACGCCTGCTCCAGCGGCGAGGCTTTCTGCACCACGCTGAGCAAATGCTCCACCACGGGGCGCTTGTACACATCCCACAGCCGTCCGCCACCGCCCTGCTTCAGCAAATGTTCGGGGCGCAGGCGTAGCAGGAGGTCGTAGCCTTCCTCGGCGTACACTTGTTCGCAGCGCGCCAGTTGGTTGCGGAGGCGCAGGGCGGTGTGGAGCAGTGCGGGGGCGGGGCCCATTCCCAGCAGACCCTTGCCGTATTTGCTGTAGAGGAGGAAGGGCGCTATCTGTCCGTTGTCTATGCCGAGACCATAGTGGAGTATGGCCATATAGAGCAGCATCTGGGCGTAGTGCTTCTGCTGCGCCACGGGTATCTGCGGGTCCTGGTTCGGCGGCCAGCCGCCCTTGCCGCTCTTCTGCTCCACCAGTATGCGGTAGTCCAGTTGCAGCATGTCCATACGGCCCTGCAGTCCCAGCGTCTCGCAGAAGAAGGTGGGCTCCAGCACGGTGTCGGCGGGGCTGAAGCTGCTGAAATGTTCCTTCAGGCCCTCCTCCACGGCCTTCCTTATGTTGTCGGCCTGCTGCTGGGCATCGGAGTGGAAAGAGGTATCCATCGGCGTGGTGGCCAGCAGGAGGGGATTGGCGCGGAAGAAGTCGCGGGCGCTCTCAGCATAGGGGCGCTGCTCACCGCGAAGGGTCTCGTCGAGCAACTGGCCGGCCAGGTTACCGAGCAATATGGCAGAAGTGACGCCGTCGCTGTGCAGGCGACCTATCAGGTGCACCAGAGGCGACTCGCTGTAGTCCTCTATGCACGACGCCACGGTGGTAATGTCGATGAGAATGTCGGGCTCTACAATGAAGAGTTCCGGCAGCAGCACGCCCTCCTCGCCCTGATGGCACCTTACTATATTTATTTGTGCGCCCACGCGCAGGGCTTTCTGCAAATACGACCAGTCGCGTCCGTACAGCCAGGGGTTTTCCGGCCCGTACACGGCCGTGACGAGTGTTCCCTCGGCATCGTCCAGACGGCCCGTGACGGTGGAGGAGGTGAAGGCGGTGACGATGAGGCGAGAAGTACAGCCCCCTCGACTACCCCCTCCGGCGCCGCGCGCCACCTCCCCCTTTATGGGGAGGCCATCCGGCTCGCCCGTATGTTTCTCCCCCTCCTCGCGTCCGCAGGCCTCCCCATAAGGGGGGAGGTGCCCCGCAGGGGCGGAGGGGGTAGTGGATGAGCCCATAATCAACTCTTCCAGAGCCCTGACATCCTCTAACCTTTGTCTTTCCAGCAAGGTTCCTCCCCCTGGCTGGTCTTCCCCCCCTCGGGGGGATAAGAGGGGGGTCTTCCCTTCCATTCTCACGCGGGCTTCATTCACCCTTCTCCGCAAATCCTTCCCCGCGCCCATCTGCCCCAGCAGGTAGTTTACTTTGGCGAAGAGCGTGGGGTGTTGCAGGTGAGTGAAGCGCGTCTGTTGCTCCGCATAGCGCCGCAACACGCTGCGCATCTTACGGTAGCCTTTCTCCACGTCCAGCGCCAGACTCTCGTGCAATTCCTGCACGAGTTCCTCGCGACTGCTGTCGTATTTATCGTGTAAAGAGGTGTCTGCCATACTCATTCCTTCCTGTTCAAAGGGCAAAAATACGCAAAACTTTTGGAAAAGTCCCTAAAATATCGTACTTTTGCTGCGTAAAACCGCAAAAGATGTCTTTCGCCCCCCTCAAAACAGGCCTCAGCCACATCGCAGCCGCGCTCCTTTCACTCCTTTCGCGGCTTCCCTTCTGCGTGCACTACGCCCTCAGCACGCTCCTCGTCTATCCCGTGCTGCGCTACGTCGTGCGCTATCGTCTGAAGGTGGTGCGCCGCAACCTCCGCGCCTCCTTCCCGGAACGCAGCGAGACCGAACGCCGCCGCATCGAGCACGACTTCTACCGCCACCTGGCCGACCTCATCGTGGAGATCGTCAAGGCCCACACCATCTCCCCCACCTCCATGCGCAAACACATGGAATGGCGCGGCCTCGAAGTCGTGGAGCAAGCCATTGACGAGGGCCACGACTTCGTGTGCGCCTACCTCTCCCACTTCGGCAACTGGGAATGGTGCGTCGGCCTCCCTCTCCAGCGCCCCGAGATAGGGCTCTGCCAAATCTACCATCCCTTGCGCAACAAGGTGTTTGACCAGTGGTTCCAGCGCAGCCGCTCCCGCTTCACGGCCGTCAATATCCCCATGAAAGACACCCTCCGCCGCCTCCTGCGCCTCCGCCGCCAGATGCAGGAAACCTCCCTCCTCGGCACCGACGATGCCACGCCCCTTCGCGGCATGGTCCTCGGCAACATCGCCGACCAGGTGCCACGCGCCGAGAACATTCATCTCCGCCTCCCCTTCCTGCATCAGTCCACCGCCGTCTTCACCGGTGCCGAGCGCCTTGCCGCGAAGATGAACATGGCCTTCGTCTATGCTCATATCGCCCGCGACCGCCGCGGCCACTACACCGTCACTTTCGAGCCGCTCCTCCC
>JAZUDS010000027.1:0-12168 GCA_045639805.1 Alloprevotella sp.
CCCGTGGGGCCCCGCGTCACCACAAGCCGCGATGACCTGCGGCGGAAGGACTGCGCCCTCATCGACGGGGCGAAGGCCGTGCCGCCGTTCTACTGCCGTACGATTGAGGAGGGCGACCGCTTCCAACCCTTCGGCATGAAGGGCACGAAACTGGTGAGCGACTACCTCACTGACCGCCACTGCTCACGCACGGACAAGCTGCGGCAGCGCGTGGTGTGCGACCAGAAGGGAATTGTGTGGCTATGCGGCGAAACGATAAGTCAGCGTGTCGCTTTAAGCGAGGGAACGACTGAAATACTGCAATTCCGGGCCGAAGACTTGCCCGAGAACTGAAAAAAAACTAACTCTGGGCTACGCCCCAAGTTACTTCCGCTCGGAAAAACAAACAAAAGCGTGGCTTTCCTTTGTTTTTCGCTCACTTATTCGTAACTTTGCGCACGAAATAAATATACATCATACTATGGCACTCAACCTTAACAAAGACCTCAAGCAGTTCTACACCATCAGTGAGGTGGCAAAGATGTTTGACCTCAACGAGACCACGCTGCGCTTCTGGGAAAGGGAATTTCCGCAGCAGATTGCCCCGAAAAAAGGCGCCCGCAACGTGCGCCACTACACGAAGGACGACCTGGAGAAGATACGTGTGGTGAACAACCTCGTGAGAGTGCGCGGCCTGAAAATCGCTGCCGCACGCGAATTGCTCAAGAAGAACAAAGAAGGGCAGTCGCAACAGACGGAAGTGGTGGACCGCCTGCGCGGGCTCCGCGCCCAACTCGTAGAGATCAAGAAGGAGATGGGCGGTCTGTAGGCACGGCCGAACACAAGACTGACATCTGTCACACGTCATGGCAAAAGAAAAAACCGTATACGTCTGTGCCGGCTGCGGCCACGAGTCGCCGAAATGGCAGGGGCGCTGTCCGGCCTGCGGCGAGTGGAACACGTTTAAGGAAATGACCATCCGTCCGGCGAAGTCGGCCCCCGCATGGGGCGGCACGGCAGGAGCGGAGGCGAAACCCATACTCCTCTCAAGCGTCAACGCCGAAGAAGAGCCGCGCATCGACATGCACGACGCCGAACTCAACCGCGTGTTGGGCGGAGGCCTCGTGCCGGGAAGCCTCGTGCTCATCGGCGGCGAGCCCGGCATAGGCAAGTCCACGCTGTTGCTACAGACCATCCTCGGTCTGGCGGACCGCCGCGTGCTCTATGCCTCGGGCGAGGAGAGCGAACGGCAGATAAAACTGCGCGCCGACCGACTCAGCAAACGGCAACCAGTCTCCCCCATAAGTAATACTGGCAACGGTGCTCTCCCCCAAAGGGGGAGCGGGGAGGGGGCTTTATATATCATCTGCGAGACACGCATTGAGCAAATCCTCACCCACTGCAAGAACCTGCAGCCCGAACTCCTCATCATTGACTCCATACAAACGATGAGCGTGGAGGGCGTGGAGTCGTCACCGGGCAGCATCACGCAGATTCGCGAGAGCGCAGCGGCACTGCTGAAGTTCGCGAAGGAAAACGCCGTGCCCGTGCTCATCGTAGGACATATCACCAAGGAGGGCAGCATTGCCGGTCCGAAAGTGCTGGAGCACATCGTGGACACCGTCCTTCAGTTTGAAGGCGACCGCCACTACTTCTACCGCATACTGCGCTCCATCAAAAACCGCTTCGGCTCCACCTCCGAACTGGGCATCTATGAGATGCGCGCCGAGGGTCTGCGCCCCGTGGACAATCCTTCGGAACTCCTCCTATCCCAACAGAAGCAAGAACTCAGCGGCATAGCCATCACCGCCGCCATTGAGGGCGTGAGGCCCTTCCTCATAGAGACTCAGGCTCTCGTTTCCTCGGCTGCCTACGGCACCCCCCAACGCTCCGCCACAGGCTTCGACCTCCGGCGCCTCAACATGCTACTGGCCGTGCTGGAGAAGCGCGTGGGCTTCAAACTGATGCAAAAGGACGTGTTCCTCAATATCGCCGGCGGCCTCCGCGTGGCCGACACGGCGATGGACCTCGCCGTCATCGCCGCCGTACTCTCCTCAAACGTGGACACGGCTATCGACTCCACCACCTGTATGTGCGGTGAGGTGGGCCTCAGCGGTGAGATACGTCCCGTAAGCCGCATTGAGCAGCGCATAGCTGAGGCCCAGAAACTCGGTTTCCGCCGTATCCTTGTGCCGGAGAATAATGTAAAGGGGCTCAACCTGAAACTCTTCCACGGCATAGAGATTACGCCCGTAGGAAGAGTGGAGCAAGCCCTCCGCGAACTCTTCGGCTAAGAAAGGCTGCCCGTCAAAGGAGCCCGGCTGCCCCTTTCCCCATAGTCCATCGCCCTGCCGTCCCACAGGTTCGGTGCCCATCGCGGAAGCGGCGAGCTAATCCCTCCCCAAAAACCTCCCCCGTGAAAATCATTCTCCACATCCTGCGTCTTCTCATCGCCCCGCTGCGCACCGGCTGGGCGCTGATTGTGTTTGGGATGGCAGGTTTCTGCCTCAATAGCCATGTTACGGGCTATCCCAAGCCGGATTTTTGGCCCTATTTCTGGCTCCTCGGCGCCGACCTCTACGTTGTGGCCGCGCTCATGGCCCTTTTGCCGCGCCGCTGGCGGCTGGGAGTGAAAGGTGTGTGGCATGGCGGGATGTACATACTGGGCGCCGTCGAGTGCTTCCTCTATAAGCGTTTCTACATCATCTATGCACCGACAGCCCTCACGCTCTGCCTCGAGACGAACAGCCAAGAGGCCGGCGAGTTCTTCTCTGCCGCCTTCAAAAGTCGGCAATTATGGCCCTCTTTATGGCCTTGGCTCCTACTCCTCGCCATTCATCTTCTGACATTCGGCATTAGCGTGTGGCTGCGCCGCCACCCGCTGAACCTACCACGCCTGAAGGCTCGCACGATCTCCGCTTTTTGTGCAGGGGGCGGCCTGCTGGTGGCAGGATTTCTCGTATGGCAGGCACCAGTGTGGGGTAAGGAGCGCACCGAACTTGTTCGTTTCCTTTTTTCCCGCGACACCGGTGAAGCGGAGAAGACCTCCAGCGGCGTGTTTTACTCAGGGTCGCTAAGGCTCCTCAGTGCGGCAAAATTCTACTGTCTGGCACAGAAAGAGCTGGACCAACTCGTTAAACACATGCAGGACATCCGGGTGGATTCTTGCAGCTTCGACTGTCCTGAAATCATTCTCGTAATCGGCGAGAGTTACAATAAGCACCACTCACAGGTGTATGGCTACGACAAAGAGACGACTCCCGCGCAGCAACGCCTCATAGCGGACGGCGAGATGGTGGCTTTCACCGACGTTGTCACCCCTTGGAACCTCACAAGCAGCGTCTTCAAAGAAATGCTCTCCACCCACTCCGCCGACCAGCCGGGCACGTGGACCGACGGCGTACTCTTCCCCGCCATATTCCGCAAGGCCGGCTATCAGGTGCCGTTTCTCACCACCCAATTTCGGAAGTCCAACCGCCAAAATAAGGCCGACTTCAACGGCTCCTTCTTCCTCAACGACACACGTCTCGACACGCTCTGCTTTTCCTACCGAAGCAGCAAACGCTATAAGTACGACCAGGGCCTTCTGCGCGATTTGAACGACTCCGTGTACCTTAGCAAGGTACGGCCCGGAGGCAAGGCCGAGCCTCAACTCCTTCTCTTTCATCTCATCGGCCAGCACTTGGCCTATACCGAGCGTTTCCCAAAGAATAAGGTGTTCTTCCACGCCGCCGACTACCAACGCCCCGACCTCACCGAGGCCGACCGTCAAATCATCGCCGACTACGACAACGCCACCCGCTATAACGACGAGACCATCAGCCTCCTCTGCAAACACTTCAAGTCTCACGACGCTCTTATCATCTATTTCGCCGACCACGGTGACGAGGTGTTCGACGGCAATATCGGCATGTACGGCCGCAACCACCGTGCCGACCTCACCCCCGAGGTCTTACGTGGCGAATTTGAGATTCCCTTCGAAATATGGGCCTCTCCTTCCTTCCGTGCCCAGCGTCCCGAGCTGTGGCAGCGCATTCTGCAGGCTAAGGACCGGCCCTTCATGATTGACGACCTGCCCCACCTCCTTTTCGGACTGGCAGGACTGCAATGCCCGCAGTATGACTCCCGCCGCGACCTCCTCTCGCCGTCCTATAATGCCGAGCGCCCCCGCCCGCTCAAGGGTAAATTGGGCTTCTACGACGATATAATGCGCCACTGACCCTCTGACTTTTTAACGCCCCGGCCTTAGCGGTTCCTCGCGCGTAAATATAATAATGAGTATCACTTCATCCATCCAGCTCTCCCGTCGCGAGACCACAGTCCTGCGCGGCCTCGCCATCGGCCTTATCATCATCCACAATTTCTGCCACTGGCTGCCGCGCTGCGTAGATGAGAACGAATACACTTGGGCCATCTCCCGCATCCAGCGCTATGTTCATTACATTCAGGACGGCGGCCCGCACGTCATTCTCAACTTCTTCAGCCACTACGGCCACTACGGTGTGGCTCTCTTCCTTTTCCTCTCCGGCTACGGCCTGGTGAAGAAATATGAGGCCGCCTCCCCCAAAGTGGAGTGTCCCAATCGCGCTGAATCTTCCCCCCTTGGGAGGATAAGAGGGGGGCTTGAGGCTCTCTCCTTCCTCCTCCATCACGCCCTCAAGCTCTGGCAACTGATGATTCCCGCCCTCATCGCCCTGTGGGCCCTCAAGAGTTTCTACGCCGGCGGTTGGAATTGGCACGCCGACGCTGTCGTCCAGCTCCTCACCTTCACCGTGAACCTCAATCCCCACCGCCCGCTCATCCTCGGCCCTTGGTGGTGGTTCTCGCTGATGATGCAGTTCTATATTCTCTATCGCCTCGTGCTCTACCGCCGCGGCAAGGCCGTGCTGCTCACCACCGTGGTCGCCTGCCTCGCTCTGCAGTTCTGGGCTACATACCAGAGCCTCGGGCAGCTCCACAACAGCAGCTGCATCATGACCTATCTCCATTACAACTTCCCCTGCTCCGTCCTGCCCTTCGCCCTCGGCCTCTGGACAGCGCGCTATGGCGCCGACTGGCTCTTCCATCCCCTCACGGCCGTTCTAGCTCTCGCCGTAGTCATTGCCGGAAGTTACAACCCGTGGGTGTGGTCGGTAGCCAGTCCTTTCGCTGTAGCCGTGATGCTCCAGGGCCGCCGCCTTCCTCTCCACTGGCTCGGTGTTATCAGTGCCTGGGTCTTCGCCATCCACCCCATCGTTCGTGAATACACCATAGGCTCCGCCCGTGCCGGCCACGTCTATACGGCACTCTTCGCCTACCTCGCCGTCACTCTCCTCGCCGCCTGGCTCGTCACCTTCCTCTCCAGTAAAATCTCCCGCCGCTAACCTCACGGCTTCATCTCTTTTTAGCTCCCCGATATCCCCGTGCGTCTCTCCGTCGTCCTCTGCACCTACAACGGTGCCACCTATCTCCGCCCGCAACTCGACTCGTTGCTGGCGCAGACGCTTTTGCCCGACGAGATACTCATCCACGATGACGGCTCCACCGACGACACCCTCGCCATAGCCCGGGAATACGCCGCCCGCCATCCCTTCATCCGCATCGTCAGCAATACCGGCCCCCACGGCATCAACCCCAACTTCTTCGCTGCCCTCCGTGCCGCCCAAGGCGACTACATCGCCATCTGCGACCAGGATGACCTGTGGGAGCCCACCAAACTTGAGAAGCAAATGGCCGCCCTCCAGACCGCACAAGCGGCCCATCCCGAGGCTGCGCCCCCCCTTCTCTGCGCATGTCTCTCCCGGCCATTCAGCGATGACGGCCGACCCGTCAATGCAGACAGCCGCCCCGCCAATCTCTCTCCCCTCCGCATGATGTACGTCGGCATGATACCGGGCCACACGATGCTTATCCACCGCAGCCTTCTCTCCTACGTGCCCCGCGGTCTTTTCTTCATGTACGACCTCCAGCTCCAGATTGCCGCGGCCCTCCTCGGCAGCCTCGTCGTCGTGCCCGAGGTCCTCGTCCATCAGCGCCGCCACCCGCAGGCCTCCACCTATCTTGCCCCGCAGAGCAAGTTCCAGATGCTGCGCCTCGCCTTCTCCTCCTATGGTCAGCTCCGCCCGCAGGTACGCCGCCGTTTCCACGAGTGGGAACTCTTCCTCGCCTCCCCCGAGGCCCAGGCTCTCCCCGTTCCCGCCGAGGTAGAGAAGATGGTGCGCCTCCAGCAAGGGCGCGGCCCCCTCAACTATCTCCGCCTCACCCATTTCTGTCTGCGCCACCGCCACGACATACTCCCCTCCACCGACATACGCGGTCTGCGCGCCGTCCTTTTCGCCCTCGCCTTCCCCCTCACCTGTGTAAACTACTACCGATATTTCCTCAACAGCAAATGAAACTCCAAATTCCTGCCGGCTATCTCGACGACGTCCGAGAGGCCGTGCGCATAATGAAACAAGGCGGCGTCATTCTCTACCCCACCGACACCATCTGGGGCCTCGGCTGCGACGCCCGCAATCCGGAGGCCGTGCAACGCATTTACGACATCAAGCAACGCGTGGACTCCAAGGCCCTCATCTGCCTCGTCGATTCCGAGGCGCGCCTTGAGCAACACGTGGAGCACGTCCCCGACATCGCATGGCAACTCATCGACTGCGCCGACTCTCCCCTCACCGTCATCTACGACCACGGCCGCGGCCTGCCCCCCAATCTCCTTGCCGACGACGGCAGCGTAGGCCTCCGTCTCACCCGCGAACTTTTCTCCATGCTCCTCTGCCAGCACATGGGCGGCGCAGTGGTCAGCACCAGCGCCAACATCAGCGGCCAGCCCGCCCCCAAGACCTTCCGCGACATTGCACCCGCCATCAAGGATGCCGTAGATTACGTCTGCCGCTCCCGCCGCGGTGAGCGCACTCCCGCCGCTCCCTCCCACATCGTCAAACTCACCGACAGCGGCATCGTCACCGTAATAAGATAAAGACTATCCTCCACCATCCCCCCTCTCAACTCCCCATCCTTTAGAGGTATTCTCCTTCCCCTGCAGGGGGGGAAGGTGTCACGGCACGAAGTGGCCGGGACAGATAGGGGCTCCTTTTTTTCCATGCGCCACTACTCCCTTACCATTCTCTGGTTCATCTTTATATATATCGTGTGTCTCATGCCCGTGCCGGAGACGCCGCTGAACCACGTCATAGGCATCGACAAGTTCGTCCATCTCGGCCTATGGCTCGTAGCCAGCCTTATCATCTGGCTTGAGTACTTCCGCGCCCCCGAGCGCTGGAAGCCCCGCCGCCCCCTGTGGCTTACCCTCGTCCTTCCCGTCCTCGCCAGCGGCAGCATAGAACTCCTCCAGGCCTACGCCACCACCTGCCGCAGCGGCGACTGGTTTGATTTCCTCTTCAATGCCGCCGGCGTCATCCTCGCCGCCATCCTCGTACGCCTCTTCCGCCCCACCCGCAATTCCTAATTCAGTCTTCACTCCCCCACTCCTTATTTATTATTACGCACGCGCGAGGGAAACTTCCTGTAAGTCCATGCGCAGAACGGGCTCTCCCCCACCGAGGGGGAGAGGCCGCTCTTTAAGAGTCGTGCGCGTATGTTTAGCGGATGACCTTGCGGCCGTTCAGGATAAACACGCCTCCGTTACCCTTTGAGGGCACTCCAGGGGTGATGACGCGGCCTTGCAAGTCGTACAATTTCCCTTGCCGGGTGCTTTCGTCAAGGGTGGCGGGGGCCTCGATGCCGTCGGGCTTGCCCTGTTGGGTGACGGTGAGCTGCACGGAGTCGGTGCCCTTCTCATTGACGACGGTGAGGGTGGCCGTGCGCTCCTTCGGGGAAGTGTTGGCCGTCACGGAGAGGGTGAGTTTGGCGCTGCCCTCGCCCTTGGCGGGACTGACGGTGAGCCAGGATGCGGAGGTCTTGGTATAGTAGGCGCTGGTGGTGGTGAGGCCCACCGTGGTGCTCTGGGCCTTGCTGTCGGGCTGCCACTGGCCGAAGTCGAGTTGATAGAGTTCGGAGATGGGGCGGTCGTCGCCATTGGCTTCCTGGCTGACGGTGATGGTTACAGGATTCACGCTTCCGTTTACAGCGCTGACGGTGACGGTGCCGGTGCGGGCCTTGCCCTTGTTCTCGCTCACGCTGATGGTAAGGGCGGTGTTGCCGGTGCCCTTCCCGGGCGTGACGGCGAGCCATGAGGCGTCGCTCACGCTGGCGGTGAAGGCGGTGGAGGCGGTGAGGTTGACGGTGAAGGTCTGTGCCTTGCTGTCGGCCTTGAGGCTCGTGGCGTCAACGCTGAAGGGGGCTATGCCCTGGCCGTCCTGGCGCACGACGAACTTCGTGGTGAAGCCGTCGTAGCCGCTGGCTACGGTGAGGGTGGCCGTGCGGGAGGCGGAGGCGGTGTTGGGCGCGGCCGTAACCTTCACGGTGGTGTTGCCGTAGGCTTCGGAGGTGTTGAGCGTGAGCCATTCGGGGGCGCCGCTGATAGTGAAGTGGGTGCCCGTGACGAAGCGCACGTCCTGCGTGCCGCCGCCGGCGGGAGCGTCCCACTCTTCGGGCAGGATGGCCACGGTGCCCTCGGCCAGTTGGGTGACGGTCACGACGGCGTCGCCGAGGATGTCGTCGCGGGTGTATTCGGGGTTACCCTTGTCATAGTCCGACACGGTGACGTGGCCCGTACGGGGACGGCCGGTGTCGTTGTACTTCACTTGGATGGTGAAGGGCTCCTCAAGATAGCCCATCGCGGGGTTGACGGTAATCCAGTCGCAGTCCGGCGTGATGCGGTAGGCCTTCTGACCGGAGAGGCTGACGGAGAGGGTCTGCTCGTACTGGTCGGGGAACCACTCGTACTGGCCGAGTTCGTAGGTATAGCGGGGCTCGCCGAGGCGCAACACCTCGGGGAGACGCTCCCTGATGCGGCGGCAGTTGTCCTCTGTGGCAGAGCCCATCTGGAGGCCATTGTAATAGGTGTCGGGGGAGGAGAAATAGGGAATGAGTATGCCGTTGTAGCCCATGACGGTGCTATACTGTTGGCCCTTGTCGTCGAAGCGCGTGGCGCCCACGGCATATTCGTGGCTCTCCTCAATATCTACGTCGCGCGAGTGGCCGCAGCCTATGACGTGGCCGGCTTCGTGGGCCGGCGTGAGGGTGCGGCAGGTGCCGCGCGTCTGGCAACAGGCATAGCCGAAGCCGGGCTCGGCGCAGTAGAAAGCGTTGCCGGACACACCGTCAAGGCCGCTGCACTGCACGAAGAGTATGGTGATGTCGGCCTGCAGGCGCTTCACCTCCTCGCGCAGTTCTGCGCTGTTGTAGCATACGGAGGGCCCCTGCGCCACGGACGTAAGTTTGGCGTCTATCACCATGGTGCCTGCGAGGCGGTACTTACAGTCGAGGCCGGAGTTGAAGAACACTTCGTTCATCGACTGCACCACCTTCTCGGCGTAGTTCTCTATGGAGCCTTGCTCCTCTATGGCGATGTCGCGGCCGTCGTGGTTGAAGGCTATGCAGAGGTCGATGACGTTCGTGGGGTTCCAGTCCTTCATGTCGGCGCGAGCCTTGACACGGAGGGGATGGCTCTCGGGAGCGAGCGTGCCGAACTGCTGGCCGCAGAGGGCGCAGTGGCCGCGAGGGGCTTCTTCCTGGGCCGAAGCGGTGAAGAGGCCGGAAAGGAAAAGGAGGCTGATGAGGAATAGTCTGTGTTGCATATAGGAAAGTTAAAAGTTAAAAATTAAAAGTTAAAAGTTGGGAATCGGGCTGCCGGCTCCTTTTGTTCCGTTGGCGGAGGTGTCCTAAAAAGACAAGAGGCCGGCTCTGCGCGATGTCACGCAGCACCGGCTTCTTTCGTATCAGGTGAGGCCCCTACTTACTCTTGCCGCCGAAGACACTGATGTTGATGTAGCGCTTGGGGTGGGCCTTGATGTCGCTCAGGAGGGAGTCGGCGCTCTGGATGGTATGGCTGATGTCGGAGTGCATACGGGTGTCGTTCAGGAGCAGTCCGAGGGAGTTGTCCTTGCTGTTCAGTTTTCCGTTGAGGCTCTGGCTGATACCGTCGAAGCGGGCCAGGAGGTCGCGGGCGGCATTCACCGTGCTGTCCACGCTCCTCATCGTAGCGTCGAAGTTGAGTTGGTCCACCTTTCCGCTGATGCTGTTGAAGTGGCCGGCCATGCCGTCAATCTTCTGCATCGTTGCGGGCAGCGCAGCCGACGTCTGGCGCAAATCCGACGTGATGCTCTGGAAGTTATTGAGCGAAGCCTCAAGGGCGGGGTTGCCCGTGAGAGCGTTAAGGTTCATCAGGATGCTATCCAGTTTAGGCAGCATCTTCTGGATGTCGGGTATCATGCCGGCGGCCATGTCAAGGGCTCCGGCCTGAGGCCCACCCGTGATGGTGTCGTGCAGGGCGATGTTCTTCGCAGGGTTGGGGCCCATCTTCAGATTCATCGTCACGCCGCCCATAATGCCGCTGACGAGTTCAGCAGTGGTGCCCTCGGGGATGCTCATCTCCTTGTCGAGTTCTATGGTGGCCACTACGCCGTCGTTATCGCTGTAGTTATAATTGATTTTCCGCACTATGCCCACGGGATAGCCGTTGGCATACACGGCATTCGTCTCTTGCAGGCCGGCACAGTCGCGAAACTTCACGTAATACGTGTTGGCGCTTTCAAAGATGTTGATGCCCTTCAGGAAATTGATGCCTACGAACACAATAATGAAGGCCACGATGGCCGTGAGGGCTATTTTGACTTCTTTAGTCCAGATTTTCATAACGTTGTATGGAGATTATTTCGGTTGTTCTTTGTTTGAGGTGGTAAGGCTTCTGTAGCGACTGAAACCTTTGTAGATACTCTCGGCCATGGCGTTGCGTCCGGCCTCACTGTTGAGGTATGCCTCATCGTCGGGCGTGGAGATAAAGCCCAGTTCCGTCAGTACGCTGGGCATTCCCACCTGCCTGAGCACGAGGAAGCCTGCCTGGTGCACGCCGCGATTGGGACGCCCGTGGGCCACGTACTGATTCTGTATGCACTTGGCCAGTTCCACGCTCTGCTTCATGTAGGTGTCCTGCATGATTTCAAAGATGATGTACGACTCGGCGGAGTTCGGGTCGAAGCCTTCATACTTCTGCTCGTAGTCCTTCTCATATTTGATGACGGAGTTCTCTCTCTTCGCCACCGCCAGGTTGTCGGCAGCGCGGTGCATACCGAGGGTGTAAGTCTCAACGCCCCTGGCCGAATTGCCTTTCGGCGAAGCGTTGGTGTGGATGCTCACGAAGAGGTCGGCCTTTGCCCTGTTGGCTATGTTGGCGCGCTCCTGCAAGGGAATAAACACGTCGGTGCTGCGCGTATAGACGACCTTCACGTCGGGATTGTTATCCTTCACAAGTTTTCCGAAGGCCAGGGCCACGGCGAGGTTGATATCTTTCTCCTTACTGTAGGCTCCCACGGCGCCGGCATCCTGTCCGCCATGACCGGCGTCTATGACCAGCGTAAACGACTGGCAGAGCACTGCCGCCGCAAGGAGCACGAAAGTAGATAGGTGCTTCATAAAGAAAAAACGATACGTTTGCGAGGCAAAAATATAAAAAAAAGGGGAAACGGCAAAGCGAAACGAAGTTTTTCTCAGTATTTTCCGCCTAAACCGACCGTAGTCTAAACTGCACACGCCTTTTTTCCAAATAAAATCCTCCTCCCTCCGCTCTTTTTAGCAGGTGCAAAAATGCGCATCAAACGATGAGAAGGACGTGCAAAAACTCATTGCTCTCCACAAGCCTTCCGAACGACATTTCGCTCCATAACAATTTTTTCAAAGTTAAGAAAATCTTGACAAACCGAAAAAAGGAGAAATCGCGACGTTCTGAGGCCTAAACGCGCACTTAGCCGAAAAACGCGCGCCGACCCGTCATTTTTTTCGCCCCCACCCCTCTTCATTTTTCCCGATACCCTATTTTACGCAAAACTAAAAGGGCTATCGGAAAAATTTAATGGGACATCGGATAAATTAAAAGGGCGATAGTTTCAACTGAAAGGGCTTTAGTTTTTGCTAAAAGGGCTTTAGTTTTTGCTAAAAGGGACAAAATTCCGAAATATTGCTGTCCGGTAAAACTTTTAAAATTGATAAAATTTAGGGCTGGTACTGTAAAAGTATCAGCCCTTTTGATTATCTTTGCTTTCACCACAAAACCAAAGTAATCAAATCATGGGCAAAGATAGCAATTTTACCGGA
>JAZUDS010000028.1:0-16398 GCA_045639805.1 Alloprevotella sp.
GTCCGGGGAAAGTTGAAAGTCCTGAAAGGACGACATAACGGAGGGTGGGGCGCAAGCCCTACCGCACTCGTTGCCATTTGTTCCGGGAGCGCTGTAAGTGCGACACAATTCAAGTAAAGTGGTAATTATGTCGCACTTACCGCGCTCCCGTAAAGGGTCATACACAAAAGATAGGGCTCGCGCCCTATCCTCCAATCTGTCGCCCGGCCCCCCTCCACCTCCCCCCTTTAGGGGGGAGAGGCCGCTCTTTGAGCGGGGCTCTACCGTCGTTTATTAAAGGTAAGCCCACCTCTTTACAACCTTCCATACCTCCTGTATTTACAAGCGATACGAAAGATTACATTCTTTTTCCCCGGACAGCAATATTGAGGAAATGTAAGGCCCCCTACCCGCTCCCCGGCCCCTTTCTGGCTCCGCCATCTTTCCCCATTTGGGGCAAGAATCCGCTCTGCGAGCGGGGGAGTGCTTCCGAATGGGAAGAAATCGCTCTTGAAACTTCCCCCCAAAGGGGGGAGAAGAGGGGGGATCCTATTTCTCGGCGAAGCCGACACAAACCTACATCCGTTGGCTGCGCAAGAAATAGGGCGGCGTCTCCCTAAAATACCACTCTCGCTTCAAGAAAAAGGGCGAAGCGCGAGGAGGAATTGACGGCCGTGAGGCCTGAACCGAAAGTGTCGCCGTGGAAAAGATATTGATAATTACCTTGAACGCCCATTTGCAACCAGCGAAGCGGGGAATATTCGGCCATGAGCGTGCAGGCCACTCCGCTATGCTGGAAAGAAAGGGAGGAAGCGGCATGGCGCAGATGCGGACTGTAGGTTGACAAGCGGGCTTCGTAACTTTGCGAGGAATAAAGGCTCAGGAGGCCGCCCACCTTCACGAGGTCCTTGATGCCCTCCCGCTTGGCGGCGGCGCGTGCGCTCAAACTACGGTCGTACGGCAGAGGAGCTTTGCCCTTTTTCCATTCTACGCGCGAGGATAGCATACCGCCCCATTGGGCTGCCGCGGTTTGTGAGCAGAAGGCGGTTCCGTCGCCTATGAGATGGAAGTTTACGGAGCCGAAATGAGTGTTCCATTGCAGACGGAACTTATGTGTGCCGATATTTTCCTGCAAGTCGGTGCCGGTGACGTCGCGTTGTTTGGTGCGCAGGCGATATTGAACGAGGAGGTCGTTATCTCCATAGCCGGCCGTGCCGCCGGAAAGAGAGAAAGTGGCGCGCACCTGGCCCTCCACGCCGCCCGACGGGACGCTGATGCGATACATGGGGCGCGGCCAGCGATAGCCTTGCACATAGCCCTCAAGGAGCACGCGCTCCACGGGAAGATAGCGGCCGCCGAGGACGAGGGCCAGTTCGTTTTGCAGATGGGAGGCTGTGGTGGCTGCGAGCGTGGAACCATAAGGCGACACATAGCGCGGCGAGAGTGCCCGCAACTGCATATACCATGCGCCGCGCGTACCATAATGCCGGCGCAAGGTATGGATGGTGGCGGGATGGCCCTCACGGTCGAAGGCCAGTTCCCCCTGCGCACTCCAGCGCTTATAACGAAGGGTGTAATCCACCGAGGCGCCGGCGGCATTCTGACCGCGCAGCCAGTAGCGGTTGTATTCTTTCTCGGTTGGCCATACGACTTTGGAATAATGGGCCCACGCACCGCCGACTCCCACCTGCCAGATGCCGTTTTGGCGGAAGCGTCCCTCCAGGGCAAGGTGTGCACCGCCCACGAGGAGGCCTATGGTGCGCCGGCGGGAGAGTTCGCTGAGTGTGCGGTGGAGACCATCAGTCTTGAACGACGTAAGCGTGTCGCCCACCACGCGGCCGTCCATTCGGCGGTAACTGGCGAAGGCGGCAAGATGCAACGTGAGAGGCCGACTCGCCTTGAGCGGAAGAGCATAGGTGGCGGCGGCGCCCCGCAAATAACGCCCCTCATCGGGTGAGGCATGAGCCGAAAGGCGGGGACGCGCCATAGGCATACTGCTTGCGAGCGCCGAGAGCGACTGGCGACCGCTTCCTCCCGCCACAAGTCCCTGGCCCCAGCGCATCTGATAGTCGCCGGCGGCGATTTGGAAAGGTTTGTCGGCGGGCCGGAGAAGGAAGTAGGCACCGTTGTGGTCGAAAGGGTACGTGTGACTGCCGCGCGTACCGAAGGGCTCACCGCTGTCCTTCTGAAAGGTGAGGCCATAGGCGAGTTGCTGGCCGCAGGAGTACTGCCAGCGCGTGGTGTTGGCCCAGCGGAGGCCTTCAAAGTATTTATTGGTCCTGGCGGCGGCCAGTTCTGCGGTGTGCTTCACGTCGCCCGCCATGCGATAGAAGGGCAGCGTGAAGTGGGTCAGCACTTCATGGCGGCCTTCGCGCCAAATGTTAGGGCGCTGGAGAGGCCTGTCCGTCGGCATCCGCTCGCCCACATACAGGAACAGCGAGAGCCAGCGGCGGAGGATGTGGCTGAGGTCGGGCACATACTGGAGTTCGCCGAGCGTGAGGAGATAGCCGTGCTTGCGTTCACGATAAGCCAGCAGGGAATCGGCGGCGGCCTCATCCATAAACGGGAGACGGAGGAGGTCGTCACGCTGCAGTTTGTTGACATTGAGCGGCTGGGCATGGAGTTGCTCAAGTTCCTGAACGAGGGCCTCATCAGGGGCGGCAGGCACGTCATCTTCCGTTTCTTCCTCCCCGCTTGACGCGGCAATAAACTCCTCAAGGAAATCCTCCCAGGTGATGTACTCTTCCCTAAAGGGTGTTCTCTGCAAAGTTTGTCCTCTTAGCCCGAGGACAAATCCAAACAAAACGAGAAGCACCCCAAGTCTCGGCCAAAAGAAGCGAAGACTTGAGGTGCTTAGGGCTTGATATTTTGCGCGCAGGCCTTTCATCGCAGGTCTGTATAGGCGGGCACTTCCGGCAGGAAGGTGGCCTGCTGCACGACATAGTCCATGTGGAGGCAGAAGGTCTGCAGGCCGTTGCTCACAACGAGATAGTCGGCACGCAGCACGCTGTTGTAACTCTGAATCTGCGTGAATACGCTCTCGGTGATGGGAATGCTGGGGGCTTTGTATTCCACAATCATTCGCGGCGTTGCACCTTCGCGACGATAAAGGAGTGTGTCGCAGCGGCGACTGACGCCCCCGACGTTCACACCCACCTCATTGCCCAAACTTGTGGCGGGGTAGCCTCTGTGATGCACGAGGTAGTTGCAGAAATGCTGCCTCACCCATTCCTCAGGCGTGAGCCGCACCCACCGCCGCCGCAGAGGGTCGAAGACATCGCGACCTTCCGACGTGGCCCTCACCTTGATGTCAAAGGGAGGCAGGTTGAGCGGTGGATAATCAGTCATAAATGGCGAGCAGGCCCTGGAAGATGAGATACGGATTACGGATTACGCAGGCATCAACGTCGGCAGCCAGTTGCAAGTCGTCACCTCCGGTATAGAACACGCGGAGACGTGGGTAACCATTCTGCTGCAGGTGGCGCACATAGCCCTCTATCTCCCATCGCATCCCGTTAACGCAGCCGCCACGCATGGCTGTGAAGATGTCAGTGCCGATGACGGGGGCGTCGCCCTGAGGGGTGATAAGCGGGAGGGCTGCCGTGTGGTCGTGCATGGCCTTGAGGCGCAACCACGCCCCGGGCGAGATACTTCCACCCAGGTATTGGCCGTCGGCACGGATAAGGTCGAACGTCAGGCAGGTGCCTGCATCCACCACGAGCACGTCGCTTTCCGGCGCAATCACCCTTGCCGCCACATCGGCGGCAAGGCGGTCGGCACCGAGTCCCTCAGGAATGCCTTGGAAGAAGCGCTGTGCTTCGGGAGTCTGCCACGTGAGCCACTGTGCCTCCATGTGCAGACTGTCCAGCACGGCCTCGAGTTCGGCCTGTGGCCCTGCCACATTGCTGATGAGGACGCGCTGCGGCATACCGAAGTTTACGACGATGTGGGACAGGGTTGTGGCCCAACTTCCCGTAATCCGCTCAAAATGCACGAGCCTCTCCCCGCGATAGAGGGCATACTTCGCGGAGGTGTTGCCGATGTCAATAGTGAGAATCACTTACGGTAATCGATTAAGTGATTAATGATTTAACGATGGTTTACTCCTCTGCCTTCTTACGGCGGCTGCGGCGCTTGGGCTTCTCTTCACCACCGACGGGCTTGAGTTCTACGCCGGCGAGTTCGGGGTCAATCATAATGCGACCGCAGTATTCGCAAACGATAATCTTGGAACGCATACGGATGTCGAGCTGACGCTGGGGCGGAATCTTATTGAAGCAGCCGCCGCAAGCATCGCGCTCCACGTAAACGATACCGAGACCATTGCGAGAGCTCTTGCGGATACGCTTGTAGGCACTCAGAAGACGGGGATCAACGCCGAGTTCAAGGTTCTTGGCCTTCTCGCGGAGTTTTTCTTCTTCGGAGCGGGTCTCGCTGACGATTTCCTCAAGTTCGCTCTTCTTGAGTTCCAGATCCCCGCGACGCTCGTCAAGTTGCTGGCGACTTGCGGCGTATTCCTCCGTGTAGCGCTCAACGTCGTGCTTGGCTTCGCGAATCTTCTTGTTGAAGAGTTGGATTTCAAGTTCCTGATACTCTATTTCCTTGGTGAGGGCGTCGTACTCACGGTTATTGCTGACGTTGTCAATCTGCTCTTTGTAGCGAGCGAGGGTAGCCTGGCTTTCTGCAATCTTGGTTTCGTTGTAGGTGATGTCCTTCTGAAGGGTATCAAGTTTCTCCTCGAACTTGGCGAGACGAGTGGTAATACCCGTAATCTCGTCCTCAAGGTCCTGAACTTCAAGAGGAAGTTCGCCGCGAAGGGTCTTAATGCCGTCAATTTCAGAAAGGATTTTCTGAAGGTCGTAGAGGGTCTTGAGCTTTGACTCAACAGTAGCCTCGGAAATGGATTTTTTTGTTGCCATAATGGTTATAAGTTTATGATTAGTATTTAGAAATTTGCGGTTTGATAATTAGAGCCATCGCACGGGATTAGTCATCACGCTGGTGTCGTATAGCGGCAGTTCCGGACAAGCCTCTGCCAGAATACGGCGAAGCAGTTGGATGGTGAAATGTTCACTCTCGTAGTGCCCCATCACGCCTATCCACAACTTGTCTTCATAGCCAAAATACTGATGATAGTGCATCTCTCCCGTAAGGAAGCAGTCGCAATGCTGACGCACGGCTTCGTCAATGAGGAAGTCGCCGGCACCTCCACAGATGCCGATGCGACGAATCGCCCTGTCTGGCCCAGCATTGGTGGCAAGGCATGATATGCCGAACACGTCCTTTACGCGCTTGAAGAAGTCCCTCGCGTTCTCGCTCTCAGGAAGTTCGGCCACCACGCCACTACCTCCTTCGCCACCGGGAAGGGGCTGCAGCCAACCCGTCACCCGCGCTCCCAGTCGCTCGGCTATCTCATAATTCACGCCGCCCCGGGCATTATCAAGGTTGGTGTGGGCGGAGTAGATACAGATACCGCGGCGCACGGCTTCAGCCACGCAGCGTGCCACCAGATTCTGGTCGCACACTTGCTTCAGCCCGCGGAAAATGAGCGGATGGTGGCTCACCACGAGGTTACACCCCTTTTGCGTTGCTTCTTCCAGCACGGCAGGGGTGACGTCAAGACACAACAATGCCCCTGAGGCGTTCGCGTCTGTTAATCCAACTTGAAGACCGGCATTGTCGTAATCTTCCTGAAGGGACAGTGGTGCGAACCGTTCAAGGGCATCCAGAGATTCCTTTATGGTCATACCATGATGTATTTTGCGACTGCAAAATTACGAAATTTCTCCCATATAGCCAAGTGTATAGCCCTTCTTTTTGGCATTTACGCCCTTTATTTATTAAATATGGTACGCGCGCACGCAATTTGGCGCTCTTTTCGCCCCTCGCGTGTGGTTTTAATTTGTTCAACTTTTACTTTAAGAAGACGGACGTAACCCTAAAATGTTTTGTCACTATTTTTTACATTTCCGGTGAGTTTTCTTTGCATTTTTGGGCTCTGGAGGCGAGCGCGCGGAGGTTCGGACGGAAATATGCGATTTTCAAGAACGCCGCTACAAAGCTCATTTACAAACGCTTAAGTCCGCAAGATTTTGGGCGGAGATTCCTTCGGGCGCGCTATCCCCGCTTTTAAGCGCGAAAAAAGCCCGTCGGAAAATGATTTTTTGCCGAAAAATTTCGGAAAACGGCGGGCGTCGGCGAAAATTAAGCCCCTTTTAGCAAAAACGATGGCTCTTTTATTGGGAACGATAGCCCTTTTATTTGAAAATATCCCCCTTTTATTTTCGCCGATGTCCCTTTTAATTCCGCGTAAAAGGGCTATCGGAAAAACTAAATGGGGGTAGCGAAGAAGAAAATGACGGGACGCCGCGCCTTTTTCGCCTAATAGCCGGTTTTAGTCGCGCAACGCCGCGATTTCTCCTTTTTGCGTTTTGTCACTATTTTCTACACTTTCAAAAAAACTTCATGAACAGTTATGCTAATAAAAAGTAATTTTCAGGGAGTAGGAACAGAGGAATAAAAATAGCGCGAACCGCTTCATTAAGCAAGAAACGATTCGCGCTGAAACTGGTTATATTAAAACTCTTACACGATTAGTATTAACATTTGTCTGTCAAAAGATTATTCACCGTAGTATTCCTTTAATATTGTCTCCAATTTGTCGTCCGACATTTCGTAAGCCACGAGATTTCCATCGGGGCCGATGAAGACGGTGAAGGGGATAAACATCACGCCATAGGTAGTGGCACCAACAGAATCCCAACCTTTGAGGTCGCTGATATGCTGCCAGGGAAGTCCGCCCGCCACTGTGTTGATGGCGTTCACCCACGCGTCGTGCTTACTGTCGAGACTGACGCCGATGATGTTGAACCCTTTGGCATGGTACTTTTCATACAGCGCTTTCACCTGAGGCATATCAGCGCGACAGGGACCACACCACGACGCCCAGAAGTCAATGAGCGTGCAGTGGCCGGGCTGGATGAGGTCCTTCAGATGGCGTTCGGTGCCGGTGGTGTCGGCCATAACGAAGTCGGTGACGGGCGCACCGAGGGTGAGAGACTTCCACGCCAGGATGCGGTCTTTCATACGGGCAAGCTTGCCCTCGGTTATCCACTTGGGATTCTGCTCGGCGAGCTTGGCCAGTTCGCCTTTGTCAACGCAGAAGCCGTCCTTGAGGAGCAGTTCGCCGGGGAAGGTGCTCTGCATATTCTCGCGGCAACACTGGAGGACGGCATCCTCATAGGCTTTCAGCGCCTGGTCCCTCTGTTCGGGGGCAGCGCCATCGAGGATTTTTGAGAGGCTGTCCAGGCGTGCGGTCCACTGGGCGAGGAGTTCGTCATCGGTCTTGGGGGCATCGGGGCGAGCGCTACTGCTGGCGCAGGCCGTGAGGGTGCAAATTGCTGCGATAAGGGTGAAAAAAGCTTTTTTCATAAGGCGTTTATTGATTTTTCAGGGCAAAATTACGGAAAAAATCCTGAACAGGGGCGTTTTTTGTGATTTTTTGCGTAAATTTGCACCTATAAAATAATAATAGGGACATTTCCCGCCACAATTGCCACATGAACACCAGCGACAGCATCGTTCTCATCCCCACGTACAACGAGTGTGAGAACATCGAAGCCATCATCCGTGCCGTCCTCTCCCTCGGCCCTCACACGTACAACATTCTCGTGATTGACGACGGCAGCCCCGACGGCACGGCAAATATCGTAAAAGGCCTCATGGCCAGCGAATTTCAAGACCGCCTCTTCCTTATGGAGCGCAGCGGCAAGCTTGGCCTCGGCACGGCCTACATTGCCGGCTTCAAATGGGCCATTGAGCACCAGTATGACTACATCATTGAGATGGACGCCGACTTCAGCCACGACCCCAACGACCTCCCCAAACTCTATGCCGCCTGCCACGACGAAGGCAACGGCGTGAGCGTGGGCAGCCGCTACATTACGGGCGTGAACGTCGTGAACTGGCCCATCGGCCGCGTGCTGATGAGCTACTACGCCTCGGCCTACGTGCGCACAGTGCTCGGAATCAAACTGCGCGACACGACTGCGGGCTTCGTATGCTATCGCCGCGAGGTGCTGGAGGCCATCGACATGGATGCCATCCGCTTCAAGGGCTACGCCTTCCAGATTGAGATGAAATACACCGCCCTGTGCCTGGGCCACAAGGTGAAGGAGGTGCCCGTCATCTTCGTCAACCGCCAGTTGGGCACGAGCAAGATGAGCGGAGGCATCTTCAGCGAAGCACTCTTCGGCGTGATAAGGCTGCGACTGAACAAGCCAAAGGCACGCAAGCCCCAATCCTAATTCTTAATTCATAATTCAAAATTCATAATTCATAGGCTTTGCACTACAGAACTCTCATAAAAAACGCTACACTCGTCAATGAAGAGCGCCAGTTTGTAGGTACGCTCGTCATTGCCGACGACCGCATAGAGGAAATCCTTGAAGGCACCGACCGACAGCCCGAGATTCCCTGCGACACGGAGATTGACGCCACGGGATGCTATCTTATTCCCGGCGTGATTGACACCCATGTACACTTCCGCGAGCCCGGCCTGACGCATAAGGCCGACATGGACACGGAAAGCCGCGCCGCCGTAGCCGGTGGCGTGACTACGGTGTTTGACATGCCGAACGTTGTGCCGCAGACCACCGACCGTGTGCGCTGGAACGAACGCCTGGCCATCGCCAACCGCAAGATGCACACGAACTTCGGCCTCTATATGGGCGCCACCCTCGACAACGGCCACGAACTCCGCCACATGCGCCACGGCGACGTGTGCGGAATAAAACTCTTCATGGGTTCCACCACCGGCGACATGCTCGTGGACGCGGAGGAAGAGATTCGCCGTATCATGGAGCAAGCCAAAGTGCCTGTGGTGGCCCATTGCGAGGATAACATTATCATCAAGCGCAACATGAAGCGCGCTCTTGAGAAATACGGAGACGGTTGCATCCCCGTGAGCGAGCACCCCGCCATACGCTCTGCCGAGGCCTGCCTGCGCAGCACGAAGAAATGCATCGCACTGGCCGAAGAAACGGGAGCACGTCTGCATGTGGCCCATATCTCCACGGCAGAAGAGCTTGACCTATTCCGCCCCGACGACCCGCGCATCACGGCAGAAGCCTGCGTGGGGCATCTCATCTTCAGCGATGAGGACTATGCCCGCCTCGGCACCCGCATAAAGGTGAACCCAGCCATCAAGACGCGCACCGACCGCGACGCCCTGCGCGCCGCCCTCAACGACGGGCGCATCTTCTCCGTGGCCACCGACCATGCGCCCCACCTCCTTTCCGAAAAGAAAGGCGGTGCACAGGCTGCATCGGGCATGCCGCTCATTCAGTATGCCCTGCCCGCCATGCTGGACCTCGTGGACGAAGGCGTGCTCAGCATCGAGCGACTCGTACGCCTCATGTGCCACAACCCCGCCCGCCTCTTCCGCATCGAAAATCGCGGCTACCTGCGCGAAGGCTACAAGGCCGACATCGTCATTCTGCGCCCCCACTCCCCTTGGACGCTCACGCCCAACAAGATCCTCTCCCGATGCAACTGGAGCCCGCTGGAAGGCCACGTCTTCCAGTGGCGTGTGGACCAGACCTACGTCAACGGCCGCCTACTCTTCAACCGCGGCCACATTATGGACGAGCGCTCCCGCGGCCAGGCCGTAACTTTCGTTGGAAGATAGTTCTTCACTGATCCACCTCACCGTCCTCCCTTTCCATCCTCCTTTTCCGGCGACTCTTTTCAGCCCGTCTTTCAACCCGCTCTTTGAGCCTCTTTTCAGCCCGCTTTTCAGCCCGTCTTTCAGCCCGTCTTTCAGCCCGTCAATATCCTCCTTATCCTCCCCCACCACCGTTCCCAGCGCTTCTCCGCTGGGCGCATCCCAAAGAATGAAGATCCTCTATCGCACATACCAACTCCTAATAGCCCTCCCTCTCGGACTGCTCCTTACCCTCATCATCAGCCTTGCCACCGGCATAGGATGCACCCTCGGCAGCCAGCGTTTCTGGGGCTATTGGCCTATGCGTATATGGAGCGTGGGGATATGTCGCCTCCTCCTTCTCCCCGTCAAGGTGGAGGGACGCAAGAACATAGAGCCAGGCCGCAGTTACGTTTTCATTGCCAACCACCAGGGCGCCTTCGACATCTTCCTCATTGCCGGCTATCTCCACCGCCCCTTCAAGTGGATGATGAAACAGTCGCTCCGACAGATACCCTTCGTGGGCTGGGCCTGCGCCAAGGCTGGCTTCATTTTCGTAGATAAGACCAGCCGTCACGGGCTCGTACAGACCATCAAGGATTCTCGCGAAGCCTTGCAGGATGGCTCGTCAATGGCAATATTCCCCGAAGGCACCCGCACAAACGATGGCCGCGTGCAGCCTTTCCAGAAAGGTTCCTTCATGCTGGCCCGCCAGATTGGCCTTCCCCTCGTGCCCATCACCATTGACGGATCTTTCCAGGTACTTCCGCGCAGCAAAGGCTTCAATTTCGTGGAGCGCCACACACTCCGGCTCATCATCCATGAGCCCATCGCCCCCGATGACGAGGCTCTGGAAAAATCTTATGACATCATCAGCAGTTCTCTTTCATAGTTAATACTCACCCTTCAACATAATGAAGAAACTACTCTCCCTCCCCCCCAACCTTGTTGAGTCATTCCACGACATAAGCGGTCTGTCCCGCGACGAATACTTCTGCACCTGCGACCCCGTAGGCGCCAAACTCGGCTCTGGCGGCGGCACCGCATGGCTCCTCAATGAGGCCGAGCGTGCAGGCTTCCTTGCTGCCGACGACAAGCGCATCCTCATCCACGCCGGTGGCCAGAGCCGCCGCCTACCCGGCTACGCCTCCTCTGGCAAGGTGCTCACGCCCGTCCCCGTCTTCCGTTGGGTTCGCGGCCAGCGCATAGACCAGACGCTCCTCGACCTTCAAGTGCCCCTCTATGAGAGAATCATGCAGAAGGCTCCGGACTCGCTTCGCACCATGATAGTCAGCGGCGACGTTCTCCTCCGCGCCACCGAGCCTTTACAGGACGTCCCCGAGGCCGACGTCGTGTGCTACGGACTGTGGGCTGACCCCGTCCTCTGCTCCCACCACGGCACCTTCCTCATGCACCGCGACACCCCCGAGGCCCTGGACTTTATGCTCCAGAAGCCTTCCACCACCGAACAGGCGCGGCTCATGCCCTCCCATCTCACCCTCATGGACATCGGCGTGTGGATTCTCTCCGACCGCGCACTCCGTCTCCTTCGCCAGCGCAGCACCGACGAGCAGGGCAACGTCAGCTTCTACGACCTCTACTCCACCTTTGGCTGCTGCCTCGGCGCGCACCCCACACAGCAAGACGAAGAGCTCGCCCATCTCTCCGTGCGCATCTTCCCCTTGCCCGGCGGTGAGTTCTACCACTTCGGCACCACCCCCGAGCTCCTCTCCTCCACCCTCGCCATCCAGAACCTCGTCAAGGACCAGCGCCACATCATTCAGCGCCACGTCAAGCGCCACCCCTCCATCTTCACCCAGAACTGCGAGGTGGCCAAGCGCCCCACCGAGGACAATAATAATATATGGATAGAGAACGCCGTCATCGGTCCCAACTGGCACATCTCCAGCCGCAACGTCATCACCGGCGTTCCCCAAAACGACTGGTCGCTCTCGCTCCCCGAAGGTACGTGCATTGACATCACGCCCATCGGTGAAAGCCAGTGGGCCATACGTCCCTACGGCTGGGACGATGCCTTCCGAGGCCCCATAGACAGCGAGAGCACTCACTATCTGGGCCAGCCGCTCCCCCAATGGATTGAGAACCACAAGGCCACTCACGCCCACCTCTGCGACATACCCGGCAGCACCGACATTCAGTCTGCCCCCCTCTTCCCTGTCGTAGATAGCGTGGAGGAAGCCGGCCGTTGGCTCGCCTGGATGATTTCCGACGGCACCGCCCCCACCACCGTTCCCAGCGCTTCTCCGCTGGGCCCCTCCCCCGCCATAGAATTCCTTAGCGCCGACCAGCTCTCCGCCAAGGCCAATCTCCGCCGCCTCTTCCGGCAGCGCCGCCACCTTCAAAGCGAAACGCTCCCCATCCTGGCCCGCAACTGGCAGAAGTCTGTCTTTTACCAGACCGACCTGAAGGTGTCCGCCCGCCTCTTCCAACTCTACGGCCTGCCGCAGCCCGCGCCTCTCCCCGACGACGCTCCCCTCATGACCCGCATACACGACGCCATGTTCCGCAGCCTCCTCGCCAATGCCTCCGGACAAGAAAGGCAGGCCCAAAGCGAGCGTGCCTACGAACTCCTGCGTGAAGGCTTTACCCTTGAAGCCTGCACCCGCAGGGTGACGCCGCGACTCACCACCCACGCAGACCAAATCGTGTGGAGCCGCTCCCCTGTCCGCATCGACGTCGCCGGCGGATGGACCGACACGCCGCCCTACTCACTCTACACCGGCGGCAGCGTCGTCAACTTCGCCATTGAGCTCAACGGCCAGCCGCCCCTCCAGGTGTATGTCAAGCCATGTTCCAAGCCCGTCATCATCTGCCGCAGCATCGACCTCGGAGCCATAGAAACCATAGAGACCTACGAAGACCTCTGCCAGTTCAACCGCGTAGGCTCGCCCTTCTCCATCCCCAAGGCTGCCCTCGCTCTCTGCGGCTTCGCCCCCGCCTTCTGCACCCAGACCTTCCCCACCCTTCGCCGCCAGCTCGAAGACTTCGGCAGCGGCATAGAAATCACCCTCATGGCCGCCATTCCCGCCGGCAGCGGACTCGGCACCAGCAGCATCCTCGCCTCCACAGTCCTCGGCGCCCTCAACAACTTCCTCGGCCTCGGATGGGGGCGCCACGACATCTGCGACCGCACCCTCATCCTCGAGCAGCTCCTCACCACCGGCGGCGGCGGGCAAGACCAGTACGGCGGCGTATTCAGCGGTGTGAAACTCCTCCAGACCGAGGCCGGCTTCAACCAGAGCGCCGTAGTGCGCTGGATACCCGAGTCCATCTTCCTGCGCCCCGAGAACAAGCCCCTCCACCTCCTCTACTACACCGGAATCACCCGCACCGCCAAGCACATCCTCTCCGAAATCGTGGCCAACATGTTCCTCAACGACACAGGTACCCTCGCCCTCCTCGGCGAAATGAAGCACCACGCCCACCGGCTCTACGAAGTCATGCAGCGCGGCAACATTGAGGAATATGGACGCCTCGTTCGCCGCACGTGGCAGCAGAACTGCCTCCTCGATCCCGGCACAAACCCGCCGGCCGTTCAGCAACTCTGCCAGCGCATAGACGACCTCTGCCTCGGCTACAAGCTCCCCGGCGCCGGCGGCGGAGGCTATCTCTACATGGTGGCAAAAGATCCCGAAGCAGCCATGCGCATACGCCGCATCCTCACCGAGAACCCCTCGGCCCCCACCGCACGCTTCGTGGAGATGTCGCTCTCCGCCGAAGGCATGCAAATAAGCCGTTCATAACCCCCTTCGCCGCAAAAACATCAAGCCGACGCCACATTTCCAACGGAAAACAGCCGTCAGAATGCAGGGCGCCGGCATTTTTTTAGCAAAACATTTGGTCAGTTCCCAAGAAAATCGTACTTTTGCATCCGCAAACCCAAAACGGTACCTTGGCCGAGTGGCTAGGCACAGGTCTGCAAAACCTGCTACGGCGGTTCGATTCCGCCAGGTACCTCTCCCCATCCCGCCCCCACGGCGGGATTTTTCTTTACGGGCCCCACTTGGGGAATTCTATATTGCTATGGAAACTATTCTATACGTTTTTGTTCCTTTTTGCTCCTTATGGCGATAAACTTCATAAAAAAAGTAGTATGAGCGTTATTTTTTAGTTTTTTTCGGGCTTTTTTCGTAATTTTGCCGCCATGAAAGAAGATCTTGAACTTTTACTGCGTCAAAAAATTGAAATTGCCGTCGGTTCCGCGCTACAGACACGCAGAGATTTTGACCGTCTAACTGCCATGGTTTTCGAACATACGGGCAAGACGCTCTGCTCCACCACGCTCCGGCGCTTCTGGGGCTATCAGGAACAAAAAGCCTCGCGCATCACGTCGCCCAACACGCTCAACCTGCTCAGCCGTATGGCAGGGGCACGCGACTGGCCGGACTTCCAAAAAATGTACGGAAGCGGGAGCAGGGAGGAAACCGTCAGCTCCAATTTTGTCGTGGGCAACACTGTGCTGACGGCAAGCCTGCTTCAGCGCAACAAGCGTATTCTCCTGACGTGGGCTCCCGACCGCCGCGTGGAAATACGATACAAGGGGAACAATGTGTTCTGCGTGCTTTCTTCTGAAAACAGCAAGCTGAATGCGGGTGACACCTTCCAGTGCCCGCAGATTGTAAACGGACAGCCCCTGTACTGCGAAAACCTGATGCGGGGAGGCGTGAACTGCGGTGACTACTGCTGCGGTGAACAGGGTGGCGTACACTTCACGGAAAAGTAACAGCTGCTCCCGTCTTCATCAGTGGACGGGAGCTTCAAACGAACATAGATGAAAAAGACCAACAGCTCGGACTTTATCTTGCTGCCGTCGGAGGACGTGATGGCAGGCACGAAGGCTATCCGTCTGAAGGAATGCGATGGCAGCACGTGCCTGGCTTGGCACAGCATTAACCCTGAAAACGGCGGGCGCCACCTTTTCTTTAAGCAGTTGCGCCCCGAACTGGAGAATCAGGAGAGCCTTCGCCTGCTCTTCCGAAAGGAATTTGACATAGGCATGACCTTAGACTCTCCCTACTTGCCCCGCTATCGCAGTATGAAGGAGGCCGGTGGCAGTATGGTGCTGGTCATGGACTTTATAGAGGGAAAGACTCTGGAAACCCTCCTTAATGAAAAAGCCAAAGCTGCAGGCGGCGTGAAAAACTTGGAAAAGCTTATGACCCAGTTGGCAGAGGCCCTTGCCTATCTCCACGCCCGCAACGTGCTGCACCTCGACCTACAGCCTGCCAACATTATGATGACACAGCGCACACAGAATGCAGTGCTCATCGACTTGGGCTTCTGCAGCGCTGACGCCTGGCTTATGTCAATGGGCAAGAACAACGTCTTCTCTTCGCCCGAGCAGAAGGAGGGTCGCACGGAGGACATCAGTGCTCGCTCAGACATCTATGCCGTGGGGCGCATCATTGACTATTTGGCCGAACAGACGGGAACCGTCCTCCCCCGATGGATGCAGAACATCATAAATAAGTGTATGAAGGCCGACCCCGCCCAGCGTTACTCTTCGGCTGCCGAACTTCTGGACGCCATCCGTAGCCGCGGGCGCAACAAAAAGCTGCGCCGCCGCGTTGTAGGTCTGAGCGTGCTGGCACTCTTACTCGGCGCGGCTGCGTTTTTCACCCACCGCTACTATCCGCAGATTGTGGAATACTACTACAGCAAGACGCAAGAACGCACCTTCGCATCCCAAAAGTTGCACTTCCGCGTCCTGTCTTTCTATGACGCTACCGTAGAGGTCGTTGCACCCCCAGATTCAATATACCGCGGCGACAAGGTCATCCCTGACACCGTGCACTATCACGGCCGGCCTTACGATGTGGTACGCATTGCCGACAAGGCTTTCTATAACTGCACGAACCTTACCAGTTGTATGCTGAACACGCGGCTGCGCAGCATCGGCGATTCGGCCTTCTATATGTGCAAGAAACTAACCACGGTGAATATGGGCGATAGCCTGCGCGAACTAGGAGTAGCTTCCTATAAGTTGTGCGACTCCCTGCAAGACGTACGCTTCTCGCGCAACATCCGCGAGATACCCGAGAGTTGCTTCCGCGACGAAGGCCACTACTTCCGGCGCGTAGAACTTCCCGAAGGCCTCGAAGTAATCGGCAAGGACGCTTTCTGCGGCGACCGCTATCTGGAAAAGATTATCCTACCCGAGAGCCTGCGCGTCCTGAAGCGCGGCGTCTTCTGGGAGTGTGACAGGCTGGACAACGTGGTTATCCCCGCAGGAGTGAAGGAAATCGGAGAGTTCTGCTTCTGGTATTGCCTCAACCTCCATTCCGTGACGATGAAGGGCCGCAAGCCCCAGACCAACCCCGACTTTATAGCATACGTAAAGGGCGACACATATTTCTATGTCCCCAAAGGCTGTTTGGAAATCTACCATAAGACATTCCCTTGGAGCACTTACACCCTCAAGGCAATGGACAAGTAAAGCCCCCTCATCGGCGTACCTCATAAAAACAACGGCGCC
The DNA here is from genome assembly GCA_045639805.1 of Alloprevotella sp. Lineage (GTDB taxonomy): Bacteria > Bacteroidota > Bacteroidia > Bacteroidales > Bacteroidaceae > Alloprevotella. Next base: position 16,179 of record JAZUDS010000028.1, read on the forward strand.
CGCCTCACAATGAGACGGGCGCTTAATATTTTGTACGAGTCTGTCATCATAAGCGACTAATAGTGCCATAAGCCGGCGCCAGGCAATAGAAGGAATATTTATGGCCGGCTCTTCCCGGTATGGACAAACTGGAGTTGCAATCCTCCCCCTTAGGACTCCAGTCCTTAGGGGGAGGACTCCAGTCCTTAGGGGCAGGACTGTAGTCCTAATTGGTGAAAAC
>JAZUDS010000029.1:0-13746 GCA_045639805.1 Alloprevotella sp.
AAAAAGGGTAAAAATGCTTTAATATATTAAATAATATATTAATTTTTTTCGGAATACCCCTTGTAGCAACCTAGCAACCGAGCAACCGTGCAACCTAGCAACCCGTTTCAATGCAATTTTCTTGCTTTAGAACGGAACGCAAAGCGACTTATTTACAACGCAAAGCGACTTATTTACAACGCAAAGCGACATATTTACAACGAAAAGCGACATATTTACAACTATTGCTGTCCGGGGAAAATTGAATTCTCTTACCATTGGGCTGAAGGCTCTTAATTGTAGAGCCTAGGGCAGAGTGACCGAAGGGAACGCCGCCCTAGGATGTTTGGTTCTTGCTATGGCAAGCGTCCCTATGGGCCGAGCGGTCGCTGCGACCGCCGCCGCAACGCGGCATAATTGTTTCGGGGCAGCGCCCCAATGCACTGGCCTGAAGGAGCCCCCCCCCTCCGGCGCTTCGCGCCACCTCCCCCAAGGGGAGGAATACTTACCCAGCGTCTCCAATCAAAAACCTAGGGCGGCGTTCCCTTCGGTCACTCTGCCCTAGGCTAGGATATTTCGGGCTTTCAGCCCTTTCATAAAGGGTAAGCCCCTACTATTGGTAATCTCTGAAATTACCTGTTTTCTAAAGTGATACGAAAGATTTCATTCTTTTTCCCCGGACAGCAATGATTTACAACGAAAAAAGCTTTGATAACCACGGTTGCTAGGTTGCTAGGTTGCTCGGTTGCTCGGTTGCTAAAAGCTATATCCCCGTCGCTTCGTGAAGACGGAAGTCGTGCCCTTTGATTAACCTCTTTTGCTAATTTTGCAGTTCATTTTTCAGGGCAAACGGGGGCAGAAACGGCGATTTTTAGGGGGGAATGTTGGCGTATGTCAAAGTTTTTTTGTAAATTTGTCGCGATTTTCGTGCACACGCGTGAAATAAATAATAAGGTACGAATAAAAAGTGATAAATAATAATCTGGGAATCCGATAATCCGGGAATCCGATAATAAGAATTTGGAAATTTAATAAAACATACAAAATGGCAAAAGAACTTAAAAACCTTACGAAACGGAGCGAAGACTACTCCAAGTGGTATAACGAACTGGTGGTGAAGGCCGACCTGGCCGAGCAGGCCGACGTGCGCGGCTGCATGGTCATCAAGCCTTACGGCTACGCCATCTGGGAACGCATCCAGCAGAGTCTGGACCAGCGCTTCAAGGAGACGGGCGTGCAGAATGCCTACTTCCCCCTGCTCATCCCCAAAAATTACCTCTCGAAGGAGGCCGACCACGTGGAAGGCTTCGCCAAGGAGTGCGCCGTGGTGACGCACTACCGCCTGAAAGCCAACCCCGACGGCGACGGCGTGGTGGTGGACCCCGCTGCCAAACTGGAAGAGGAACTCATCATACGCCCCACCAGCGAGACTATCATCTGGAACACCTACAAGAACTGGATTCACTCGTGGAGAGACCTGCCCCTGTGCTGCAACCAGTGGTGCAACGTGATGCGCTGGGAAATGCGCACCCGCCTGTTCCTCCGCACCAGTGAGTTCCTGTGGCAGGAAGGCCACACGGCCCACGCCACACGCGAGGAGGCCGAGGCCCGCGCCAAGCAGATGCTGGACGTGTATGCCGACTTCGCACGGGAGGTGCTGGCCATCCCCGTGGTGCGCGGCGTGAAGAGTGAGACGGAGCGCTTCGCCGGCGCACTGGACACCTACACCATCGAGGCTATGATGCAGGACGGCAAGGCCCTGCAGAGCGGCACGAGCCACTTCCTCGGCCAGAACTTCGGCAAGGCCTTCGACGTGAAGTTCGTGAACAAGGAGAACCAGGAGGAATACGCCTGGGCTACCTCGTGGGGCGTGAGCACCCGACTGATGGGCGCCCTCATTATGACCCACAGCGACGACAACGGCCTCGTGCTGCCCCCGCACCTCGCACCGATACAGGTGGTCATCGTGCCTATCTACAAGGGCGACACGGAACTGGACGCCCTGAACGCCCGACTGGAAGCCGTGACGGAGAAACTCCGCAAAATGGGCATCCGCGTGAAGTATGACAACGCCGACAACAAGCGCCCCGGCTTCAAGTTTGCCGACTACGAACTGAAAGGCGTGCCCGTGCGCCTCGTGATGGGCGGCCGCGACCTTGAGAACGGCACCATCGAGGTGATGCGCCGCGACACGCTGGAGAAGGAAACGCGCCAGGTGGAAGGCATCGAGGAATATGTAGCCGGACTCCTGGAAGAGATTCAGGAGAACATCTACACGAAGGCCAAGACCTATCTGGACGAGCACATATACGAGTGCAACGACTACGAGGAGTTCAAGGAGCGCGTGAAGGACGGCGGCTTCTTCCTCTGCCCGTGGGACGGCACCGCCGAGACCGAAGCGCAGATAAAGGCCGACACGCAGGCCACCATCCGCTGCGTCCCCTACGGCGTGAGCCAGGAGAACCTCGGCAACGACATGGTGAGCGGCAAGCCCGCTACCTGCAGAGTGGTCGTGGCAAGGTCGTATTAAGAGGGCCGATTGGAATCGATTGCAGCCGATTGGAATCGATTGGAATCGAGAAATCGAGAAACCGAGAATTCGAAAGAAAATCACCGAAAACAATGAGCAAGAATTACAATAAGAGACAGGCCGAAACAGCGGCAAAGACTGCCGCATCGGCTGCGACACAGAAGAAGGGCAAAGGTTCCCGCAAGGGACTGCACATTGGCGGACGAACGGTGTATGCCGTCCTCGGCCTGCTGCTACTGTTCTTCTGCGTGTGGGAGTTCAGCCCCGTGCTGCGCCATCTGGCAGAGGAGAACTATTTCAGTTTTGAGGCGCTGCCTATGGCCTATGTGTTGAGGGAGCCCCTGGGCCATGTGCTATGGATAGGCCGCTTCCTCATGCTGCCCTTCCACTGGCAGTGGGTGGGCGGACTCTACCTCGCCGCCCTGCTCGTCATCAGCGGCTGGCTGGCCGACAAGGCTCTGGCCTGCAAGGCACAGTGGCGCGGTATAGGCTTCGTGCTGCCCGCCCTGCTCCTGGCGTGGGCCTCATGGCGCGGCTATAACCTCTTCCTGCGCAATGAGCCCTCATTGCTCATCCTCTGGGCATGGGGCCTGCTGATAGTCAGCGGCATCGCTGCCGGCGTGAAGGGACTGCTGCGAAAGAAAACGGCAGAGAAAACCGCCGAGGAGCCCGTCCGTTGGTACAAAGCCGGGGGCTTGTGGCTCTCCACGATAGCCCTGCTGGCCGTCATCGGCGGCACCTATGCCTTCCGTCAGAACATGATTCTCTCCTGCGACATGCAGAACAAGATGATGGACGCCGACTGGGAAGGCATGGTGGACGATGCCCTCGCCGCCCGACAGCCCGACCGCTCCGTGGCCGCCTACCACGCCATTGCCCTCAACCACCAGGGACAGCTGCTGGAGCACGTCTTCGACATCGACTATAACTACCCCACCGTGAAACTCGACAGCATCGGCGGCATGGACGAAGGCGTGAACTACATCGCCGAGAGCAACTTCCACTGCGGCCTCGTACAGTCGGGCTATCACTACGCTATGGAGCAGCACGTCATGGGCGGTCCGCGCCTGCGCTTCCTCAAACTCATGGCCCTCGCCAGCATGGTAAACGACGAGAGGAAACTCTGCGAGCGCTATCTGCATTTCATTGAGAAGATGCCCTTTGAAGGCGAGTTCTGCGAGAACGTACGCAACCTTCTGGGCAACGCCAAAGCCATTGCCGACGAACCCACCTTCGGCCGCATCTTGCAGTTCCTGCCCCGCGAGCAGAAGTTTGAGCAAAACTTCCGCACGCCGCCTTTCCTGGGCTACAACGTAGGCGTGCTCTCCGGCACCGACGAAACGCTCAACACCTCCGTGGCTGCCGCCCTCTACAGCAAGGACATGGAGAACATCATCATGCGTTCGCAGTACCTGCAGCAGAAGCGCACCCTGCCCCTCTGCGTGCAGCAAGCCCTCGTCATCGCTTCCTTCAAGCGTCCCGGACTGCTTGACAACTTCAAGGGCATCAGCACTTATGTGCAGAACGAGGTGGTGAACTTCGCCACGATAGCCGCCCCCCTCTCCAAAGATAAGAGCGAGAAAGGTAAGGAGGCCATGCGCCAAGCCCTCGTCAAGGACTGGAAGGGCACCTATATGTTCTACTACTACTGCGGCAACCTCAACCAGACCGCCCAGAAGCAGACACAGACCAACGTGAACTAATCCCCCCACCCTACAGAAAATGAAGAAACATATATTTTACATATTATGTGTCGGCATTATGCTCCTCACGGCCTGCAAGCCCGAGGCCCGCATACCCGACGGCGCCATTACTACGACTGAAGTCGTGAACATCTACCCCGACTACCGCGACATCGTGGTGCCGACCAACATCGCCCCCCTCAACATTATGGCCAAGGGGATAGGCGAAGAGTATGTGGCCCGCATCAAGGGCGAGAAGGGTTCTGAAGTCCTTGCCGCTGCCAACGAAGACGGCAAACTCTTCTTCGACCCCGAGGAGTGGCACACCCTGCTTGCCAGCAACAAGGGCGGCAACCTTGCCGTAACCATCTATGAGAAGCGCAACGATCAGTGGCTGCAACACCCCGACTACACCCTCGCCGTGGCCGAGGAAGAGATTGACCCCTACCTCTCCTACCGTCTCATCGAGCCCTCCTACGAACTCTACCGCCAGTTGGGCCTCTACCAGCGCAACCTCACCAACTTCGAGGAGGCCGTCATTTATGAGAATAACGACACCTATGAAGAGGGCGACAACCACTGCATCAACTGCCACAACTACCAGAACTACGATACGGAGCGCATGCTCTTCCATGTGCGCGGCGACCACGGCGGAACCGTCTTCGTAAACAACGGCAAGGCCGACAAGCGCATCATGACCAACGACTCCATCCTCGGCAACTCCGTGTATCCCTCCTGGCACCCCACGAAGCCCTGGCTCGTGTTCTCCTCCAACCTCACCGGTCAGGCCTTCCACCTGATGGACAGGCAGAAGATTGAGGTGGTGGACTACGGCTCGGACCTCATCTTCTACGATGCCGAGAACAACACCATCAGCAATGTCCTCAAGACAAACTCCGATATGGAGAACTTCCCCTGCTGGACCCCCGACGGCAAGAAGGTGTTCTACTGCAGCGCCCACGTGGCCGAGTTCGATACGATGGCTGTCGACAAGAAGGACGAGCGCTCCGATGTCATCCTGCGCAACTACAACAATGTGCGCTACAATCTTATGAGCATCTCCTTCGATGAGAGCACCCGCACCTGGGGCACGCCGCAGATGGAATACGACTGCTCCAGCGACTCCCTCTCCGTCAGCGTGCCGCGCGTAAGCCCCGATGGCCGCTACGTGCTGTTTACTCTCGGCAAGTTCGGTCAGTTCCATATCTGGCACAGCAGCAGCGACCTCTATGTGAAAGACTTGCAGACACAGGAGGTGCGCCCTCTCACCGCCGCCAACTCCGACAAGGTGGATTCCTATCACACATGGAGCAGCAACGGCCGATGGATTGTATTCTCCTCCCGCCGCGACGACGGCAACTACACCCGCCCCTACATCGCTTACTTCGACAAGAAGGGACAGGCTCACAAAGCCTTCCTCCTTCCGCAGGAAGACCCCGAGCACAACCTGCTCCGCATGAAGAGTTACAACGTGCCCGAACTCACCCGCACACCAGTCAAGTCCACACCGGAAGACCTCAAGGAAGTCATCTATGCCGACGACAAGGCTGCAACGGTTTCCTATAAGTAGTCGAAACTCTCATTGTTCACTTATAAACTGTTCACTTTTCACTTATATGAAGATAGCTCTCCTTATTGATGCTGCATACCTTGACGAGGTAGCTCGCAATCTGGCAGCCCACTTCCAGCCGGATGCCGCCCCCACCGCCGACCTCTGCCGTTGGCTCGACTGCATCGCTCTTGATGCCGGGATGAAGTCTGGCGAAAATCAGGTGCAGGCTGTCTTCATCCATTCCCAAGAGCAGGAGCGACTTACCCATTTCCAGCCCGCCTGCTTCGCTGAAGAATTGGACGGAAAGGCCTTCAACGACAACATTGCAGAGTTCACCCTCCAGAGCATAGCCGTTGAGCCTATCGTCTCCCTTCAGCAAATGTTGGCCGACTGTGCCGAGGTGATGGCCACGCAGCAATTCGACAAGACCATTATCGTGGCCGATGCGCCCTCTTCCACAGAGCAACCCCACCTCTCATGCAGCATGCAGCCCACGGCCGACATCATTCTGGGCTACTCCGTCATGGCGGCCCTCGGCATACAACCTGAATAAATCACTAACAATAATATCAAACATGAAAAAAATTCTTTTACTCGCAGCCCTGCTGCTCGCTACCCTTTCCGCTAACGCCCAGTTTGAAGAGGGCACCAAGTACGCCGGACTCAACGCCACCGGCCTCGGTCTCTCCTACAGCAAAGCCACCGACTTCCAGTTTGGCATCGGTGCTGAAGCCGGCTATTTCATCGCTGACGGATGGATGCTGAAGGGCGACCTCTCTTACGACCACCAAAAGGGCATCAACAACCTCAATATCGGTGCCGGAGCACGCTACTATTTCATTCAGAATGGCATCTTCCTCGGCGCCGGTCTGGAATACGACCACTATATCAAGAGCGACAATTCTTTCGGTATGCCCATTGAGATTGGCTATTGCTTCTACCTCAACCACAACCTGGCCATTGAGCCCTCCGTCTTCTACAAGATGTCCTTCAACGACTTTGCCGACCGCTCCAAAGTGGGCCTCCGTCTCGGCATCGGTTATTTTTTCTAAAGACATAAAGCATTGGAAATCTCTGAACTCGGTGAGTTCGGCCTTATCGACCGCCTCACCTCCGACATCAAGCCTATTAACGCCTCCACCCTTCTCGGTGCGGGCGACGACTGCGCCATCCTCGGATATGACGGAGCCACGCGCCAACTCGTCACCACCGACCTCCTGCTGGAAGGCATACACTTCGACCTCGTCTATACCCCGCTCCGCCACCTCGGCTACAAGGCCGTGATGGTGAATCTCAGCGACGTGTATGCCATGAACGGCACACCGCGCCAGATTACCGTGAGTCTCGGCATCGACAAGCGCCTCCAGGTGGAGGACATCGAGGAACTCTATGCCGGTATGCGGTTGGCTTGCGAACGCCACAAGGTGGATCTCGTGGGCGGCGACACCTCTTCCTCCGTCACTGGCCTCACCATCAGCATCACCTGCATCGGCGAAGCGCCAGAGAAGGATATCGTGCGCCGCAGCGGAGCCAAGCCCACCGACCTCATCTGTTGCTCCGGCAACCTCGGTGCCGCCTACCTCGGGCTACAACTTCTGGAACGCGAGAAAGCCATCTACTTCCAGCAACTCAAAGAAGGCAAGCTCTCCCCCGACACACCGTTCCAGCCCGAATTCTCCGGCCGCGAATACCTCCTTGAGCGCTTCCTCAAACCCGAGGCCCGCCGCGATATCACGGAGGCTCTGCGCAAGGCAGGCATCGTACCCACCAGCATGATGGACATCAGCGACGGCCTCAGCTCCGAGCTCCTCCATATCTGCAAGGCCAGCCATGTAGGTTGCCGCCTCTACGAGGAGCGCATCCCCCTGGACTACCAGACGGCCGCAGCTGCCGAAGAACTCAACCTCAACGTCAGCACCTGCGCCCTCAATGGCGGCGAGGACTACGAACTCCTCTTCACCGTGCCCCTGGCTCTCCACGAAACCATTGAGCAACTGGACGACATCAAGGTAATCGGCCACATCACCGATGCCGACGATGGAGCCGTCATGGTGGCCCGCGGTGGCAGCGAAATGACGCTCAAGGCCCAGGGATGGCAACACACATAAGTTAAGAGTAAATAGTTAAAAGATAAAAGTTTGACAAGTCAAAGCAATAAGAATGCAAACAATTTTAGTTACAGGCTGCAACGGCCAACTCGGCAGCGAACTGCGTTTCCTGACAGATGACTTCAACGAAGAAGACTACCGCTTCATCTTCACCGACGTGGAGGAACTCGATATCACCGACCGACAGGCCGTAACAAACTTCGTAGAAGAGCACCAAGTCAACATCCTCATCAACTGCGCCGCCTACACCGCCGTGGATCGCGCCGAAGAGAACTTCGAGATGGCCGACCTCCTCAACCGCGTGGCCCCCGGCTATCTCGCCGAGGCTATGGACGCGGTAGGCGGAACGATGATACACATCAGCACCGACTACGTATTCGACGGTTCCGCACACCTCCCCTATAAGGAGGACGACCCCACCAAGCCCATCGGCGTTTATGGCCGCACGAAACTGGCCGGCGAAGAGGAAGTCATACTGGGCTGCACGGGTAGCATGGTCATCCGCACGGCTTGGCTCTACTCCACCTATGGCAACAACTTCGTGAAGACCATGCTCCGACTCGGCAAGGAAAAAGAAGAGCTCGGCGTCATCTTCGACCAGATAGGCACCCCCACCTACGCCGGCGACCTGGCACGCACCATTCTTCACATTGTGCAGCAGGGCATCAAGCCGGGTGTATATCACTACACCAACGAGGGCGTATGCTCCTGGTATGACTTCACCCGCGCTATCCACCGCATTGCCGGCATCGACCATTGCCATGTCAAGCCTCTCCACACAGAGGAATACCCCACCCCGGCTCCGCGTCCCCACTACAGCGTGCTCGACAAGACGAAAATCAAGGAGGCCTTCAATATTGAAATTCCCTGGTGGGAAGACTCCCTGAAGGAGTGCCTCAACGAAATGTAGCTTATTTCTTACGCTCTATTAGTGCAGTTTTAGAGAAAACTAAGTCCCTTTTAATTCCCACTAAGTCCCTTTTAATTTTTCCGAAGTCCCTTTTAATTTTAAATATCTCCCTTTTAAATTTTCGTAAAAGAGAACTAAGCTCATCTCATACTCCACGTAATTTTATTAACCCTAATAATTCTTCAACAACTATGCGTAAACTATTTGTAATCTTCACCTTACTGCTCGCGGCATCGTTGAGCACGCAGGCTAACGTGCGCTCTGAGGCCGAGGCTCAAAGCCTTGCCGTCAAGCATTTCGCTCAGCGCACGAATGTAACTTCGCCCAGTCTCACGCTCATGCCCCAAAAGGCTATGCAACGCCTGGCCCTCAAGGGTAAAAACAGCAAGAGCCTGAAGGCATTGGACACACCTTATTATATATATAACAATGCCGGCGGCGGTTTCATCATAATCTCCGGCACCGACCAGATGCAGCCCGTCATGGCTTACTCCGACAAGAGCAGCATCAGCACCGACCCCGCCCTCTTGCCCGACGGCCTGCGCTACTGGCTGGGCTTCGCCGCCGAGGCTGCCGCCTATATTGAGCAGCACCCCAAGGCTGCCATCAAGGCCAAGGCCGGCAGTTATGCCAAGAACTATGAGCCTCTGCTCGGCAACATTTCCTTCAACCAGAATTCGCCCTACAACGACGATTGCCCCAACGGCACCTATACGGGCTGTATGGCCACGGCTATGGCGCAGGTGATGACTTACCACAAGGCTCCCGATCATGGCTACGGCACAGTGAGCACCACCTACAACGGCCGCACCTACAGTGCCGACCTCACTCAGGAGACTTATGACTGGGACAAGATTCTTCCCACCTACAAAGGCGGCAAGGGCACTCTTGAACAGCGCGCCGAAGTGGCCAAGCTCCTCTATCACGTAGGCCTTAGCCTCCACATGGAGTATGGCGAGAACTCCTCCGGCTCCGTCAGCACGATGTACCCCACCGCCCTGCGCGACAAGTTCGGCTATAACAAGAACGTCGTGCTCCTCAACCGCGACGGCTACACCTACGGCCAGTGGGTGAACCTCCTTCTCGGCGAACTTGAGGCCAAGCGCCCCATCATCTACGACGGCGTCTGCAACGACGGCGGCCATGCCTTCGTGCTTGACGGCTACCGCGCCAGCGACGGCTTCTTCCACGTAAACTGGGGCTGGGAAGGTATGTCCGACGGCTATTATGACGTCTGCCTGCTCAATCCTCAGGAGACCGGCATCGGCGCTACCCTCTCCAGCGGCTTCACCACCTATCAGGACGCCATGATTAACGTGACCCCCGATGAGAAAGCCGACACCAAGTACCACCTCCCCCTCCAGCCTTTCGGCGGACAGGGCAACATCACCAGCACTACCGGTGCCGTGCAACTCGGACAGCAGGCCGACCTCGCCTTTGAGTACATCAGCAACATGAACGACAAGTCCTTCTATGGCGAATACGGCGCACTCATCGTTAATGACAAGGGTGAAGAAGTGGCCCGCGTAAAAGCCGGTACGGTCAGCGCCCAAGCCTCTACGATGCTCAGCAACAAGCATGCTGATTACAGCGGCGGCCGCTGGACCATCCCCACCAACCTCCAGGAAGGCGACTACCGCGTGTATATCTACATGCAGGAGAGCGGCCGCAACGACTACGCCATTCTCCACACGGCCATCAACACGCCCAACTATGTCAATATGAACGTAAAGGGTAACACCGCCACTTTCGTCCTTGACATTCACACCCCCACCGGTCTCACCGCCAGCGACTGGAGTTTCCAGAAGGGCGAGATTGCATACGGCACACAGGGCATCAGCTGCACCGTCACCAACAGTGGCGACGAAGTGGAGCACGGTGGCCTCATCATTCAGATTGACGTGCCCAACCAACTCACGCAGCGCTTTGCCGTTGAAGAGGTCCATCTCCTCCCCGGCGAAAGCAAGCAGGTGTCCTTCCCCGTGCTCTGCAACGAATACGGCGAATACCGCATCCGCTCCTTTGAACTGGCTCGCTACAACGCCACGGGCTATGCCCCCATCGTAGAAGCCGGCAGCCTCACCTTCACCATCAACCGCTCCGCCGCCGAGACCGTGAAGCAACTCAACAACCGCCTGGCCGAGGTGCAGAGCATCCTCAACAACTCCCGCGCCTCCGGCAACTATCCCGACGAGGCTTGCAACACCCTTCAGGGCGTCATCGACGAGATAAAGGGCACATCTACCACGGGCCTCTCTGCTGCAGAAGTGCAGGCTCTCATTGAACGCCTCAACGCTGCTCTCAACACTTTCTACAAGAGTATGTCTGCCGACAAGGAAGCCCAATACTGGAGTTATGTAGGCGACAAGACGATAGACACCAGTTGGTGCCCCGGCGGTACGGGTACCGTTTACTTTGGTATCAGCATTCCCGAGAGCGAACTCACGCCCTACATCGGCGGACAGATAACCGGCTTGCAGTGTCTCTTCGGCCAGAACCGTTGGTACACCTTCACTGGCGATGACCTCGTGCTGCGCCTTATGCTGTTCCAGTATGACGGCTCCGGCCCCGGCGAACGCATCCTCGCCACCACCGACGTATTCTCGCCCGAGAACTACGGCATCTATGACGACTACATCTTCAACGAGCCTTACACCATCAACGGCGAGGGACTCTTCTGCGTAGTAGAGATGGCCGCCAAGTACGCCAGCTACTTTGGTGCAATGGGCGCAAGCAAACAATGCACAATGCCTGGTGCCTGCTGGATGAACAACGGCAACGGCTGGGAAGACCTCTACTACACCTACGGCAACGAAGCTGCCGGCCTTGCCATCAAGGCCATCATTCTGGGCGGCTCCAGCGTTGTGGATGCCAAACTCACCAACATCAAGGCCTTGCCCGTAGCCGTGGGTGAGGACATCACCATCTCCGGCAAGATTCAGAACATCAGCACGGGCGACCTCGAAGAGTACGAACTCTCCTGGAGCCACGACGACGACGGCCTTGCAGGCACCAAGTCCTTCACGCAGCACCTCGCCTCCGGTTCCTCCACCGACTTCTCCATCACCATCCCCGGCTTTGCCACGGCCAAGCGCCACAACGTACATCTCACCGTCAGCAAGGTAAACGGCCAGCCCGACGCCATCGCCGACAACAGCACCTACGACATTCCCGTCGTCGTCACCTCCCACAAGTTCACCCGCAACGTTGTCCTTGAAGAAAACACCGGTACCTGGTGCGGCTTCTGCCCCCGCGGCATCGTGGCCATTGAATATATGAAGGAGAAGTACGGTTCACAGTTCATTCCTATCAGCATCCATACGGAAAACGACATCATGGCCGACGACTATCTCCAGAATACCTATGCTCCGCTTCTCTTAGGTCTCAGCAGCGCTCCCTCCGGCCTTATCGACCGCAAGGACGCCCTCTACACCCAGATGGACAAGTCCTCCGTTGAGCAGTTCTTCAAGAAGGAACTGGAATCCTGCAACGCCAACATTACCTGTAAGGCCACCTACGATGAGAAGACGCGCAAGATAAGCGTCGATACCGAGACCGAGTTCAGTTACGACTTCTCCGGCGCCGACTACCGCATCACCTACGTTGTCCTTGAGGACAAACTCGGCCCCTACCTGCAGCAGAACTACTATGCTGGCGGCAGCTATGGCACCTGCGACGGCTGGGAGAAGATGAGCTCCACGGTACGCATCACCTATGACGATGTAGCCCGCGCCCTCGTACCCTCCTACACCGGTCAGCGCGGCAGCATCCCCGCCACCGTTAAGGCCGACGAAATCTACAAGTACACCTACACCTTCTCCATGCCCTCCAATGTCAGCAACCCCGACAACGTACGCATCGCAGCCCTCATCATCGACCCCGCCACGGGCGAAATCGTCAATGCTTGTCAGGCTCCTCTCGTAAAGGGCGACCTCACCGGTATTGAAGGACTGTCAACTATCAACTCCCAGCCCTCAACCACCTACGACCTCACTGGCCGCCGCATCAACGGCGCCACCCGCGGCATTACCCTCCAGCAGGGCCGCAAGGTCATTCGATAAAAAGACCCTCCCCTATCCTCTCCCATAAAGGGCGGGGAATAGGTACTTAATCCAATGGAAAATATAAAACTTTCTTAATTTTCTACCCCATCCCACTCCCCTCCCTCCATGGGAGGGGTTGGGGGTGGGTCTTTAATATGAACTCCGAAATATCCCGCCGTCGCACATTCGCCATCATCTCCCACCCTGATGCCGGTAAGACCACCCTCACCGAGAAGCTCCTCCTCTTCGGTGGCCAGATACAGGTAGCCGGTGCCGTAAAGAACAACAAAATCAAGAAGACCGCCACATCCGACTGGATGGACATCGAGAAGCAACGCGGTATCTCCGTCACCACCTCTGTCATGGAGTTTGACTACGCACCCGAGGGCTCAGACACCGCCCCCTACAAGGTCAATATCCTTGACACCCCGGGTCACCAGGACTTCGCCGAAGACACCTTCCGCACTCTTACTGCCGTCGATAGTGCCATCATCGTAGTCGATAGCGCCAAGGGCGTGGAGCAGCAGACACGCAAGCTGATGACCGTCTGCCGCATGCGCAAGACACCCGTCATCATCTTCATCAACAAGATGGACCGCGAAGGCAAGGACCCCTTCGACCTCCTCGACGAACTGGAGGAAGAACTCCAGATTAAGGTGCGCCCCCTCTCATGGCCCATCAATCAGGGCCAGCGCTTCAAGGGCGTCTATAACATCTACGAGCAGCAACTCAACCTCTTCACCCCCGACAAGCAGAAAGTCACCGAAAAGGTGGCCATCGACATTCAGTCCGACGAACTCGACCAAGCCGTTGGCGACCGCGATGCCGCCAAACTCCGCGAAGACCTCGAAATGATTGAGGCCGTCTATCCCCCGGTCGAAGAAGTCGTACCCTCTGGGGCTCTCCCCCAAAGGGGGAGCGGGGAGGGGGCTTACCTCGACG
>JAZUDS010000030.1:0-15218 GCA_045639805.1 Alloprevotella sp.
TTACCCCTGACCCATTACCCCTGACCCATATTATGATAAAGAACATACTGACTGATAAAGAACTGACGCAGTTGATGATGCTCATTCGCGATGCCCAGCGCATCGTCGTTTGCGGCCACGTATCCCCCGACGGCGACGCCATGGGCTCTTGCCTCGGATGGGCCGACTACCTCTACCGTCTCGGCAAGGAGCCCACCGTCATCATGCCCAACCACTGCCCCGACTTCCTCAAGTGGCTCCCCGGCTACTACCGCGTGCTCCATTTCAACGACCGCCCCGCACAGGTGCAGGAAGCCTTCGCCAAGGCCGACCTCGTGTGCTGCGTCGATTTCTGCGAGCCGCAGCGCGTGCAGGACATGCAGGCCACCCTCGAAGCCTGCAAGGCACCCCGCCTCGTCATCGACCACCACACCAACCCCGACCACGCCTTCGCCACAGCCATGCTCATCAGCCAGCCGCAGGCCTCCAGCAGCGCCGAGGTCGTCTTCCGCCTCATCAACCAGCTCGGAGGATGGCCCCAGCTCACACGTTCTGCCGCCACCTGCCTCTATTGCGGCATAATGACCGACACCGGCAACCTCGCTTGGAGCGCCGACGACCCCGAACTCTACCAGATTATCTCCCTCCTCATGCGCAAGCACATCGACAAGGGCCAAATCTACCGCAACGTCTATTACTCCTATTCCGCCGACCGCCTGCGCTTCATCGGCCACGTGCTCGCCGACAACCTCCGCACATACCCCGACCATCACGCCTCCCTCTTCACCATCACCCGCCAGGAACTCACCGACTACCACTACGTGCGCGGTGATGCCGAAGGACTTGTCAATATGCCGTTGCAAATCAAGGGGATGCGCCTCGTCATCTCCCTGCGCGAGGACACCGAGCGCGACGTCGTGCGCGTCAGTCTCCGTTCCGTGGACGACTTCCCCTGCAACCTCATGGCCGAAGAGTTTTTCCACGGCGGCGGGCACCTCAACGCTGCCGGCGGCGAATTGCCCTTCCCCATGGAAGAAGCCGTCAAGACCGCCGAAGCCGCCATCGCCGCCTATGCCGAACAGCTGGGCTACAAACCGCAGCCGGCAGATGAATCAGGGGGTCTGACCCCTTGATTCATTTTTTTAAGACCACGAATATCACGAATCTAACGAATATCGATGGTTTTAATGGCTGCACGATGCAGCACGAATCTGACTAATGATGTCCGCTCGCATTAGTGTAAATTCGTGCTGCATCTTCGCTTGAAGAGCGACCTCCTGCCCTTTAAGGGAAGGGAGGGAAGGGTCTCCATTCGTTTATTACAAGAATGCATTCGTGGGATTCGTGAAATTCGTGGTAAAGAAAAAAGCCGCAGATGCTTAATAGGCTTTTACAATCAATTTTTTACGAACAAGCACTTAAACAATTACTTTAACAAAACGCATTTGCCGATTTTTCCCGATAGTAAAAAATCTTGACAAAACTTTGTGCAGAGAAAAAGATAGGCAACGGCCCTCCGTTGAGAGGTCAAGAGGAAAAAACGAGGTGAATGTCCATTAAAGTTTACTGATGTCCCTCTTAATTTTCCCGATACCCTATTTTACGCCAAACTAAAAGGGCTATCGGGAAAATTAAAAGGGACATCGTTTCAATTAAAAGGGCTTTAGTTTCAACTGAAAGGGCTATCGTTTCAACTAAAAGGGCTTTAGTTTTTGCTGAAACCGATTTGTTTTCGCTTTTTTTCGCAAAAACAATTGATTTTTGGTGCCAAAATTTTGACCTAAATGGGGATTAAGCGCAGGAGAAGGGTGGGGGATTTATGCCTTGTAAGAGTTAGAACGCTATAAATCAGCGCTTTGAAAACCTTCAAAAAATAGCAGATATTTTCGCACGGGATGATTGTCGGACGGCTACGCGGCCAAAATGAGAGAGAAAAATGCATTGTTTTTTGTAAAAAATTATGACAAACTATCATCAGTTACGATTGCGGAAACGATGAGAACATTGTGCCGTTTTCAAGTTGAATAATTGCAAAAATAATATAAATACTACAATATTTTAATGATTTTCAGGGCTCATCCTTGTCTAAAAAAAAAAATAATGCTATCTTTGCACAGCTAAATACAACCAAAACACAATTATATTAAAAAAAATGAAACATTTTCGCTTTTTTACCCTTTTGCTTCTCGCTGCACTGACATTTGGCAGCGTGTGGGCAGACGACCCCGACTACCGCGACCAAAGGCGCGAAATCTTCCGCCAGTTGCCGGTAAACGAAAACAGTATCGTATTCCTGGGAAACAGCATCACGGACTTCGGTCTGTGGTCGGAGTTCTTCGGCAGCGACCCCAACATCATCAACCGCGGCATTCAGGGCATTGAGAGCCCCGAAGTGCTGGAGCACCTCTCGCTCATCGGCAGCGGACACCCAAAGAAACTGTTCCTGATGATTGGCATCAACGATTACAAAACACCTGAGCGCGTGGTGCCCAATATACGCAAGATGATTGAGGTCATGAAGCGCGAGAGCCCGAAGACAACGCTCTATGTGCAGAGCATACTGCCCTGCAACAATGCCGAGCGTGCCAGTGAACCCGGCACGCTGAACCCCAAAATCATGGAACTCTGCCAAGAATTGAATGTCACTTATATAGACATCTATGCAGCCTTGACGAAGATTTCGGGAAACACTTCCATGCCCTCCAGCATGACGGATGACGGTCTTCACCCCAATATGCTGGGCTACCGCGAATGGTGCAAACTGGTGGCTCCCTATGTTGGTAAGACTTCTGCCATAGCTGAAACAGGCACCGTGAATAAGCCCCTTGGCCGTGGTATCTACAACAGTATTCTGACAGAATATCAGCTGCTACCTGTAAACGACGGCGACATTCTGCACGTGGGTGACTATCAGGTAATGACTGGCGAATGGGGCGAACTGATGGGTATGCCCAACTTCAAGAACCGCGGCCTGGGCGGCGGCTTCGGATGGAGTATGAGCCTGGCCGAGTTCAACAACGCATACAGTTGCTTTATCAAGGGCTCTCCCTCGAAGATTTTCTTCCAGTGTGGCAAGCGCGCGCTGGATGCCAAGGAAACATCTGCAAGTTCTCTCTTCACACAATATCAGACGGCTGTCAGCAATATCCGTAAGGCTGCCCCTAATGCCGATATCTACTTGGAGAGCATCATCCCCAATGCTGACGCTACTATTAACACAAATTACATCGTTCCTTTCAACACACTCATTGCCAACCTCGTAAACAACGACACGAGCGGCAAACTTCATTATGTGGACGTTTACACCGCCCTCGTTGAGAACGGAAAGTTGGCCACCCGTTATCAGGGTGCCAACACGGTGCAGAGCCGTGGCATCAACGGCCGTGGCTATGTAGCTTGGGCTAATGTTCTGAAAAGCCAGGGCGGTCTGACGGCTGCCACCGTACCTTCCAACCTAACCGATGCACAGTCCGCCCTCAACGAAGCCACATGGGATGCTCTCGACAAGGTTTGGGCCAACTCTGGTACTAAATCCTATGCCGCACTGCGTCAGGCTATCAGCGACTCACGCACCCTACTCGCTACCGGCAGCGCTTCTGATGACGCCTGTGCTACACAGATGGCCAACCTGGCAGCTGCACAGACGACGGGGGACAACGCCAGCCCGACTTCCGCTGACGCCCTACCCGGTAGCGAGCATCTCATGCCTGCTCCCCAAATTCTCCAGAAGAACACGGGAAGCGAGTTTGCTTTGAACCGTCCCGTTAAGATTGTAAATGACTTCAACGATACGGAACTCCTCAACGAAATCCTTGAAGAACTGGGCTGCGAAGAAAGCAGCACCGCCACAGCTACCATCAGGGTTAACAAGGTGAATAGCATCACCGGTGCCAACGAACCTACACTTGAAGGATTTGACAGCGAAACATATCGTCTCGCTATTGACGGTAATACAATTACCATTGACGCTATTAGCCGCGTGGGTGTGATACGTGCAGCACAAACCATTCAGCAACTGGCAGAAGCCGACGGCGGTCACACCGCTACTCTCGAAGGACTGACTATCACCGACTGGCCCGCCTTCAAGGTGCGCGGATTTATGCACGACGTGGGCCGCTCTTTCGTCACTTACGATGAACTCGTAAAACAAATCAAACTCTATAGCCGCTTTAAGGTGAACCTCTTCCAGTGGCACATGACGGAAAATCAGGCTTGGCGCTTCGAGTCTAAGACTTACCCGCAACTGACCTACACACAAAATATGACGCGCTTTGCCGGTAAATACTATACTCAGGAACAGTGCAAGGCCATCGACGAACTGGGTCACAAGTACGGTGTCTATGTCGTACCCGAAATCGACATGCCTGGCCACAGCACCGCCTTCAAGACCGCCATGGGCCACGACATGCAGACCTCTCAGGGCGCTCAGGAACTCAAAAATATCCTTGACGAAGTATTTGAATGCTTCCCCCATGCTCCATATTACCATATCGGCGGCGACGAGGTGGACCTCAAGACTGTTGACGGCAAGAACTTCCTCGTCCTCATGTCCGAATATGTGCATAGCAAGGGACACCGTACGATGTGGTGGAACCCCGTACATACAATCTCTGTAAACAAGGCCAACGGCTGCGATATGGCACAGTGCTGGAGCAGCAGCGGCCGACAAATCAGTGGCCTGCCCTGCATCGACTGCCGCTACAACTACACCAACCACTTTGACGTATTTGCCGACCTCGTGGGCATGTACCGCAGCAACATTCTCTACAAGCAACACGGCGATGCCGAGACTGCCGGCTTCATTTCCTGCCCCTGGAACGACCGCAAGACACCTACGCAGGAAGACATCTTCGCCCAGAACAACGTCTATGCCGTAACAATAGCCTCCGGTGAACGTGCATGGCGCGGCGGCGGTAAACAATATATAGAGGTGTGCGGTGCCGTGCTCCCCAATAGCGGTGACGAATATGAAGAGTTCAAGGACTGGGAGCAGCGCTTCCTCTTCCACAAGGCCCACAGTCTCAACGACGAGCCTATTCCCTATGTGAAGCAGACCAACGTGCGCTGGCGCATTTCTGACCCCATCAGCAACGGTGGCGATGCTTCCCGTACGTTTAGCCAGTGGGAAGAGTGCAAAGCCCTGAACACCGATATGCCCACAAGCGTAACCGTTTCTGGCCAGAAGTATGGCTGGAACCTCGCCACGGGTGCCGGCATCTACCTCAACCACACTTGGCCCACCGCCGTTCCCGGTATCTTCGGTCTCAACCAGGCAAAGGACCGCACGGCATACGCTTACACCTATGTCTATAACCCCGGTGCCGAACGCACTGTGGGCGCACAGATTGAGTTCCAGAACTACGGACGCTCCGAGAAAGACCAGGCGCCCGCAGCCGGAAAGTGGGACCACAAAGGCTCCCGCCTCTGGTGGAACGGCACCGAAGTGCAAGCTCCTACCTGGAAGAACGCCGGAAAGAGCATCAACAATGAAGTGGACCTCCTCGACGAGAACTTCCCCGCACGCACTCCCATTCAGCTGACGCTGAAACAAGGCTGGAACAAGGTGTTCATCAAACTGCCCTACGTCAATCTCAGCAGCAGTGTCGTGCGCCTCAACAAGTGGCTCTTTACCTTCGTGCTCACCGACACCCAGGGCAAGAACGCTATCGAGGGACTGACATACTCACCCACCAAGACGCTGGAAGGCGAAGAGCCTGATCCCGCTCAGGAGGAAGACAATACTCCCCTTGTCAGCGATGAACATACGTCATACTATTACTCGCTGAAGACCCCCGGCCGTGATAACCGCTATGCCTCTTCACAGGGGGCTAACGCTGAAATGACGGGCGTGGCTTCTCCCACAAACGCTTCATACTGGAAATTCGTACGACGCGCGGACGGTGACCTCGATATCGTCAACTACGCCGACGGCACCTTTGTCAGCCCCGTAGCTAACTACGACTCCCCCTTGCACACTCAGAGTTCTTCTCCCGAACAAGGCTGGAAGCTGAAGCCCGCAGCAACGAAGGGATACTTCATCATCGTCAGCGGCGAAACGGAATGGAATCAGACCAAAGCCGGGCAGAACTACAAAATTTACAACTGGGGCTATGGTTCCAAGACTACCGGAGAATACAACTACGATGACGGCGGCTGCCAGTATGAAATCCTTATCAATGAGGACCTCACAGAAGATTCCTATGAATATGTAGGCGTTGAACCGGGTAAGACCTATACCATCACCAACATCCAGAAGAACGGCTCGCAGTTCCCCTTGTATGTGGACAGCAGCAACACGCTCTGCATCGGTCTTTCAGGACAGAATTACGGTGAAAGCGCCCAATTCCAGGTTGAAGGTCACCAAGGTAAAGTCGCCTTCAAGAATGTGGCCACGGGACAATACCTCGTATGGCGTGACAAGAACGGTAACGGTACCAACAGCAACAAAGGCACTCTCGGTACCTATAATTCTACTTATTGCGACTGGACGCTTGCTTCCAGTGTATACTCCCCCGGAAACTACTGGATGTGGGCTAATCGTGGTGACGGGTCAACCCCCGGCGCTCTCATGATAAAGAACGACAGGTCATGGGATGCTTACAGCAATACTGAAGGATGGCTGGATGCTTATTCCAATGTCTATAAATTTGAGGTCGTCGGCGCACCCGCTGAGGAGGTGGAAGCCCTGCAGGACAAAATCGATGCCATCCTCCCCGGCATTCAAGCCGGCAAGATAGGCTACCCCCGTCTGGAAAATACCGACGTGCAGGACCTCCTCGGCCTCAAGACCGTTACGCCCCAGAACTACGACGACGCCAAGGCCGCCTACGACAAGGTGATGGCTCTCGGCGACGTGAACCTCCCCGTTTCCGGTAAGGCCTACACCATTGCCATACGCAAGTCCGACGGCACGAAGAATTGGTACATCAAGGGCACCGGCTTCACTTCCACCGCCGCCGATGCCGACATCTTCGTCTGCGGAAAGGCCGCCAGCGGAGAGTTCCCCTATGTGTTCGTCACCAACGAAAACAAGTTCCTCACCAGCCGCGGCGTGAATACCGCCGAAGCCTACACCGCAAAGGTCAACGACTTCAAGGCAGAAGCAATGGTGGGACACAGCAGCACCTTCATCAGCAGCACCTATCCGACCTTCGGCACCATCTGCCTCACCGCACAGGGTCGAAACGGCAACCTCAATTCCACCGGCACCATCATCTTGAAGGAAGCCACCTCCGGGTATGACAACAGCAGCGCCCCCTACCTCAACGGACAGTTCACCTCTGCCCTCATCGTAGAAGAAGCCAGCTATCCCTACAACAACGTAGAGCTCAAAAAGGCCAGCACCTCCGACACCGAGGCCTATGCCACCGTCTATCTGCCCTTCGATATGCAGGTACCCGCAGGCATTGAAGTTTACAAGGCCACCGAAGAGCGCGACGTCAACAACAAGACCTACCTGAAGCTGGCCCGCGTAAATACCGAGAACGGCCCCGTGGCCAAGGGAGCCTACGTCCTCTACAGCGAAAGTGTGGAGGGCAAGAACGTCATCGTGCCGACGGCCACCAAACTGACGGCGGGCACGGACAACCTCCTCATCGGCTCCACCGCCCAGAGCGCCCAGCGCAGCGCGTTGAAGAACCCCTATGTCCTGTCATTCAAAGGCACGCCCGTGGCCGTAGGCTTCTACAGATACACCGCAGACGTCTATCCTCTGGGCAAGGCCATCTATGACGATTCCACCAGCCAGGCAAACTGCTTCAACTTCGATTTCGGCAACATCGTGGACGCCATCAGCACCCTCCGCAGCGAAGGCGCCGACAGCATCCTCATCGACCTCTCCGGCCGCCGCGTCAACAACAATACGAAGGGTATCGTCATCAAGAATAACCGTAAAGCCATTATCAAATAATGAAAAAGAAATATTCAACAGCTGAAGCCAATGTCCTTGAATTAAGGTCAAGAGCATCATTCCTCATCGGCAGCGTCATCAAGGATAACGGGGATGACTGCGTCGTGGATGACCCCACTGATATATTAACAAATAAGCAGAACAACACTGAATACTGGTCAGAAGACTATTGACGGATGCCACGGACAACTCCTTATAGGTTCTAATACACAAAACACACTGCCTCGTTCAGTATAGAACCTATATGTCCTAACATTCCAGATACCTTTCACTATTGCCCAACTTTTATTTTACTATATGAAAAGAATCATTTCTTTCCTTTCCATTCTGCTGACTACGACAGTAATGGCGTGGGCACAGAATTACCCCGTAGCTCACGGGGCAAACGAAAACATTACCCATGGGACGCACTACCCCAAAACGGTAAGCATCCGGGGTACGCAGACGCCCGAGTTCAAAATTGAGAACATCGCCACGGCAATCCATTGTCCTGCGTATTTCGACAAGACCTCTACCGTGTTTGAGGTTAAGGCCGGCGACATCGTGACGCCTGACATCACCATCAACGGCGACTGGATGCACGGCTTCGTGTTCGTGGACTGGAACCAGAACGGACAGTTCCTCGTGAACCTTCTGGGCGACGGCCCCTACACCGAAGGCGACGGCAACGAACTGGTATGCTACTCCCACTACCACAAGACGAGCGGCGACAATTCCGGCTGGAACAGTGCCGGTGAAGCCGTCGGCGGCAATGTGCTCTCTCCCGGAAGTTTCCGCGTTCCGAGCGACCTCACCGTTGGCTCTACCTATCGTATGCGCTATTCCGTGACTTGGAACTGCGCCGACCCAAGCGGCAATTATGCCAACTTCCTCAAAGACGGCGGCAGCATCATCGACGTCACGCTGAAAATCATAGGCAAGGCCGAAGACGTGAAGAAATACCCCATCGACGAATATGATGAGCCGAACGTAGGGGAAAGTGCTCCTGCCGCCGAATGGAATGCCCTGACCAGCGGGCTTCACGCTTCATGGGCCAGCCGTGATGTGCAGTATCAGAGACACCGCGTGCCCACACTTACCGAAACGACCAACACCACCATCACGGCCTGGCGCGGAGAACGTGCCAATACGGAGGCCGTCCTCTTTGCCAATGCCGACCAGGGCAAGCTGCGTGTACGCTTCAGCAGCCCCGCTCAGGGACAGGATGCCAGCGCGTGGTGCTCGGCACGGTTCATCAACTATGTCATCACCGACGACGACAAGGCATGCGGTGCGCACAATATGAATCTTATTCAATGGCTCTCTCCCGATGTCATCGACCAGGACAAGGCCCACGCCGTACCTGCCATGCAGACGCGCCCCGTGTGGTGCAGCATCCAGGTGCCCCACAATGCCGCAGCCGGCAACTACAGCGCCAATCTGGAAATCGTTGACGAGCAGGACCACGTCGTCAAGACGCTCACGCTCGGCATCGAGGTGGACAGCCACACGCTGCCCGCCGTGGCCGACCAGAAGTTCCATCTCGACCTGTGGCAGCAGCCCTATTCCGTCAGCCGATACTATGAAGTGGACCGCTGGAGCGATGAACATATCGCCGCCCTGCGTCCCTACCTCAAGGCCCTTGGCGATGCCGGCCAGAAGGTGGTGTCCACCATTCTCTTCTATGAGCCATGGGGCGACCAGACGCACGACAAGTTCAGCCCCATGATCCAGACCACCAAGACGACGGGTGGCCAGTGGGTATTCGACTACACCGTGTTCGACAAATACGTTTCCCTGTGCAACGAGTACGGCATCAACGAGCAGATCAACTGCTACAGCATGGTGCCCTGGGACATGAAGTTCCGCTACTATGACGAAAAGACCGGCAAGGATATTGACTGGGCCCTCACGGCCGGTAGCACCGACTACAACGCCCTGTGGGATGCCTACCTTACCTCATTCAAAGCCCACCTTCAGGAGAAGGGCTGGTTTGATAAGACCTGCATCGCCATGGACGAACGCGGAGAGTCCGCTATGCTCGCCGCCTACAATCTGGCCCATGCCAAAGGCTTCAAGATGTCGCTGGCCGGCAATTTCCACTCTTCGCTCAACGAGAAACTCTATGACTACAGCCTGGCGCTCAATCAGGTGCAGAACCTCAACGATACCCAGCGCAAGTACCGCAAGGACAATAACCTGAAGACCACCATCTACGTTTCCTGCGCTGACACCGAGCCCAACATCTACACCAACTCCCTGCCCGCCGAAGCCACATACATACCCCTTCACGCCGCAGCCAACGACCTTGACGGCTTCCTGCACTGGTCGTGGATAAACTGGGACGAGCATCCTCTTACCGACAGCCGTTTCCGCCTCTATGGCAGCGGCGACACCTACAGCTATTATCCCGGCAACCGCTCCAGCGTGCGCTTCGAGCGACTTGTGGAAGGCATCCACCAGTACGAGAAGATACAAATCCTGAAGGATGAATACAAGTCCGATGCCGAAAAACTCAAGCAGCTCAACACGCTCCTGGCCGACTGCAAGGACTACGCCGTGGCCGGTGAAGACTGTGCGGCAAAGGTAAATCGCCTCGAAGACTTCCTCAACGGCAAGGAGGTGGAAATTCCCGAAAACACGCTCTCCGGCTACTGGAAGATTAAGGTGGACGACACCCACTTTGCCAAGGCCAAGGCCAATCTCACGCAGTGGAATACCGAATTGAGCGTACAGACGGAATACGACCTCTTCCAGATTGAAGGCACCCCCGAAGCCTGCACCATCAAACTGATGGGACGCAGCAACAACATCGGCCCCGACGCCTCCAAGAAACTCTTCGTGGACCAGACCGCCGCCGGCAAGTATTCCATCATCGAGACCAGCAACGGTAAGGTCAAACTCAAGAACGGACAGAATTGGGTATATGTAAGCGGTGGCACCTTCACCTTCAGCACCACCAACAGCACGGAACTCATGCTGGAATACGTCATGCCCAGCACCGAGCCCACGCGCACCACGCTCTTCAGCACCCTGGCTGGCGGCATGGACATTCCTCCCTATCGCATCCCCGGCATTTCCTGCGGCAAGGACGGCCGTCTGATTGCCAGTGCCGCCCGTCTCGTATGCGGCACCGACCCCGGCTTTGGCCAGGTCGATTGCGTGGTGAAAATCAGCGATGACAACGGCAAGACATGGAGCAGCAAAGAAATAGAGGCCGCCGTGGGCAATGCCTCCCTCATCAACAACAAGAAGACGCCCATGGAAGCCGCCTATGGCGACCCCGCCGTGGTAATGGACAAGGAACACAACGAGGTGCTCATAATGGCCGTGGGCGGTTGCACCGTTTACACCTATGGCAGCACCACCCGTCAGAACCCCAATATCATCGCCTGCATCCGCAGCCTTGACGGCGGACAGACATGGCAGAAGCCCGTGGAGCAGACAGAGGACATCTATGGCCTGTTCGACAACGGCAATACCATGCAGTCAGCCTTCGTAGGTGGCGGCAAACTCTTCCAGAGCCGCATCGTCAAGGTGGGCGAATACTACCGCCTGTATGCCGCGCTGGCAGCACGCCCCAACGGCAACCGCGTCGTCTATTCCGACGACTTCGGACGCACGTGGAAGGTTCTCGGTGCCGTTACCGATAAGCCCGTGCCGGGCGGTGATGAACCCAAGTGCGAAGAACTGCCCGACGGACGCGTCATCATCACCAGCCGCACGGGAGGTGGCCGCCTGATGAACATCTACACCTACAGCAACACCCGCACCGGCGCCGGCAAGTGGGAAACCGAGACGAAGGCCACCATGAGCGGCCTGAGCGCCAGCCCCAGCAGCAACCCCACCAACGGCGAGATGCTCATCGTGCCCGCCAAGCGCAAGAGCGACGGCAAGAACATGTATGTAGCCCTCCAGTCCGTACCCACCGGCAGCGGACGCAACAACGTCGGCATCTTCTACAAGGAACTGGCCGACATCACCGACATCGCCGACCTGGCCGCCTTCACCTCCGACTGGAACGGCTTCTATCAAGTCAGCTCCACGGCTTCCGCATACAGCAGCATCGAACTCCAAGCCGACGATAAGATTGCCTTTTTCTACGAAGAGACGCTGACGAAATGGGGCACCAAGCCCAACCCCGTCAGCACCAGTTTCCCCACAGGTTCCGGCACGCACAACTACGACGGCTTTGAAAACATCTACGTGCCTCTGGAACTGGAAATGATTACCGGCGGAAAGTACAGCGTATGCCGCGAAGTAAACCGCGGTGAATACCTCAAAACATTCTTCACCGACGTTGTCAACGCCTCCGACCTGAACACCAGCGAAAAGGCAAATGTCATGACCAAGGTCAACAACCTCCCCGCAGAGCCCACCATCGACCAGATTGATGCCATCCGAGCCCTGCTCGGTGTAAAGGAGCCCGCCGACAAGTGGGACGGAAAAACCCTGACATTCACAAACATCCAGCAGAATAACACGAAGCGCGTCCTCTACATCAACAACGGCACACTGGAAGCCAGCACACAGACGGCTGACGAACTCGGAACAAAAGCCCAGTTCAAGTGTACAAAGCAGGAAAACGGAAAATACAGCTTCTATAATGAGGAAGCCGGACTGTATATGATATGGCGCGCCGGCGGCAACTATGGCTACAACAGCAACAAAGGCACCCTCGATACATATAACGCCACCTACTGCGACTGGACCGTTACCCCCAGCACCAGCTCCCCCGGAAACTACTGGATGTATTCCTACCGCGATGGCGGTACCACCCCCGGCTCACTCATCCTTCTCAGCGGCGGTACTTTTGATGCCTACAGCGCCAACGAAGCCTGGGACCCCCGTTTCTCCAACGTCTTCATCTTCGAGGAAGTACCCTCCCTCCCCGATGGCATCAACGAATTAGTAAATGGGGAAATTAGCAAATTAGCAAATGAGGTTCTCTACGACCTTCAAGGCCGCCGTGTCAACAACAGCACGAAGGGTATCGTCATCAAGAACGGCGCCAAAATCATCAAGTAAGCCCCCGCTCTAATACAGAACGTACTTCACACCAAGCCCCGCTGCCTTATGGTTGCGGGGCTTTTCTTTGCCTGAAAAGCGGGTATTCATTCCCGCTTTTTCGAATTTGCTAATACCTCCTTCCGTACGTCCCGTGCCTCTCTCGCTCATTCGTTTAATTCGTACTGCATCGTGCAGCCATTGACTGACCAGCAACATTCGTGTTTTTCGTGTTATTCGTGGTAAAAATCATAATAATCATAACGCATCATAATAATCATTATAGCCTGCGCAGCGGCCTACGGCGTTATGATGATTTATATGATAAAAATGATTTATATGATTTCAACGCCTCTCTCGCTCATTCGCATTATTCGTGCTGCATCTTCGCTTGAAAAGCGACCTCCTGCCCCGCGTCAGCGGACCCTTTCCCCAACAGGGGAGAGGTGGCGGAGCCGGAGAGAGGCTGGGAAGGGTGGGAAGGGTCTCCATTGACTGACCAGCAAAATTCGTGTCATTCGTGCGATTCGTGGTCAAAAAATCCTTCAACTTTCAGTTTTTCCCCCTAATCGTTGGCTATTAAGTGATTTATTCGTACTTTTGCAGCGACAACTTCGGAAAAGTGTATAAAACATACACAAATCGGAACTTAAAAGTGTAAATATGGAAATAAGAAGAGACACTATCGACACCTTGAAGGTATGGAAAGACAGTACTGACAGGAAGCCCGTATTACTGAAAGGAGCACGACAGATAGGCAAGTCATGGGTGATGGAGACTTTCGGTCGCGAGTGCTTTGAATATTGTGCCATGTTTGACTTCGACCGCCATCCGGAACTCAAGACGGTATTCCAGCAGACAAAGTCGCCGGAGAGATTGCTCAAGGAACTGTCCCTCTATTGCGATGCCCCCATATTGCCCGGCAAGACGCTTATCATCTTTGATGAGATACAGGAGTGTGAGGAGGCCCTGAACAGTCTGAAGTATTTCTGCGAAGACGCTCCGCAGTACCATGTCATCGCTGCGGGGTCGCTGCTCGGCGTGGCTGTCAAGAAGCGGCACATGGCCGTGCCCGTGGGAAAAGTCAGCATCATCAGAATGTTTCCGATAACCTTCCGTGAGTTCCTGCGCGCCAGCGACGTCAGGACGTATGAGTATGTGGAGTCGCTCGATGAGGTGGCGCATCTTCCGGAGATAATCCTCAACAAGTTGAAGATGGAGTATCGCCGCTATCAGGTGTGCGGCGGAATGCCGGAAGCCGTCGTCGCCATGCTCGACAACAAAGGCATGGCAGAGCTGGAGATGGTGCTGCAAAACATTCTCGACATGTACGAGCTCGACTTCGCGAAATATGCCGCGCCGCGGGAAATACCCCGCATTCGCGCCCTGTGGCACTCACTTCCCGCCCAACTCTCAAAGGAAAACCGCAAATTTATCTATAACGTAATAAAGAGCGGTGCCCGTTCCAAAGACTACGAGGACGCCTTGCTGTGGCTTGCCGATGCCGGGATGATACATCTCGTGTATAATATCAGCAAGCCGGGACTCCCCGTGTCCGCCTACGAGCAGAAGGAGGCTTTCAAGGTATATGCCAGCGACTGCGGGCTGCTGCGCCGTCTGGCCCATCTGCCTTCCACTGTGGTGATGGACCCCACGTCCAACTATACAGAGTTTAAGGGTGCCATGGCAGAGAACGCAGCATTGCAGGCTCTGCTTCCCACAATGGAGGGCCAGCACTTGTGCTATTGGACTTCAGAGGGTAAGGCCGAGATAGAATTCATCATGCAGAAGGGTGAGAGGGTGATTCCCGTAGAGGTCAAGGCCGAGGACAACATAAGCGGTCGGAGCCTCACCGTGTATAATGACCGGTACAAACCAGATTTGCGCATCCGCTATTCGTCGTTGAACTTACAATACAACAGCGGCCTGTTCAGTTGTCCCGCCCCCCTTGCCGGCTGGATAGACAAGTTCCTGCAAATGGTATAGGATACCCTCTCCCTTTATGGGTCTTGGAAGAACTGTTTAATGGAAAATGTTTGCTGCTGCGGGCAATGCCCTACGGTGCGTGGTACTGAGGCGCGGCTGAAAGCCAGCTTTCCCCCGTGCCTCATTCCCTCGCCCCACGCCTCTGCGAGGCTTCGCAGAAGCAAACGGAAAAATATAGAAAACTGCCAATGCATAAAATGAAAATTAGCAAATTAGGAAATTAGCAAATGTGTCAGTATCTGCTAGCAGTCTCTGTCTATCTCCCGCAGAGGCGCAGAGCGCGCAAAGTATTCTCCGTGGGGTGACCTTCGGGAGGCGCGGGCTCATAATTATTCGCGGCAGAGACGCAGAGAAGAGT
>JAZUDS010000031.1:0-15586 GCA_045639805.1 Alloprevotella sp.
GCCACGGTTCCCGAGGGTTCTCCCGAGGGTCCTAACGATGCTCTTCGTATTTATAGCCGGCAAAACGGCTGCGGGGGAACTTGAAGGCGGAATCAGAGATGCCGCCGGCTTTGAAGTGGGAAATCTTGACGGTGGTGGAGAACATGGCGAGCTTTATCTTGAGGCTCAAGGGATGGAGCGTCTTGCGATTGACGAGGGCCGTGACGCTCCTGATGCCGAAGAACTTGGCTCCACGCACCTTGGCCGTGATTTCGTAGTTGTCGCCCACGACGCGGTAGGAGAAGGCGAAGTTGTTGATGTCGTACTTGAACTTGGAGAGGTACTCGTCCTTCTCGTCGTCATCGAAGCGATAGACCTTGACGAGTTTCTTCTGTTTGTCCACCATATAGGCCGTAACGCCGTCCTCCCACGCGCAGTAGCGTTTCTCCTGATACTGCAGTTTTTCGCCTTTATAGATGATGGTGCCCTGCGTCTTGTAGATGCCGATGATGTTGACGTCATACTGCAGCGAGGAACCCGAGGGGCCGAAAACGAGGTTATATACCTTGTCGAAGAGAGCCTTGGCCTCGCGGGCATTTTGCGCGTCGGTTTTGGCGGAAGAAGGCAGAGCCACGGCAAGGAGGAGGAAGGCGAAAAGGAAGAGGCGTATTTTTTTCATCGGTGTGACATTTTGCCGGCAAAATTACAAATAATTCTTTAGGTTTAGGATGAATAGGGGGAAAATGTCGGACTTTTTGCTTATCTTTGCCACGAAATATTAATCCTACTCTTATGAAACTGACAAAAACTATGCTTTCCGCCTTGGCAACAACCCTTATCCTGGCGGGATGCGCCACAGCAAGTATGACTGACAACGGACAACAGAAATCAGACAACAGGCTCCTCACGAAGAGCACCAACCCGCACGGCATCGAGTCGTTCGACGAAATCACCACGGACGACTACCGCGAAGCCCTGACGGAGGGTATGCGCCAGCAGAAAGCCGAGATTCAGGCTATCGTGGATTGCAAGGAGGCTCCTACCTTCGCGAACACCATCGAACCGATGGACAAGAGCGGCAAACTCCTTATGCGTGCCATTATGCCCTTCGAGGCCCTCGACAACAGCAACTCCACCAAGGCCTCGCAAGCCCTGGCCGAAGAGATGGCTCCCCTACTCTCCGCCCACAGCGACGAAATCTATATGAACGACGCGCTCTTCCAACGCGTGAAGAAGGTCGCAAGTGCGACAACCGAAAATCTCACCCACGAGCAGCAGCGCGCCCTGGAGGAAATCTACAAATCCTTCGTGCGCAGCGGCGCCAACCTCAACGCGGCCGACAAGCAACGCCTTATGGCCCTCAACCAGGAAATCAGCACGCTGGAGATTCAGTTTGAGCAGAACCTCCTGTACGAGACGAACAACACCTTCGTAGTGGTGGACAAGGTGGAGGACCTCGCCGGCCTTCCCCAAGCCAACATCGACCGCGCCGCCGAAATGGCCAGGCAGCAGGGACAGGAGGGCAAGTGGATGTTCAATATGCAGAGGGCCTCGTGCAACCCCGTCCTGCAGTATTGCAGCAACCGCGAACTGCGCCACCGCATCTACGACGCCTACTACAACCGCGGCAATGCGGGAGGCGAACACGACAGCAAGGATATCTGCGCCAAACTGGTGCGCCTCCGCCTGGAACGCGCCAAACTGATGGGCTTTGAGAACTGCGCCGCCCAGATTCTGGACAAGCGTATGGCCAAGAAGCCCGAAGCCGTGTATGCCCTCCTCGACCAGATTTGGGAACCGGCCGTGAAGAAGGCCCACGAGGAACTGGCCGACATCCGCGAGGAGATGAAGAAGGACGGCCTCGACTGCGAACCGGAAGGCTGGGATTACGCCTACTACTCCGACCGCGCCCGCAAGGCCCGCTTCAACTTCGACGAGAACGAGGCCTCGCAGTACTTTGAAATCAACAACGTGCTCAAGGGCGTGTTCTATGTGGCCAACAAACTCTACGGCGTGACCTTCAAGGAGGTGACGCCCGACGTGCCCGCCTACGAAGCCACGGCACAGGCCTGGGAGGTGTACGACAAGGACGGAAGCCTGCTGGCCGTGTTCTATAGCGACTACTATCCCCGCGACGGCAAGCGTGCCGGCGCCTGGTGTACGCACTTCCGCAGCCAGAGTTTCGAAGGCGGCAAGCGCGTAGAACCCGTGGTGGTGAACGTGTGCAGCATGACGCCTCCCACGGCCGATATGCCCGCCCTGCAGAGCATCGACAACGTGCAGACGATGTTCCACGAGTTCGGTCACGCCCTCCACGGCTTCATGCGCAACGTGAACTACGAGGCCGTGGGCGACGTGGAGCGCGACTTCGTGGAACTCCCCTCGCAAATCAACGAGCATTGGGCCATGGAGCCCGAGGTGCTGGCCGTATATGCCAAGCATTACAAGACGGGCGAGGTGATGCCCGCCGAACTCGTGCGCAAGATTGAGGAGAGCGGCAAGTACGGCCAGGGTTTCGCCACCGTGGAATACCTCGCCGCCTCTTATGTGGATATGGACCTCCACACCCTGACAGAGATTCCCGCCGACCTCGACGTGATGAAGTTTGAGGAAGAGAAACTGGCCGCCCGCGGCATTCCCCGCCAGATACTGCCCCGCTACCGCGTGACGAACTTCAGCCACACGATGGGCGGCGGCTACACGGCCGGCTACTACTCCTACATCTGGGCCGAAGTGCTCGATGCCGACGGCTTTGAAGCCTTCAAGGAGACCGGCGACATCTTCAATCAGGATGTGGCCGCCCGCTTCCGCAAATACGTCCTCACCCCCGGCGGCATCGACGACGGCATGACGATGTACAAGCGCTTCCGCGGCTCCGAGCCGAAGATTGACGCGCTGCTTAAGGGAAGAGGGCTGAAGACCCCCTAAATCCCCCGAAGGGGGACTTTGGAGGATAGACGCCCTTTTACTTACCTGACCCATACGAAACCTCATCATCACATGAAACGGCTTTCCATATTCACAGCCTTGTTCTTTGCATTTCTGGGCCTTTCCGTCACGGCAGCCGAGAAGCCCGACAGCGTGGATGTGTCCGGCAATGTGCTTGACAGTTTCTCGCGACAGTACCTCGACAGTATCCGTGTGCGGCTCTACACCCAAGACTATGCCACCCTGCTGCTCGACACGCTCTGCACCGACGCCCTCTACACCATAAAGGACTCCACCCAGCGCGAAATGGCGGCCAAGTACTGGCCCAAAGTCTACCGCCTGCGCTACGCCTTCAAAATACCGGCCGGCAACTACGTCATCTGCTTTGACCGACGCGGCTACACGCAGGAGGAACAGGCGCTCAATATTCCCGCGAAGCGCTACGGAAGGCGCACGGAGGAATGGACAATGAAGGACATCTTTCTCCAACGCAAGTTCGTGCGCAATTTAGGGGAAGCCGAAGTGACGAGCACCCGCATCAAAATGATGATGAAGGGCGACACGGTCGTCTATAACGCCGATGCCTTTCAGGTGGCAGAAGGCAGTATGCTCGACGGCCTCATCGAGATGATGCCCGGCCTTGAAATACGCGACGGCGGCAAGATTTACCACAATGGCGAATACGTGCCCGAACTCCTTGTCAACGGCAAGGACTTCTTCAAGGGCGACCCCACCGTAGCGCTTCAGAACCTGCCCGCCTATACCGTCAAAGACATTCGCATCTACCACAAAGCCCCCGACGGAGCCTACCTGCGCAAAGACCTCACGCGCCAGGACACCCTGCAATGGGACAAAGCCCTCGACGTGCGCCTCAAGCGGCAATACAACACGGGATTTCTGGCCAACGTGGAAGCCGCCCTCGGCCCTGCCTACGGCGGGGGCGACACACGCCTCAACTATCTGGGACGCCTCTTCGGCATCCGCTACACCGACCACTCGCGGCTGGGATTCTTCGCCAACCTCAACAACTACAACGACCTATCCTCTGCCGACGCCCAAGGCTCGTGGCAAGAGAGTTCCTTCATGAGCGGCGTGACGCGCACCTCCATCGCTGGGCTCAACCTCAACATCGAGGGCAAGAAGACCAAAGTGGAGTATGACGGACAACTGCAGTTCCAACACAATAAGACAGAATCCGAATCCGTAACCTCATCCACCACCTTCGCGCTCAGCGGCGACGCCTTCAATCGCAGCCGCAACACATCCACATCGAAGAACTTGCAGATTGATTTCAACAATGGGATACGCTGCATGAAACCCAAGTATATGTGGGGCGTGCAACCCAACTTCTTATACGCCCACCGCAACCGCGATGCCGACGTCTTCTCCGCCCTCTTCAACGGCGACCCCATGGACGCCACTCGCGGCGCCTCGCTCGACAGCATCTTCCTGTCGCCCACATCGCCCCGCCTGCAGCAGATGCTCGTCAACCGTCTGCGCAACACCACCACCAGCCGCAGCGACACGTGGATATCCAACCTTTCGGCATTCACCTACTTCAACTCCCCTTGGACGGGCAATACCGTCAGCGCCAACGCCAATGTCCGGTACAACCATCGCTCCTCCACCTCCTTCGACATCTACGACCTGCGCTACAACGGCACGACACCCGACGACTACCGCCACCGCTACACGCTCCAACCCAACTGGGACTTCGATGCCAGCGCCGCGCTCTACTACTACGGACAGACACCGGCGGAGTGGTTCTCATACCAATTCAGCTACAGCTACGACCACAGCAGTTCCGAGAATGACAAGACGCTCTACCGTCTGGAACGCGCCGACAGCACAGCCTTGGAAGTTCTTCCCTCTATGGCCGGTTGGAAAGAGCAAGCCATCGACTTGGATAATACTTTCCACAGCAAACAGCGCGACAACACGCACCACATCGTACCCCTCCTCGTATTCAGTTCGAAGGGCAACACATGGACGGCAGAGGTGGGCACAGACATCCAATTTGCCGGCAGATACTACGCCGACACCCGTGCCGAGAACCGAAGCGTAAGCCGCCACTACACCTTCCTCGACCCTCGCGTGAGGATTTCCTACAGTTACGTGCCCCGCAGTCAGAAGGGCAAGGCCGAGCCGCAAAAGGGCGACATCTCCCTGAATTACTCCCTCCAACACAACACTCCCGAAGGCCAACACCTCTTGGACATACGCGACGTCACCGACCCGCTACGCCACTACTACGGCAATCCCAACCTGCAGAGCAGCTACCGGCACCAGGTGCTCCTCAACCTTTGGCAACATAGCGACAACGGCTTCTACAACGTAAATCTGTCCTACAACCGGCAGATGCGCAGCGTCGCCCAAGCCATGAGCTACAACGCCACCACTGGCCTCTATATCTACCGACCCGAAAACATCAACGGCAACTACACCGCCAACGCTTCCCTGCGCCTCGGCTTCACACCCAAGGAGAAGCCCTTCAGCTGCGTCGTAAATCCCTCGGCCAACTATTACCACAGCGTGGACCTCATAAGCCCCGACGGCATACAGGACGCCCAGCGTTCCGTCGTAAACAACGTCACGGCATCCCTCAACGTACGTCCGCAATACACGAAAGGAAAGATTACCGCCTTCCTTCAGGGCAACCTCGACTACAACTACGCCACGTCGCAACGCCCCGGCTACCACACGCGCTCCACCTTCGACATTCACTACACCTTATCCTTCACGGCCAAGGAATTTTGGAAAGGCCTCACGGCCGGTACCGAACTCACGATGTACCACCGCCGCGGCTACGACGACCACTCAATGAACGACAACCACCTGCTCTGGAACGCCAACCTATCCCGCAGTTTCGGCAAAGACAAGGCATGGACGCTGAAACTCGTGGGCTACGACCTCCTGCATCAGTTCTCCAACGTACAGCGCACCCTCAACGCCCAAGGCCTCACCGAGACATGGGTCAACTCCCTTCCCGCCTACGCCATGCTCCACGTTATATACAAGTTCAACAAGCGCAACAAGTCGCAAGCGCAATAAGCAAACTTTTGCGAAAACGAAAACGAAGAACGAAAACAATATAAACACGCCAGCGGCATACTCTCGTGATGAGGGCATGCCGCTGGTTATATTGGGAGGTTATGAGTGTTTAAGGTTATGAGGTTTTAAGGTTGTGAGGTTAAAGACAGGTATCGGTTATTTTTCACTTTTCACTCTTCACACCTTATCCTTTCAGCCACCTATGTTTCTTCACAGAATAGAGGGGCACGAAGGGAAGGAGGATAGGCGTGGTGGCCTTGTAGGACTGATAGGCGAGGTCGGCACCGTAGTTGTGGTCCTGGCGGAGTTCTATGCGGCGGGCACCACTGAACATGATGTAGATGATGGCCACATATCCCGTGAGGGCAAGGAGCCAATGCCACCAGAGGGTGTATGCGCCGAAGCCGCTGATGAACATTCCCGTCCAGAAGAGCATCTCGCCAAAGTAGTTGGGGCAACGCACGAGGCGATAGAGCCCCGTGCTGACGAAGCGATGTGCATCGCGCTTCTTGGCTACACTTTTCTGATGGTCGGCCACGGCTTCAAGAAGGAGGCCTGTGGCGGCAACACACACGCCTATCCACAAAGCGACATTATCCCCCACTCCACTCTGCAAGCGTATGGCGAGGGGCGCCATCTGGCACACATACAGCAGGGCGCAACTCACCCAGATGAAGAAATGGGCCGTCACGGAATAATCGGCATCGGTCTTGGCGTCGAGGCTCACGGTATGGCGATAGGCGGCACTCTTCAGTTCGCGCCGTAACAGGTAACCTGCCAAACGGCAGCCATAGACGACGGCAAGACCCGTGAGGAGGGCCGTACCCAGCGTGAAAGAGCCCCAGTACATCACGCCCAAGGTCACACCTATGGCCGCAATGCTGGCGCCGTAACCCACGGAGATAAACCACAGAAGGCGGTACCATCCGATGGCGTCAATAAGGAGGGTGATGAGTAGGAGGTAGAACATAGATAAACAGCCTCTCCCCGTCAAAGCCACCTGCGGTGCTTTGACACCCCTCCCCTGTTAGGGAGGGGGGAGATACTCAATACTATTTACATTTTATTCACATCATATAATAGATTCCTCTTCCCTAATGTATCTTCCCCCTCCCTAACAGGGGAGGGGTGGCACGGTGCCGCAGGCAGCCGTGACGGGGAGAGGCTTAAATTTTCTCCATCCTGTACCCCATCCTCTTCAACTGCACGGCATAGCCGAAGGTGTAGAGCCCGTGGAGGGCTTCGACGAAGGTATGGAAGGCGGCGGGGGTGCCGGGCTCACATCCGGAATGAAGGAGGCGGCTGTGGGTGCGGGCGGCACACTCTCCCACGAGGCGTTCAAGGGCATCGTAATCTGCGCCTTTCAAGCCGAGGATTTCCTCGCGCACATATTCGTCGAGGGCATCGTAGCCGCGTTTGTCGCGGAGGTCGGCATAGAGGTCGGGACGCTGGCCGTAGGTGGCCCAGGCCTTGTCCCACAAGGTAGCCACGGCCATACCGAAATACATCATCCAGCCGAGCGCCACCGTGGGGTAGTTCCCAAACTCCCGCACGCCATCGACCATATAGGAGCGGGCGATGAGGGGCCACTTCTCCTCCAAGTCGGGGGCCTCGGGCATACGGGTGTCTATCTCTCCAAGACCTAAAAGATAAGCCTGGAGGTCAGCACGGAGTTGAAGTTCAAAATCGGACACGAGGGTAAGAGTGAAGAGTGAAAAGCGAAAAATGAAGAATGAAAAGTGAAAAATCTATAAGAGCGTCAATTTGCAGCTGGATAGGTTATTCTTCACTTTTCACTCTTCACTTTTCACTTAAAGTTGGCTTTCAGGAATGGTCAATATCTGCTCGGCCAGGCTCATGTCGCCCGTCTGGAGGCCTTTTTTGAGCCATTTCATACGTTGGGCGGAGGTGCCGTGGGTGAAGCTCTCGGGCACGCTGTAGCCCTGTGCCTGTTCCTGGAGGTAGTTGTCGCCTATCTTCTCGGCGCACTTGATGGCTTCCTCAAGGTCGCCGTCCTCAAGGGAGGCAAACATCTTGTTGTCATAGTAACCCCACACGCCGGCATAGAAGTCGGCCAGGAGTTCTATGCGCACGCTCATTTTGTTGGCATCCTTCTGATTCATACGCGCCATCTGCTGGTGGCACTTTTCAAGGAAGCCGGTGAGGTATTCCACATGGTGGCCCACCTCGTGAGCAATGACGTAAGCGTAGGCGAAGTCGCCGCCAGAGCCTATCTCGCCCTTCTTCATCTGCGTGAAGAACGAGAGGTCAAGATACAGGCACTGGTCGGCAGAGCAATAGAACGGGCCCATCTGCGCGGAGCCGTTGCCGCAGCCCGTCTGCACGCTTCCCGTATAGAGCACCATGGTAGGGGCGGGATAGTTGCTGTTGAGCTGCTCTTTGAACACCTGTGTCCACACGTCCTCGGTGCCGGCAAGGATTTGCTTGGAGAACGTGGCGAGTTCCTGCTCTTCGGCTGTAAACTCGCGCTGCTCGGTCTGTGTGCCAGCACTCATTTGTTCCTGTGCACTCTGCATCACGGCGGTGAGGGGGTCGCCGCCGGTGGCCCATGCAATGAGGGCGGCTACGATGATGCCGCCGATACCAAGACCGCCTGCTGTCTTGCCTGAAAGGCGACGGCGGTCATCTACGTTTGTACTTTCTCTTCTTCCGTTGAGTCTCATAATATATAAGTTTATTGTATTTTTTTATTTGCTGCGCAAAGTTACACATTTTTCTTGAAATACAATCCTTTTCTGCGCGTAAAAGCATGCCTCATTGACAAAAACGAGGGAAAAGGGAGAGGCAAAGCAGCTTTTCCAATGAAAAAAATTGGGAAACTTACCATTATTCCCTATATTTGCACATCCCAATTCACTATGGTATGAAAAAGATAATGTTTTTTGGCTGCAGCATCGTCGTATTCTTATTATTCGGATGCAATGAACGACGCCCCAATTATGATTCTTTTCCACATGACGAAATGTATGCTGGATTTAACGATACAGCCGTAACGCCCATGCAGGACACACTGGCAACGAGTGCCCATCCAGAAGATTCATATTCCCACTCTTCAAGTCTGCGGGATGATGAAGAATTCAACGATGGGTACGAACATGGTCAATGGGATGCAGAAGACGATGCGAACCATGAACGTTATGACAGGCACCGCTCACGTTCCAAATCCTATGACAAGGGCTACGAATATGGCTATCAGGATGCAGAGGAGGATGACGAATGGGACGATGAACCTACGCGAGATTTTGATGACATCTTTGATGATTAGTTGGAATTTCTTTTCCAAATATAAAGACCGGGGCAAGTCTTCAAGTACGACTTGCCCCGGCCGTTATTACAAGCGGAGAGGGATTTATTTAGAGAATTGGACGGAAAAATTTGAAAATTGTTAGCTCGCTGTATATTTCGCCTTCTGCTGATTCACCCAGATGAGTTTAGAAACGTCGTAGCCGCGGCGCGTGGCTTCGTTGAGTATTTTTAGAATGGTGTCCTCGGGAAGGAGCGGCGTGCGGGAGAGTATCCAGAGATATTTGTCGCTGCTGGAACCTACGAGGGCATAGGAATAGTTGGGGCCGAGCATCAGCACGCGGTAGTCGGAATAGAAAGGCCCCCAGAACGACACGCGCAGCAGCCCTGGCGTCTTCGTAAGTTTGGCCTTCCCCTCGCTCTCGCGGGGTTTACCGTCTTTGATACCGCGATTGAGAACGCGCACCTTGCCGTCGGGACGGAGCGAATACTGGGCCGTGCAATGCGTGAGGCCGCGCTCGAAACTGTGGTCGTAACGCGCCTGTTCGTACCACGTACCGAGGTACTTCTGAAGGTCAAAGTCCTTCACCGTGGAGTTGTCCACGGCATTGGCACCAGAACATGAGAGCAACGTCACTATGACGCCGCAGACGGACAGAAAATTGCTACTCTTCATAAGACATTTATATGGAAGATTGAACAATATGGGCCGCTTCTCTCCCACCAAAGGGGATTACGCAACCGTTATTCTTCTGCATTTCGCTTGCGATGGTGCAAAATTACGTCTGTGTCCAGGGACGGGAAATGAGCAGGGCGGCATTTTGCTGCTTTTCTTTACATTTTTTAGCATTTCTCGCAGGCTTCTGGCAGGCCAAACTGGCATTTTTCGCAACTCGCGCACACTATATTACATTAATAATGCGTTAAGCCGAGACGGCTTCCGGCTTGATTCTGACTTCCAGACCTCATTCTTGTGTTTCGCCTCCGACCTACAAACGGACGCGAACCAGAGAGCAAAGTGCATGTAAAAAAGAGGCATAAGACGCCTCGAATTTTTCTATTCCAAAGAAAAAAAACTTAATTCGGCCACAAAATAACCAATTTAGTTTGCTCATATCGGCAAAACTCCGTATCTTTGCTCCCATAAAGCAGGCGTATAGGCCGACGGCGACGCCTTGAAACGGAAATAACATTATTAACCATAAAACATTATTTATCATGAGTATTACTTTAATTATCGTCATTGCGGTGGTGGTTCTCATCGCTCTGTTCCTCATCAGCATCTACAACAACCTCGTTCGCGCTCGCAACAACCGCGAAAACGCCTTCTCAAACATTGAGGTGCAGCTCAAGCAGCGCTACGACCTCATTCCCCAGCTTGTCAACACCGTTAAGGGCTATGCCGCCCACGAGAAGGAAGTGCTGGAGCAGGTGACCGCCGCACGTGCCGCCGCCATGAATGCCACCGGCATCAACGACAAGATTCAGGCCGACAACGCCCTGAGCAACGCCCTTGCCGGCCTGCGCGTAAGCCTTGAGGCCTATCCCGAACTGAAGGCCAACCAGAACTTCCTCCAGCTGCAGGGCGAAATCTCCGACATCGAGAACAAGATCGCCGCCACGCGCCGCTTCTTCAACAGCGCCACGAAGGAACTCAACAACCTCGTGCAGACCTTCCCCAACAACCTTCTCGCCGGCATGTTCGGTTTCCACACCGAGCCCATGTTCGAGGTGCCCGAGTCCGAGCGCGAGGCCATTCAAAAGGCTCCCGAAATTCAGTTCTAAGACTCGCCCTTGAAAAGCTCAAAGAGAGTTTCATGGGCAGAAGCCTCTGCTCTCTTCAAAACTCCTACTTTTAAAGGAGATTTTACTGATAATAATACTTTTCAATATTTACATTCCAACTCTCCAAGTCTCCCTAGGGAGATTTAGAGGGTCTTCATCATTATGGCATACATAGGAATGCACATGCAGCAGGTGCGCAACAACACGCGCTCCCTCGTGTTGCTGGCTCTCTTCCCCGGCATCGTGCTCGGCATGGTGTGGCTGTTCTTCTATATCCTGAACAACCTGGGGAACGACGGCTACTACTCCTCCGACTACTTGGTAACGCAATCCACCGACGAGTGGGTTCAGGTCATGCCGTGGGTGGTAGGCATTGTGGCCATTTGGTTTCTCATCGCCTACCTCTTCAACGCATCCATGGTGCGCCGCGCCACGGGTGCCCGCCCCCTGGAACGCCGCGAGAACCCGCGTATTTATAATATTGTGGAGAACCTCTGCATGAGTTGCGGAATGGACATGCCGCAAATCAATGTGGTGGACGACCCGCAGCTCAACGCCTTCGCCTCAGGCATAGACAAAAAGAGCTATACCGTCACCGTCACCACAGGCATCTGCGACCGCCTCAACGACGACGAACTGGAAGGCGTCATCGCCCACGAACTGACGCACATCCGCAATAAGGACACGCGGCTACTTATCATCAGCATCGTC
This sequence comes from Alloprevotella sp., assembly GCA_045639805.1. Lineage (GTDB taxonomy): Bacteria > Bacteroidota > Bacteroidia > Bacteroidales > Bacteroidaceae > Alloprevotella. The sequence continues at coordinate 11,719 of JAZUDS010000031.1, forward strand.
TTCGTGGGAATCCTCTCCACCGTCTGTTCGCTGGCCGTGCGCTTGCTCTGGAACACCTTCATCTACGGCGGAGGCAACCGCCGCAGCAACGACCGCGAGGGCGGCAACGGCGTAGCCATCATCGTGGTGTTCGCCATAGCGGCCTTGCTGGCAGCCCTCGGCTATCTCTTTGCCCTTCTCACCCGCTTTGCCATCAGCCGCAAGCGCGAGTTCATGGCCGACGCCGGCGGTGCCGAGATGAGCGGCAAGCCCTGGGCCCTCGCCAACGCCCTGCGCAAGATTAGCGGCGACCCCGGCCTTCAGGACGTGGAGCGTGAGGACGTGGCACAACTCTACATTGTTCACCCGCAAGCCCTCACCGGTGGCTTCAAGAGCTGGTTCAGCGGCATCTTCAGCACACACCCCGATACCGCCGAAAGGATTAGAATACTTGAGCAATTCTAAAGGCTAGCCCTAGCCCCCCAAACCCTCCCCCAACCCCTCCCAGCCCCTTTCTGGCTTTCGCCATCTTTCCCCTATTGGGGCAAGAGTCCGCTCTGCGAGCGGGCGGGGAGTATATACAATAGAGCGATTACCTTAAGATTACATTTACAACAAGTGGCCCAAACAGATAACAAACAGCCAGGAGTATCCACTCCCCTCCCTTCATGGGAGGGGTTGGGGGTGGGTCTTCCCTTTTCCAAGCCTCTCTACGTCATGCTCAAGCCCGTCGGGGCGCATTGTAACCTGGCGTGTCATTACTGTTATTATCTGGAGAAGGCCAATCTCTATAAAGACCTCACGGCCAAGCACGTCATCACCGACGAACTGCTGGAGGAATTCGTGAAGCAATACATCGGCGCACAGACCTCACCCAACGTGCTCTTTACCTGGCACGGCGGCGAGACTCTGATGCGCCCGCTTTCTTTCTATAAGAAGGCCATGCAACTCCAGCAGCGCTACGCCGGCGACCGCACCGTCGATAACTGCATACAGACCAACGGCACGCTCCTCACCGACGAGTGGTGTGAGTTCTTCGCCGAGAACGGCTGGCTCGTGGGCGTGAGCATCGATGGCCCGCAGGAGTTCCACGACGAGTTCCGCCGCACCCGTGCCGGCAAGCCTTCCTTCCGCGAGGTGATGAAGGGCATCGACCTGCTGAAGAAGCACGGCGTGGAATGGAACGCCATGGCCGTGGTAAACGACTACAACGCCGACTACCCGCTGGACTTCTACCGTTTCTTCCGCGACGAACTCAAGTGCCAGTACCTGCAGTTCGCCCCCATCGTGGAGCGCATCCTCCCCCACTCCGACGGCCGCCACTTGGCCCACCTGCAGGACAAGGACGCCCCGCTCGCCGACTTCACCGTGCGCCCCGACCAATGGGGTGAGTTCCTCTGCACCATTTTTGACGAGTGGGTGCGCAACGATGTGGGCCAGTTCTTCGTGCAACTCTTCGACGCCACGCTCTGCAACTGGTGCGGGAAGACGCCCGGCGTATGCTCCATGGCTTCCTCCTGTGGCCACGCCGCCGTGATGGAGTTCAACGGCGACGTGTATTCCTGCGACCACTTCGTCTTTCCCGAGTACCGCCTCGGCAACATCCGCCAGCACACGCTCTACGAGATGCTCTACGGCCCGCAGCAGCAGGAGTTCTCGCGCCTCAAGACGCAGCACCTCCCCCGCCAGTGCCGCGAGTGCCCCTACAAGTTCGCCTGCAACGGCGAGTGCCCCAAGAACCGCTTCGCCACCACCGCCGACGGCGAGCCCGGCCTCAACTACCTCTGCGCCGGCTACAAGCGCTTCTTCCACCACGTCGCCCCCTACATGGACTACATGAAGGCCCAACTCGAGCAAGAGTTGCCGCCCGCGAATATTGTGGAGTATTTAAAGACCCACCCCCAGCCCCTCCCATAAATGGAGGGGAGCATATACAACAGAGCGATTCATAATAATATTATAGCCCCATAAACTAACAAACATTCATAAGTATCCACTCCCCGCCCTTTATGGGAGGGGCTGGGGGCGGGTCTTCCGCTACTATGGCTTCCTTCAAAGAAAAATTCGGCTACGCCCTTGGCGATGCAGCCGCCGGAGGCATCACATGGAAAGTGATGTCCATCGCCTTCCCCTTCTTCTTCACCAACGTCTTCGGCCTCACCGTGGCCGACACCGCCGCGCTGATGCTTCTGGCCCGTATGTTCGACGTGGTCACCGACCCCATCATGGGCTCCATCGCCGACCGCACGCAAAGCCGCTGGGGCACCTACCGTCCCTGGCTCATCTTCGGCGCCATACCCCTCGGCCTCGTCTTCGCCCTGTTGCTCTACACGCCCGACTTCGGTCCCACAGGCAAGCGCATCTGGGCCTACGGTCTCTACCTCCTCATGATGGCCGTATATACCGCCGTCAACGTGCCCTACGGCTCCCTTCTCGGCGTGATGACCGAGGATGACGACGAGAAGAACCAGTTCTCCTCCTACCGTATGGTGGGTGCCTACGCCATGGGCTTCATCACCCTCCTCTCCTTCCCCTATCTCCAGAAAATGGTAGGCGGCAGCGACGCCCATCAGTATGCCGTACTCGGTGCCTGCCTCGGTGGCGTGGCCGCCGTGATGACCCTCGCCTGCGGCTTCCTCACGAAGGAGCGCCTCAAGCCCGTGCGCGCAGAGAAATACTCCTTCCGTCCGTTCATCGACCTCTTCAAGAACCGTCCCTGGATAGACCTCACCCTCATAGGCATCTGCACCAACTTCTTCAACGGCTTCCGCTATGCCGTGGCCAGTTATATGTTCACCTACTGCCTCGGCGGCGACATCACCGTCATGGGCCTCATCATCAACTATACCGTCTTCATGACCTTCGGCGAGGTCACCTGCATGATTTTCGGCGGTCTCTCCCCCGCCTTCACCAAGTGGGCCGGCTCCAAGAAGCGTGCCATGAACCTCTCCGCCCTCATCTGCCTCGTCACCTCCGTAGCCTTCTTCTTCATCCCCATGGACGCCGCCTACGTATGGCTGATGATTGTCGTCGTAGTCCTCACCTCTATCGGCATCGGCCTCTATTCCCCGCTGCTTTGGAGCATGTATGCCGACGTGGCCGACTACGCCACCGAGAAGAACGGCACCTCCTCCACGGGCCTCATCTTCTCCTCCGGCACGATGGCGCAGAAGTTCGGCTCTGCCATCTCCGGCTCCCTCGTAGCCCTCTTCCTCGGCCTCGCAGGCTTCGTCTCCACCACCGACGCCGCCACGGGCCAGACCTCCATCACCATCACCGACATGGCCTCCGTGCAGCAGATGATATGGGCCCTCTTCTCCATCATCCCCGCCGCCGTGGCTGTAATATGGATGCTGCTTATCAGGAGGTATCCGCTGAATAAGTAGCCTCTCCCCGTCGCGGCTGCCTGCGGCACCGCGCCACCCCTCCCCGCTCGCAGAGCGGACTCTTGCCCCGCGTCAGCGGCCCCTTTCCCCAACAGGGGAGAGGTGGCGGAGCCGGAGAGAGGCCAGGGAAAGATGGCGGCAGCCAGAAAGGGGCTGGGAGGGAGAAGATACGCCTAAAGGGTGGAAGCTTTTGGTGAAGAGTGAAAAGTGAAAAATAGATAGTCATTGAGGACAAAAAGAAGTAAGGGCGTTTCTCTCTTTCCTCGCCAATCTTCACCTAATGCCAAAGCACCACGCGCCAGTCTCGCAGAGAGGCTGGCGCGTGGCGTTTCTTTATTCGTGCGCCTACGGGCTCTGTTTAGTATTATTGCTGTCCGGGGAAAGTTGAAAGTCCTGAAAGGACGACATAACGGAGGGTGGGGCGCAAGCCCTACCGCACTCGTTGCCATTTGTTCCGGGAGCGCTGTAAGTGCGACACAATTCAAGTAAAGTGGTAATTATGT
>JAZUDS010000032.1:0-50605 GCA_045639805.1 Alloprevotella sp.
AGAGAGTAAGCCCCTCATACTTTCAACCATCCTTACCGCCTGTATTTACAAGCGATACGAAAGATTTCCGGCTCTTCCGCCATTTGGAGTGACGGGAAGTGGCTGGAAGCCACTACAGCGAGCGACGCGAGCGGTGAGTAACCGCGGACGAAGTCTGCGGAAGCTCGGCCATCGCACCTGTGGCCTGCCTGGGAGGCAGTACCTTGCCCTTTTCTGCACGACATGTCATTCTCCGAGGTACTGGCTCCCAGCCAGCCACATAGAAGTGGAGATGCGTACCCGAGACTTCGTCCCGGGTTCTTCACAAGCTCAGATGCCAAGGCAAATCCTCAAACGTAGCGGCTTCCAGCCGCTTCTGTCTTGAATGGCCCATATCGTAGCACTCTGTATTAATTTCCAAACAACCAGCGGTCTGCATTCGCCTTCACTCCATATTTCGGAAAAACCGGATTACTTTCTTTTTCCCCGTCCTGCAATAAATGGCAACACAAAAACGAGCCTCGCAATCCCAACGCTCCCATCCCTCGGTTCATCCCGAAATCTCCAGATTACCGGACTTCCACATTTCCCATCCATACTTTATCGTTTTCACCAATTAGGACTACAGTCCTGCCCCTAAGGACTGGAGTCCTCCCCCTAAGGATTGCAATCCTCCCCCTAAGGATTGGAGTCCTAAGGGTGAGGACTGCGACGGCTACCATGTACCAGGGGCGCTGCCCGCCGCTCACGTTAGGAAGTCGCTATATCAATAAGACGATAAATGATGATGATAGAGGCAGAAGGGGGAGAGAAATGAGGGGAAGAAATGAAAAAAAGCATAAAATCGGGGGAGAATGTGATGCCAAGTGAAAAAGTTTTCGTATCTTTGCTTGGCAAATGTTTTTTTGGTATCTAATTAATACTTGTATAATATGGATAAATATATGCAGGAAGCCATCCGGGAAGCGCAGGACGGCATACGCCACGGACACGGCGGGCCCTTCGGGTGCGTCATCGTGAAGGATGGCGTGATTATCGGACGCGGACATAACCGCGTACTTCTCAATAACGACGCTACGGCGCACGGCGAGATACAGGCTATACGTAATGCCGGAGAACGGTTGCGCACGTTCGACCTGTCGGGGTGCGTGGCTTACACGACCGGCGAGCCGTGCCCCATGTGCCTGTGCGCGTGCATGTGGGCTAATATAGATAAGGTGTATTATGGCTGCACCATTGCGGACAACGACAGCATAGGGTTCCGCGACGATAAGTTTAATACGCTGATGGGGGGACGCGAACGCCTCCTTGACTACCTGGAGCAGATTGACCGCGAGGCTTGCCTGGAACTCTTTGAGGAGTACAGGAACACGAGGCACGAGGGGTACTGATGAGAGGATGAATCGATGAATCGATGAACGATGAATCGATGAACGAAAACGATAACGAAAACGAAGACAAAGACGATAACGAAAACGATGAACGAAAACGAAAACGATAACGAAAACGAAGACGAAGACGATAACGAAAACAAGATATTAAATATTAAAGATGAAAGAGACAAAACTTCCTGAGAATGCAATGCGCAAATTGGCGCCGGGCGAAGAGTATGAACCGCTGATGCCGGCGAAGGCGAATCCTAAAGAGGTGACGGCATGGTCTCTGGTGTTGGGACTGCTGATGGCCGTGGTGTTCAGTGCGGCTACGGCGTACCTGGGCCTGAAAGTGGGACAGGTGTTTGAGGCCGCGATTCCCATTACGATTATCGCCGTGGGACTGGCAAGCGCTACGAAGCGCAAGGACCCGCTGGGCGAGAACGTGATTATCCAGAGTATCGGTGCTTGCTCGGGTATGATTGTGGCGGGTGCGATTTTTACGCTGCCGGCCCTGTATATCCTGCAGGCGAAGTTCCCGGGAGAGGATATCTCGGTGAATTTCATCGAGGTGTTCCTGTCGTCGCTGCTGGGCGGCGTGCTGGGCATCCTGCACCTGATTCCCTTCCGCAAATAGTTCGTGAAGGAGAAGCACGGCGAATATCCCTTCCCCGAAGCCACGGCCTCTACGCAGGTGCTCATCAGCGGCGAGGGCGAGGGTTCACAGGCCAAGCCTCTGGTGATTGCCTCGATTATCGGTGGTCTGTATGACTTTGTGGTGGCTACCTTCGGCACATGGGCCGAGAACTTCACGAGCACTTTTGCCGCGTGGGGCGAGACGGTGGCGATGAAGACGAAACTGTATTTCTCTTGCAATACGAGTGCGGCACTGCTGGGTATGGGCTACATCGTAGGGCTGAAATACGCGAGCATCATCTGCGCCGGTTCGCTGCTGATATGGTGGATTGCCGTGCCCGCCATCGGCGCGCTGTGTCCCGACCTGATGGTGCTTGACGGCATCAAGGCGGGCGATGCTACGCCGCAGCAGATTTTCCAGTATGCCAAGAGCATCGGCATCGGCGGCATTGCCATGGCCGGACTGATTGGCGTGTGGAACAGCAGAAAGGTGATTCAGAGCAGTTTCGGACTGATTGGCGAGGTGTTCGGCAAAGGCACGACCACCGAAAAGGCCGAACGCACACAGCGCGATATCTCGATGAAAGTGGTGGTGCTGGGCATTCTCATCGCCCTGTGCGCCACGTTCCTATTCTTCTATCTTGACGTGATGGCTTTGCAGAGCAGTCCGCTGCTGTTTACGGTGGTGGCGCTGGTGATTGTATTTGTGATAGCCTTCCTGTTTACTACGGTGGCTGCGAATGCCATTGCCATCGTGGGCAGTAACCACGTGAGCGGCATGACGCTGATGACGCTTATTCTGGCCTCCCTCATCATGGCGGCCGTAGGTCTGAAAGGCACGGGCGGCATGGTGGCAGCCTTGATTATGGGCGGCGTGGTATGTACGGCGCTGAGCAGTGCCGGTGCGTTCGTGACGGACCTTAAGATAGGCTACTGGCTGGGCAGTACGCCCGCCAAGCAGCAGACGTATAAATTTCTGGGCATCATCGTGAGTGCGGCCACGGCTGCCGGCGTGATTATGATTCTGAACGAAGCCTACGGTTTCACGCCCGACAACAGCGACGTGATGGCAGCGCCTCAAGCCCGTGCCATGGCAGCCGTTATCGAACCGCTGATGATGGGACAGGGCGCCCCCTGGCTGCTGTACGGCATCGGTGCCGTGATTGCCTTGATACTGAACGCTTGCGGCATCAGCGCTCTGGCTTTTGCGCTGGGTATGTTTATTCCTTTGCAGTTGAATATTCCTTTGATGATTGGCGGTGCCGTGCAGTGGTTCGTAAGCAGCCGCAGCAAGGACGAGGAAGTGAACAAAGCCCGCAGTGAGCGCGGCACATTATTGGCCAGTGGCTTCATTGCCGGCGGTGCGCTGATGGGCGTGGTGAGTGCCGGACTGACCTTCGCCGGCTTTGACGGCAAGATTCTTGATGGCGCATGGATGACGAGCGGAAACGGACAACTCCTGTCGCTGGCTTGCTATCTGCTGCTGATTGTTTATTTGATAAAAGCGACAAGGAAGTAAAAGTTGCGATGATTCGATTTGCCTATTTTCTATAGTCATCGTTTATCGCTTCATCATATCATCATAGAAATGGCTGACGGTAATTTCCATGCCTCTCCCCTGCCCCGCAACGACTACGTCAGTGGTGTGCGGGCCGGAGAAGCGCGTATGAAGACACGCATACTGAATATTCTGGGCGAAATGCTGGACGAGAAGACTCTGCAAGAAGTGCGGCAACGCCTACAAATGCTGGCGGTGCTGGTGATGGTGGCATGCTGCACGGCAATGGCTGCCGAGCGCAACCTCGCCGACTTCGTTAATCCACTGATGGGCACGCAGAGCACCTACGCGCTGAGTACCGGCAATACCTATCCCGCCGTGGCGCGTCCATGGGGCATGAACTTCTGGACTCCCCAGACGGGCAAGAACGGCGACGGCTGGCAATACCGCTATGATGCCGAACAACTGCGCGGCCTGAAACAGACCCACCAGCCCTCACCGTGGATGGGCGACTACGGCTATTTCTCCATCATGCCGTCGAGCAGTGCTGAGGCGGAGAAGGCTCCCACCTACTTCAGCCATAAGGCCGAGACGGCGCACCCCTATGAATACAGCGTATATCTTGCCGACCACAACACACAGGTGAGCCTCACCGCCACCGAGCGCTGCGCCGCCGTGAAGATAAACTATGGTTGCGAAGAGCATTACCTCGTGGTGGACACACAACCCAAACAGGGCTCACGCCGAGCCGTGAAGGTGGATGAGAAGACCGGCCGCATCAGTGGTTTTACAACGAACAATTCCAGTGGCGTGGCAGAGAACTTCTGCTGCTATTTCATCGTAGAGACGGGTGGACCGGTGGAGATTGCCGAGAAGAGTGACAGTGTGGTGGTGGTAAGACTGAAAAGTACAAGCCCCACGGCCTATGTGCGCACGGCGAGCAGTTTCATTTCCGAGGAACAGGCCTTGCTCAATATGGAGCGCGAAATAGGTGGGCGCGACTACGAAGCCGTGAAGGAAGAGAGCCGGAAGATATGGAACGAGACGATGGGGAGGATTGAAGTAAGCCCCCTCCCCGCTCCCCAGCCCCTTTCTGGCTGCCGCCATCTTCCCCCTTTAGGGGCAGAGCCCGCTCTCCGAGCGGGGGAGAGCCCCCAACCCGCAACATCCCCCCAAGGGGGGGCTTGGGGGGCCTTCTATTCCTGTCTCTATCGCGCCTTGCTCTTCCCCCGTATGATGTATGAAATTGACAAGGAGGGGCATAAGATACACCGCAGCCAGAAGGACGGCAGTCTGTGCGTGGGTCCCTACTACACCGATACAGGTTTCTGGGACACCTTCCGCGCCCTTATGCCGCTGCTCAACCTAGTGTATCCCGAGCGCTCGCTGGAGATACAGGAGGGCCTCATCTGCTGCTACAAGGAGACGGGCTTTTTCCCTGAATGGGCCTCGCCGGGCCACCGCGACTGCATGGTGGGCAATAACTCTGCCTCGGTGCTGGCCGACGCCTGGATGAAGGGCATCCGCGTAGCCGACAGCAAAAGTCTGATGGAAGGCTTACTGCATGGCCGCAACGCCTACCTCGACAAGAGTGCCAGCGGCCGCAAGGGCTTTGAATACTACAATCGCTTGGGCTACGTGCCTTGCAACGTGGGTATCAACGAGAGTGCGGCCCGCACATTGGAATACGCCTACGACGACTGGTGCATCCTGCAAGTGGCGAAGTCTCTCGGCAGGCCGAAGAAGGAAATACGCACATTAGAGAATGCCGCACAGAACTACCGCAACCTCTTCCGCGCCGACTACAACCTGATGGGCGGCCGCAATGAAGACGGCACGTGGCCTGAGAAGTTCTCGCCCTTCAAATGGGGCGGCGACTTCACGGAAGGCAACGCCTGGCACTACACTTGGAGCGTGTTCCACGACATTCCCGGGCTGATAGAACTGATGGGCGGCAAGGAACGTTTTGAGGCCATGCTGGACAGTGTGATGGCTCTTCCTCCCGTATATGATGAGAGTTACTACGGCTTCGTCATCCATGAGATTCGCGAGATGCAAATCATGAACTTCGGCCAGTATGCCCACGGCAACCAACCCGTGCAGCACATGCTCTATCTTTACAACTACACCGACCATCCCGAGAAGGGCCGTTACTGGATAAACGAGGTGATGCACCGCCTGTACTCCCCCACCCCAGACGGTTACTGCGGTGATGAGGACAACGGCCAGACTTCCGCTTGGTATGTCTTCTCCGCCCTTGGTTTCTACCCCGTGTGCCCTGCATCGCTGGAATACGCCGTGGGCGCTCCGCTATTCCCGAAGGTCACGCTGCACCTGCCGGGGCATGACGTGACGATAATCCGTGGAGATGGAAAAGACACTCCGCGATTCATTCAGCATAACGATTTGAAGACCCTTACTGAAATAAAGATATAACAAAGAAAATGTATTGATGATTATACCCGTGAGGGTGGTTATTGTGGGAGCAGAATTTATCTAAAAGGAACTTTCAAGAAAATTCGGATGACATAAGAACCAATGCGAAGCATTTAATCATCAAGACATTTTACATTAATAATAATTCATCAAGACATTTTACATTAAATATTATAGAACAATGATAGACCCTAAAATATACGATGACGCACTCCTCATCCTCAAAGATGAGATAGGCTCTCTGCCCGAGGAAATACTGGAGCAGTTCCGCCAAGGGACGGAGGGTTTTGCCCGCGTGGCTGCTCTGGAGGAGCGAACCTCCGTGATGCGCGACCCCAACTTCCAGGGCCTGCTCATTGCTGAGGCCGGTGACGTGCGCGTACTGTTGCTCTGCATTGCTGCCTGCCTGGCGGAGATGCGCGAACTCCGCGTGGAACCCGACGAGCCCGCAGTACGCTCCGAGCGCCGCCAGCGCATGGCCACCCTCGCCAGTCTCCTCTATGCCCCACTGGCCCATAAGCTCGGCCTCTACAACATCAAACGCGAACTGGAAGACCTCGCCCTCAAATATCTCGAGACGGAGGCCTATTACCACATCAAAGAGAAACTCAATGCCACCCGCACGGAGCGCGACCGCTACGTGGAGGAGTTCTGCAAGCCTATCCACGAAATGCTCCAGCAGGCCGGCATAAAGTACCACCTGAAGGCCCGCACGAAGTCCATCCACTCCATCTGGCAGAAGATGCAGCGCCAACACTGTTCCTACGAAGGCGTCTACGACCTCTTCGCCATCCGCATCATCATTGAGAGTCCGTCGGAAAAGAAGGAAAAAGACCTATGCTGGCAGGTGTTCTCGCTCATCACCAACCGCTACGAAAGTTCCCTGAAGCGTCTGCGCGACTGGCTCACCGTGCCTAAGCCCAACGGCTACGAGTCGCTCCACATCACTGTGCGCGGTCCGCAGGACAAATGGGTGGAGGTGCAGATACGCACCGAGCGCATGGACGAAATTGCCGAGCACGGTCTCGCCGCCCACTGGCGCTACAAAGGCGTGAAGGCCCAAGGAGGCGGCATGGAGCAGTGGTTGCTGCAGGTGCGCGAAGCCCTGGAAGGCGGTGCGGCTTTGCCTCTCGGGGCGAAGAGCGGCACGGACGTGTTTGTCTTCTCACCGAAGGGCGACCTCGTCAAACTCCCCGCTGGAGCCACGGTGCTCGACTACGCCTACCACGTGCACAGCCACATCGGCAACCATTGCGTGGGCGCCGTGATGGGAGGCAGGAACGTGCCCATCCGCCAGCAGTTGGAGAGCGGACAGACCATAGAAATCATCACGCGCGAGAATCAGCAGCCCAAGCAGGACTGGCTCAACATCGTCGTGAGCCACCACGCCAAGAGCAAGATTAAGCAGGCGCTGCGCGACATCGAGCAGACGCAGAAGGTGTGGGAGAAGGAGGAGGCCGAACGCAAGGAGAAGCGCCTCGCCAAGAAAGCCGCTGCCACAGAAGCCGGCCCCACCGTACACCACAGCGCCGACGAATTTGTGTTTGAAGGCCCGAAGGCCGAAGGCACGACGAAGGGTGAAGGCGAGCGCGACGTCATCGTCATCGACCGCAACATTAAGGGCCTTGACTTCCAACTGTCACCATGCTGCAACCCCGTCTATGGTGACGACGTCTTCGGCTTCGTCACGGTGAGCGGCGGCATCAAGATTCACCGCCACACCTGCCCCAATGCCCCGGCCCTCAAGACGCGTTTCCCCTATCGCATTCTCCGTGCCCGCTGGTCGGGAAAGAGCGGCGGCACCTACCCCGTTACGCTCCACATCGTGGGTCACGATAACCTCGGCATCGTCAACAACATCACCTCCATCATCTCCAAGGAAGAGCGCGTCATGCTCCGCTCTATCAGCATTGAAAGCCACGATGGTCTCTTCACCGGCATACTTACCGTAATGATAGAGGACACCGCACATCTCTCGCAGCTAATCAAGAAGATACGTACGGTAAATGGAGTAAAGGACGTAAGCAAAACTTTATAAGAAAATTTAGTGTTATTACTTTTCTTCAAGAATTTAAGATTTACAGAATTATTATTACAATTTGAAAGTTGAGAATTTTTAGGAATTGCAGTGCGGGGCACTGCTGAATATGTGTCAGCAAGAATTCTGCTGCATCGGGCAGCTAATTCAAAATAATTCCAAGCAGTAGGATAACGAGGAAATTCCTGGATTCTTATATTCTTGATAAAAATACACAAACTGGCTTTACCCAAAATAATAACAAGTAATATGGAAGAAGAAAAGAAAGCCATACTGATTGACCTGGACAAAGTGTTGCGTTCCAAGCTGGGCTCCAAGGCACGCTTCGTGCCGCGTTTCGTCGTGAGCTGGCTCAAGAGGCTCATCCATCAGGACTGGATTAACGTGTTCCTTGAGCAAGAAGGCGACAAGACGGGCGCCGAATGGCTGTGCGACTGCATGAAATATATCAACGTCACCCTCGACGTGCACGGCCTTGAGAACCTGCCCGCCGAAGATGCGGCCCCCTGCACCTTCGTCAGCAACCACCCCCTCGGCGGTGCCGACGGCGTGGCCCTCGGCAGCATCCTCGCCACGAAATACGACAACCGCATCAAGTACCTCGTCAATGACCTCCTCATGAACCTTCCCGGTCTGGCACCCCTCTGCATCCCCGTCAACAAGACCGGAGGCCAGAGCCGTTCGCTGCCCGCTATGGTACAGGCAGGCTTTGCCAGCACCGACCACATGCTCATGTTCCCCGCCGGTCTCTGCTCCCGCCTCATCGACGGCAAGGTGCAGGATCTCCCCTGGCGCAAGACCTTTATTCAGAAGAGCATAGAGACGCAGCGCGACATCGTGCCCATCCATTTCGGCGGCGAGAACTCTCCGCGCTTCTATCGCATCGCCCGTTGGTGTAAGCGCCTCGGCCTTAAAGTGAACCTCGCTATGGCCTTCCTTCCCGACGAACTCTACAAAGCCAACGGCAAGACCTTCCGCGTAGATATCGGCAAGCCTATTCCCTGGCAGACCTTCACCAAGGAGCGCAACGCTGCGCAATGGGCAGAGTACGTGCGCGATATCGTGTATAGCATGGAGTAAAACCTCCCACCCTAATAGTAAGAATTTCTCCGCTTTGCGTTATTGTTGCACAATTGTGCCACAATTAGAGCACATATGTGCAACGATTGGAGCACAATTGTGCCACGATTGGAGCACATATGTGCAACAATAATGCGAAGGGCAAAACGCAATACTAAACCGGGCATTATTAAAATAAAAAGCAAGACATCTAATATTATGGTAAAAGTAACACCTTACATCTCTCCTTGCCGGAAAGGAGAAGACCCTTCGACAAAGAAGCTTCACCTGCGTGTAAGCAAGCCGGCCACCGATACGACAGATGAGTTGGCCGAGAAAATTACACACGATACCACGTTGACGAAGACGGAGATAGTGAGCGTGCTCGTGACTCTGCGCCATTACATCGTCGAGGCCTTGGGCGAGGGTCGCAGTATTCATCTGGACGAGTTGGGCCGCTTCAGCCTCATTCCTCATTTCACGAAGGATGTGCGGGCGGGCGACAAGTTCCGCAATGAAGACATTAGCACAAAGGGCATTCAGTTCCTGCCCGACGCCGACCTCCTTAAGGAAGTACGCTTCAAGACCCACTATCAAGCCGACCCGATGCATCAGGCAAAGGAGACCACACTGGACGAGGCTATGCTTTTCTGCGAGTCATGGCTGGCGGAGCATGAGGTGATTATTGCCCGCGATTTGGAGCGCGGGATAGGGATAAACAGGAGTAAGGCTCACCGTCTGCTGGCCGAACTCGCGAAACAGGGAAGGCTTGTAGTTCAGAAATACGGCGTCATTAAGCAATACAGACTGAAAGAAGGGTAAATTTATACTGGCCAAGAGACATTTTCGAGCCGGAATGAGGGATAATTTTGCATTCCGGGGCGAAGAAGATGGATTTTGGAAGAAAAATTGCATATATATGGGAAATAATATGTAATTTTGCGGATGAAACAAATACGCCATGAAGGACAGGCTCCTTCCGTGGCGAAAAAAAGAGAAAAGACTATGAAGAAATACCTCTTTTATGTAGGTTCTGCGGTGCTGGCTCTGAGCCTGAGCGCCTGCGGTGGAAAGACGCAGGAAGGCAATGAGGGCGATGAGAATGCCCTGGGTGCAGCTGCCACAGGCGGTCCGGAGTATGACCCGTGCAGTGAGACGACGCAAAAAGTGGGCGACTACACCGTGAGCGTAAAATGCCAAGCCGACAGCGCCAACGTCGTGAAGGATTCCTACGACACCGAATTCTATGACAACAAGGTGACGGTGAGCATCACGAATGCCGATGGCAACGTGTTCACCCACACGTTTACGAAGAGCGAATTTGAGGGCAACTACAAGGCATCCGCCGCCATTCTTCAGGGTATGGCATATCGGCAGCGCTCGAACGGACTCTTTGAGTTCGGTGCCCAAGTGGGCGAGCCCAGCAATCCCGAGGACGGCATGCCGTTTTGCGTGAAAGTGGCCACGGATGGGTCGTACACGATAGAGGTGGACTATAACCAAGATTAGCCAGATGCGCCGATTACCCGCAGAATGGGAGCGTCAGGAGTGTATACAGCTCACCTGGCCGCATCCCAATACCGACTGGGACTCCGCTCCCGGCTTCCTACATGAAGTGGAGCAATGCTACATTCACATTGCCACTGAGATAGCAAGCCGAGAGCGGCTTCTCATTGTGACGCCTGAGGCAGAGGCGGTAATGAACGTGCTGCAGGAACATCTGCCGATGGAGAGCCTGCTGCGTATCAGCCTGCTGGAATGCCCTACGGACGATACGTGGGCCCGCGACCACGGCTTCATCACCGTGCTTACCGACAAGGGCCGCGAATACCTGGACTTCCGCTTCAACGGCTGGGGAGGGAAATTCGCTGCTGAGCAGGACAATGCCATCTCGCGCCATCTCTTTGACAGCGGGCTGCTGCCGGAGGGTGACTATGTGGACTGCCTCGACTTTGAACTGGAGGGCGGCAGCATAGAGAGCGACGGCTGCGGCACGATACTTACCACGGCGCGCTGCAATCTTAACGCGAACCGCCGCGCCGGTATGGGGCGCACGCCCGAGGAGATGAGGGCCGCCGTGGAAGAAGTATTCCGCCAGCGCTTGGGTGCCAAGCGCGTGCTGTGGCTGGAGAGCGGCGGACTGGAACAGGACGACACGGACGGACATATAGACACTCTGGCACGCCTATGCCCTAACGACACGATTGTGTATGGCGAGGGCGATGCGGAGATGCTGGAAGAGTTGAAGGCTTTCCGCACGGAAGACGGAAGGGCATACCGCCTCGTGGCCGTACCGCCGTATTATGCCAATTTCCTGATTATGAACGGTGCCGTGCTCGTGCCGTTCTATGAAGATGAAAAGCAGAACGAGGCCGCCCGCATGGCCTTGCAAAGCGTCTTCCCTGACCGCGAAATCGTGGGCATTGACTGCCGCGTACTGCTGAAGCAGAACGGGTCGCTGCATTGCTGCACGATGCAGTACCCTAAGTAATCCAGTATAGAGAAAATAAAGCCTTCGGCAAATAATCTTCTCATCATTTATCGTTTCATCGTTTCATCAATAAAAAGAGGCAGACATTTGCGCGTGTCTGCCTCTTTTTTATCAAGATTGCTTGTTTACTTGGCGATGTATTTCTTGCCGGACTGGATGTAGAGTTGGCCGGAAGCGGGACGGGTGACGGGGCGACCGGTGAGATCGAAGGACGTCTGCTGTCTGTTCTCTGTTGACAGTTGGCTGGGGGCTATGCCTTCAATGTCGATGGTGCCGGGAGCGAGAAAGTTCTTCGTGAAGTCGCCGTTGACGATGTTGGCGGCCTTCTTCTCCTGCAACAGCACGGCCACGCGGACCTTGGACTTGTCGCGGATGTTGGTGGGCAGCGTCAGCGTGTAGCGGTAGTAGTATTCTTCACCGCGCACGAGGCTCTCGGGGATGGAGTTCTCAATGCCATCGTAGGTGATGGAGCGGGCAATGTCGCGGTGGTAGATGCGAGCGTTGGACGACATACTCTCAAAGCCACCCATTGCCGTGCTGCTTCCGGAGAAGTTGTTGGCCTGCGTGTCGTAGATGGAGTCCTCGGTTACGACGAAGGCCAGACGGTAGGTGTGGTTGTCGTTGTCGGCGGCAAAGCGGCTGCGCACGAGGATGTCGAGGGCGCGCTTGGTATTGTCGGTGTACTGGGCAGCCACGATGCGGCTCTCACCCACGATTTCCTGGGCGTACTGTTTCTTGAGGGAAGCCTCGATGGCGGCGAAGTCGTTGCCGCTGCCGGCGATGGACGAGCGGTTGATATATACGGTGGGGTAGCCGCTCACATGGCTCAATAGTGAGCCGTAGTCGCTGGTCTGGTAGATGTCGTTGTAGTGCACGGCGATGGCGAACACCTCACCGGGGTGGCAGTTCATACTTTCGTGAACACCCACGATGGCACGGGGGCAGTAACCGCACCAGGTGCCGGTGCACTCTTCAAGCACATGCATGCGCTTCAGCAGAAGGTCCTTCACCTCGATGGTGCTCTCCTTCTTAATGGGGCTTTCCAGCATGTCGCCGTTCACGGTGAGCAGCGTCACGCTATAGGTATGGCTGCCGAGGCTGAGGGCGGGAATGGTGAAGGTGTATTCACTTGCGGCGTCCTTCTCGTCGAGGTTGCACTTGATGGTCTGCTGGGCCTTGGATACGCCGTCCACCTTGAGTTGCAGGGTGTAGGAAGTCACAGGCACGGGAGTCATCGAGCGCACGGTGGTCTTCAGGGCATAAGTCTTGTTCTCCTCCATCTCGATGGGCTTCATGTCCTCAAGGTTCAGTTGGGCGGTGAAGTTGTTGGCCTGCAGTTTGGCCTGAATGGCCAGCGTCCAGTTGTAACCCTCCACGGCGCCGTAGTCGGTAAAGGAGCGGCTGCCACCGAGGTAGCAGGTGCCTTCCGTACCCATCTCTTCGGCCAGACCGAAGGGAGAGGAACCCGTAGCGGTGTAGCCGATGTAGAGAGGCTCACCGGCATGGATGGTGATGGGCGTATCGAGGTGGAACTCATGCCAACCGGGCTGGAGCGTACCAACGCTCACGGCGCTGTCGGCGAACTTCTTCAGTTCCTTCGTCACGAAGTAGCTCACATTGCTCACGCTGCTGCCCTTTCCATGCACGGCAAAGCGGATGTCGGTCATCGTGGCGCCGTCGTAGATGGCCAGCACCTCATCGGGAATCTTGATGGCAGCGGTCTGGGAACCATTGCTGGGGCCTGCACCGTTCTTCACGGTCTTGCCGTCGCCGTAGCCCCACCAGATGGAGGTGGCGTTGGGATCAACATAACCTTGGGTGTGGAACTCAATGTCGGTCATGGGTCCCCACTGCTCGTTGGCGTTCACGGCGATGGCGCAGGCGTGGTACTTGGTGGCATACTCCGCATTCCAGCGAGCATCGTCGGTGGCATACTGGGCGTAATAGGCGCGGGCTTCGGGGTCGGCGTCGTAGTCTTCCTTGAAGAGTTGCTTCACACCTTCGGCACCGCCGATTTCCTTATAGCCGTCCTCGGTGATGATGAGGTCATAGAAGCGGGAGGTCTGGTCGTTGGGAGTGTATACGACGCGCTGGAAATAGGCGCCGTTCTCCTGTCCGAACTCCTTCACGTCGATGCTAACCTTGGCCTCGCCGCTGCCGCCCTGATTGAGGGTCTTCACGTTGAAGCACTGCAGGGGAGCCTGCTCGCCGTTCTGGTCGAGGCACTGCACATAGATGTCATACTCCGTGTTCGGGGCGAGGTTCTTCCACGTCTCCGTAATCTGCGTCTTGCGCTCCGAGCCCCAAGCTACGATCATGTCGCCGTAGGTGTTGAAGCCCATCATAGTATGCCATTGGTTGAACTGCTGCTCAAGCGTGCCTTTGGCGAACTGCACGCAATAGAAACTCTTCACGTCGGCATTGGGCGTGAAAGTGAGGGAAGCGGTGGTGGCGGTGATTTCCTTGGGAGTCATCGTCACCTGCGGGTTGCCCTGAAGGGCAGACGCCGTGAGGCACTGCAAGGCCATGCATGCCAGGCAGACCAGGGATAAGAGAGGGTTTTTCATATTGGGGAATGTTTTAACATTTCATTTCTGCGTGACAAATGTAAGCAAAAATATTCAAATACGTCGGGGCTACACATTATATATAATATATAAGGGTAAAACAAAGGAGATAAAATACAGGAAATAAAAGGTCAACATTGCAAAACATTATGTTATATAGGCGTTTTTTTTAACACAAGTGTAAAGTTTGGAGATTTAAAGGGCGGTTAAGACGGATTTTATTAAATTTGCGCGTCATTATTTTTTTATAAATGACACCAAGCAAACATAAGACATTAACTTTTTTGCCTATGAAAAAATACAGATTCAGCCTGAAGGCAACCCTCGTGGCAGTATTCGCTGCCTTCGGTGCCTTTACGGCCAGTGCCCAGATGAACACGCTCTACGGCACAATGCTGACCAATGAAGAATGGGGTGAAGACCCCGCCATTGGTCTCTACAAATTTGACGGCTCCGTGTTTACGCCCCTCGACCTGGATCCCAATATTCAGGCAAACGGCGGCGGTGCCTACATCAACGGCAAATACTGCTTCGACACCTACATGATGTTTATGGGGCAGATGGCCTACAATTACTATTTGATTTACGATTTTGAGGCCAAGGACTACAGCGGTTATGCCCTTGACCCCGACAATCCCACGTCCATCGCCACACAGGTGGCCTACGACGCCACCACGGGCAACTGCTACGGTCAGTTCCGTGCCCGCCGAAGCGGTTATCAGTGGGGCACCCGCGATTATGAAACGGGTGAAAGCACGAAGATTAACGCTATGGACTGCCCTGCCCTCTGCGCCCTCTCGTTTGACAATCAGGGCCGCGCATGGGCCATCGATGCCGAGGCACGCCTGCTGAACATCGACAAGCGCACGGGCTACTACACCGTGGTGGGCAGCACGGGCCTTGAACTCAACACGCAAGCCCAGATGAGCGGTGCGTTCGACCCCGCCAGCAATAAGTTCTACTTTATCGGTGTGACGGGCAGCGAGACGATAAAGTCCACGCTCTACACCATCGACCTCTCCTCGGGTGCTGCGACTGCCGTGTGCGATTTGCCCGGCAACGCTACTCTGGCCGGCACATACTTTATGCCCGCCACCTACGCCAAGGAGGTTCCTGCCGCTCCCACTGACCTTGCCTTGATATATGAGAACGGCAGTATGACGGGCAATGTGACCTTCACGGCACCCACCACCACCGTGGGCGGACAGGCTCTCAACGGCACACTCACCTTCGACATTACCGTTGACGGCGAAGTCATTACCACCCGCGAGGCTACTCCCGGTCAGGCCGTGGATGTAAAGATGAAAATAGCGAAAGCCGGTATGCACGCATTCCAGGTTATCGTTTCCAGCGGTCAGAACCACGGTGTTCCCGCCACCCTCGACAAGTGGATTGGCCTTGACGCCCCCGCTGCCGTTGACAAACTGACCCTCACCAAGTCTGACTACAACAACGGTCTCCTCACCTGGCAGGCTCCCACTGTGGGTATCCACAACGGATACATTGACGCCGCTGCACTCAACTACACCGTGAAGTGCAACGACGACGGCAGCACCGTGGCCACAGGCCTGACCGAGAGCCAGTGCCCCATTAACGTGAGTGGCAATACTCTCGTCACCCGTTCATACAGCGTGATAGCCTACTGCAGCGAAGTGGAAGGCCTCTCCGCCACCACCGAGCGCGCCTACTTCGGCAAGCCCAAGCAGGTGCCCTTCACCAACGACTTCGAGAGCGAGAAGGAGTTCAACCTCTGGACAGCCGTAGATGCCAATGACGATGCCAACTCGTGGATTTACAACACAATGGATATGTGCGCCTACTACAATTACAGCCGCACACAGCCTGCCGACGACTGGTTCTTCTCGCCCCCCATCCATCTCACCACGGCGCAGTACTACACGCTGACGAGCGAGATTTCAGCCGGTATGAGTTACTATCAGGAGAAATACTCCATCCATCTAGCCAAGGCTCCCAAGGTGGAGGGCGTGTTCAAGGAAATCCACCCCCTCACCGCCACCGAGAAGGACGGCGCCGAGGCCCGCAAGTTCTACAAGCCCAGCGACCCGTTCGCCGTTGAGGAAGAAGGCGACTACTACCTGGCCTACCACTGCCAGAGCGACGCCAACCAGTTGCGTTTCGAACTCCACAGCGTGGCCCTGACGAAGGGTGCCTCGCTCTCCGCTCCCGCTCCCGCCAGCGATTTCACGATGACTCCCGGTGCCAGCGGCGCCATCGAGGCCTCGGCTTCCTTTACCGCTCCCACCGTCAACACGCAGGGCCAGCCCGTGGGCGACCTCATCCGCGCTGAACTCTATCACGGCGATGAACTCGTAGGCACACTGAAAGACATCGTGGCCGGCGAGAAATACACCATCACCGACAGCAAGCAGGCCATCCAGGGCTTCAACACCTACCGCCTCTACATCTACAACGCCAGCGGCAAGGGTCTCCCCGCCGAGAAGACGCTGTGGGTGGGCCACGACAAGCCCCTGCCTCCCACCAATGTGCTAGTCAGCCGCGTGCCTAACGACGACGAACAGGTGTTCCTCCGCTGGGACGCCGTACCCAATGTGGGCGTTAACGGCGGCTATGTGAACCCCGAGACCGTAGTGTACAGCGTAGCCCGTCAGAGCGACCTCGTAGAGGTTTATAACGGCAAGGAAACTTCTTGCTACGACGTGCTCGACTTCTTCGGCGACACGCAGAGCACCGACCTCTACGGCGTCTTCGCCAAGAACATTATGGGTACCGGTGACGGCGGTGCCTCCAACGATATCGTGGTGGGCGCTCCCTACTATATGCCCTTCGAGGAGACCTTCGGTCCCAACACGGGCAGCAGCACCCTCTGGATTGTGGGCTACGACCCCACCACCCGCGCCCAGTTCTCCATTCCCGAGACTCCCTCCTCCGACGAAGAGGGCGGCACCCTCTGCTGCTCCACCGAGAGCGCAGCCGGCGGCAGCCACTACATCAGTTCCGCCAAGATTCGCGTGGACGAAGATAACGACTTCCCCAGCGTGGTGTCCTTCGACATTATGGGCACGAAGCAGGGTAGCAAGGTGGAACTCTATGTGAGCACCGGTGCCGTCATTCTGCCCACGATGAAGAAGGTGGCCACCTTCAACTGCCCCGTGAACGAATGGACCCGCGCCTCCTACAACCTCCGCGACTATGCCGGTCAGGATGTCATCTTCACCTTCAACTGCATCGTGAAGGGCAAGGGCTCCGTCTATGTGGACCACATCTGCGTGGATAACAACGAGGTGGAAGGCGTAGAGAAGTTACAGACAACAGGCAACGGACAGCAGACTTCGTCCTTCGACCTCTCCGGTCGCCTCGTCAACGGTAAGGCCATGCGCGGCATCTTCGTCGCTCCCGGCAAGAAGATTGTACGATAACTTTTAGATTCCTCGATATTTCGATATTTCGAATTCTCGATATTTCGATTCCTAAAAACCAATAACCTCATAATTCAAATCGCTTATGAAAAAGATTCTTTTAGCAACGCTGTGCTTCTGCCTTGCCCTTGCCGGCAATGCCCAGAAGCCTCGCGAGTTCGCTGATGCCAGCGCTCCCCGCGTACAGCAAAAGCAGGCTGCCGTATGGCCCAAGGCCAAGAAGTTGGCAACAAATGTCAGTGGTGTCCTCGCAGCCTCTGCCAAGGAGGCTCCCGCGAAAGTGCGCCGCCAAGCCAACGACATTCTGCCGAATGTAGTTCCCGACGGCGAGAACACCGTGTACGCTTTCATTCCCTATGACTTCGAGCGCTGGAACCAGACGCACTCCTTCGTGAAGTTCCGCACCGACAAGCCTCACCACGCCGACATGACGAAGATTTCCGACTGGGACCCCCGCAAGGGTTACGACTACTGGCCTGAAATCACCGCCGGCACCTTCGTGGGCAAGGACCTCTGGGTGTACCTCAAGCAGCCCTTCGACCTCGGCTACTTCTATGCCATGGGCTTCTACAAGTTGGACTATTTGAAGGAGAAGTTCGAAAGTACCTCCGACACCTACTCCATCGTGGACGACTCCTATAACTATTATAAGGATGTCAACGTTGGCTACTGTATGGACGCCAGCTACGACCCCACCACCGGAATCCTCTGGTATGTGTCCCCTCACACCGGCAACATCCTCTTCGACTCCTTCGGCCGTGCTGAATACTGGCAGCTGATGTATATCGACACCAAGAGCAACGACCACTTCCCCCAGCGCCTCGGCGATCCTCTGCCTATCTGCGTCAGCAGCATCGTGGCCGACCACGGCAAGCTCAACGGCCTCGGCATCCGCGTGGAGAACACCGGACAGGTGGACGAAGAGACCGGCGCCGAAATCTGGGGCGTGTCCTCCGAATATGTGGAGATTATCCCCAACGTGGCCAACAACGACTATAAGTTCAACACCATTCGCAAGTACTCCAACGAGGAGCTCTGTGCCTCCGCTCCTATCGACAATTCCTCGATGGAACTCGACCGCGACAACCATCGCCTCTACCTCACCTACACCAACCTTATCACCAGCGGTGTGGACTACGTAGAACTCAACCCCGAGACCGGCGACATCATCAGCCGCAAGGAACAGGGCGGTGCCGGCTTTATGGTCAACTCCCTCGCCATCCCTTATCAGGACTGCCCCGACGACGCTCCCTGCAACGTCACCGACCTCAGCGTAGTGACCGGCGTGAACGGCAACCCCGTTACCACTCTCTCCTGGAAACTCCCCACCAAGGCCTACTATCCCCGCCGCGACCTCACCGACCTACAGGGCATCCGCGTATATCGCGACCAGCAGCTCGTGGCTGAACTCGGCGCCGACGCTACCTCCTACATCGACAGCGACGTGCCTTTCGGTACCTACAAGTACACCATCGTTCCCTTCAACAAGGCTGGCGAAGGCCTGCGCGAGTCCCGCACCGTCTTCGTAGGTAAGGACACCCCCGGAGCCCCCTCCAATGTGGTCCTCACCGCAGAAGGTGCCACCGCCACCATCGCCTGGGACGCCCCCACCATTGGTGCCCACGGCTCTTGGTTCGATGAGGCCACCCTCGCCTACGACATCACCCGTCTGCCCGACAATGTGAAGGTAGCCACCGGCGTGAAAGGCACAACTTACAAGGACGTCGTGCCCACCACATTGGGCTACTCCTATACCGTCACCTCCGTCAACGCCGAAGGTGAAGGCCTCTCCGCCACCTCCAATACGCTCTCCTTCGGTCCCGCCCTCGACCTGCCCTTCTTCTCCAGCCTCGAAAGCGAGGAAGACTTCAACCGCTGGACAGTAGTCGATAACAACGCCGACGGCTTCAAGTGGCAGTACAACACCTACTACGGCACCATCTACGACGCCACCTTCTGCGGCAACAAGCCCAGCGACTATCTGATGTCGCCCCTCTTCAAGACCAAGACCGGTCAGCAGTACCGTCTCTCCTATGAGGTGAAGGTGCACAATTACAAGGACACCTCCGAAGACTTCGCCTGGTACAATGGTAACGCCGACGCCGTTCCCGGTGACGGTCTCACCCGCTTCGAGGAAGGCCACTACGCCAGTGAGCAGGGTATGAAGTGGTTCAAGCGCGAAGGTATCTTCACCGCTGACGACGACGTGCAGCGCGTAGCCTTCTCCGTACGCTCCGAGCCTCTGATGGGTATCCTCTATGTACGCAACGTCCTCGTGCGTGAATACAGCGAGACCGACCTCGCCGCCGGCGTGGTACACGCCAGTGACGTTGGCTCCATCAACAATGCCCTCCCCATCACCGTCAGTGTTGTCAACAAGGGCAGCGCCGCCGTCTCCAACTACAAGGTGGCCGTTTATGACAAGGACCGCAACTCCTACGCCGAGACCGTAGTCACCGAGCCCATCCTCTCCGAAGAGACCGCCGACATTGTCGTCAACTGGACGCCCAAGGCAGCCGGTGAGCAAGTAGTCTATGCCGAAATCATCTTCGACGACGACACCTATCCCGCCGACAACATCTCCGAGCCCTTCACCATCACCGTCAGCGAATACGACGACGACGTATGGCGCGGCATCGGCAACAAGGACTTCCTCGGCACCAACTGGGTAAGCCTCGTACAGCCTTACTCTCAAGGTCAGGCCCTCTACTATGCCAACGAACTCCAGCTCAAGAAGGGCGACCAGATCACCGGCATCGCCTATTGCTATGAGGGCAACGACGAGTTCGCCGACATGAAGAATGTCAACTTCGAGGTAAGCCTCGGCAACAGCAACCTCCTCCAGATATACGACTACTACGAATATATGTATAACTGGAACTACTACCCCAGGCTCCTGAAGAACTCCAACTTCACCTCCGTATGCTTCTTCGGCTTCGCCGACATCAACGCCCCCAGCGGCAAGGACGGCCTCATTGAGTTCCCCTTCCAGGAACCCTTCACCTACACCGGCGGCAACCTCGTCGTGAAGCTCGTACGCACGAAGAGCACCAAGGTCAGCACCTCCAACCCGCGCTTCTATATGCAGACCCTCGACGACACTTGGGAAGCCTCCAAGGATACCAATGGCCGCGCCGTATATATCGAAAGCACCGATGATGTGGCCGACGGCGTCAATTGCGTAGGTCTGGGTATGAACTACCTCCCCGTGCTCTACATCTCCTACCTCGACAGCGAGGGCATAGAGCACACCAAGACCGTAGGCAACACGAACGCTCCCAAGTACGACCTCTCCGGCCGTCACGCCAACCAGGCAGAAAAGGGCGTATTCATACAGAACGGTAAGAAGTACGTGAAGTAAAAGTTTCCCTCCCAGCTCTCGTCCCCGCATGGGGAGAGAGCCCAAAAGTAAGAAAGAGAGTCCCCCGGGGGCTCTCTTTTTTTCATTGTTGGCCTATTGCCATTTTATCGGGCATTCATATTATTTATTGCTGTCCGTGGAAAGTTGAAATCTCTTAGCATTGGGCTGAAGGCCCCATTTACAAGCGATACGAAAGATTACGTTTTTTTTCCCCGGACAGCAATAATATTCTTTATTTACGCTCACAAAGCGCGACGTTCTCTTCATACCAACCGCAGGAAATCCTCAGCAATCAACACGCCTCCGCCCTCCGTTACATTTCAACAATTGTTAAAATTGATTTCAACAGTTGTTAAAATTGATTTCAACAATTGTTAAAACTGATTTCAACAATTGTTGACAAAGAACGGAAAGAGGACTTAGAAAAAATGCGTTGCCATTAATAAAATCCCCCACCCTTTTGCTTAATTATATTTTGGCTTCTTTTAACACAAAGCTCCGTGAATTTCCCTCAAATTCTCATTTACGTCATTTTATATTTGGCAGTATTGGAATTTTGTTGTAAATTTGCAACGAATTATACAACAAAGTCAACACTTAAGCTATGAAGTGGTCACTATCAATTGCCAACAAATTGTCAAAATGGTACTTCTCAAAGGAGGCTATGCCTTATTGGTGCGTACTGATTATTGACTGTTTTATTGTGTTGTGCAGCCTCATGTTGGCTTATGCCATCAGTTACGGCGCAGCCACGGCATTAAACCATCTTTACGGTCTTACACAGGCACTACTGGCGTATATGATTTGCTATCTTATAGCCTTCCGCGTGTTCCGCACGTATGTAGGCGTAGTGAGATACTCCTCGTTCGTGGACCTCTACCGCATCACGGCCGCAATGGTGCTGGGTAGCACACTGGTACTGTGTGTGCGCATGTTTATGCACACGGACATGTATCTGGACGTCATCGGCAGGCGCGCGTTGCTGGTAGGATCGCTGATTGCCATCTTAGCAATGTGGTTTGTCAGGATGATTGTGAAGGTGGCCTACGACTCTTGTTTTGTGAAGGACGAGGCCATGCACGTGATGATATACGGCACGAAGCAGGGCGGCGTGAGCATTGCCAAGAGTATTAAGAACCAGCACCCCTCGCCGTATATAGTGAAAGGTTTTCTCTCTCACAATGACAAAATGATAGGCCACTCGCTAGTAGGCATACCAGTATTGAGCGCTGATGGCGAGGAAATGTGGCGCTTCATTGAGAAAAACAAAGTGAAGACGCTGCTCGTCAGCCCGCTCGTACAGGACCACTTCATCAATAAGCAGCAGAAACTGATTGACCGCCTTGTAAAGACCGGCATACATATCATGATGATGCCGCCCGAACAGGAATGGGACGGCAAGAGCGACCTCTCCCACACGGTCCTGAGAGAGGTGAGCGTGGAAGACCTTATGCCGCGCGAGAAGATAGAGGTGGATCTGGGCGCCATAGGCGAGATGCTGAAGGACAAGCGTATCCTCATCACGGGTGCCGCCGGTAGTATCGGATCGGAGATTGTGCGCCAAGTGGCGAAGTTCTATCCCGAAGAGATGATTCTCATCGACCAGGCGGAAACGCCGATGCACGACATGCGCCTGCTGATGAAGGGACAGTATGCTTATATCAAGTCGGAAACCATCGTGGGTTCGATTACGAATGCCTCACAGATGGAGGCCGTCTTTAAGAACCACCGCCCCGACTACGTGTTCCATGCTGCAGCCTACAAGCATGTGCCAATGATGGAGGACAACCCCGCCATGGCCGTGCAGAATAATATATATGGTACGCGCGTCATAGCCGACCTCGCGGTGAAGTACGGCACGAAGAAGTTCGTGATGATTTCCACGGATAAGGCCGTGAACCCCACGAACGTGATGGGCTGTTCAAAGCGTATATGCGAGATTTACTGCCAGAGCCTGAACAAGGAAATTGAAGAAGGCAAGGTGACGATGGACGGCGGCGAGAAGGCCGTGACGCAGTTCGTGACCACGCGCTTCGGCAATGTGCTGGGCAGCAACGGTTCGGTGATACCCATTTTCAAGAATCAGATATTGAAGGGCGGCCCCGTGACTGTGACACACCCCGACATCATCCGCTTCTTCATGCTTATCCCCGAAGCCTGCCGCCTCGTGCTAGAAGCCGGCACGATGGGACACGGCGGAGAAATCTTCGTGTTCGACATGGGCGAACCCGTGCGCATCGCCGACCTGGCCCAGCGTATGATAGACATGATGGGTGCGAAGGACGTGAAGATACAGTTCACCGGCTTGCGCGACGGCGAGAAACTGTATGAGGAGGTACTCAGCGACGACGAACAGACGAAGCCCACGCAACACCCGAAGATTAAGGTGGCCACCGTGAGGGAATACCCCTACGCCGAAGCCCTGCAAAACGAAAAGGTACTCCACGAGCTCAGTTTCGGCTACGACGATATGGCCATCGTAAAGAAGATGAAGGAAATCGTGCCCGAATACAAGAGCAAGCAAAGTAAATACGAAGTGCTGGATAAATAACAGCCCTTGAACAAAAGCGAAGCCCCCGAGTAAGAACTTGGGGGCTTCGTTTTTTCATAGCCTTACCCTCTCGACGATAACCGCCGCAGGCAGGCATTACTGCACGAGGACGCGGTGCCCTCCGACAAGGTAGATGCCCGGAGCGAGGCCTTCTACGAGCCTCTCGCCGCTCTGCATACTGACACTGGCGACCGGCCGGCCGGCGAGGGTACAAACCTGTACGAAGACGGGATGGGAGGCACGCACCGTCAGGCAGCCATGACCCGGCACGACGGCAAAGCCCTGCAACTGCGGAACGGAGGGGATGGCCGTGGGGATATAAGTGGTGGGATCATAGCCGTAAAACTCGTCAAGGGCGGCTACGTGGGTGCGTATCCAAGAGGATATATAAGACAACTCGGAGGCGCTGTTGAGATACACATAGTTGTTGCTGGACGACTGCCATTGAGTGGCCTCGCGCTTGTCAGCGCCGCTGTCGGAAAAGAGGCTCGTATAGTCGGCGAAACGCTTGATAAGGCTGTCGGGGTGGAAGGGGCCGTCGTGGCGCAGTTCGCAGTAACGGTCGGCGAGCTGCTCCGTCCAGTGGTCGTAGTCCTCGCAGATGAGCCGCGAGAAGAGGACGTGCTTATGGCCGTAGGGGGCACAGAGGGTGGAGAATGTAGCTTTTGAGTCGCTGCGTGAACGGTCGCCGTTCCAATAGATGCCCCACGCGCCGTCGAAGTCCCAAGGACCGAGGGAGAGTTTCGTGCTTTGCTCGGCGTCGTAGATAAACCAGAGAATGTTCTTGGCGTAGTTGTCCTGCGCCAGGGCCAGTTCCTGAAGGAGGTGGTAGTCACGCACGGCGGGGAGGTCGAAATGCTCTTCTATATGACGGCGGAAGTTGCTGCGGCTGCTTGTGTTGAGGAACTTTATGTGCTCCACCAGCGGCGACCAGTCAATGGGCTCGCCTTCCTCAACGTCGGGGTACTTGATTTCAAAGCCGCCCCACTCATATTTGGCGTTGGAGGGCTCGGGGAGGGATATGCCCGTGTACTTATCGGAGGGCGTACCCATATAGGTATTGTCGTGCCACTCCACAGCCTTATAGAGGATGCCGTGCTGCTGGGCGTCAAGGGCGAACCCCTCGGGCGGTGTTTCCTCGGCAATCTTGCGGAGCTTGAGTTGCTTGCGGTCCATCTTCTCCGTGAGGCAGTAGAGACCGTTGTAACTGCCGTTGAGTATCATCTCCACGAAGCGGCCGCGGGTGCCGGTGCGGACCTTGGGCTCCTGGTCGGCATAGTAGGGCGCGGCGGCGAAGTCGTTCCAGAGGTCGGTGGAGACACGGTTGCGCATACGGGAGGCATCAACGAACATAGCGTCAAGTATCCAGTTGTTGTCCTTGCGCATACCTTTCAGGAGTTTGCCGTCTATGGAGTTGCCGTCAGCATCGGTGAGCTTGATGGCATAGTTCTTCTTGGCGTAACCTACGGAGGTGTTGCCGCGCCAGTGGCCCTTCATGGTATAGAGAGTGTCGGTGATGCCGGCGTCAGCGGAATAGACGCGGAGAGTACCTTTATGGTTGGAGGTGGCACTGAAGCCGTAGGCGCTCATCTCCACGATGGGAAGGAAGGTGAAGACGATGCCGGAGGAATAGAAGTCACCGTCGGGCGTGCGGAGGGTGACGGTGGTCTTCTTGCCGGCCTTGATATCCGGGAAGGTAACGATGGTGCTGTCCTCGGCGGTGTGGAAGTTGACGGCAAGGAGGCCGGCGGACGCATCGTAGTTGACACGTGCCGAATAGGAGGTCTCACTGCGCAAGCTGTCGGGCAGACAGAACATATACACTTTGTTGCGCTTGTCGAACACGGCGGGCCGTCCGTTGAGGAAGAGACCGCCGAGATGGTCGCTGAAGGAAAGCGAAGCCTTGTCGAAGGTTGTGACGCGCTGACCTTTCTCATCGTAGATAGCGAACTGGCTACCTATGCCGGGCGTGGCCTCCTCGGCATAGGTGCCGACGATGTAGGAGGGGTTGCGCATATGCCAGTGGTGCGAGGGGTCTTTGACGTTGACGATGGCCCAGCAGTCATCGTAGGATTCAAAGTACCAGCGCGAGGAGTCGCCGCATACCTCGTCGGTGAGGTCCACATAGCGCTTCACGTCGCCGCGCAGGCCGTCGAAGGTGACATACTGCTGCGTTTCAGCATGGCGAATGGTATAGAGGGGGCGGCCGGAGGAAGTAGCACCGTCGACCGTGATGGTCCACAGGACATCGTCAAGGTTTTTCGGCTCGGCCACATGGAGGAGGGGCGTAGCGCTGTCATAGCGCACACCGAGTGCCACGCCGCCTCTGGCTATCATACGGTTCTCTATGCGATAGTTCTGGCCGGAACGGAAGGCAACTTGTGCCGGAAGGGCCGTTGATGCCGTGATGAGAAGCACGAGGCAGAAAAGCAGGCGCGGCAAGGCAGCCTTCTGGCTTTTGCCTTGCGTCTGGCTTCCCCAGTCGACGGCGCGCTGCGGACATTTGTGGAAACACCGCAGGCAACCCGTACAAGAGGTCTGCCCCCATTGCGGCCGCTCGTCCTTCATGGCAATGTCACGGAGCGGACACGACCGGGCACAAAGGCCGCAGGCCGTACAAGCTTCAGAAGTGCGGAAGGGCTTGTCCTTCACGAGGAAAGTATTGAAGAGCGGGCGCAGAACGTAGGTCTTGAGCCACGCAGCACCGCCACGTACCACGCGAGTCCCTTCCCGCCGGGCGGTAATATCGGCGGCGATGGTCGGGATTATCTCCTCGGTGGCGGCCACCTTGCGGGCTGCCAGGGCTTCGTCATCAATGGTGAAGCCTGGGAGGCAGACGTAAGTATTGGGCATCCGCACGCTGAAGGCCGCGTTGAGGGAGAGGCCGGCCTCTGCCAACGCCTTGTGCAGGAGGCGGTCGGTGTAGCCCATATCGTCACCGCAGGTCATCACGGCCCAGACGTAAGGAGCCTCACTTTCCCTTCTTTTCAGGAGAGCGGAAGGTCCGTTGCGTAGGAACTCATCCACTATCTTCGGCAGGCCCCAAGCATAAACGGGGAAAACAAAGCCCACCATTTCACCCTCTGCTATGGCGGGCAGACTGGGGGACGTGGCGGGCGTAATGAGCGTCTCAATATTATATAATGAGGAGTCGTTCAGGCGGGCTGCCAACTTCTCAACCACCCAGCGGCTGTTGCCGGTGCCGGAGAAATAGAAAATCATAAGCGAATGGTGAGGCGGCCGTTGATGAGGCGACCTGTGAGGTAGTTGGGCACGGCATACTGATTGTTCGTGATATCCGTTACCCAATAATAACTGTTCACGTTGCTGATGCCGAAGATGTTGAAGCAATCCAAGCCAATCACGCAATCCTGCACCTTGCGGCGCACACCGCCACGTTTGTAGGAGCCGGGCTTGATTATATAGAAACTGATACCGAAGTCCACGCGCTTATATGCTGGGGCACGGAACTTCTGGCTTGCGCGGTCTGTGTGTGGCGGACCAAAGGGCAGGCCTCCCGCTACGGCAGCCCGGAGGGTGGCTGTCCAGCGATCGGTGCCGGGGAAGTAGTCTGTGAAATGAAGGTTGATGCCATAGCGCTGGTCGGTGGGGCGTGGCAGCCACAGGCCACCCAGTTTCTCCTTCGTGCTCATCAAAGAGAAGGTGAGCCAGGAGTCCTTACCCTCCACGAACTCGCCGAAGATTTTGAAATCAATGCCGGCTGCATAGCCCTTGCTCATATTACGGCCGTAATAGACCACGCGGACATTATCTACGCTGTAAGGGATAAGGTTTGAGAGGTGCTTGTAATAGGCTTCGGCCGTGAGTTTGAACGGGCGCTTGGACACGCGGAAGTTGTAGTCGGCGCCCAGTACGAAGTGAATGGAGCGCTGTGATTTGATGTCGCGGTTGAGGCGCACGGTGGCGATGCCGGCGTTAAGCGTCGTATCGCGCACTTCCTTGTAGAATGGTGTCTGATAGTAGAATCCCCAGGCGAAGCGGGCCACCCAGCGGTCGTTCTTGGCGGGCAGGAAGCCGAGGCTGACGCGCGGCGAGAGGAGAGTTTCCTTATTCCATTGATTATGCGTCAGGCGCAGGCCGTAGGTAAGGTTGAAGAGGCCGGCACCGGTGCGGATGCGCCAGGCATCCTGAGCGAAGAGTTCCAGCTTGTTGGCATCCATCTGCTGCTGGGCGCTGAGGGCATAGATAAGGCGCAGTTGCGAAGGGTCGTGCGGCAGAGAATAACCCATAGAGTCGCGCATCTCCCACTCACGGGCATTCTCCATAATATGCTGCACGGAGAAGTTGAGGCCGGCCTGTATGGTGTGGGCCGTGACTTTCGTGCGGAATCGGAGGCCAGCGTTATAAACGTGGGCACGCAGTTTGTTGCGGGCGTGCTCCATGTAGGTACCTACGCCGAGTTGCTCCTGGTCCGTAGCCTGTTGCAGCCAGTATTCGCCAGAAATGTCGTAAGCTTCGTGCTCCTTGGTAGCATAAGCCGAGAACTGCGCTGCGAGATAGGTGTTGGGGGTGAAATGGTGCGTGATGCTGGCAGCAGAGAAGAAGGTGCGGAAATAGTCCTTCTCCCATCCGTCAAAATATACCGTAAACGAGCGCGGCTCGTCCAGCGTACCGAAAGTCGTGGTGCGGTCCTTGGGTTTGAAGTCGTAGCGGTTGTCGCTATAGTTGGCCAGGAGGTCGAACGTCCAACGCTGATTGGGATGCCAGTTGAGGTAGGCCTGGTAGTCGAGGAAGTTGGGGTTGTATTCACCATTGGTGTCCAGCGAACCGAGAAGGTAGCCCGTGGTCTTATAACGTACCGAAGTCATAAAAGACACCTTCTTATTACCCAGGCCAAGATAGGCCGAGGCGCCCAGCAATGAGGCACTCAACGTCACCTCAGTCTTTTCGGGCCGACGATACGTGATATCCAACACCGACGACATCTTATCGCCAAAGCGCGCCTCAAAGCCGCCGCTGGAGAAGCCTATGCTCTCCACCATGTCACTGTTGATAATGGACAGTCCCTCCTGCTGCCCGCTTCTCACAAGCATAGGGCGATACACTTCAAAGCCATTGAGATACACGCAGTTCTCATCAAACGAACCGCCGCGCACGTTGTATTGCGAGGAGAGTTCAGAGTGTGTGCTCACACCGGCCTGCGTGGCGATAAGTTCCTCCACGCCGTTGCCGGTAGTGGAGGGTTGCAGATGGCTGTCCACCTTTGTTATCCTCTGCGTCGTACCAGTCTGCACGCCCTGTCCTTTCACCTCAGCCGTGGCGAGTTGCTGACCATACACGGGGAGCATCACGTCTATGCGCAGGGAGTCTGCCACAGGACGATCCACCGTGCGTTTGCGCGACTCGTAGCCTATCATGGAGTACTGCAGCGTCACGCTATCCGTGGCGCTGATGTATATGGAGTATTGTCCGCTGAGGTTTGTCGTCACGGCATTTGCAGTGCCGAGCACGCGCACGGCGGCCAATTCGATGGGGGCTCCCTGGTCGTCCTTCACGAGGCCGAACACACGGCAACGCTTCTGCGCCGCCACAGTGCCGACCAGAAGCATAAAGAGTGAGAAAAAGGTGATAATTCTTCGCATACGCACCATATATAACGCGCGAATGTCTAAATTATTGTGTCAATCCCTTGTTCGCGATGGATTAAGTGTATGCTTATTTGCGCTCCGAAGCGTTCGTGAAGGTGTTCGGCCAAATGCTGGGCGCTGTACACGGAGCGGTGTTGCCCGCCTGTGCAGCCGAACGAGAACTGCAGATGCGTGAAGTCGCGATCTATGTAGCGCTGCACGTGGAAGTCTGCCAAAGCATAGACGTGCGCGAGGAAATCCGCGATTTCCCCGTCATCCTCAAGGAACTTTATCACGGGCGCATCCAGTCCCGTCAGTTGTTTGTACTCCTCGTAGCGTCCCGGATTGTGGGGGGCGCGACAGTCAAACACGTAGCCGCCGCCGTTCCCGCTCTCATCAGCCGGAATGCCGCGTTTGTAGGAAAAAGAATAGATGGTTATCGTCAACATAATATAGAAAGCCCCCTCCACGCTCCCCCTTTGGGGGAGAGCCCCCTCCACGAGAAGCACCTCTGGGAAGAGATTAGGACAGGCGTATAATAATTAAAATTGTAGCTATCAATGATTACTCGTAATCGCTCGTAAGCATCTCCGCCACAGGCGGACACGAGCGTAGCGAGGCACTCCCCTTTGGGGGAGCGGGGAGGGGGCTTTTTATCAGCCCGCACGTACACACGGCCACCAATCCAGCCGTCTCCGTCCTTAATCGGCTCTCTCCGAGGCTTATGCCCTGGAAACCGGCGGCCTCTGCCGCTTTCACTTCTTCAATACTGAAATCTCCCTCCGGCCCTATCAGGACGAGCGTGGGCACGTCGGACAGGCAGACGTCCTTCAAGTGAGGTTTGGGGGCGCCGGTATCATAACAGTGCGCAATAAGCTTCTGCCCTTCAAACGGTTGCGCGATGAGGTCAGCAAAGCGCGTCATCCCTACGAGTTCGGGCTTCAACGCTTTGTGGCTTTGCTTCATGGCGCTCACCAGAATCTTATCTATGCGTTCCGTCTTCACCACTGTGCGCTCGGAGTTGGCGGTCAGGAGGAAGGTGAGGCGGTCAAGGCCCATCTCGGTGGCTTTCTCTGCGAGCCACTCCATACGGTCCATATTCTTTGTCGGGGCGATGGCCAGATGGATGTCGCTCTGCCATGTGCGCGGCCACGTTTCGCGCTCGTCAATGCTCAAATGGCATGCTTTTTTGCTGCATAGCGTGATAGTGCAGTGGTAGAGCGTGCCGCGGCCGTCAGTACAGAGGAGTTCGTCACCCTCCTGCATGCGCAACACGCGCACAGCGTGGGCCGCCTCTTCCTCGGGCAGGCATGCCGTCTGCTCTATATCCGGCGCATAAAATATATGGTATTCTTTCATTGTCTTTACTTTAAGGCTGCGCCTCCTGAGTTAAGCGCAAGGCTATCTCTTCTAAATACTTATAACGTATAGCCGCTCCTCTCTCAATCAGCGCGCGCAGATTTTCCAGGGCGGGCGGGATGCTGTCAAGGAAGTACTGTTTCCGTTCAAATCTCCCACGCAGCCCGTAGGCGCCCAATACCTGCAAGGTGCGGAAGAACATAAACGTGCGCAGCCGCTCATAGTACGTCGTTTCGTCGGGTGCCCAGCCCACAAGTCCCTGCAATTCGTCAAGATAGCTGGCTGCAAGTTCCTTGCGCAATGCTTCAGGATAATGTGCACTGGCCTGCATTAGAAATGATGCTACGTCATAGTACACGGGCCCGCGCTGACCGCCCTGGAAATCGATAAGGCAGGGCTCGCCATCACGCAGCATGACGTTGCGGGCCTGGAAGTCGCGATAGAGGAAGGTATCGTGCCCCTCGTCCATCGCCGTCAGGTCGGCCGCCATCTGTTGCATATCGTCTTCCAGCCGCTCTTCGTCGAAGGGCACGTCGGACGTGCGCAGGAACATGTATTTGAAGTAATTTAAGTCGAACATTGCCGCGCGCCGAGAGAAGTAGCGCGGCGTGGTAAGCCGCTCCCAATCCAGTCCTATCGCGCCTTCCACCTGTACGTGAGCCAAAAGCCGTATCGCTTTCTCAAGCAAACACTTATCGCTTTCGCTATAACCTTCTACTCTACCCTTCTTTAAGGCATCGTAAAGGGCCTCTTTTCCAAAGTCTTCCTGAATGTAGCACCCTACGTTTTCATCCGTAGCGAATATCTCCGGCGCAGGTAATCCGCGACTGCGAAAATGGCGTGCCAGATACACGAAGCACTGGCTCTCATCCGTATCGGGCGTGACGACGCCAAGGGTCGTCGTACCGTCGGCCGCCGTCAGTCTTACATACTGTCGGTTACTGCCCGCTTTGGCAAGATTCTCCTGCTGCACGGGGCGGGTGCCGAAAGTCTTTTCGTAGAGTTCAAGGAGTTTCATGCTGCAAAAGTACAATTTTATTTCCTTACGTCCAACTTCGTGCTCTTTTAATTTCTAAATTCGCCCATATTTCTTCATTATTTCCCTGTCTCCTTCTCTTTTCTACCATTTTATAAGGAAACTATTTGGCCGCCTCGTCAGATTTTCATACTTTTGCAACGCTTTCAAGGGAGAAATCTTGAGAGTTACATTAGCACAACCTGCTGTATCCCCAATCGAAATCTGGAAAATTTCTTACTGTAAGAGGATAAAGAACAGGCTAATAGCTCATGTTGTACACTTCCGTGAACAGCCCCTCCCATGCCCACACATGGATAGGGGTAGTACGTGATGTATATACGTGAGACTTTAGCGCGTATCGTCGTCTTACAAGGTTTTCCAGAGCCCCGATTGGAGACGAGCGCAAAGAAGTCTCACTTTTTTCATGTCTTGTTCTTCTCCATCTTGGCTCCATCGCCACCTAACGGTCTTTCTGACATTCCTGACGCTATGCCTCTTCACCGCCAGTGCCCAACAGGCTCGCATCAACATCGTGGGCGAAGTCGTCCACCCCGGCACCTACTCCGTCCCAGTGCGGGCTCAAATGAGCGATGTCCTTCGCACGGCGGGCGGTACCACGCCCTATGGCAGCGTGCGTCACGTCCGCGTCATCCGCAACGGCACAACGCTCTATCTCTACGACCTTTACACCGAGCGCGCCGACACACCGCTAACGCGACGGCCGTTCTTCCGCAACGGCGACTTCGTGCTCGTTGAGATAGCCGGCCTTCACGTCTGCGTTTCAGGCCTTGTGAAACACCCAGGGCAGTATGTCCTGACGGAAAACGAGACGCTTGCCGACCTTTTCCACTACTGCGGCGGCCTTACCGACACGCAAGAAGGTCTTATCATCCAACTCCACCGCAGCGAACACGGACTTATGACGCTTTCCGACGTCATAGACACGCCGTTCTCTGATGTTCGGCTATTAGACGGCGATAGCATATCGCTCCAGCCTATCGTGCGCCAGCGCAGAAACGAAATTATTATATCGGGAGCCGTAAAACGTCCCGGCCGATACGAATGGGACAGCACCACTACCCTACTCTCCGCCCTCAACGACGCCGGCGCCCCCACGGAAGAGGCTCGTCTTGACCATATTATTATACACCGGCGTGGCCCGCACTACGAGCGCACCACGCAGAGCGTGAGCCTCTGCGACGAGAACGGCATAAACTATCCCCTTTGCGCTGAAGACTCCATCGTCGTGCCACTTGCCGACGCAGCAAGTACGAAGCGCACGGTAAAAGTCAGCGGCAGCGTGTTCCATCCCGGTACGTATCCTTACGAAAGCCGGATGACCTTGGCCGACCTCCTCACTATGGCCGGCGGACTTCGCCCCGATGCGGCTTGCACCCGCCTTATGCTCACCCGACGTCTACCTTTCAACGCCCCTTCCCACGCCGACACACTGGCTACCACCCTACAAATCTCGCCTAACGACTCCCTGTCACTCATCACGCTACACCCCTACGACGAAATCTCTGTTCTAACCTCGTCAAAAGACAAACTGCGCGGTAGCATCTGCATTCTTGGCGCCGTCAACTTCGTAGGGCAACACGCCTGGCATCCTTTCCTAACGGTGGAACAGGCCATTGAGAACGCCGGCGGCCTGGCCACGGGGGCTTACTATACTCCGGCCGTACTACGACAGAGGCACATCGTACCCGCACCTTCCACCGCCGACGACTTTTTGCTCATGGAGGGTGACACGCTCGTCGTTCCCTTCACACCGACCTTCGTCAACGTCACGGGCGAAGTGCAGCGCCAGACGGTGCAAGTGCCTTACCGCGAAAAGGCTTCCCTGAAATACTATCTTTCCCAAGCCGGAGGTGCAAACAGCGTAGCCTCAAAATCCCATATCTACGGCGTAACCGTCAACAACAAAGCCTTAAAAATACGCCGCCGCACACGCATTCCGCCTGGCACCACTATAGTCGTACCGCACAAGGGGCCGCCAAGAAACACGACACTTTCCATCGATGACCTTCAAGCTGCCATCATCAATGCCCTCCTAATCGCATCAAGAATCATGCATTTTTAACTTCTCATGCCAAATTTATTTCGTTCTTATCCCCGAGAAAATGTCTTAAAAATTACGCTTCATTCACCGCCTCAAAAGAACAAAAAGCGCTTCATAACGATTTTTTTGAAAGTATAAAAAATAGTGACAAAACGGAAAATGGAGAAATCGCAGCGCCATGAGGCCTAAATGAAACTATCGACGAACTGTGCGTGCCTATCCCTCATCATTTTTCTCCGCCACCTCCTTTCGTTTTTCCCGATACCCTATTTTACGCAAAATTAAAAGGGACATCGGCCAAAATGAAAGGGCTATCGTTCGCACTAAAAGGGCTTTAGTTGCAACTAAAAGGGCGATAGTTTTTGCTAAAAGGGGCTTAATTTTCGCCCGCGCCCGCCGTTTTTCCAAAAAATCGCAAAAAAAGTCATCTCACGACGGCCTTTTTTCGCACTTAAAGGCGGGGCTGGCGCGCCCAAAGAAATCACCGCCGAAACCGTCCTAAAGTTAAGCGTTTATAAATGAGCCGTGTAATGGCGTCTTAAAAATCGCGTTTTTTCCGTCCGAATCTCCGCGCGCTCGTCTCTACGGCCAAAAATAGCTAAAAAAAAGCACGAAAAGCATAAAAAATAGTGACAAAACAAACCATATTACATCCGTTTATATGAAGCATTGCTTTAACTGCACATTTCTTGAATAAATCTATAAAAACGCACAAAAAACATTATTCTTCCTATCATTCATCATCGTCCTGCATTTTCACATTTTTTGTCTCCGCCTTCACAAATTTGCAAACTCCACACAATAAATCATGCATAATCTCGTTAAAATAGAAAATCTAGACATATTTATCATGCCCGCATACTTATATCTCATTATTGCCTTTGCCACGGCAGCCATTTTTTCGGCAGTTGTTATGCCTTGGCTCCTGCGCATCTGTCATCGCCTGCGTCTCTACGATCTTCCCAACGAACGAAAAGTACACAAGAGCGGCATTCCGCGCTTAGGCGGCATCGTGTTCGTGCCGGCCGTATTTGTGGGCATGATTGGCACCCTGGCGCTGATGAGTCGCTTTGAAAGCAGCATCCCCGAGACGATACGCCTCAGCACATTGCTCATTGGCGGCGGTGCCGTGCTGGTGTATTTCATCGGCGTCATCGACGACATTGCGGGAAGCAACGCGGGAGTGAAATTCTTCATGCAATTTTGTGCCGCCATCACCTTTCCCGTCTGCCACCTCTTCATTGATTCGCTCTACGGCTTCTGCGGCATCTACACGTTGCCGCTGTGGGTGGCTTACCCGCTGACGGTGTTCGTCACGTTGCTCATTATTAACGCCATAAACCTCATTGACGGCATCGACGGCCTGGCCGGTTGCCTCTCTCTCATCGGCCTGGGCACGTACTGCGCACTGTTCTACGGCCTCAACCTCATCACCTTCGTACTGTTCACCGCAAGTCTCAGCGGAGCCGTGTGCGTGTTTCTCTGCTACAACATTTTGGGTAAGGCGGAGAAGCACACGAAGACGTTCATGGGCGACAGCGGCAGCCTGCTGCTGGGCGTGTCGCTGGCCTATCTCACAATGAAATACGCCATGGCCGACAGCAAGACGCTGCCCCAGCGCCCCGACGGCCTGCTTATTGCTTACACCACGCTGCTCGTGCCGTGCTTCGACCTCTGCCGCGTGGCCCTCTGTCGCTTGCGCCGCCACCGCGGTATCTTTGAGCCCGACCGCACGCACATCCACCACAAACTGATGGCAGCCGGCCTCACGATGAGGCAGACGCTGGTGGCCGTCGTGGCGCTGCAACTCTTCTTCATGGCGCTTAACATCGGGCTGTTCCGCTTGGGCGTAAGCATGGAAATCATCGTGGCTGCGGATGTGGTCATCTTCACGGTGCTGAATGTAGTACTGAAAAACGGACCGCTCGGCACCGCTAAGTGATGCCCGCACACAACTGTCAACTGTAAACTCCCCACTGTCAACTGAAATCAATGCCCAACAGCACTGCTCCCATGACACTCATCCCCATCGGCGGCCTCTGCAACCGCCTGCGCGCCATGCTTTCGGTAGCGGAGAGCGGGAGAGACGTGGACGTGTTATGGCATGCGAATAGCGAATGCGCCGCCCGCTGGGAAGAGCTCTTTGAGCCGGTGCCGTTCACCGGCCTTCACATTAAGCCTTGCCCGCTGCGCCACAGGCCAGGCCTCTGGCGGCTGCGCCTGAATAAGTACCTGCACCTCCCGCAGGTGTATTCGGGACTTCCGCTGCGTGAATACGACACGGCCCTCGTGCAGCGCATCACTCCCCTGCCCTCTCTCATGCAGCGCATCGACGCTCTCTGTCAGGGCTTCACGCCCCACACCATAGGCCTCCACATCCGCCGCACGGACAATCAGCAGTCCATCGCCGTGAGCACCGACGAGGCCTTCCGCCGTCGCATCGACGCCCTCATAGCCGCCGACCCCGAAGCGACATTCTTCCTCGCCACCGACGATGATGACCTGCGGCGCGAACTCGTAAGGGCCTACGCCCCGCGCATCACCTGTCAGGACATACCGGCCGAGCGCCACACCCTGCAAGGCATGCAGGCCGCCGTGGTGGATCTCTGGACGCTGGCCCGCACAGGGCGCATCATCGGTTCGCATTGGAGCAGTTTCTCCTCCACTGCAGCCGAAATCGGCGGCATACCCTTTGAGGTGTGCAAGTGAGGGGCTCACAACCTATCCATATCCGCGCTAACTGATAGCGCATACATCTTAAATAAATACGCGCGCGCAAAAGTGCCGCGATAATGAAAGAACAGAAAGATGAAAAAAGTAATGCTCGTTTTTGGCACCCGTCCCGAGGCCATCAAAATGTGTCCGTTGGTGAAGGAATTCCAGAAGCACGCTGATAAATTTGAGACCATCGTATGCGTCACGGGTCAGCACCGCGAGATGTTAGACCAAGTGCTGCATATCTTTGACGTCACGCCCCACTACGACCTGAACATCATGAAGCAAGGGCAAGACCTTACCGACGTAACGGCGCGCGTGCTGACAGGCATGAGAGACGTCTTTGCGCAGGTGAGGCCCGACGTGGTACTCGTGCACGGCGATACGACCACATCCACGGCCGCCGCACTGGCAGCCTTCTATCAGCAGATACCCGTGGGACATGTGGAGGCCGGACTGCGTACCCATAACATATACTCGCCCTGGCCGGAGGAAATGAACCGCCAGATAACGGGCCGCGTCGCCACCTACAATTTCTCGCCCACCCCGTTGAGCGAAAGCAACCTGAAAGCTGAGGGCGCCATGGGACAAATCATCGTGACAGGCAACACCGTCATCGACGCCCTGCACATGGTGGTGGAAAAACTCCGGAACGACGCCACGCTGGCCCGCCAGCAGGACAACGTGCTGCGCGCTGCCGGCTATGACGTGGCCCGCCTGAAGGACGGCCGCCGCCTCGTGCTCATCACAGGCCACCGCCGCGAGAACTTCGGCGAGGGCTTCATACAGATATGCACCGCCATACGCGACCTGAAAGAGAAGTACCCCGAGGTGGACTTCGTCTATCCCATGCACCTCAACCCCAACGTGCGCCGGCCTATCCACGAGGTATTCGGCGAAGACCTGGCGGGATTGGGCAACCTCTTCTTCATCGAACCGCTGCAGTACCTGGAGTTCGTGTATCTGATGGAGAAGTCCACGCTGGTGCTGACCGACTCGGGCGGCATACAGGAAGAAGCCCCAGGACTGGGCAAGCCCGTACTCGTCATGCGCGACACCACAGAGCGACCCGAGGCCCTGAGCAGCGGAACGGTGCACCTGGTGGGCACGAGTTATGAAAAGATAATGGAAGAAGTGAGCACCCTGCTGGATGATGCCGCAGCTTACGCGGCCATGAGCAATGCCGTGAATCCCTACGGCGACGGCAAGGCGTGCGAGAGAATAGTGGCCAGCCTCGCCTGACAGGCATCCACCTCACCCCTACAAACGGAAAAAATAAAAACAAAGACTATGATAAATGTTATCGGACTGGGCTACATCGGCCTACCCACAGCCCTGATGATGGCCGCGCACGGCGTAGAAGTCATCGGCACAGACTACAACAAACAACTCGTGGACACTCTCAACGCGGGGAAGACCACTTTCAAAGAGAAAGGCCTCGACGAACTCTTCCAAGCCGCCGTAAAGGCCGGCGTGAAGTTCACGACGGAATACCAACACACGGATATGTATATCGTGAGCGTACCCACGCCCTATGACAAGTTCTCCAAGAAGGTGGACGCCAGTTACGTAGTGGCCGCCGTCAAAGAGGTGATGAAGGTGTGCGAGAAAGGCGCTACGGTGGTGGTGGAATCAACCGTCTCGCCCGGTACGATGGACAGGTTCGTGCGCCCCGTCATTGAGGAGAACGGCTTCGTTATCGGCGAGGACATCCACCTCGTGCATGCCCCGGAGCGTATCATCCCCGGCAATATGGTGTATGAACTTCTCCACAACAACCGCACAATCGGCGCCGACTCACGCGAAATAGGCGAGAAGGTGAAGCAATACTATGCCACGTTCTGCGAGGGCGACATCGTCGTGACCGACATCCGCACGGCCGAGATGACGAAGGTGGTAGAGAACACCTTCCGCGCCGTGAACATTGCCTTCGCCAACGAACTGGCCCGCATCTGCCGCCACGACGATATGGACGTGTACGAAATCATCCGCATCTGCAATATGCACCCCCGTGTAAATATCCTGCAGCCCGGTCCCGGCGTAGGCGGCCACTGCATCGGCGTGGACCCGTGGTTTCTCGTGGGCGACTACCCCCAACTGGCCAAGGTCATCAGCGAGAGTATGAAGACCAACGACTCACAGCCTGCCTACGTGCTGGGCCGCATACACGAGATTATGAAGGAGAACCACCTGAACGACACCTCGCGCGTGGGACTCTATGGCCTGACATACAAGGAGAACGTGGACGACTTCCGCGAATCGCCCGCCCTCCAACTCATAGAAGCGCAGCGCCGCCATCTGGCCCAGCCACTGAAGAGTTATGACCCGTTCCTTGAAAACAACGTCATCACCGATAACCAGCACAGCGACTTCGATGCTTTCCTTGCCGACACCGATATGGTGGTGATAATGGTAAAGCACGACCACATTAAGCAAAACTGGGACAAGCTGAAAGGCAAAGTCATCCTCGACTGCTGCAATATCTGCCCGCTCGCCGGCACTTATCATATTTAATGAGGAAATGAGGAAATTTGCAAATTTGAAAATTAGCAAATTCGAAAATGCCTGCGGCACTCTTCTCCAATTTGCTAATTCGCTAATTTGCTAATTTGCTAATTAACCAATTTGCTAATTAACCAATGCGCATACTCATAGTAGCAGAGCGTTTCTGGCCCGAAGTGGGAGCAGCCCCCACGCGTCTGGCCAACCTCGCCTGCGGCCTCATCAAGGAAGGACAGGAGGTGGACGTACTGACGTGCCTGCCCAATTACCCCAAAGGCCGTATATTTGAGGGCTATCGCCATCGACTCTGGAAAAAGGAAGAATACAAGGGGGCCACACTATTCCGTATGTGGACCTACGCCAGCGTAAGCAAAAAGCCGTTGGCCCGCATCGCCGGCATGTTCAGCTTTGCCCTCACGATGTGGCTTTTTGCCTTCCGCATAGGGCGCATCAGGAAATACGACCGCGTGATTATCCAGACGCCTACCCTCGTGTCGGCCAAGTCGGCCATGCGGCTCTTCCACGGCCTCTACCGCAAGAAGTGCGTGCTGAACGTGAGCGACATCTGGCCCTCCACTGCCGTGGACCTCGGTGCCATACGCGAGGGCTCGGCCTCCTATAAATACCTCCTGGGCTGCGAGCGATACCTCTACAAAAAGGCCGACGCCATCATGGGACAGAGTCAGGAGATTCTCTCCCATATCGCCACTTTTGAGAAACGCCCCGACCGCCTCTTCCTCTACCGCAACCTGCCCACCCTTCTCCCCGAAGGCAAGGAGAAAGTGCGGCAAGAACCTATGAAACTCGTCTTCAGCGGAATGCTCGGCGTAGCACAGAACGTGGCGGCTATCGTGCGGGAGGTTCCCTTTGAAAAACTGGGCGTGGAGTTCCACATTCTGGGCGGCGGCGCACAATATGACGAGATATGCGCCTACATAGAAAGCCATCCCGGCTGCAACGTCTTCGCCCACGGTTTCGTGGAGAAGGAGAAAATGCCCGAGTGGCTTGAGCAGTATGACGCCAGCATCGTGCCCCTCACCACCCGTATCCGCGGGGCCGTGCCCAGCAAGATATACGACATCCTCCCCTACGGTCTGCCCATAATATTCTGCGGCGAAGGCGAGGCAGCCAGCATCATACAAGACAACCGCCTCGGGCTCGTATGTCCGTCGTCCGACTTTGAAACCTTGACCAACAGGATAAAGACTCTGAAAGACATGTCAAAGGAAGATTTCCAAACGTTGAGAAGTAACTGCATCGCCTTCTCACAAGCGAGCCTCAACTTTGACAAGCAAATGAAGGAGTGCCTCTCTTTCTTAAATTTAGCAAATTAGTAAATTCGCAAATTCGCAAATGCCTTTTTCATCGCTCGTAAGCGCCTCCACCGCAGGTGGACACCGGCAAAGCCGGGCACTCCCCTTTGGGGGAGCGGGGAGGGGGCTCCTATCCGTCATCATCCCCACCTACCAGCCCGGCGCCTACATCTGGGAATGCCTTGATTCCCTCTACCGCCAGACACTGGACCGCAGCGACTTTGAAGTCATCCTCGTGCTGAACGGTCCGGAGGAACCCTTTCTGCAACAATTGCAGCAGGGCGTGACAACGCGTTACGAAGGGATGCAATGCGCAGTGCTCTATACGGAGGAGAAAGGCGTGTCAAATGCGCGCAATAAAGGTCTCGACGCCTGCCGCGGAGACTACGTATGTTTCATTGATGATGACGACTGGGTGTCGGACACCTACCTCGCCACCCTTCTGCAGCAGACCGCCGAGGATATCGTCGTCGTGAGCAACGTAAAGGACTACGACGAGGCAAATGACCGCCTACAGGACGACTATCTGACAAAAGCCTTTAATACTTTGGGGGCCGGCCAACACGTGTCCCTTTTCCGCGGTCGCTCC
Organism: Alloprevotella sp.; assembly: GCA_045639805.1. GTDB lineage: Bacteria > Bacteroidota > Bacteroidia > Bacteroidales > Bacteroidaceae > Alloprevotella. The sequence goes on from JAZUDS010000032.1 coordinate 40,534, forward strand.
TTCCTGTCCTCCTCGTGCTGCAAGATAATTCCGCGCAAGATGATAGGGACGCGCCGTTTCAATCCCCGCTTTGCCATTGGTGAAGACGCCCTGTTTATGGCCGCCATCTCCAACCGTATGCGCGAAATTGCACTCTCCGCCCCCGATGCCGTCTATTATCGTCGTCTGCGCCCTCTGTCGGCCTCTCGCAAGAAGCGCACGAGAGGCCAGATTCTCCGTAACTCTCTCAAATTATGCGGGAGTTACATCCGTCTCGGACTCTCCGACATTCTCCACTACAATCACCTCCTTATCTCCAGCCGTATCGCGGCCGTCTTGATGTGGGTCGTGAAAGGTTAGTGACACTTTATAATATATATAAGGAGTACCGCTCAAATTGCCAACATGCAACTTGAGCGGTACGCTTTATTAAGGGAAAGTTATTTACTTCAACAGATACATAATGCAGATGACGGCGGCAGGCAAAGCCAGAAGGGCGGAGTCAAAACGGTCAAGGAAACCACCGTGACCGGGGAGAACGTGGCCGCTGTCCTTTATGCCGAGCTGGCGTTTGAGGAGGCTCTCCACGAGGTCACCCCATGTGCCGAAGAACACGACAACAAGCCCCACGACAAGCCACTGCCACACACAAAGGTCGGCAGGACGCAGACAAGCCACGACATAGGCAGCCGCAAGGGTCAGAAGACCGCCGCCCACGCTGCCCACCCAACTTTTATGGGGGCTGATACGCGGGAACAGTTTATAGGGCACATACCGGCCGAGCAGCGAACCAACGAGGTAAGCGCCCGTATCGTTGGCCCACAGAAACACGAAGAGCGCCAAGGGGTATATCCACTCATAAAGGTTGTGGCCTTCGTAAGCATCGTAGTGCACAGCGAGGAAAGGCAGGAGGGCGAAGGGCAGTGCCGTGTAGAGTACGGCGGCGAAGGACAACGTCCAGTTGCGGAGGGGGTCCTCTGCTTCGTGGTAGAGTTCGAAGACGAGCAGGAATATCAGCGATACTCCAGCAAAGAGGAGGAGGTCTATTCCATCAGTCTGTCCGATGCGCATCAGCCAGCAGGAGCTGACCAGTAGCAGACTGGTGAAAGACACGATGGGTGTATTAATCGTAGCACCGTAGTGCTCATTCATAAGGCGGCAGAACTCCCAGGTGCAGGCCATTGCCACTGCGGCGTAGAACATGTAAGCCGTGAAGGGACTGAACACGGTGCAACCTACAAGGAGGAGGACATATACAAGGCCCGTCAGGGCGCGGAGAATAAATGTTTTCACTATTTAATTAAGCGTTTTCTTCGTTATCGTTGGTATTTTGTTCAGCAGCCAGGTCAATAACAGGATCCTCCTCTGCTACTTGCTGGCCCTCTAATTCACGGCCACGCTCTTCGGCGAGTTTCTCCACTCTTTCCTTTTCTTCTTGCTGGAGGATGTCGGCACGGCTCTGCCAGGGACGGGGGCCAAAGATGCGCTCCACATCGGCGGCGAAGATGACTTCCTCGCTCTGCAAGAGATTGGCCAAGGCATTGTGCTCGGCATGATGGGAGGCGAGGATTTCCTTGGCACGCTCATATTGTCCGGCGATGAGTTTCTTCACCTCTTCGTCAATGAGGCGGGCGGTCTCGTCGGAATAAGGTTTCTGGAAGCCGTACTCACCGTCCTGTCCATAATAGCATAGGTTGGGCAAGCTTTCGCTCATACCGAGGTAGGCCACCATGCCGTAGGCGCGCTTCGTCACGGTCTCAAGGTCGTTGAGCGCACCGCTACTGATATGACCGGTGAAGAGTTCCTCTGCCGCACGGCCACCGAGCGTGGCACATATTTCGTCAAGCATCTGTTCGCGGGTGGTAATGTTGCGTTCCTCGGGCAGATACCAGGCGGCACCGAGAGCTTGGCCACGGGGCACGATGGTGACCTTCACCAGCGGATTGGCATGTTCCAGCAGCCAACTTACGGCTGCGTGGCCGGCCTCGTGGAGGGCGATGCTGTGCTTCTCCTGCTCGGTCATCACCTTGGTCTTCTTCTCCAGTCCGCCTATGATGCGGTCCACGGCATCGAGGAAGTCCTTCTTGCCCACTGCGGGACGGTTGTGGCGGGCGGCGATGAGGGCGGCCTCATTGCACACGTTGGCAATGTCGGCACCCGAGAAGCCCGGCGTCTGGCGGGCTAGGAGGTCTATGTCAAGGCCTGGCTCAAGTTTGATGGGCTTGAGGTGTACGTTGAAGATAGCGATGCGCTCGCTGAGGTCGGGCAGGTCCACATGTATCTGGCGGTCGAAGCGTCCGGCACGCAGCAGGGCCTTGTCCAGCACGTCCACGCGGTTGGTGGCGGCCAGCACGATGACACCACTGTTGGTGCCGAAGCCGTCCATCTCCGTCAGGAGCTGGTTCAGTGTGTTCTCGCGCTCGTCATTGCCTCCCATTGCTGCACGGCTACCACGGGCACGGCCAACGGCGTCTATCTCGTCGATGAAGACGATGCAGGGGGCTTTCTCCTTGGCCTTCTGGAAGAGGTCGCGCACGCGGCTGGCACCGACGCCTACGAACATCTCCACAAAGTCGCTGCCCGACATTGAGAAGAACGGCACGTCGGCCTCGCCAGCCACGGCCTTTGCCAGCAGCGTCTTACCCGTACCCGGAGGGCCTACGAGCAGTGCGCCCTTGGGTATCTTGCCACCCAGGTTGGTGTATTTCTTGGGATTCTTGAGGAAGTCCACGATTTCCTGCACTTCCTGCTTGGCGCCTTCCTGTCCGGCCACGTCCTTGAAGGTGACGCTGGGCGAGCCTTCCTTGCCTTTCTCAAAGAGTTTGGCCTTGCTCTGCCCCACGCCGAAGATGCCGCCGCCCTTACCAAAGCCACTGGCACCGCGGAACATAAATATCCAGAAGGCTATGATGATGATGAGCGGCAGGAAGTTCACGAGGAAACTCGTCCAGAACCGGCCGCTTTCCACATACTTCACCTCGCCCTTAAACTTCACGGAGGCCAAGTATTCGTCTATTTTATCAGTGGACGGATAGCGGGCGCTTACCACCGGGGCCTTGCCTACCTGATCCACACCTTGGTGGAACACTTCGCGCACATGGTCCGGAGCGATGTGCAGCATAGCTGTGCCCTCGCTCTTGTTCACGTCTATGGCAGTGCCGTAGCCTTTCTGCACGTAGCTCTTAAGCTGTGTGTAGGTGATTTCTTTATCAAAAGTGTTTTCGTCCGACTGGTTCTGCCAGAGCATAATGCCCAGGCCTACGATGAGAAGCAGATATATCCAGCTAAAGTTATAGCCGGGCTTCTTCTCGTCACCGGGACGGCCCTTCTGAGGGTTTTGTTGCGGTACGTTTGACATGATGGGAAATTAGCTTGTTTTGCAAATGAGGAAATGAGCAAATCTGCATTATCAGTCCAAATCCTCTATATGTTTCACCTCGGCATCGTCCCAGAGATGCTCAAGGTCATAATAGTCGCGTTCCGTCGGGAGGAAGATATGGAGCAGCACGTCACCGTAGTCCATGGCCACCCACATGCAGTTGGCCTTACCCACCACGGCGGCGGGCTTTTCGCCCAAACGTTTGCGGCAGAACTCCTCAGCACTGTCGGCCAAGGCGTCCACCTGCTGCGGACTGCCGCCCGTACAAATCACGAAAGCACGCGCAGGAGCCGTGTCGAAGCGGCTCAAATCCACCGTGCATATATTGCGGCCCTTCTTGTCTTGCAGGCCCTCAATAAGCGTATCAATTATTTCTTGAGTCTTTGCCATATAATTTTACTCCTTATTTCTTACTCCTTTATTTCTTATTTTTTACTTTTTACTTTTTATTTGTATATTGTCCACATATTGTGCGTTGCAAATATAATAAAAACGCCAGCAACACACCCCACAGCGCCCTGAAAAAGTGAACAAATCCGTCCTTTCCTCTCCCAAACTGCATTCTCCACAAGGCAATTCCCCCACTCCATCTCCCTCCTTCGTCCTACTTTTTCACCATCACCCTCTCTCATCTGCAAAAAAAATACTATCTTTGCAGACGCAAGCCAGAAAAACTCATAGTGAACAGCCAAAAACTCAACAATAAAGCAGAGGACTTTATCAAACGCACGTTCGACATCGTCATCAGCATCCTCTGCCTCATCATATTCCTTCCCCTCTTCATCGTCTGCTACATTCTCGTGCGCAGCGACGACGGCGGCGCGGCCCTTTTCGCCCAAGAGCGTATCGGCCGCGGCGGCAAGCCTTTCCGCATCTATAAGTTCCGCTCCATGAACCCCAACGCCGAAGCCACCGGCATTCCCCAGCTCTACGACGAGGAGCACGACGCACGCCTCACCCGCATCGGCAAGTTCATCCGCCAGCACCATCTCGACGAGCTCCCCCAACTCTGGAACGTACTGCGCGGCGATATGAGTTTCGTGGGCCCCCGCCCCGAGCGTCCCTACTTCATCGAGCAAATAATGGAGCGCAACCCGCGCTACGCCGACCTCTACGCCATCCGTCCCGGCGTCACCTCCTATGCCACCCTCTACAACGGCTATGCCGACACCCTCGAGAAGATGCTCGTCCGCCTCGACTACGACCTCTATTACCTTGAGCACCGCTCCTTCTTCTTCGACTGCAAAATTCTCTGGCTCACCTTCTACCGCATCATCAAGGGTGACAAGTTCTAGTCCATACAAGGAAGACTAATCCGCAACACCAATTTCCATATATTGCAACACTTGAGACATCGCACCACACGCTGATGTCTTTTTTTGTACCCTCCGTACACAAATCTTACGGAAGAAAAAACGCCAATCTTTTGTCAAAATTTTTTACAATTTCAATTCATGTAGAGCACGATATTCTGCACAAAACATTTCACTGCGCGCTACAGACGATTCTTGTAGAAGTTGTTAATACCTGGATTACAGACGCTTATCACAAACTCAAGAATTTCGTCCCCTATTTTTCTGCCTTAAATAGCCGATAGGAGTACGATTCAGGTTTATCGGGCCGATATTTTTTCTTTTATTTTCCCGTTTTGCTCACGTTTTAGATTATCGATATCGCACTAACGAACTTCAGCTTAGCATTTACGCAAAACAAAAGCCGACTTAGTTAAAACAAAAGCCCATTTAATTAAGTCAAAAGCCGACTTAATCTTGCGTAAAAGCGACATAGGAAGTATAAAAAGGTGTTTTGGCGCGCCAGAAAGAGGAATGTCTTGACAAAAATGACAGTTCCTGAAGATAAAGCTGGGGAGGTCCGGTTGTTTTCACGATTTTTCTCTGACAAGATTTTGTCAATTTATTTTACAATTTCAGAGCAACAGAAATGATTAATGGAATTTCATAATCTATCGGATTTATAACACAAGAAGGGCGCACCACGATGGATGCGCCCTTCCTGGGAATATGTAGTAATAAAGGCTTACTTCACAACAGCCTTGCCGTTCTGGATGAAGACGCCACGGGTGGCCTTCTTGACACGCTGACCGGCGAGGTTGAAGACGGGAGTCTGCTGTCCGTTGTCCGTTGTCTGCAGTCCTTCTATGCCTTCGGGATAGGTGACGTTGATGTAGCCGGGCTTGGTGAGGGTGGCGGTGCCCCACATGTTGGTGAGGGTCATCGTCACGTCCTGGGGACCGGCAGGGGTGTGGGCATCACGGGTGAGGGTGCCGCCGGCGGTGGTGACGTCACCTACGAGACCAGGGCCGAAGATGCTGGCGGTGGTGGTCACGTCGAGGGTGCCGGGGAGTGAGGGATTGCCGAGCACGTTGATGTTGGGCTCAAGGAATTCCTCGGAGGTGCCGGTGGTGGCTTCACCTGCGCCGCCAACGAGGGCTACATAGGCACCGGTGAGGTTGTTGCCGCCTGCGCCCTTATTGGCGAAGGTGTAGTCGGCGTTGTACTCCTCGAAGGTGTAGTAGGCCTTGAGTTCGGAGGGCACGGTCTTGCCTTCGTAGCCGAGCATGGCGGTCTTCACCTCGTCTTCGGAGAGGGCCTTGTGCCATACCTGCACGTCGTCGATGACGCCGCTGATACCGGCATGATAAACGTTGGAACCGCCGACGTAGATGGGGCATTCATCGTATTCCACGAAGCCCATCTCGGTGGTGACGGCGCGCTTGCCGTTGAAGTAGATGCTCTGCTGCTTGGTGTTGCCGTCGTAGGTAATCATGACGTGGCTCCACACGCCGGGTTCGAGAGCGTAGGTGTCGCCGCAGGGGAGATGGCGGTCGGTGGTGCAGAAGTAGTAGGGCGTCTCATGCACGTTGTTGTTGCTGGTGCCGGCGATGGCCTGGTTCTTGCCTTCGGCGCTCTTGTACATGGTGTAGGAGATGACGTTGTCGTCGAGGGCTACCTGTGAGCCGTTCATCTGCTGGGGCCATACGATAACCCAGAAGGCACCCCAGTTGTTGTGGGGCCATGAGCGCTCGGTGTTGCGCTTGTTGAGGAGGTTGGTGCCGTACTTGGAGTGGGCAAATACGCTGGGCTTAATCCAGAGGCCTACGGAGTATGTCTTCTGGGAAGCGGGGAGAGCCTCCTTGGGGATGCGGAACTGATAGGCGTCCTCCATGTTGAGGCCGTGGCTTACGCGGCCTTCGCCGAGGCGGGCTACGTCGAACTTGACGGCGGTGGAGGGAGCGTCGAGGGTGAGGGTGGTCTTCTCGGCGGTGAAGTCGTTGATAACGGGCAGGGCGCCGGTGGCGTCGGTGCTGATCTGTACGAAGCCGCGGTAGGTGGTCTTGCCGGAAGCGTCGGTGAGGAGAACGTCGTAGGTGCCGAGCTCCTTGATGCTGCAGGTAATCTTGGTGCCGCCGTTCTGGGGCGTTACCATATCCTTACCGGAGGCGGGGTCGACGATCTGCCACTTGGTGGCTGCGGCGTGGAGAGGATCCTTATAGGAGATGGTGAAGGTCTCACCGCTCTTGATGACGGTGCGGTCGAGAGCGATGCCGTCGATGGTGGTGGCTTCCTTCTCAAGCCATTCGCTCCAGGTGATGGGGCTCATGGTCTTGCCGTCGGGGGCTACGGCACGCACGCCGAAGCGATACTTGGAGATTTCGGGAGTGGCGTAGGCGCCTACTACGTAGTGGGCCCAAGAGGTGGTGACGCCGTCGAGGACGGGCTCACAGCCTTCGGCCTGGGAGAATACCTCGAAGTACCAGGTGTCAACGTCGTCGTTGTAGGTGGGGATGGAGGCGTCGGCCTTGCTGGCTGCGCTCTTGCCGCAATCCCAGATGAGTTTGTAGTTCACGCCGTTGAAGTTGCGCTCGAGGAACTCGCTGCGGGTGATGGTGGGCTGTACGGGGGCGAAGCTCTTGTTGGGCACGATGCCGAACTCGCCGACGAGCATCTCATAGTCTTCGGGGGTCTCGTCGAAGGAGAGGCCGATGAGGGCCACGTTGCCGGTCATACCGATGGCGCCGGCGGTGGTGGCGTATTCCTTCCAGGCGTCCTTCTCGCCGGCGGGGATGTCGGCGTAGTGGAGGGTCTGCTCGCTACCTACGAAACTCCAGAAGAGTTTGGCGTGGCTTTCCTTGCCGTGCTTGAGCTTATAGACGAGGTTGACGGCATCGGAAGCGCTGACCTGGAAGTTGGTCTTGAAGAGGCGCACGGTACTCTGGGTGGTGGCGCCCTTAATGGTCATGCAGGAACCTGCATACCAGGAGTCGTCGAAGGTGAAGCCGCAGTCAACGAGGCCGTTGGGCTTGTCGCCAGCCTCTTCGGCGAGCATAATATGGAAGCTGTTGCCGTCGTCCTTGGTGCTCCAGTTGTCGATGGTGAGCTGGTTGGAGCCGCCGAGGTTGATGTTCAGGGCGGCGGAGAAGCGGAGGCGAACGGTACCGTTGCTGGCGCCTACGAACTCAACGGGGTCGGTGGGTTGAGTGGAGAGTGTGCCCTGCTGGCTGGCGGTGACATACTTCTGCGTAGCCACGTTGAAGAGATAGAGTTTGCCGTCCTTCTCTACGAACTGGAAGTGCTGATAGGGGTTGCCGCCGTCAACGCTGGCGCCAACTTCACCGGTGCCCCAGATGCGGTTGTCGGTCTCGCTCTTGACGCACAGGCCGCCACGGGCGGTGGTGTAGATATAATACTTCTGACCCTGTACGACGTCGGCAGCAGAGAGCACGGGCTCGGTGGCACGGGGCTCATCGGTGGCCTCTTCTTCCTGCTTGGCCACTTCGCCGGTGATCCACCAGCGCCAGGTGGGGAGGTAGTCCTGCGAGGAGAGGCTGTACCACTTGCCCTTGAAGGTCTCTTCGCCTTCGCTGCGGAACACCTTACCGTTGCCGAGGGAGAAGCGGGTGATGAAGGGAAGTTCCTGCAGGGTACTGCGGGCGGGAACGAGGGAGCACACGCCGTGGAAGCGCTTCATGGCAGCGTAGGAAGACTGCGAAACGCCGTTGTTGCCGGTGATGGCGGGCGTGTTGGAGGGGTTGCGGTTACCGCCGCTAAACACCTGCTCCTGCTTCTGGATGTAGCATTTCTGCACGCTCTCGTCGGAGGAACCCATCTCGGTGGAGTTCTGATAGATCATGTCGGTGGTGTGGTTACCCCAGAAGATGCAGCTCATCTTGCTGTTCTTCAAGGTCTGCCAGTTGCCGCGGGCCAGCCAGTTGCCCTGGATGTCGTAGCCGCCGTAGAGGTTGTTGGTGCTGCCGGCGCGGAGGCGTTCTGCGGTAGAGGTGGAGGTGGGCACGGACATGTGCCAGTCATAGTTGAGGAAGTAAACGTCGGCCACGTCCTTGCCGTTCTTGATGAACCAGTTGCTCTTGCTCGTGGTGAGGGAGGAACCGAGGTCCAGGCCGCCGGAGTTGTTGTTGGCGCCGTACCAATACACGTGGAACTGCGTGCCCAGTTCTGCGGCCTTCTCGTGGCAGGCAGCGAGGAAATCCTGGAAGGTGCTGGCGTTGCTGATGGTGCCTTCGGGGTTGAAGGTCACGCCGTCGATGCCGTAGTAGCGCAGGAACTTCATAAACTTGTCGAGGTACTTGAAGGAGCCGTCGCTGTTCTTCGTGATGAGCATGTTGATAATCTTCTGCGGGCCGCTGCTCTGCGCTCCGGCGGTGGCGTCGATGAACATCACGCCGCCGCTGTTGGCCACGCCGTTCTTGTGGCACACGTCGCTGTAGGAGCCCACGGTGCGAATCCAGTTCTGCGACCAGCCGCCCTGGCTGTCAACATACGACCACATGCCGAAGTTGTCGCCGTCCATGACATAGCGGGGCAGCGTCTGCCAATATGTGTCGCTGATACCCATCGGCACGCACATGGAGAACTTGCGCTGGTTGTTGTTCTCGTCGTCAGGGATGACCTGCGTGGCGCGATTGATGAAGCGATCCTTAATCTTCACGCGGGAGATGAAGAAGTTTTCATCTTCCGACAACTCCTTGCCGGGTTCCCACGTGGGGAAGTAGTCGGCAAACGACTTGTCACCCGTGATGTAGGTGACGTACTTCGGGTGTGTAGGCACATACTGCGCCTTCACAGTGCTGGCTCCGAGGAAGCACAGCATCAGGAAGCAAAAGGCAAAAATAGTCTTTTTCATTAAAAAAGTTGTTTAGTTGATAAGTTATTTAGTAAATGTGAGAATCAGCAAATTTATTAAGCGAAATTTTCTCGGGGACAAAATTAAGTATTTTTCCTCACACCTCCAAATATTGAAGGCGAAAAAGCATCTTTCGCCCCTCACTTTTCATTTTTCACTCTTCACTCTCCACTCTTTATCGCCACACATTATATATTATTATCAAATGGAATATGGCTATGATATACCTTTTGGAACAAAACTGAATTTGTGGTTAAATTTGCGGATAATTTACGGGCATTTACGTTAAAATAAAATATTTGCCTGCGGCGCTACGCAAATTACCACGAATTTATCGTGAATTTTATCGTAAATTATTCCTGTGCCAAGTTGTATACCATCACCTAAAATATAATCATAGCCGTTCGCTTCCCCGCTTATTCGTCCAATCGCTCACTATTGCACAGGGCTTAAGCCTAATCGCCCACTATTGCACAAGGTTCAAGCCTGATCGCTCATTTTTATTTTACGGCGATATTAAGCCGATTTTGCCCATTGGGGGCTTATTTTCCT
>JAZUDS010000033.1:0-10273 GCA_045639805.1 Alloprevotella sp.
GGAACGCCGCCCTAGGTTAATAAAGCAAACGCTGGGTAAGTGTCCCTCCCCCGCGGGGGAGGTGGCGCGGAGCGCCGGAGGGGGGGGCTATATCCTTCAGGCCAGTGCATTGGGGCGCTGCCCCGAAACAATCATGCCGCGCTGCGGCGGCGGTCGCAAGTGCGACAACCATGCACCTAGGGCGGCGTTCCCTTCGGTCACTCTGCCCTAGGCTCTACAATTAAGGGCTTTCAGCCCAATGCTAAGAGATTTCAACTTTCCCCAGACAGCAATAATTGAAAAGCATGACTGCCATCATACAAAAATCCCCCATCCCGACGATGCGGGCAGGGGATTCTTGCAATATGAGAGAGAGAGGATGCGCCGCGGTCAATGGCGCACTTTCTTCTGATGGTTCTGGATGTAAACACCCTTGGGGAGATTCCCTCGCTGCTCATCGTTAGAGGGCGAGAGGCGGAGGCCCTGAAGGTTGTAGATGGCGTTGGCGGCACCTTCCTCAGAGAGAAGGGCGTTGATGTCCGTAGCACCCTCGAGCTGGAGGATGAGGGGCTGTGCCGGCGTGCCGAGGAGAGCATCGGGCTGGAAGTTGAGCGTCTGGCGCAGGAAGAGTTCCTCTCCGCGGAGCGTCTGCACACTGATGCGCATCGTCTGGGGCTGCGAGCCACCTACGGTGATGAAGTGCTGATGGCCGCTCCCCACCGTGGAGGCGGAGTAGCCGCAGAGGGTGCCGTCGGAGGCATAGAAGCGGACGGTGGCATTGAGAACGGGGTTCTCACCCTCCATCACCACAGCGATGAGGTTCATGTTCTGCTCCACGATGCCGGCGTCGAGGCCACGACTGGCGTTGGGCACGATGTTCTTCACGGGCACGGCGGGCGGTGTGGAGGGGAAGGTGAAGGTCTTGTCCTTCGCAGCGTTGGAGAGATAGAGGTATCCCTGTCCGGGCTCCATGGCATTCAGGTTGCCGGTCCATGCTCCGGAAGAATAGATGCTGAAGAGCGTCTGGCTCTTCACCACGTCGCCCTCCTCAGGCCTGATGTCGGCCAGTGCGGCGGTGACGGAGTTGGTGAACGATGCGGGATAGCCCAGCCATGTCCATCCGCCGTGGAGGATGTTGTGCACTTCCTCTTCGGGGCGTGCGGGGCGTCCCACGAAGGTATAGATGCCGGCGGCGGCGGTGTTCACGCGGTACATGGTGTTGGAGGCAATGTCCTTAAGGTCGCCCATGCCGAGGGCGGGGCGGTAAGAGCCGAGGAACGACTTGATGATTTCTATGGAGCCCTTATAGTCGGCAAGGAAAGTCTTTACGCGCGTGTCGGCCGGTTTCACGTTGAAGGAAACCCAGTTCCATCCCCCGTTCATGCGGATATTCTGCTCCACTTCGTCGGAGGGAGTGAACACCACGGGCTGGGCAATGCTCCCCACCACGGCATCGGGCTGGAACGCGCCGGCGGCGGCGAAGGCGGCATCGTAATTCACCATGGGGTATGTCGTGCCGGTGGAAGCGTCGTAGAGCTTATAGCTGAGGGCATCGCCGCTCTGGTCGCCGTAGATGCTGAGCAGCACATAGTAGGCATCGTCGCGGCTCAGATACTGAGGATGAGCCACGCCGCGGCACTCCGCACCGCAGAAGGCGGCGATGATGTCCTCGCTGTCGGAAGAGATTACGCCGTCGATGCGCAACTGCCCCACCACGTTCATGCTGCTCTCATAGCCGGCGGGATCTACGCTCCACTCCGGCACCTTGCCCGAGGAAACGAGACTCACGTACAGGGGCTGCCCAATGCCCATCTGCCCCGTGAGATAGACGGGGGCCTCATACTTACCGATGGGCGTGCTGCCCTTCACGGTGAAGGTAATCTCCTTCTCGGCCAGGGCGTCAACAGTGCCGGAGGTGGCGGAAGCCGTGAGCCAGTAGGGCAGTCCGCTGAGCGTCCAGTCCTGCTTGTTGGGAGCCTTGTTGACGATGCGCGCCGTGAGGCAAACGTCGTCGGTGCCGTCCTTGCGGAAGGAGAGCGTATCGGAGAGCCAAACCAGCTGGTTCTGCTTCACGAATGCCGTCCACGTCACGGCGTCGGCGTAGTTGCCGTGGGCGTCGGTCACGCCGCGTAGGGAGAACTGCAGCGTGCACCCCTCAATGCGTGCCGGGTCAATGTCGGGAGTGATGACCACCTTGCGCTCATTGCCCACGAAGGAGAAATCCACGTTCTCTTTCTGTCGTGCAGGTTTGAGCCCCACTGCTGCGTCAGCATCGACGTCAAGAGCCTCGTCAAGGAGACGTGCACCTTCAGCCAGCATGGCAGCATCGGCAGTGGAGGGACCGAGAACCGTCTGTCCACCCTCATCGAGCGAGAAGCCTTCAAGAGGATAGTAGAGAATGAGGTCGGGGTTGGCCTCCGGCTGCTGGCGCTGATACATATTGGCCGTGAGGACGTCGGCCGTGCGCTGGCCTTTCCACAGGCGCACTTCGTCAATGGCACCGTGCAAGAGGTTATCCCCTGCGGGAGAGGTGGAGGAGGCGGCGCCGCCGGCATAGAGGACAGAGGTGGCCAGGGCGGGCGTTTCGGCGGCTGGCAACTGGCATACGGCCTGTCCGTCGAGATAAAGCGTGCTGACGCCGCCCAACGAGAGGCGCGAGTTGAAGGCGAGGTGGTGCCACTGGCCGTCGCGGTAATCTACGGCAGGCCCCGTGGCGGTGCGCTGCTTGCTTGCCACGAACAGGCGGCCGTCGGCAGCAAGGCCTATGCCCAGCTCGCCGTTTGAGAAGGCCATAAGCATCTGCTGCCCCTTATCACCCTTGTCGGCACGGAACCACTCCTCAATGAGGTAGCTCTCCGTGGGGCGTAGGGCTGCGGCGAGCGGCATCTGGAGGCAATGTTTGCCGTCCAGTTCGGCGCAATAGTTAGCGGCTCCCATCGCCCATGCGTTGGGCGAGGAGAGGATGAGGTTGCGTCCGCGGCCCATGTCGGTGCACACGGTGCCGTGGCCCTCATTCATAGGCCAGTAGCCCATGAGGCCGGGGGTGAAGGGCGTCTTGGTGTCGTTCATGCCGAGCGTCACCTCTGCGGGCGAGAGAGCCTCGTTCCAGAGGGTGAGTTCCTGCATGCGACCGGTGAAGCCACCCAGGGAGAGTGCGCCGTCGGCAGTGTATTCAGGAACGTCGTCCAGGGAGCTCTGCAGCGTGGTGGCATCGTAGCGCGCCAGGAGAGAGAGGGAGCGGGCGGTGTTGTCGTAGGAGAGCGCCACGTAGGCCCACTTGTTCGCCGGCAGGGGAGCGTCGGTGTGCAGGGTGCGGCCCGGCATGCTGACTCCCAGGCGGCCGTCGGCTTCATAGAAGAGGGTGAGACCCATGTCGTCGGCACCGTGGCTGAGGATGGTGCCCTCTGCAGAGGGATATATCCAAGAGGCCAGGGTGAAGTCTCGCTGTGCGAGGTTGAAGGTAGCCTCGGACTTCGCCCCCTGTGTGGGAGAGAAGGCGGCGGCCACGTCGTGGCTCACGCTGCTCCCGTTCAGCACGCCGCTCACGAGGAAGTTGGTGTCCTTCAAGAGGTCGGCGGTGTTGATGTCCTCGTTGTAGGTGACGGAGATTTCCTCGCCCGGATCCAGCACGCCGTCGGAGGGCGAGGGATAGCCCATGACGCGGGGCACGGAGCAGTCGCGCACCACGGTGAGGGTGCGGCTGTCGGTGCGCAGTTCCTTGCCCTGCACTATGCACACCGTCTGGGCGCGGAACTCGTAGGTGCCGTCGGAGAAGTCGGAGGAGGTGAGGTCGAGGGTGAAGTTCTGGCGCTCGCTGCCCGAGAGTTTCAGGAGGGCCTCATACTGATGTGTGGGGTCGTTCTCCAGACGGGCGTCGCCGGGCTTCACGTAGTTCTTGAGAATGTTCCACGAGCCGGAGGCGCCGCGGCGGTACTGCAGTTCTATGCGGTCGAGCTGAGAGGCGTTGAGGTCGTAGTCGTAGAGTTGCAGTGTGAAGTCCTTCTCGGACGAGTTGGTGTTGATGAGGTCGGCGGTGGCGGCCAGTTCCACGTTGGTGCCGGAGGCGAGGAAATGCACGGAGAACTTCACCTCCTGGCTGTAGGTCTGCTGGCAGTCGGGGGCGAGGGAGAGGCTGATGTCCTCGTAGTCGCAAATCTCCCTGTTGGTCTGCACCACTTCGAGCGTTTTCTCCACCGTCTGGTTGGCGGGCAGGAATATGGAACGTCCGTTGTAGAGGGGCTCGCCGTCAAGGATGAGCTGCAGGCCATGGGGGTTGCTCTTCTCGTCAAGCATCAGGGCATAGGTGCCGGGGCGGTTTATGGCGCTCTTGCCCACCAGCTCCAGAGTGACGAAGGCCGAGCGGCCGCTGGGCACACCCGTCGTGATGAGGGGCGACACGGATATCTGGGGCTCCAGCACGCTCAACGTTTTGGCCATGATGACGGCGTCGTGGCCTTCTTCGCCCTCGGGAATGTATTTGGCGCGCACCTCGTCTTCGTAGGGGCAGCTGGTGGCGCCGCCGCGGGTGATGAACACGGGGCTGAACTCATCGGCGTTGTCATACACGTCCACGGAGAGGTAGTCATAGTCCGCCTCCGCCAGTGTGTAGGAGAAGGATTCCGATGTCTTGTCCTTCGTGCCCTTGCTCCACGCGCCTTGATAGCCGTTGTTCGTCACCGTGTTGTTGATGATGCCCACGCCGTTCAACTTGAAGCCCAAGTCCACGACGAGATTCATCATGCCGGAGAACGAGCCTATCGTGCCGTCGGTGTCCTCGGTGTCGCGCGTCACGGTGTAGGAGTACGACGAGCCGCCGTCGAAGGAGATATTCTTCTGGTCCGGTTTACGCTTCTTGATGGCCTTCAGCTTCACCTTCTCGTTATAAGCCAGGTAAGCCTCCCAAGAGTCAATTTGGGCATTATAATACTTAATGGTATCGGTGAAGTTCACTTCCGGGTCGGAAGGCTCGATAATCGTGTACGTACCATTGCTGCCAAACCGGGCGTCGCCCTTCGGCACGGTGGAGATATAGCGCGGTTGGGCAGGCAGAGGCGTCACGTCGTCCGTCACCTCGATAAACATGTCCCTCTGCTCGCGGAACTGCGGCAGGAGCACTTGCTCTATATGCTTCTGCGAATAGGCAAACACCGTCTTGAACTTATCGCGGCTGGTAAGCACCTCCTGGTCCTTCACGACGTACCTGTCCTCTTCTTTGAGGATATTCACGTTGAGGGCTTTGCCGATGATTGTGTTCTGCGACATGGCATAGAACACGTCGCCGTCGCGGCCGTCATATTTCGCTCCAGTGCTGGTGCTTACTGTCTGGCTGGTGGTGAGCGTGTGCTGGGTGCTGCCATTGGTGCCCACCGTCTCCTTAAACTGCAGACCCGTGCCTACGTCGTTTTTGTCTTCCATCTTGGTGACCACGCCAAAGCCCAGTCCCGCGATAGTCTCTACGTTAATGCCGGCCATCACCTTCACCGTTGAGCCCGTCTCGCGTGCAAAGCGGTTGTCCCAGTTGGAGTAGGTCGTATGGCTTGACCCCTCTGTCCATTTCAGCGAGGAACCCGTGCCGGGCGGGTCGCGCAGAATCATGAGCATCTTGTCGGGCGCTGCCGTCACGAAGTCGTTTCCTTTCTGAATGTTGCCCAGCACCACGGCCTTATTAAACGCCTCGGCCTGCTGCCAGGGATAGACGTCCTCGCCCACCTCCAACGCTATGCTGATATTACGGTCGTAGGGCGACGTCGTGTTGGGGAACCCCACTGAGAAGTCGTAAATGCCGCATCCGTCATCGTCAAGGGCAATGACGCCGTCGCGGGAGTCGAGAAGCAGGGAGTCGGTCTCCACGTTCAAGGCCGTGGTGATGGCAAACTCATTCTTTATGCGCACGGTGTCCCCTGCCAGAGGCAGATAGTCATACACCCATTCCTCCGGTTTCCCGGCATCCTTATTGATGTATTCCTCATAAGCTTTTAGCCCAAACTGATAGTCCCCCAACTGCGTGAAGATGGGGTAGCCCATCGTGTAGGACACGCGGCCGCTCTCATCCTTCGTGTAGAGCGGCACCCAAGTGGTGTCCCTCACCGCACCCTTGTCCGTGACGTAAGCAAAAATGCTGTCGCCGAAATGGCCGTCCCAAGGCCAGTCCTTGCCGTCCTGGCGTCTCTGTTCCACCCTCAACTGCGGCGCCGCCTGATATTTCTGGCGCATCGCAGCGTGATAGGTAAAGCAGGCGAAGTTTTTAGTATCCTCGTTCTGGAGGGAATCCGTATAAGTGACGGCGGGATTGCTGGCATCTATCACGGGGAAGGCATAGCCGGTGAAGTCGGCCGAGGCATTCTCTATCCTCTCCACCTTATAGCGGAGGGGCGGCACTTTAGCCGTAAACTCACCGCTGACGGCATCCGTCACGATGGTGATGAGCTGCGTGGGACGGAGGTTAGCCCCCTCAGCACCTCCCACGTACGTCAGGCTCTCTATGGTCTGTTCCGCGCGGTCGTAGGTGTGGCGTTCAGCGGAGGGCTCATAAGTCACCACGGTGCCGTCCTCCCTCCTGATGAGGTTCAGGCAGGTGTTGTCGCCATTGCCCTCCCAACGCATCTGAAGGGTGGCCTTACCTATGTTTGCAATGCTGCTGCCGAAGCCCAGAGGCTTACCTATCTGCACCTCACCGCCAGCCACACGGCCGGCAATGGTGACGAGGGTATTATCGAAGAAGGAGAGCCCCTGCATCTCGCGGTCGAAAGTATGCGTGCGCCCCACCCCCGAGGGGTCTGCCGGGTAGCGTCCTTCGTTCACGAAGGTGTGGCCCTGTTTCTTAATAGAGATGAAATGCTCCCCTATGGGCACGTCAACGGAAAACTCACCCTTAGCGTCAGTCATGACGGGTTCTCCGTCCCGCGAGGCCAGCACACCGTCCACAAACACCTGCGCCTCCTCCACGGGCACGTTGGTATTCTCAAAGCGCACCGTGCCGCTCACCTTAAAGGCCGACACGTCCACGAAGTCCACGCCGTTATGCACGAGGGCGTTGGCGCTGAAGTATCGGTTTACGGCAGAGGGATTAAATTCATGCACGCCGTATTCGGGCACGATGCTATAGGAGCGGCCATCGCCGGAAAAGGGGATACCCGTGAGGGTGTAGTTGCCCAGGCTGTCGGTGATGCCGCAGAGGGAGAACATCGTCTCGGGAGCCACAACGTCGGTGACGTTCATATTGTGTATCACGCCGTGACGGTTGTTGCGCGCGCCGTCGGTGCTGGAATAGTCGTAGGCGATGGTCTGGCCCTTGATGCCTTCGTCGAGGTGCCAGTAGAGGGCAAGGGCGCGCTCGGAGCCGGAAAGGCGATGGTCGCTGTTGCGCTTCACCTCGCTGGCTGTGAGTTCGCGTCCCGCGAAGAGGCGTATTTCGTCAATGGCGCCCACGAAGCCGTCGGAGGCATGCAGAGTAGTGTCGTTGGCAAAGACGATAGGCCCATCGGTCACCTTATATTGAGCACCTTCGGGGAAGGGAGACGTAAACACATTGAGCTCTTCATTGCCGTCGTAGCGCATGAGAGACCATGTGCGCGTGGTGGGGTTGACGGTCCATGTCAGTCCGTTCCACTGACCAGGAGGGAGCACGATGCTCTCGGCTTCCTGCTCCACGCCGCCGATGTTGATGCGGGGGATGAAGGCTCCGGGCACCATGTCGTAGCGCAGGCTGAGGGTGGCAGCTCCGCCCATGTCGCAGACTTTCATGTTCAGCCCTTCCAGATTGGTCAAAGAGGAGAGGGTTAAGGGAGCCACCTGCATCTGCACGGTCCACGGCCGGGCGTTCAGCAGGCTGTAGTTGCTGCCGTCCTTGGGGTTGTAGGCTATATAGGAGTCGGCATCGGGGGAGAAGGTATATACGGAATGGAAAAGGCCGGGGGCGTCCTCATCTCCGCCCGGCACGAGGCGCACGCGAACGCTGTCCACGGCTGTGCCGCTGCCGTAATATATTCGGCCGTTCACCGTTCCCGAAGAGAGCGCGAAGCCATCGGTCTCGGCCATGACGATGGTGGAAGCGCCCTCGTCCTCGCAGGGCATGGTGCACATCAGGCGGTATTGATAATAGGTGCCGGCCTGGGCCGTGTTGTCATCGTAGGAATGCGTCGAGACGGTGTTTTCCACTTTATAGATGTCGTTCCACCCGCCATCGGTACCGTAGCGCCGACGCTGCAGGACGGAGGTGACGGGGGCGGTGCCTGCTATCTGCAGACGCCAATTCAGGCGCACCGTACCGGAATAATCTCCGCGCGTGCTGACAAACTGCTTTATCTCCAGTCCGCCCGCAATGCTGGCTGACGGGGGATAGTTCTGCGAAGAGGTGTACAAGGTGTCCTGTGCCTCCAGCGCAACATAGTACGCGCTCTGTTCGCAGCTGTTGGCGAAGTCTTTGTCTTCGTAGTAGCCGGAGGAGATTTGCTTGGACTTTATCTGCTGGGTGTGGATTAGGTGCCAGGGGGCACTGGGGCTGTTCTTCTTACGATAGAGTTTCACTTCGTAGGGATGGGTGGTGCTGGCATCGTCGAGGCTGCTGTGGGTCCATTCCACGTGTACGGAGTTGGGCTTTGACGTGAGTTTGGGATAATTGATGCTTACCGTGCGACGGGTATATACGTTTTGCCCGCAGGAGAGACTGTTGATAGGTGTCTGTATGTCCTCATCCCACTCATCTGCCTGGAAACTGACGTCGTAATAAAAATGGGTGTCGTAGCGGAAGGTGCCGTCGCTGAAAGTGTCGGTGAAGGAGTAGGAGGCAGTCTTGTTTGTGTTGGCATTCTCCACGGCTCCTATCTTCACGTATTTTACTTTATAGGGGCCGTCGTGGACTATGCGGAAGACGATCCATTTTCCCTTGGGCGTGACGTGCTGGGGGTCGGCTATGCTGCTCTCCCAGTTGAGGGTGACGGTTTTCTTCCACGGGTTGAATGTGGCGGGGAGGGTGATGCCCTTGGGATAGCAGTTCACCCAGAGGGAATCCTTCAGGTCCTGCAGGAAGCGCGAGGTCTGGAGGGCGACGTTGGTGCATCCGTAGTCGGTATTCTCATAATTATGGATGACTTTGGCATAGCGCACACGCAGGAGATGGGACTTGCCGGGGTCGAGATAGTTGGTGCGGTTGATGCGCACGAGGTCTCTCATATCGGGGTCGAAAGTATAAATCTCAGGCGTGGGGGCGTCGTTGGTGGTGAAATTGTTTGAGGTGGTTTCCTGCGTCTGGGCTTTATGGTTGAAGAACACGAGGGGGGTGGGTGTCATGGCTCCTGCCGTGGGGTCGGCGCTCACGCTTTTCTCATAGAGATGGAACTCATCGGAGGTGTAGTCGAGGCGCTCGGTGCATGTGGAGGCGGGAATGGTGGCGGCGAAGGTGACGCGGGCTTCCTTGCGGCTCAGCAGGCTGAAAGAGGGAGTGGAGGGTATTTCCTGCTTGTTGACTTTATCGTCGAACCTGAATTCCTTACGTTCCGGCCTGCCGTTGTTGTTTATCCACGAGCCGGAGAACACTACGCGGTGGTGCTGGCCTTCATAGTTGTTGCGATAGTATATTTCTACCCTTATGTAATAGCCGTCTTCGGAACCTGTGTCGCGCATGGAGCCTACGGAGATGCAATCGCCGTTGCTGGTATAAACGGTGTCTATCCATATGCCTTCATTGTCCTTGTAGAAATGCAAACGTCCCTTTGCGTTTTGCAACAGGTATTCGTAATTGTTATCATTCTTCAGCCGTCCGTGCTTTTTGGCACGTTCGAAGAATGTGTTCATCTCTACGGGGGCAGCGCCGTCCACTGTGATTTTCAGGGGGTCCGCTATGTCCCATAGGGAGACGTGGTACATGTCGGTGTAGGGGTGGCTGCCGGAATTGTCGTCCTCGCCCAGATACACTTCAAAACCATGTACGGACTTTTTCTGCACGATGTCGGCCCAGTGGCTCTTGTTGACGGTGACGCTGGCACCGTCGGCGAATGCCTCCTGCGGGAGGAGCATCGCTATCATCATTAAGAACGCCCATGCGGCTCTGCTTAAAAATGTTTTCTCTTTCATGTTATTTATATACTAACCTTAACTTTAACTTTAACTTTGACCTTAACCTTGACCTTAACCTTGACTTTAACCTTAACCTTGACAATAGAAAAAGAGAGTATATCCGCAGGGCCTCCCTCGCTCGCAGAGCGAACTCTTTCCCCAGCAGGGGGCTTTTGGCGACGGCCAAAATGCAGGTGGCGAAGCCGGAGAGAGGCCGGGGGAGGTGGCGCGTAGCGCCGGA
>JAZUDS010000034.1:0-62442 GCA_045639805.1 Alloprevotella sp.
GCAAATTAGCAAATGTGAGAATTAGTAAATTAGCAAATGTGAGAATTAGCAAATTAGCAAATGTGAGAATTAGCAAATTAGCAAATGTGAGAATTAGCAAATTAGCAAATGTGAGAATTAGCAAATTAGCAAATGTGAGAATTAGCAAATTAAGTTGTATGTCCGCAGGGCATTTGCTAATTTGCTAATTTCCAAATTTGCTAATTTCCAAATTTCCAAATTTGCTACCGTGAGAGCGATTTCAGGAAGTTGATTTCTTCCAGGGGATTGTCGGCCTTGAAGATGGCGTTGCCCGCCACGAGGCAGTCGGCGCCGGCATCGGCGAGGAGGGGCGCCGTGGTGCGGTTGACGCCGCCGTCTATCTGGATGAGGGCCTTTGAACCTTTGCGCTGGATGAGCTCGCGCAGACGCCGGCACTTGTCGAGGGTAAAGTCGATGAACTTCTGGCCTCCGAAACCGGGATTGACGCTCATAAGGAGCACGAGGTCCACGTCGCAGACGATGTCCTCGAGCACGCTGACGGGGGTGGCGGGATTGAGCGTGACGCCGGCCATCATACCGGCATCGTGGATTTGGCCGACGACGCGGTGGAGATGGGTGCAGGCCTCGTAGTGGACGTTCATTATCTTGGCGCCGAGGGCTGCGACTTCACCGACGAACTTCTGGGGCTCTACAATCATAAGATGCACGTCGAGGGGCTTGCTGGCGCTCTCGGCGATGGCTTTCATTACGGGGAATCCGAAGGATATGTTGGGCACGAAAACGCCGTCCATCACGTCGAGATGGAGCCAGTCGCAAGCGGAGCCGCCCAGCATCTCTACGTCGCGGGAGAGATGGCCGAAATCGGCAGAAAGGAGTGAGGGTGAAACTATCATAGAATAAAGCCCCCTCCCTGCTCCCCCTTTGGGGGAGAGCTGCAAGTAGGGGATGGGAGACCCACCCCTAGCCCCTCCCTTAAAGGGCGGGGAATGGAATGGGGCTTTGCGTTGTTATTAATTAATAGTTGAAAGTTATCGCTCGTAAGTATACGCTCCCCTCCATTTGCTTTTGCCGACGGGCAAAATGCCGAGGGGTAAGGGGGGAGGGTCTTTTCCCCGCTATCAAAGGGGGAGTTGGAGGGGGCTTAACACGTCCCCTGCGGGGCGGGACAAGCGGTGCCGCGCCTTTCATCGAGGGGGCGGTACATTCGTGCAAAAGCGCGTAGAAAATTCAATGTCTCCTGACTGGGAGACGAGGTGTTGGGAGTAGAGTTTATCATAGGCATAGAGGTTCTTTTGCCTATATAACGAGAGAAATTGGCTTTTATTGTGGAAGAGCCACTTTTTTAATGAATCAGGGGGTCTGACCCCTTGATTCAGAGATGATGAATCAGGGGGTCTGACCCCTTGATTCAATAGAGATGGAACATACGCTCCATCATTTGCCACTTCTCGTCGCTCTTCTGACCGGGCTCGCACTTCTGGAACTCGGCCATAAAGTCCTCCCATTCGCTCTGACGCGGGCCGGCGGCCATCTGGGCCATGGCGGCGTCCCAGTCGAGGTCGGCAGGGGCCTCGCATATCATAACGAGACGGGTGCCGAGGATGTAGATTTCCATTTCGAGCAGACCGCAGTCCTTGATGCCTTGCAGGATTTCGGGCCATATCTGCCCTTCGGAATGACGACGGCGATACTCGGCGATAAGTTCGGGCTTATCGCGCAGGTCCATAGTCTGTACCCAGCGCTTTACGGGGCCAGAATATTGCTTTTGGGGATATCCGGATTTCATAATGGAAGCCCCCACCCCGCTCCCCCTTTGGGGGAGAGCTGCAAGTAGGGGCGTGTCTTGGTTATTAAATCGATAAGGGGCTCTCCCCCAAAGGGGGAGTTGGAGGGGGCTTTTTATACGAACCACTTCACGTAGTTCATATCCTGACGGTGAGGCATTTCGGGATGTTTGGGGTACATACGGTAGGCCACCTTGAAGGCTCCGGCGAGGTCGATGACGGCATGGAGTTCGAAGGTGTAGAGGTTGTTCTCGTGGCCCGTCATCTCGAGGGGATAGGTCTTGTAGATGACGTCCTGGTTGGTCTGCGGGTCCATGGTGAGGACTACGCAATCAACGCCGACGGCATTGTCGAGGCCCTGCTCGTCGATGACGTACTTCACATAGAATTCCTTATCGCTGACGAGGTTGCCCATATTGAGGTTTTCGCTGCGTTCGCTGCCTACGACGTTGATGGCGTCCCAGCGGGCGGCTACCTGCTCTTTCCACGCTGCGATTTCGCGGGCTACGCGGTAGTTGTCGGCGGCAAGGCGGTGGAAACGCTTGGCTTCGGGATTGTAGAAGCGGTCGTAGTAGTCGTCGAGCTGACGCTTCATAGTGTAGTGAGGAGCAATCTGTGCGATGCTGTTCTTGACGGTCTTTATCCACTTCTCGCTGTATTCCTTGCCGTTGCGGTCGTAGTAGCAGGGGATTATCTCGCGCTCCAGGAGGTTGTAAACGGTGGAGGCGTCGAGGCGGTCCTGATGGTCCTGATTCTGATAGGTGCGCTTGTCGGTGAGGGCCCAGCCGGCACCTTCACGATAGCCTTCGTACCACCATCCGTCGAGGACGGAGAGGTTGACTACGCCGTTCATAAGGGCCTTCTCACCGCTGGTGCCGGAGGCTTCGAGAGGACGTGTGGGCATATTCATCCAGATATCTACGCCGGAAACGAGGCGCTTGGCGAGTTCCATATCGTAGTTGTCGAGGAAGATTATCTTTCCGATGAATTCGGGGCGCTGGCTGATTTCGTAGATCATCTTGATGAGGCCCTGTCCGGCGCCGTCGGCGGGGTGTGCCTTACCGGCGAAGAGGAACTGCACGGGGTGCTCGGGGTCGTTGACAATCTTGGCGAGGCGGTCGAGGTCGGAGAAGAGGAGGTGGGCGCGCTTATAAGTGGCGAAGCGGCGGGCGAAACCGATGATGAGGGCGTTGGGGTTGATGGTGTCCAACAGGCTGACTACGCGGCCGGGGTCGCCCTGGTTCTTCAGCCAGTTCTCGCGGAAACGGGCACGGATGTACCTGACAAGTTTCTCCTTCAGGGCGCAACGTGTCTCCCATACTACCTCATCGGGTACGTTGTAGATATTTTCCCAGATGCTCTGGTTGCTCTGGTCGCTCATCCAGTCCTTGCCGAAATACTTGTTATATACGTCCTTCCACTCGTGGGCGCTCCATGTGGGGAAGTGTACGCCGTTGGTGACATAGCCCACATGGCTCTCGCTGGGGTTGATGTCGTAGAGCTTGAAGTATTCGTCGTGGGAAAGGATGCTGTGGTCGCGGCGAATCTCGCGGGGCATATAGCCGGGCCAGATGCCCTGGAACATAAGTTCGCTCACCTTGCCGTGGAGCCAACTTACGCCGTTGACGTCCTGGCAGGTCTTGCAGAGGAAGGTGCTCATGCAGAACTTCTCTCCCTTGTCGTCGGGATTGGTGCGGCCGAGGCCCATGAAGTCGTCCCAGCTGATGCCGAGCTTGGCGGGATACTGGTCCATATACTTGGCGAAGAGGCCTTCTTCAAAGTAATCGTGGCCGGCGGGCACGGGGGTGTGGACGGTGTAGAGGGATGAGGCGCGCACGAGTTCGAGGGCCTCGGTGAACGACAGACCTTCGGCGACGTAGTCCACGAGGCGCTGCACGTTGCAGAGGGCGGCGTGGCCTTCGTTGCAATGGTAGATGTCCTTCTTGATGCCGAGGCGCTGGAGGGCGAGCATACCGCCGATGCCGAGGAGATATTCCTGCTTGAGGCGGTTCTCCCACTCACCGCCGTAGAGGGCGTGGGTGATGTTGCGGTCGTACTCGGAGTTCATGCCGTTGTCGGTGTCGAGGAGGTAGAGGCTGATGCGGCCCACGTTGGCCTTCCACAGGGAGGCATAGACGGTGTAGTTGGGGAAGGGCACGTCAATGACAATCTGCTTGCCGTTCTCGTCGAGGACGCGCTCCACGGGGAGGTTGTCGAAGTTCTCGGCCTTGTACTCGGCTATCTGCTGGCCGTCCATGGAGAGGCTCTGCGTGAAGTAGCCATAGCGATAGAGGAAGCCGACGGCGCACATATCCACGTTGCTGTCGGAGGCTTCTTTCAGGTAGTCGCCGGCGAGGATGCCGAGACCGCCGGAGTAAATCTTCAGCACGTGGCTGATGCCGTACTCCATACAGAAATATGCCACGGAGGCGCGGTCGGCGTTGGGCTTCACGTCCATATAGGCGCGGAACTCGCCGTAGATTTTATCCATCTGGCTGACGAGAGTGGGGTCGGTCTCCATCTCTTTCAAACGCTTATAACTCATAGCGGACAGCAGCTCAATGGGGTTCTTCCCTACCCTCTTCCAGAGTTCGGGATCGAGGCTCTTGAAGAGGTCGCGAGCATTGGGGTTCCATACCCACCAGAGGTTGTGGGCGATTTCGTCTAACTTCTTGAGAGAGGAGGGAATGTGACTCTTTACGTTCACGGTCTTCCACTGTGGCTGGTTGGCCTTAACAATTTCTACTTTCATATTGATAGGGGTAAGTATTATTTACTGATTTTGTTGTGAGGATTGCCGTTATTTCTGCATAGCCACGGCATAGGCTTGCCTGTAGTAGGCGATGAAGTTCTTCCATTCAGCCTTGGCAGCCAGTGCGGCAGCCTTGCGGCGGATAGCCTCGCGCTTGGTCTTGGGCAGGCCGAGCAGGACTTCTACGTTGGAAGCGATTTGCGAGGCTACGTCGAAGTAGTTGCTGTCGTCGCGGTGCAGCACGCTCACGCCGTCTTCCAGGGTACCAGGGCGGCCGAGTTCACCGTTCACCCACTGTCCGAAACCGCTGAGGTCGGTCGTGACCGTGGGGATTTTGAAGGCTATGGCCTCCAGGGGCGTATAACCCCAAGGCTCATAGTATGAGGGGTATATGGCCAGGTCGTTGGCGGGGAGTATTTCGTAGTACGGCAGATTGAAGATGCCGTCGTGGCCTTCCAGATAGCAGGGGACGAGCACCACCTTAACGGGGTCGTCCTTCTGATTGGCGAGGCCGAGGGAGCGAATCATCTGCAGGATGCGGTCCTCATCGGTGTTGTAGAGGTAATGCGTGAGTTGCGGGTTGCTTAAAGCGTTGTCGCCGTACTCGCTGACCTGTTCCAGGCGCAGACGAAGGTCCTCGCGGGGGCCGAGCACCCAACAGGGCACCTCTATGAGGCTCACCACCTGCGTGCCTTGCTTGCCGGCACTCTTCAGGCGGGCATTGAGTTGGGCCATGGCTTCCAGATAGACGTCGAAGCCCTTGCAACGGAAGTCGTTACGGCCACTGGTGGAGACGATGAGGGTGTCATCGCTCAAAGTTTCACCGCAGAGGGCTTCCACCACGTCGAAGATGCAGCGGCGGGCCTTATTGCGCACTGCCGTGAAGCGGGCACCCTTGGGCACGAAGTCTTTCTCAAAGCCGTTGGGAAGCACCACGTCGGGGACCTTGTCGAGGAGTTGGCGGCACTCGCGGGCCGTGAAGGTGCTCACGGTGGTGAAGCAGTCTGCCTGGTGGGCGCTTTGCTTCTCTATGCTGTGCTTGGCCTCCATATTGAGTTCGCGCGCCATCTGGTCGCCGTTGTAGCCTTCGAAATAGGCGTAGAGTTGCTTGTCATTGCCACAGTTGCTGCGGCCGATGCTGGTGGCGTGGGTCGTGAATATGGTGTGTACCTGCGGGCATGCCTTCTTGAGGAAGAGCATGCCGAGGCCGGTCATCCATTCGTGGGCCTGATAGACCACGTGGCCCTTGAGGAGTTTCTTTTCTGCGAGCGTCTGCACGAGGCGTCCTGCAGCATAACTGAACATGGAGGCTTCGTCGTAGTCGCCGTAGGCATGGAGGGAGTCCACGCCGAACAGTTCCCAGGCCTGGCCATAGATGGCGTCCTTCTCTTCGAAGTAGCGGCTGAAGTCCACAAGGATGGCAAGAGGATTGCCAGGCACGTTCCAACGGCCAACGCGGATGCTGTGGCCGGCCTTCACAGCGGCAGCCTGCCATTCGGGGCAAAGCGTTGCCTCTTCCGTGAAGTAGTCGCAGTCCTTCTCCTGCCAAATGTCGGGGCCGATGAAGACGAGCCTGTCGCCATATTCACTGCCGAGGGTCTTGGCACGGGAAGAGAGGACGGTGTAGATGCCGCCCACCTTGTTGCAGACCTCCCAACTTACTTCAATGATGTAATCAGGGGATTTACTTGTTGTTGCCATATATCTTGCCTTGTCGTTTGCAGGGCTGTATGTTACATAGTTAGGGCTCGCGCGCGTATATTATATATAATGTGTGGGGCCACTTGTCTGCAAAAGTACAAAAAATTATTAAAAAAACCGCAGACTTGCGTATGCAAATCTACGGTTTAAAGATTTTTCTCGGCGTTTCTGTTACTTTGCCTTTGCAACGATAGCCTTGAAGGCTTCGGGGTTGTTGACGGCAAGGTCAGCCAGGACCTTACGGTTAATCTCGATGCCGGCCTTGTGGAGGCCGCCCATGAGCTGGCTGTAGCTTGTGCCCTCAAGGCGGGCAGCAGCGTTGATGCGCTGGATCCAGAGAGCGCGGAAATTGCGCTTCTTCGTACGACGGTCACGGAAGGCATAGGTCAGACCTTTTTCCCAAGTGTTCTTGGCAACGGTCCACACATTCTTGCGGGCACCAAAGTAACCGCGGGTCAACTTCAGAATGTTCTTGCGCTTTGCGCGAGATGCTACATGATTTACTGAACGAGGCATTTCTTCTTAGTTTTTTAGCGGTTAAACATTAACGGAGATTCAGGAGTTCGCGTACCTGCTTCTTGTTGGCACTGTCAACGAGGGCAACGTGGTCGAGGTTGCGCTTCTGCTTCTTCGTCTTTTTGGTGAGAATGTGGCTGTGATAAGCGTGGTGACGCTTAATCTTGCCTGTTCCGGTCAGCGTAAAACGCTTCTTTGCGCCGGGGTTTGTCTTTACTTTAGGCATTTTGTTTATAATTTATTGATTAATAATGTGCGGCCGAGCATACCTGAGCTACGGCGCGCGTTAGCTTTTTCGATAAATGATAAATGATGAAACGATGAACGGTTTCTAACTCTAAAAGTCGTCTCCCTCGCTGTACGGACCCTTGTATTCCTTCGGGGCCTTCTGCTGGGGCTGCTTCTTCTTGGGCTCTTCGGCAATGATTTCTTCTTCTTCGTCGTCAAAGTCCTCGTCGAGCAAGGGCTCGGTGGGCTTAACCGCCTTGGGAGCCGTCTTTTTGGGCGCGATGAACATAATCATACGTTTGCCCTCAAGTTGCGGCATCTGCTCCACGCGACCATATTCTTCCAAGTCGTTGGCAAAGCGCAGGAGAAGCACTTCGCCCTGCTCCTTGAAGAGAATGGAGCGTCCGCGGAAGAATACGTAGGCCTTCACCTTGTCGCCTTCGGAGAGGAAGCTCTTGGCGTGCTTCAGTTTGAAGTCATAGTCGTGGTCGTCGGTCTGGGGACCGAAGCGAATTTCCTTCACTTCAATCTTCACCTGCTTGGCTTTCATCTCCTTCTGCTTCTTCTTTTGCTGATAGATGAACTTGGAGTACTCTATCATGCGGCATACGGGAGGTGCGGCGTTGGGGGAGATTTCTACGAGGTCAAGACCTTTTTGTTCGGCAAGTTGCAGGGCATCGCGGGTTGCCATTACGGTGGACTCAATGTCGTCGCCGACGATGCGCACCTCGGGCACGCGAATCTGGCGGTTAATGCGGTACTGCTGCTTCAGTTTGTCGTTCTTCATTCAGTAGTGTTAGAGTGTTGTGATTTTGAAATCGGGCACAAAATTAATAATAAGCCGTTGAATGGCAAAGGAAAACGCTATTTTTTTTCGCTTTTATGCTATAAACCAACTAAAAGTACTACTTCGGGTTACACATTTTCCATCATTTTGGCCACTTCTTCCTGCACCTTCGTGCCGAAGTCTGCCACCTTCATCGTGCCGAGGTCAATGCCGCCTTGCTTGCGTACAGCCACGGTGCCTTCGGCCTGCTCCTTCTCGCCCACGATGACGAGGTAAGGGATGTGTTTCAGTTCGTTGTCGCGAATCTTGCGGCCAATCTTCTCGTTGCGGTTGTCCACTACGGTGCGCACGCCGTACTGCTCCAGCTGGGCCTTCACCTCGTCGGCATAGTCGTTGTACTTCTCGGAGATGGGCAGGATGACCACCTGGTCGGGGGTGAGCCACAGGGGGAACTTGCCGGCGGTGTGCTCGATAAGTACGGCGCAGAAGCGTTCCATCGAGCCGAAGGGGGCGCGGTGAATCATCACGGGGCGCTGCTTGCTGTTGTCCTCGGCGATGTATTCCAACTGGAAGCGCTCGGGCAGGTTGTAGTCCACCTGGATGGTGCCCAACTGCCAGCGGCGGCCGATGGCGTCCTTCACCATAAAGTCGAGCTTCGGACCGTAGAAGGCGGCCTCGCCTATCTCCGTGCGGGCCTTCAAACCCTTTTCAGCGCACGCGTCAACGATGGCCTGCTCGGCGGTGGCCCATACCTCGTCGGAACCGATGTACTTCGTCTTGTTCTGCGGGTCGCGCAGGGATATCTGTACCTCCACGTTGTCATCGGTGAAGTTGAACGTCTTGAACACGCGCTGGATAATGTCGATGACCTTGATGAACTCGTCCTTCACCTGGTCGGGGCGGCAGAAGATATGGGCATCATCCTGGGTGAAGCAGCGCACGCGCGTCAGGCCGTGGAGCTCGCCGCTCTGTTCGTAGCGGTAAACGGTACCGAACTCGGCGCAGCGGAAGGGCAGCTCGCGATAGGAGCGGGGCTTGTTGGCGAAGATTTCGCAGTGGTGGGGGCAGTTCATGGGCTTCAGCAAGTATTCCTCGCCCTCCTCGGGAGTCTGGATGGGCTGGAAGGCGTCCTTGCCGTAGTGCTCCCAGTGGCCGGAAGTCACGTACAGGTTCTTGCCGCCGATGTTGGGGGTGATTACCTCCTGATAGCCGTAACGCTTCTGGATGCGGCGCAGCATGTCCTGCAGGCGCAGACGCATGTCGGTGCCCTTCGGCAACCAGATGGGCAGGCCCTTGCCTACGCGCTCCGAGAACATGAAGAGTTCCATCTCCTTGCCAATCTTGCGGTGGTCGCGCTTCTTGGCCTCTTCCAGCATCACGAGATATTCGTCCAGCATCTTCTTCTTGGGGAAGCTGACGCCGTAGATGCGCTGCATCTGGTCCTTGGTGGCATCGCCGCGCCAGAAGGCGCCAGCCACGCTCATCAGTTTCACAGCCTTGATGGCGCCCGTACTCATGATGTGAGGGCCCTTGCAAAGGTCGGTGAAATTGCCCTGGGTATAGGTGGTGATGGTGCCGTCCTCCAAGTCCTGCTCAATGTGCTCGCACTTATAGCCCTGGCCGGCAGCCTTGAATTCTGCCAGCACGTCGGCCTTACTGATTTCCTTGCGCACCACGGGTTCGTCGGCTCTTACGAACTCCATCATCTTGGCTTCAATCTGAGGGAAGTCGCCCTCCTTGATTTGCTGTCCGTCGGGCAGCATTACGTCGTAGAAGAAACCGTTCTCCACAGCCGGACCGAAACCGAACTGTATGCCGGGATAGAGTGCCTGAAGGGCCTCTGCCAGCAGGTGGGCGCTGGTGTGCCAGAAGGCGTGCTTGCCCTTTTCGTCCTCAAACTTATAGAGGGCTATGGTGGCGTCGCCCGTGATGGGGCGGTTGAGTTCTGTCGTTTCGCCGTTGACGCCGCAAGCCACTACACTGCGGGCCAGAGCGGGAGAGATGCTTTCTGCAATCTGCAGACCGGTAACGCCGCTTTCATATTCACGCACGTTGCCGTCGGGGAAGGTGATTTTTATCATTGTTGTGGTAATATTTATTTTCTGATATTTGTTTATTCGAAGGCTTGAACGCGCAAGTACTCATTGCTTCCAGGCCTTCTAAGCGTTTTCAGCCTACAAAATTACACATTTCTCTTCACATACACCTCACTCGCCCCCTAAAAAAAGTCTCACGCGCGCTTATTATATATAATGTGCCCCTCTTTTGCAACCCCGACCTTCTACTTTTAGACCTCTACTTCGCCCTACCCTGTTTTTAGCGCAAATACACTTACGCATAAGTCTAAGAAAGCGGCTCATTATTTCCTTAAATATATTCTTATACGATATCATTTTTTTGCAGAATGCCATACGCCGCACGAAAACCCTCATGACGAAGTTTTTTACGACTGTTTTATTTGTTTGCATGTGTTGATTTATAGTTGTTTGTGCGTTTTTATTAATCTTTTTCTTTAATATGATAACCAGAGTTGTCGGTTATAGAAAATATAGTGATTTTACGGATGAGAATTATGTAGGTTTAGTTATATTAAATCTCATAATATTTTCATGGTTATTAAATGCAGGGGTCGTCTTTTTTCTGTTCATCGAAAAAGAAGAAAATCGAGATTTATTTTTTTGCATAGATTTTGGGGCGTTTTTGAGCCTTGCGCAAGCCTATACCTGCATTCCGCCAAAAACGTCTGTGTTCGGAAAAACGAAATTTAGGCTCGTTTTTTACAAATTCCCAATTATTTTTGCCGAGACCTTATTTCAAAACAAATTAAAAGGGCTATCGGAAAAATTAAAAGGGAGATTGGAAAATTTAAAAGGGCGATATTTGCGACTGAAAGGGCATTAGTTGCGACCGGAAGGGCAATAGGAGAGGCTTTTCCTCCTCCCACTCGTGAGGATAGTTTTGTAAATTGGGACAAAATTGTGCTTGGAAATCAGTCTAAGAGGGGGATTAGACAGGGTGCCAGGGGAATGTTTTTGTCTATACTGATGTTAAATGCGCGAGGATCAGCAATATAGGAACTATTCTAAGAATCGCACAGAAGTAAACGCGAAAATTTTTTTTTGAAAATACGGCCGCTTTTTGAGGGTTAATAGGTGAAAATATCTTGACAAAACATGACGCTTGTTTAGGAGAGCATTAAATCAGGAGTAAAGTTGCGTGTGCGGCTTACAAAATTATTTGCGGAAAAGTCGGGCGCACGCGCTTATATTAAAAAGATGAGGAAAAGTTTGGCGATGGTGCAGGATTTTTGTATCTTTGCACGCGTTTTTGAAATATATGCGATGATTACACTTTCCAATATCGCCATTCAATTTGGCAAACGCATCCTTTATCAGGATGTGAACATGAAGTTTACTAACGGCAACATCTATGGCGTCATCGGCGCCAACGGTGCGGGAAAATCTACGCTGCTGAAAGCCATCAGCGGTGAACTGGAACCCACGAAGGGCCACGTGGAAATGGGTCCGGGCGAGCGCCTTTCGGTGCTCTCGCAGGACCACTTCAAATATGATGACCAAACGGTGCTGGACACCGTGCTGCAGGGCCACACGGTAATGTGGGACATTATGCAGGAGCGCACGGCGCTTTACAGCAAGGAGGACTTCACGGACGAAGACGGCATCCGCGTGGCCGAACTGGAAGACAAATTCGCGCAGATGGGCGGCTATGAAGCTGAAAACAATGCCGCCGCCCTGCTCTCCGGCCTCGGCATTAAGGAGGACCTGCACTACAAGCTGATGAGCGAGCTGCAGGGTAAGCAGAAGGTGCGCGTGATGCTGGCACAGGCCCTGTTCGGCGAGCCCGACAACCTGCTGCTGGACGAGCCTACCAACGACCTTGACCTGGAGACCGTGGAATGGCTGGAGGACTATCTGGGCAACTTTGAGCACACCGTGCTCGTGGTGAGCCACGACCGCCACTTCCTGGACCAGGTGTGCACGCACACCGTGGACATTGACTTTGGCAAGGTGACGCTCTTCTCGGGCAACTACTCCTTCTGGTATCAGTCCTCGCAGCTGGCCCTGCGCCAGGCACAGAACCAGCGCCAGAAAGCAGAGGAGAAGCGTAAGGAGCTGGAAGAGTTCATCCGCCGCTTCTCCGCCAACGTGGCCAAGAGCCGCCAGACGACGTCGCGCAAGAAGATGCTGGAAAAACTGAACGTGGAAGAGATTAAGCCCTCCACGCGCCGCTACCCGGGCATCATCTTCCAGATGGAACGCGAGACGGGTAACCAGATTCTGGAGGTGCACGACCTGAAGGC
The DNA here is from genome assembly GCA_045639805.1 of Alloprevotella sp. Classification (GTDB taxonomy): domain Bacteria; phylum Bacteroidota; class Bacteroidia; order Bacteroidales; family Bacteroidaceae; genus Alloprevotella. The sequence goes on from JAZUDS010000034.1 coordinate 12,072, forward strand.
TACGGCAGAGGACGGGCAGGTGCTGTTTGACAAGGTGGATTTCCAAGTGGAAAAGGACGAGAAGGTGGTGTTTATCAGCCACGACCCGCGCGCCATGACGGCTCTCTTTGAAATCATCAACGGCAATCAGGAGCCGCAGGCCGGTACATACAAATGGGGCGTGACCATCACCACGGCCTACCTGCCGCTGGACAACACGGCGTTCTTCAAGAGCGACCTGAACATGCTGGACTGGCTGATGCAGTACGGCGAAGGCAATGAGGTATATTTCAAGGCTTTCCTCGGACGTATGCTCTTCAAGGACGAGGAGATTCTGAAGAAGGTGAGCGTGCTCTCGGGCGGCGAGAAGATGCGCTGCATGATAGCCCGTATGCAGCTGAAGAACGCCAACTGCCTCATCCTGGACACGCCGACGAACCATCTGGACATGGAAAGCATTCAGGCCTTCAACAACAACCTGAAACTTTTCCGCGGAAACATTCTCTTCGCCTCCCATGACCACGAATTCATCAACACCGTGGCCAACCGCGTGATAGAACTCACGCCGAACGGTACCATAGACAAGTTGATGACCTACGAAGACTACATCCATGATGACCGTATAAGGGAACTGCGCGAGAAAATGTATGCTGGCACGGAGTTTGCTTAGTCGCAGGTGCGACAAACCATATATAAAACGAAAACCTGCAATGAGTAAAGACAAAAAGACACAGGAAGAACTGCCTGAGGAGCAGACAAACCTCAACGAAAACGAAAACCTGGATATTAACCCCAGTGAGACAGCCGAGGGCGCTCCCGAGAAGGAAGAGCCGAAAGAACTCACCCTGGAAGAAAAACTGGCCGAGAGCGAAGCGCTGGTGGAACAACTGAAAAAGGAAGCCCTGTACAAGGTGGCCGAATTTGAGAACTACCGCAAGCGCGTCATCAAAGAGAAAGCCGACCTCATCACCATGGGCGGCAAGAACCTGATGCTCGCCCTCCTGCCCGTCATCGACGACCTTGAGCGCGCCGAGGAGCACATCTCCAAGAGCGAGGACCTGGAAGCCCTGAAAGAAGGACTCCTGCTCATCAGCCAGAAGCTGCGCACCACCCTGCAACAGCAAGGCCTTGAAGCTATCGAGGCTAAGGGCGAGAAGTTTGATACTGATGTGCACGAGGCCGTGACGATGTTCCCCGTAGAAGATGAAAAGCAGAAAGGCTGCGTCATCGACTGCGTGCAGCAGGGATATAAGATGAACGGTAACGTGATTAGGCATAGTAAGGTGGTGGTGGGGCAGTAAAAGCCCCTATCCGACAGCGGCACCCGCCGCTGCCACCTTCCCCCCTGCAGGGGAAGGGAGATACTCCTAAAGGATGCAAACTTCGGATAGTGTTGGCAAGCAACGAATGATTTGGCGTGATGGAGGAAAACGACTTCAAGAAGAAAAGGATAGCGTCATTTTATAAGACAAGTTCGCCTGATATCTATGGATTGCTGAAAACCTACGCCAAGGAAAATCGTGACAACCAAACACTGGCAGAACAGTATCTCTGGTCAGAACTGTCAGGAAACGCATTGGGACACTCTTTCCGCAGACAACATATAATAGGTGACTACATCGCCGACTTTGTGTGCCTGAACAAAATGCTCATCATAGAAATAGACGGCGGATATCACGCCCAGCCTGCTCAGATACAGCACGACGAACTGCGCACACAAGCACTCAACCGAATGGGATTCTCCGTTGTGCGATATACAAACGAAGAACTTCTCAACAACCTTCCCACCATAGTCAACGACATAAAAAGAATATTAGAATCAACCCAATAAACCGTAACCAAAACAACAACTCTCCAAAAACATAACAACCTTAGAAGAACATCCCTTTAAAAGTATATTTCGGAAAGGGGCTTTACTCAACCTATAGAGGTATCTTCCCCTCCCTGCAGGGGGAGGGGTGGCAAAGTTCCGAAGGAAGCTTAGACGAGGAGGGGCTTTATTTATGGGAAAAGACTATTACAAGATACTCGGCGTGGAGCGTAACGCTTCAGCCGATGAGATAAAGAAGGCCTATAAAAAACTGGCCATCAAATACCATCCGGACCGTCAGGGTGATAAGAGCGAGGCGGAGAAAAAGCAGGCCGAGGACAAGTTCAAGGAGGCCGCAGAAGCTTACTCCGTGCTCAGCGACAGCGAAAAGCGCCAACGCTACGACCAGTTTGGCGAAGAAGGCGTGAACGGTGCAGGAGGATTCGGCGGCTTCGGAGGAGGTGGCTTCACAATGGATGACATCTTCTCGCAATTCGGCGATATCTTTGAAGGCATGGGCTTCGGTGGATTCGGCGGAGGCGGACGCAGCAGAAGTCGCGGGCCTCGTCAGTACCGCGGCGATGACCTCCGCGTGAAGGTGCGCCTCACCCTGGAAGAAATCGCTACAGGAGTGACGAAGAAGTTCAAGGTGAAGAAGGACGTGCAGTGCCACGAATGCCACGGCAGCGGTTGCCACGGCAATGGCCGTCCGGAGACCTGTCCACAATGCCACGGCAGCGGTTACGTCATCACGGCGCAGAGGACAATGTTCGGCATGATGCAGCAGCAGAGTCCCTGCCCCCAATGCCACGGTGAAGGCACCATCATCAAGGATAAATGCCCGTGCTGCCACGGCACCGGCGTGGAAAAAGGCGAGGAAGTAGTGGAGGTGCGCATCCCGGCCGGCGTGCAGGAAGGCATGGTGGTGACGGCCAATGGCAAAGGCAATGCCGGTCCAAGGGGCGGCGTGAACGGCGACATCCAGGTGATTATCACCGAGGAACCCCACAAGGACTTCGTACGGCAGGACCAGAACATTGTCTATAACCTCCTGCTAACGATGACGCAGGCCATGATGGGCGCCAGTATAGAAATCCCCACCCTCGACGGAAAGGCCCGCATCACCATCAAGCCCGGCACTCAGCCTGGCACCTGTCTCCGATTGCGCGAGAAAGGCTTGCCCGCCGTGCAAGGCTACGGCTATGGCAAGGGCGACCTCATAGTGAACGTCAGCGTCTATGTCCCCGAGAACCCCTCGAAGGATGTGCGCAAGGCCTTAGAGGGCATTGCCGAAGACAAGACGATGAAACCCGCAACAGACAGTATCAAGGAGCAAATCTTCAGAGCATTCAAGAGATACTTTTGAGAATTTTAAATTTTGAATTATTGAAGCGGGATATTGAGCGTTCCAACTTATAATTTCTAATTTTTCACTTTTAACTTTTCACTTTTACTTTCCCATGCTGTCCTACCGCGAGATATGTGACTACCTCTTTACGAAGACACCTCAGTTTGAGAAGACTGGGGCTTCGGCATATAAGCCAGGGTTGATCACCTCGCTGGCACTGGACGAGCGGCTGGGGCATCCGCATGAGAAGTATCGCACTATCCATGTGGCAGGCACCAATGGTAAGGGCAGTACTTGCCACACGCTGGCCGCCATCTTGCAGAAGGCAGGTTACAGGGTGGGACTGTTCACCTCTCCTCACCTCGTGGACTTCAGGGAACGTATCAAGGTGAACGGCGAGATGTGCAGCGAAGAATACGTAGTGGACTTCGTAGAGAAGCACCGCCGATTCTTCGAGCCGCTGCAGCCCTCGTTCTTTGAGATTACCACGGCGATGGCGCTGGAATACTTCGCAGAAAAAGAGGTGGACGTGGCCGTGGTAGAAGTAGGGCTCGGCGGACGGTTGGACTGCACGAACATCATAACGCCCGACCTCTGCGTGATAACGAACATCTCGCTGGATCATACCGACCTGCTCGGTGATACGCTGGCAAAGATAGCCGTCGAAAAGGCTGGCATTATGAAGAAAGACGTGCCCTGCGTAGTGGGCGAGACACTGCCCGAGACGCAGCCCGTATTTGAGACCGTAGCTCGCGAAAAAGGATGCCAGTTGATTAAGGCTGAAGACTACAAGGACCACGTGCCTCAAGGTGAACTGACCGGCGAATACCAAAAGGCAAACCTACGCACTATACTTTGCGCCGTAGAGGTTCTCAATGCCCTGCCCTACTACACCATCGGCTCTCAAACTGTGGCAGAAGGCATACTGCAAGTGTGCGGCCTTACGGGGCTCCGAGGTAGATGGGAAACGCTTAACACAAAACCGCTGACAATCTGCGACGTGGGACACAATCCCGGAGCATGGCAGCACCTTGGACCACGGCTGAAGGCCTTGAGCAAAGACAAGCGCCTGCACATCGTTATAGGTATGTGTGAGGATAAAGATGTCAGCACCGTACTGAGCCTGATGCCCCAAGACGCACGCTATTACTGGACAGCCGCCGACAGCCGCCGCGCTATTTTGCCCTCTGCGCTCAAGGAAAGAGCTGAAGCAACGGGGTTGCAAGGAGAAACTTACGGTTCAGTGGTCGAAGCCTACGATGCAGCAAGAGAAAAGGCCGAAGACGAGGATATTATCTTCGTTGGCGGTAGCTGCTACGTAGTGGCCGAACTGCTTAAACACGGAAATAAAAAATAAAAAAATAAACATAAAAAATGAATCTACGCTACATTCCTTTCCTTCTGCTGCTCTGCTTCCTGCTGCCGGCATGTGGTGGCAAGCAAGGCGATGGAGACGACAACGACTCCACGGCGGTGAACGACTCGGACTCAATCCTTATTGACACTATTGAGACCGACATCTACGTTGACATCCCTCCAAAGAAAGCAGACGAGCTTTTTGATGACTTTGTGTACGCTTTCATGCGCAACAAAAAGTTTCAACGCTCACGCATTGACTTTCCTCTGAAAAACATGGTTGACGGGGAAAACGAGCCCATTAGTAAAAATCAATGGCGGCACAACACGCTGTACTCCGACCGTGAGCTCTTTATGACCGTGAGCACCAGCAAGAAGGCGGCCCTCGTAGCTAAAGACACGAGCATCAACTACGTGGCCGTGTTGGAGATTAATCCTCAGACCAGAAATGTGAAGCAGTATGACTTCAACCGCATCAACAGCGAATGGAAACTGACGGAAATCAACAACAGCGACGTTGCCGACATTGAAGAAGGCAATGCTGATTTCTTGGATTTCTATTGCCAGTTCTCCACCAACCAGGAGTTCCGTACCCAGCACATTGCCCCGCAAATTGACGTGTTTATCCGTGACACGGAGATGGGAGAAGATATCGTTGGTACCATTGATGCAGCCCAATGGCACGACTTTGCTCCTGAACTGCCCACCGACGAAGTCATGGTCGTACGCTACGGCAAGAACTTCAAGAATTCCAGCCAGCGTATTGTCAATTTGTCTGCGCCCTCTGGCGACGCAGGTATTACAATGACGTTCAAGAAGAAAAACGACAGCTGGGTGCTGACCGAATACGAGAACTAACAAGTTTTCACACGTTCTCCGCCACGCTCCAACCTTTTCCATCCGAAAAAATGACAAGACTCAGCGTAAATATCAATAAGGTAGCCACCTTGCGCAACGCACGAGGCGGCAATAACCCCGATGTGCTCAATGTGGCCCTCGCACTTGAAAAGATGGGTGCAGAAGGTATCACCGTACACCCCCGTCCCGATGAACGCCACATCACGCGGCAGGACGTGCTTGACCTGCGGCCTCGGCTCACTACAGAGTTTAACATGGAAGGCTACCCGGACGAGCGCTTCATAGCTCTCGTCATGCAAGTACGTCCCGAACAGGCCACACTTGTACCTGACGCTCCCAGCCAACTCACGTCCAACCACGGCTGGGACACGTGCTCGCCCGAAAACGTAGCGTTTCTCTCGCCCATTGTCAAGAAGCTTCACGAGGCTGGTATCCGCGTGAGCATCTTTGTGGATCCTCTTCCCGAGATGGCAGAAGGCGTCGCACGTATCGGTGCCGACCGCATAGAGCTATACACAGAGCCTTATGCATCACAATACGCCACAGACCGTGAAGCTGCAGTCCAGCCTTTCATCGCTACTGCAGAAAAGGCACGTGAACTCCACCTTGGCCTTAACGCCGGTCACGACCTTAGCCTTGACAACTTGCAATATCTCAAGCAGCAAATTCCTTGGCTGGACGAGGTTAGCATAGGTCACGCCCTTGTATGCGATGCTCTCTTCCTTGGATTTGAAGAGACCATCAAGCGCTATCTGAATTGCTTGAAATAAGCCCCCACCCCTCCGCCATGTCCAAAATTAAGAACGTCACACTCGTTACTAGTCCGTACGCTCAGCCACAATTCGTGGAAAAAGTCAAAGCCGTCTTGAAGGAAAACGGTTTTAACGTCGTATCTTCCACCGATAGCGTAGATCTTGTGCTGAGCATCGGAGGCGACGGCACCTTTCTCAGTGCCGCTCCTCTTGTGATGAAATGCGACACGCCCATTCTGGGCATCAACACGGGCCATTTGGGATTTCTGGCCGATGTGGCGCAAGAGACTCTTGTTACCAGTATAAAGAAACTCAAGGAAGGCCAATACACAATAGAGCCCCGCACGCTCATCGAGGTGACGACCGAGGGCGATGAATTCCGCAGTAATCCCGTGGCCCTCAACGATGTTGCCGTGCTAAAGCAGGACAATTCAGCACTTATCCAGATTGAAACGTACGTCAACGGCCAGCTTCTTAACGGCTATCTTGCTGACGGCCTTATCATCTCCACTCCTACGGGCAGCACAGGCTATTCGCTCAGCGTAGGCGGACCTATCGTCATGCCCGACAGTCACGCGCTCTGCATTTCTGCCGTTGCGCCCCACAGCCTCAACGTTCGCCCCGTCATCGTAAGGGATGACGTGGAAATCACCCTTAAAGTGCATTCGCGCAGCGAGCATTTCCTGCTCGCCGTGGACGGAAGAAGCCAAAGCCTTTCCGCAACCACAAGCTTAAGTATTCGAAAAGCTCACCATTGCATCAACTTGATGAAAATCTGCCACCCCAATCATTTTGACACATTGCGAGAAAAAATGAACTGGGGCTTAAACGTGAGATAATCCATCCACATTATTTATATATATAGGGGAGCCACGAAGTCGTATCGAAGGAATGCAAATTCAAACATCACGTATGCGGCCTTTCTAAGTCCCTTTGAATTTTTTCTATCCCCCTTTTAATTTAAACTAAGTCGGCCTTAGGAAAAACTAAGTCGGCCTTAGTTTCAAGAGGTACTGCTATCCGATTTACAAAGTGAAGAAAGAGAAAAAAATAAAGAGTTTTAAGGCCATCTCCTGCTGGTTATGGAAAACCTGGAAGGGCTATCGCACACAAGCGGTCGTCAACACCCTCGTCGGAATGGTGGTGGTGTTTACGGATTTGGCTTTTGTGTGGTGCACAAAGGTGGCTGTGGACATTGCCACGGGCAATGAGCGTCACGGCCTGCAGCTTTGGCACGTGATGGTGATGCTTGTTGGTGTGGTATTCTTGCAGGTGACCATGACAGTGCTCAACCGCTGGATACGCGCCATCCTTGGCGTGCGCGGCCAGAACCGCATGCAAGAGCAACTCTTTGAACGTATCTTGCGCTCCGACTGGCAGAAATTGCGCCACACGCATACTGGTAATCTTGTGAACCGCCTGGAGCAGGATGTGAGCAGCGTGATGACCCTTCTCACCGAGCATATTCCCTCGCTCTTTACCACGCTGATGCGCTTCTGCGGCGCATTTGTCCTGCTGTTCTATATGGACAGAACGTTGGCCTTAATTGTCGTAGCCATCGCCCCATTTTTTGCTTTGTGCAGCAGACTTTACGTCAATAAGATGCGCAGTATTAGCCATGAGGTGCGCGACGCCGAGAGCGACGTGCAAAGCATCATGCAAGAGAGTCTGCAACATTCGCTCGTGCTGAAGACGTTAGAGCGCATCCCCCTGCAAGCCAGTCGATTGGCCAGCAGTCACGCCCTGTTGCGCGGCAAAGTCATGGAGCGCACTAAATACAGCAGCGCCTCCGTGGCTCTTATGAACACAGCCTTTGCTCTGGGTTATCTGATAGCCTTCTTCTGGGGCGTGTACGGCCTGCAGCAGCATCGCATCACGTTCGGTGCACTCATAGCCTTCATCCAACTCGTCAGCCAGGTGCAGCAGCCCGTGCGCACCCTGACACGCTTTATTCCAATAATCATCAGTTCCTCCACAGCCGCCGAACGGTTGATGGAACTTGAGGCATTCCCGTTGGAAAGACTTCCTGCCGATGCCGCCGTGGCCCATCATGAAGAAAACCAGCGCGTAAGACTAACCGTGGAGAATATATCCTTTGGCTATGAACCGCGCGAGAACGAAAAGCCGCGCGAGATTTTTCACGATTTCAGCGCCACCTTTGAGCCCGGTAGCGTTACGGCCATCTTAGGACACACCGGCAGTGGAAAGACTACGCTTATCAGTCTGCTACTTGGGCTATTGCAGCCCACGAAAGGCAAGATACATGCCACACCGGAGGGCAATCCCTCTTATGAGCTCAGTGCCGCCACACGCCACCTGTTCAGCTATGTGCCACAGGGTAACACGCTGCTCAGCGGCAGCATACGCGAGAATCTGCGACTGGGCAACCCCGACGCAACCGACGAAGAAATGCTGGAAGCCCTCAGAATGGCTCAGGCAGATTTTGTGATTGACTCCCCTGAGGGGCTTGACAGGCTCTGCGGAGAGAGAGGAGGCGGTCTGTCAGAAGGACAGGCCCAGCGCGTTGGACTGGCGCGTGCGCTCCTTAGAAAGTCTCCAATTCTTATTCTCGACGAGGCCTTCTCTTCGCTTGATAGCGACACGGCTACAACGGCGATGAGCAATATACTTGCTGCCTACCCTCATCGCACAATAATATATATTACGCACCGAGAGGCACTCATGCCGTACGCAAAGCAGGTCGTGAGAATATAGCCCCTTGTTCATTGTATCGTGTTCCGTTTCAAGCAGTTTTCAATAGAAGACGACTTCTCTTCAATGAAGGTTGGCACCGACGCTGTCCTGCTCGGTGCATGGTGTCTTCTGCCTGAAGCGGGAGAAGTGCTTGACGTGGGCTGCGGAAGCGGCGTAATCTCATTGATGATGGCACAACGGGCACCAATGGTACAGGTGTCCGGCATCGACATCCATGGTCCTTCAGTGGTGCAAGCCCGAGAAAATGCAGCACGTTCGCCATTTGTAAACGTGCAATTCATTGAGGGAGATTTTCTTGCGCATCGCTTCCCTACCCTTTTCGACAGCATCGTCAGCAACCCGCCTTACCACACGGAGGATCTCTTGGCCCCCAATGCAGCACGGGCGGCAGCTCGCAACACGGCATTTCTATCATTCGGAAATCTTGTGCAGCGTGCGGCAGAACTGCTCAAAGAGAACGGTTTGCTGCAGGTCATTCTCCCCAGCGCGGCTGCAGCACTGTTCCATGAAGAATGCAACAAGCGGAGCCTCTCGTTGGTTCGTATAACCCACGTCCGTACGACGGTAAATAAAGCCCCCAAGCGCGTATTGATGGCCTTCAAAAAAGGAAAGGCTGAACGAGTGGAACGCGACGAGATAATTTTGCAAGATGAGACGGGAATACGCACAGAATCCTACTCATCTTTGTGCAAAGATTATTATTTGTAAGGAAAAATGTAAAAAAAATGCGTTTTTGTTTGGCCTATTCAAAAATTATTTGCAATTTTGCTACCTGAAGTTAACTATTAATTGTTTAAGGCTTAACATTACGCAATTTATGGACAAGACAGTTTCCCCCGTCAGCGGCTTGAAGCGCGCTGACTTCCAAAAGATTGTAAATGGAAAAGAGGTTGACCTCTTCTTCCTGAGAAATGCAAATGGCTGCGAGGTAGCCGTCACGAATTATGGCGGTAGCATCGTGGCCATTATGGTACCCGATCGTGAGGGCAATATGGCCAACGTCATTCAGGGCCACGACTGCATCGATGACTGCATCGCTTCCCCCGAGCCCTTCCTCTCTACGCTCGTGGGACGTTATGGTAACCGCATCTGCCGCGGTACCTTCCAGCTCAACGGAAAGGATTATCACCTCGCCATCAACAATGGTCCCAACCACCTTCACGGCGGCCCCACCGGCTTCCACGCCCGCGTTTGGGACGCCGAGCAGATTAACGACCAGTGCGTAGTGATGCGTTACACCAGCGCCTACTATGAAGAAGGCTTCCCCGGCGAACTGCAGATGAACGTCATGTTCACCTTTACTGATGAGAATGAGCTCGTCATAAATTACAAGGGGCACACCAACAAGAAGACCGTGTGCAACATGACGCACCATGGTTTCTTCTCCCTGCAGGGCATTGCCAACCCTACCCCTTCCATTGAGAAGCAGATTGTTGAGATAAACGCCAACTTCTATGTACCCACCGACGAGACCAACATCCCCACGGGTGAGATTCTCCGTGTAGAAGGCACGCCCTTCGACTTCCGTACACCACATGAGGTAGGCGAACGCTGGGACGCCGATGACGAGCAGATTCGCTACGGTGCCGGTTATGACCACAGCTACGTCATCAACAAGAAAGAAGTGGGCGAACTCGCCTTTGCTGCCCGCGTTACCGAACCCGTCAGCGGCCGCACCATGGAGGTTTACACCACAGAGCCCGCCGTGCAGTTCTACACCGACAACTGGGCCGACGGCTACCGCGGCCAGCAAGGTGCCACCTTCCCCCGTCGCAGCGCTCTCTGTTTCGAGGCCCAGCACTTCCCCGACTCCCCCAACAAGCCTCACTTCCCCTCCGTCGTCCTCAAGCCCGGCGAGGTTTACACGCAGAAGACTATCTACAAGTTCGGCGTACAGGAGTAATGGCTGCGCAAGCTATGATGATTTCTTTTCAAAATCATCATAACGCCGTAGGCCGCCACACCAATGCCCAACCCGCATAAATCTGCAACTCACTAATTAATTTTTAATTCTTAATTTTTAATTCTTAATTCATTTTATCATGTCCCAACAAAAGAAACAATGGGGTGCTATTATCGTCATGATAGCCCTGTTTGCAATGATTGCCTTCGTGACCAACCTGTGTTCACCCATGGCCACCATCATCAAGAACCAGCCCGGCGAAATCTCCAATGTGCTCGCCCAGATTGGTAACTACGGCAACTTCATCGCCTACCTCGTTATGGGTATCCCCGCCGGTATGCTCATCGCCAAGTTCGGCTACAAGAAGACTGCTCTCATCGGCCTCGCTGTCGGCGCTGCTGGTATTCTCATCCAGTGGTTCAGCGGCCAGATCAACGCTGAAGGTAACCTCGGTCTCGTATTCGGCGTTTACCTCGCCGGTGCCTTCATCGCAGGTCTCTGCATGTGTATCCTCAACTGCGTTGTTAACCCCATGCTCAACCTCCTCGGCGGTGGCGGCAACAAGGGCAACCAGCTCATCCAGATTGGTGGCGTATTCAACAGCTCTGCCGCTGTTTGCTGCTACATCCTCATGGGTGCCCTCATCGCCGATGTCACCAAGGCTCGCATCTCCGACGCCACTCCCGCTCTGATGATTGCTCTCGCCATCTTCGTCATCGCTTTCATCGTTATCTGCTTCACCAAGATTGAAGAACCCGAACAGGCCCCCGTTCGTGTTGACCTCATCAAGGGCGCTATGAGCTACCGCCACTTCGCCCTCGGTGCCCTCGCCATCTTCCTGTATATGGGTATCGAAGTAGGTGTGCCTAACTTCGTAAACCTCATGCTCGTAGAGGACGGAATCCCCGTAGCCACCGTAGGTCTCATCGTTGCCGTTTACTGGTTCATGATGCTCATCGGCCGCTTCGTAGGTGCCGCCATCGGCAACAAGATTAGCGCCCGTGCCATGATTACCACCGTAAGCACCGCCACCCTCGTGCTCGTGCTCTTCGGTATGTTCGCCCCCGGCGACGTACAGGCCAACTTCCCCGGCATCGACTGGAGCACCCTCACCCTCATCTGGCAGCCCATCCCCGTAGGCATCTTCTCCTTCCTCCTCGTAGGTCTCTGCACCAGCGTGATGTGGGGCGCCATCTTCAATATGGCAGTTGAAGGCCTCGGCAAGTACACCGCCATCGCCTCTGGTATCTTCATGACCATGGTATTCGGTTGCGCCGTAATGATGGCCATCCAGGGCTTTGTGGCTGACTCCTTCGGCTACATGGCCAGCTTCTGGGTAGTAATCTTCTGCGCCGCCTACATTCTCTTCTACGCCCTCGTGGGCAGCCGCGTCACCAAGCGCGAAGAATAATTCAATTAGCAAATTCGGAAATTAGCAAATTAGCAAATGCCTTGCAGACAGGCCACATCATTTGCTAATTCTCACATTTGCTAATTCACTAATTCACTAATTTGCTAATTCACTAATTCACTAATTTGCTAATTTTAAAACCTATGAAACTTACTATCGACGACGTTCGCAGTCGCTTCATCAAGCATTTCGACGGCAGCACCGGCAGCGTGTATGCCTCCCCCGGCCGTATCAACCTCATCGGCGAGCACACTGACTACAACAATGGCTTCGTATTCCCCGGCGCCGTAGAGCAGGGAATGATTGCCGAAATCAAGCCCAACGGCACCCGCATGGTAGATGCCTATTCCATCGACCTCAAGGACCGTGCACAGTTCTCCCTCGACGATGAGAAGGGTCCCTCCGCCTCCTGGGCACGCTACATCTTCGGCGTATGCCGTGAGATGAAGGCCCTCGGCGTACCCGTTGAAGGCTTCAACACCGCCTTCTCCGGCGACGTGCCCCTCGGTGCCGGCATGAGCTCCTCCGCCGCACTCGAAAGCGTATATGCCTTCGCCCTCAACGACCTGTGGGGTGACAACAAGATTGAGAAGATGGAACTGGCCCGCGTAGGTCAGCGCACCGAGCACAAGTACCTGGGCTGCAACTGCGGCATCATGGACCAGTTCGCCTCCATCCACGGAAAGAAGGGCTCCCTCATGCGCCTCGACTGCCGCAGCGGCGAGTTTGAATACTTCCCCTGGAATCCCAAGGGCTATCAGCTCGTGCTCGTCAACAGCTGCGTGAAGCACGAACTCGTAGGCTCCCCCTACAACGACCGTCGCCTCTCCTGCGAGCGCGTGGCCGAAGTCATCAAGCGCCACCATCCCGAAGTGGACAGCCTCCGCGACGCCACCTACGAGATGCTTGAAGAAGTGAAGAACGAAGTGACCAGCGAGGATTACAGCCGCGCCAAGTATGTCATCGGCGAGGTAGTACGCGTGCTCACCGTCTGCGAAGCCCTCGAAAAGGGCGACTACGACACCGTAGGCGAGATGATGTATCAGACCCACTACGGCCTCTCCAAGGAATATGAAGTTAGCTGCGAAGAGCTCGACTACCTCAACGACATTGCTCGTGAGGAAGGCGTCACCGGTTCCCGCATCATGGGCGGCGGCTTCGGCGGCTGCACCATCAACCTCATCCCCGACGAGCTCGTAGCCCACTTCAAGGAAGTCGTTGTGAAGAAGTTTGAAGAGAAGTTCGGCAAGAAGCCCATCGTCATCGACGTTGTCATCGGCGACGGTGCCCGCAAGCTCTGCTAAACCGCCCCTTCCCTTACATCAACTACAAGATGCGCCAGCCTCCCGCGAGGTTGGCGCTTTTTGTTGTCCCTTGGCAATTTTTTGCAAGCCGACTGCAATTTTTTGCAAGCCGACAGCAGTTTTCTGCCAATAGGGTGGCAGAAAACTGCCAATAGGGTGGCAAAAAAGTGCCAAGGGGGGTGCAAAACATTTTATTAGTGTCAGGGAAAAATAATTGAAAGTTATGGCATCGCTTGTAAATGCATGAGGTTAGGAAGGTTGCCAACAGGAGGGGCTTACCCTTTTGCCAGCGACGGCGAAGCGCCGAAGGTGCGACAGAGTGGAGGATAGGGCGCGAGCCCTATCTTTTGTGCATGCTCCTTTATGGGAGCACTGTAAGTGCGACATATTTAACACTTTGCTTGAATTATGTCGCACTTACAGCGCTCCCTTTGAGAAAATAACAACGAGTGAAGTAGGGCTTGCGCCCTACCCTCCGTTATGTCGTCCTTTCAGGACTTACAAGTTTGCCGTAAAGTAATAGAAACATTTCTTCGGGCCGCGTGCCTTACAAATGGCACGTAAATGCGGGCGAAAGGACAAAAAACGTCCATTATCAAGCCCTCGGACGAAGTTTTTTACGCAAAACGCAGGGCGGGAGGCACTTTTTCCCCGCCGGATGGGAGTTTATTGCGAGTTTTTTGCTACCTTTGCTGCCGTAAGTCATTATTAATATATATAGGCAACGAAACAGATATAACAGAAACACTACATATTAACAAATAACGCGCATTGACTATTATTTGCGTTCGCCTGAATAGCGTCGGAAACTAATCAGATTGAAATAAGAACACAAAGAATAGTGGTTAGGCAGCTTCAATGAAAGGAGTGTGCCTTATCGCCTTTTATAAAAAGTCAATGCTCATACTTTAGGGTGTGAGCATTTCTTATAAGGCGATGAGGTTTCATTTCCGACGCAGCCTCGGCGAACGCATAAGAAGGTTCATGCCCTTTTTGTGCGCTCACGTGAGTGGTAGATCGATGCAGTAAATCACATCTACCACTATGGCAAAAACAGATTCAGAACTTCAGTTGCAAAGAGATTTCTTTGAAACGTATCTTCCACGTGTTGACAAGACGCTTACTGTAGAAGAAATACAAAATAATTTCACAGATGGTGTCGTACGAGGTAATATCCTTGAGTTTAAGACCACTATCAATGACCGTAACGCAGTATTGTTCCAAACAGTCAAGTATCTGTCTGCAATGCGTATTAAGGGAATTGCATTGCCATCAAATATCCTTTTGGTTTCTTGCAACAACAAACGTATTTACGTCTATAGTTCAAATGACTATCTCTCAGATATAGAGAAAGTGTACATAGGTGCCGCTTCAAAAGACAATAGCGGGTTTACATGTAAATCTGCTGACGAAGAGATTGATTTTTCAAATCCCATTGGTCAGGAACGTATCGTAGAATTGCTGCGAAGCAAGAACTACACCAAAATCCATATTGATGAGAATTGCATCGTAGGTTGGGCTCGTCGTTATTACTCGGAAAGGCCTCACGCGCGAAAGCAAGATTTTATTGGCGACAACACAGGAAGAAACAAAACATTAGGAGAAATTCGACAGCCCGATCTGTTCCGGGATTTGATTTACCCATACACTCAAGATTCAAACAAGAAGTTTGAATACTTGATGGATAAGTTGAATGACACCCTACAGAAGAAGAACCTTGGAGCCTTCTATACTCACCCTCGTTATGCAGAGAAATCTTTGGAGCTTGTTCGTAAGGCAATAAAGAGAGTACCAGAAGGCAATGACTACATCATCCTTGACAGATGCGCAGGCACGGGCAACCTGGAGCGTTTTATGACTGAAGAGGAATTGCAGCATACGATTGTTTCAACAATTGAATACTACGAATACAAAGTATTATTAGAGACTTTCGGAGACAAAGTTCGGCACATCATACCGCCTGTTGAGGTACAGGAAACATTCAATGCAGGGCTTGTGCGTGGAGCTGACGCGCTTTCTGAAGAATACATCAGCAATCCCATCATCATGCAGTATGTGAATGACCCTCATTACACTATTATATTGTTTGAGAATCCTCCGTATGCAGAAACGACATCCGCAGAACATCAAAGGAAGAAAGCCTCAAAAAAATCCAGCGAATGGAAAAACTCATATGCGGTTACTATGATGAAAAATGACATTAAAGGTAAAAGAATGAAACATACCGTAACCAATGACCTCGGCAATATCTTCATTTGGTCTGCGTTTAATTACTACCTTCGTCAGCCGACGGATAGTTATATTGTTTTCTCTCCTGTAAAGTATTGGAAAGCCCAAAATCTCGTAAACAAGATGTTCCTTGATGGTTATGCGTTTAATAGAAGACATTTCCACACGGACATTGATGCATGTATAATGGTTGCACTATGGGCCAACATTGACGAACAATTTGAAGAATTACATATAGAAGCATATAATATCCTTAACGACTCGTTGAAACATGAGGGTGCTTTACCTGTTAAAAGAATACACAATACTTATAGTTCCATCTATTATGATAAACGACCAATAAAAGAAGAAGAACAGGTGGGAATATTATGCGCATTGGATGGTACAGAAAAGGCAAATGTAGATCAAATAACACATAAGCCAGCATATGGTGAAAACATACTTGGATATATGGTTGCTCATAGTAGTGGCTTTGATAATCCCGACTTAGATTCCTCACTATTGGTTGCAGGGCGTTATGATGGTCATGGGTACTATTTACGAAAGGATAACTTCCTTGAAAAATTACCTATGTTCTGTGCTGGTCGCTACATTACTTATAATAGAGAATGGACAGAACGTGCAAGAATAATGAAGTCCGCAGATGGACATGTTGAATACAATCGTGACATTCAAAGCGGGAAACTCACACATTTCCTCCATAAATGCTTACTTTTCACTTGTTTTGAGATGCAAAATCACATGCGTGAGTTTACTGGCTCAGATGGTAGGCAATACCATAACCAGCTAACATTGGATACAACCAATGGCGACACTTTAGCCTCGGCAATAATTGCAGGAATGAAGAAGAACGAAGCAGAAGACAAACTAATAGCACAATGGCATCGTATTCTCGAAGACGCGAAGCAGACGGAAGAGTATAATCCTTCTATCAATTATGGTTTGTATCAGATATACAAGGAACTTGACTTAGATGAGACCGACGAAAGCACAGGAGAGAAGTCGGCAAAATATGATTCACTTCGTGGTAACCTTCGCACGATGAAAACTCTCATACGCCAGTATTACAATGAAGAAATAGTACCAACATTATTTGAGTATCAATTCTTGAAATAACATATATACCACTTTACTATCAGCGGTATGGGCAGCAAAGAGTCTGCATGCCGTAATACTATACATATAAATAGTATCTCTCCACCTCCTTCCTATGTGATGGGGGTGGAGTTTTTAGTATTATTTTCAACGTGTGTGTTAGACGCAGGGATGTAGGAGGTGTAGGAAGTGTAGCAGAAAATATGCCCCACGCGTGTGCGTGCGCTATATATAAGAAGTAGCGAAATTTCATATCTTCATAATACAAAGTACAGGGCTTCGGTGGAGTTTTTGAAGCGAAAGGGCGAGAAAGGTTGGCCATTACAAATTTTATTTGTAATTTTGTCCCCTCAAAGAAGCCGCACATCATTTGCTAAATATCGCACACATGAACCTCATTCTATGCTCCCAGTCACCGCGACGCAAGGAACTTCTCGGCTCTCTGGGAATTCCCTTCACGGTAAGGACTATCGAAGGTATTGACGAGAGCTACCCATCGGGACTCTCGCATCAGGAAACGGCGCTGGCTATTGCCCGTAAGAAGGCTACAGCCTATGCCGCCACGCGACGTCTCGACGAAGTGCTCATCACGGCCGACACTATCGTATGCCTCGACGGCGAGGTGCTCGGCAAACCGCGCGACGAGGCCGAAGCCTGCCGTATGCTCCGCATGTTGAGCGGCCGGGTGCACGAAGTGGTGACGGGCGTGTGCATCATTTCCGACAAGGGAATAGAAAGTTTTGCCGTAACGACAGAGGTGGAGTTTGCAAAACTCTCGGACGTCATCATCTGCCAGTACGTGCAGAAATACCGTCCTCTGGACAAGGCCGGCGCCTACGGCATTCAAGAGTGGTTCGGCCACGTGGGCATCCGCGGCATCCGCGGCAACTACGACAACGTGGTGGGACTTCCCGTTCAAGAACTTAACGAAAGATTATGCAAATATATGATATAAGCCGTCTGGCGCCCACGCAAGTGGTCAACGACATGGTGGAAGCCGCACAAAAGAGCGGCGAGAAATATGTGGCTTTGAGGCTGACGGACAAGGAAGTGAGCCTGGGCTACCGTTGCCTGGAACGTATGAGGCAGGTTGCCGAACAAAGCGGTGCCGTGATGGTGTATAGCGACCGCCGCGAGGCCGACGGCACGCCCCACCCCGTCATTGACTATCAGATGGGGGCCCTGCGCGACGACTTCGACTTCGGTGCGCTGTGGGTCGTACGCACCGGTGCGTTGCAAGAGGTGGAGGCCGACTATCAGTTCGCCGCCCTCTATGCCTTACGCCTTGCGATGAGCCGTCAGGGAGAACTGCTCCATCTGCGCGAGATGCTCTACACGGAAACAGAGACCGACCTCCGCCGCTCCGGCGAGAAGCAATTCGACTATGTCAACCCGCGCAACCGCGAGGTTCAGATAGAGATGGAACAAGCGTGCACGAGGCATCTGGAGGTTATTGGGGCACTTACCACCTCCGGCGCTGCGCGCCACCTCCCCCTTTATGGGGAGGAATACTCGGGGCAAGAAGAGAAGCAGTCCGCATGGCCTCCCCATAAAGGGGGAGGTGACCGAAGGTCGGAGGGGGTAGTCGCCTCCGTCATCATCCCCGTCTATAACCGCGAGCGCACCATCATGGACGCCGTGGAAAGTGCGCTGGAGCAAATTTGCACGTTCCCGTTCAACGTCATCGTAGTGGATAACCATTCCACCGACGGCACCACAGACTTACTCAACGCCTGCCAGAACCCGCGTCTCGTGCACCTCATCCCCGAGGAGCGCGACCTGGGCATCGGTGGTTGCTGGGACAAGGCCATACGTTCGGAGCATTGCGGCAAGTATGCCGTGCAACTCGACAGCGACGACCTCTATTCCTCCACCGCCACCCTGCAGCGCATCGTGGATGAGATGGAAAGGAAGGGCGCAGCCATGTGCATAGGAGCCTACCGCATGGTGGACTTCTCATTGCAGACATTGCCCCCCGGCCTCATCGACCATAAGGAGTGGACCGACGAAAACGGCCCCAACAACGCCCTGCGCATCAACGGCCTCGGTGCGCCGAGAGCTTTCCGCACGAGCGTGCTGCGAGAGATAGGTTTCCCCAACACTTCCTACGGCGAGGACTATGCCCTTGGTCTGCGCATCAGCCGCGAATATCCCATTGCGCGCATCTATGACGAGCTGTACCTCTGCCGCCGCTGGGACGGCAACTCCGACGCCGCCCTCTCGCTGGAGAAGCAAAACAAGAATAATGCCTATAAGGACGAATTGAGAACGATAGAACTCCGCGCCCGCATTGCTGCCAACAAAAAATGATTTCGCCCTGCGACATAGTAAGTCTTTTTGAGCGACAGATGAAGGCTTGGCCCGAAGCTGCGCAACGCATCCGCGACCTTGCCGAGAAAGTGGAACGCCGAGAGGTGGGCCCCTACATTGTGCAGTGGAACCCGGCCCGCGCCGTGAGCACGCTGGCCAAGGTTGATAAGACGTCGCTGGAGAAGCGCCCTTGCTTCCTGTGCCGCGAGAACAGGCCCGCCGTACAGGAAGGCATCAGCATTCTTGACGGGCGTTGGGAAATACTCATCAATCCTTTCCCCATATTGGAGCGCCACCTGACTATTGTCAGCACCCTGCACTCGCCGCAGCGCCTCTCACGTCAGGATTACGACGATATGCTGGAGATAAGCCGCGCGCTGCCAGGGTTCATAGTATTCTACAACGGCGCCCGCTGCGGTGCCAGTGCTCCTGACCACAAGCACCTGCAAGCTGGACTGGCCGAAGCCTTGCCACGGCAGCTGTATGACGACAGCGAAAAAGTGTGGGAGGAAATCAAGGCTCTCCCCATTCCCGAAGGGCGAGAAGAGGCCGACTTCAACCTACTGATGCAGAACGGCCGCGCGCTTCTCATCCCCCGTAGCCAGCACCGCCCGCAATGCTATCACGACGGCACCTGTCTCGTGTCGCCCGGCGCGCTGGATATGGCAGGCTTCATCATCACGCCACGCGAGGAGGACTTCCGCGCCTTGAGCGAAGAGAAAATTCGCAACATACTCTCTGAATGCGGCACCCCCGAGATAAGTGTGGGCATAATGGAGGCTCCCCGCATCAAGCATAGCCCCGCGGCCGACGGCTTCACCCTTCACGGCGTGACAATCGGAAAGGATTTCCACTGGCAACGCCAGCAGGACCAGACCTTTCGCGGACGCCTGCGCATAATAGATAATAAGGAGAGCGGAAAACAGTTGGCCGTCAATGATATTGACATTGAAAGTTACCTCCTCAGCGTTATCAGTAGCGAGATGAGCGGAACCTCCGACCTTGAGCTTCTGAAAGCGCACGCCGTTATTAGCCGCAGCTGGGCTTTACGGATGAAGGTCGCCCGCCGGCAGACACAAGATGAAGACTTACAGAAATTACCTGCCGATGAAAGCAGGCACATCCGCATCTACGACGCTTCAGCCCATAACCTCTACGACGTATGCGCCGATGACCACTGCCAAAGATACCAAGGCGTGGGCGGCGTGAACGCGACAGTGGAACGCGCCATTAAGGAAACACGCGGCGAAGTGCTCTACAGCCGCGAAGGCGAACTCTGCGACACGCGCTTCTCCAAATGTTGCGGCGGCCGCACGGAGCGCTTCTCCACCTGCTGGCAGGACAAAGACTACAGTTATCTGCAGCCCGTGGAATGCCCTTACTGCAACACCCGCGATGCACACCTCCTCCGCCAGGTGCTGAACGACTATGACCAAGAGACCGCGCAATACCACGACTGGCAGGTGCGCTACACTCAGGAAGAGCTCTCACGCCTGGCCGAAGAGAAACTGCACCTGGGACTGGGCAACATACTAGACCTCCAACCTCTACAGCGCGGAGCAAGCGGAAGAATCAGTCTGCTGCGCGTAGTAGGGAGTGAACACATCATTGAAGTAGGAAAGGAACTGGAGATACGTAAACTACTTAGTCCCACCCATCTACTGAGCAGCAACTTTGAAGTACAACGCGAAGGCACAGACTTTATCCTTACCGGTCACGGCTGGGGCCACGGCGTAGGTCTTTGCCAGATAGGTGGAGCCGTAATGGCCGCAGAGGGTCATGACTACCGCAGTATTCTGGCCCACTACTACCCCACCTCACATCTCAAACAGAATTATGGAAAATAAAAATAGATCTCCTTGGGCATGGGTGCCCACACTTTACTTCACTGAGGGCCTGCCCTATGTCATCGTGATGTCCATCGCCGTGGTGATGTACAAACGCCTCGGCCTGAACAATACCGACATTGCCCTCTATACCTCCTGGCTATACCTGCCGTGGGTCATCAAACCTTTCTGGAGCCCTGTGGTAGATATGCTCCGCACGAAGCGCTGGTGGATAGTAACCATGCAGTTGCTTGTGGGTGCCTCAATGGCAGGCGTCGCCTTGACGTTGCAGACGCCAGGCTTTGTAAAGTGGTCGCTCTGCTTCTTCTGGCTCATGGCCTTCAGCAGCGCCACCCACGACATTGCCGCCGACGGCTTCTACATGCTGGCACTGAACGAACACGAACAAGCCCTCAACGTAGGCATTCGCAATACGTTCTACCGCATCGCCACCATTATGGGACAGGGCCTGCTCATCATGGGAGCCGGTAATCTTGAGGTCTTCACGCAAAATCCCCGGCTGGCTTGGAGCATAACGATGATGGTGGCCGCAGCCACGTTGCTGTTGCTCTGCATATACCATCGCTTTATTTTGCCGCGACCGGAGCAAGTGCAGGCAATGGCCGACAACGAGCAACTGGCCGAAACGGCGGACGCGAAGCCGGCCTCTCACAGCATCCTCGACGTCCTGCGCGACTTCTTTGAAATCTTTGCCGACTTCTTTGAGAAGCCGCAGATTGTCGTGGCTCTCATCTTCCTTCTCATCTATCGTCTGCCCGAGGCTCTGCTCGTAAAGATTACCCCCCTCTTCCTCCTCGACAGCCTTGAGCAGGGCGGCATGGCCCTCTCCACCAGCGAACTCGGTTTCGTGCAGGGCACCATCGGCGTGATAGGGCTCATCACGGGTGGCATACTCGGCGGAGTCGCCGTGGCCCACAAGGGCTTCCAGCGCTGGCTCTGGCCCATGGTGCTCGCCATGAGCGTGCCCAACCTTCTATACGTGGCCCTCGCCTATTACCAGCCGGAACACATCGTGCTCGGTGGGCTTGTCATGAACAAGATTAGCATCGTGGCCACCTCCTACTTCATTGAGCAGTTCGGCTACGGATTCGGTTTCACCGCCTACATGCTCTACATGCTCTACTTCTCGCAAGGCCACTCCAAGACCGCTCACTACGCCTTCTGCACAGGCTTTATGGCCCTCAGCATGATGCTCCCCGGCATGGTGGCTGGATGGCTACAGGAAATGCTTGGGTACTATCAGTTCTTCGTGGCCGTAATTGCCCTTGTTCCTCTCACATTCATCGCAGCCTCAATCATAAACGTTGATCCTCAATTCGGAAAGAAAGATGCCACAACAGAATAACTCCCGCACAAACCGCAAGGCCGCTCCCGCAGCCCCGCAGACAGACAACTTCGGACGTCTCCAGCCGCAAGACCGCGAACTGGAACGCGCCGTCCTCGGTGCTCTCCTCATTGAACAAGAAGCATACTACCGCGTGTCGGAAATTCTCACTCCTGACTGCTTCTATGAGCACCGCCATCAACTCATCTATGAGGCAATACAGCGCCTTAACTTCCAGCAGAACCCTGTTGATATCCTCACGGTGACCCATCAACTTGAGGAGGCTGGTAATCTGGAGGAAGCCGGCGGACCGTTCTATCTCACCGAACTCTCTGAGATGATGTACAGCAGCGCTCACATTGAGTACCATGCCCGCATCATTGCCGACAAGGCTATGGCACGCCGCATCATAACTCTTACCTCAGAGGTGCAGCGCGACGCCTTCGACCCCACGCATCCTGCCGACGAAGTTATGAAGAAACTTGAGGCGCAAGTCTTCGCCCTTGGTCAGGATAACTCTAAGAACAAGGTGGAGCAAATAGACTCTATCCTGGACGATGCAATGGATGCTGTGCAGCGGGCATCGGCCAATACCGACGCCATGACGGGCATCCCCTCTGGCTTTACCGAACTCGACAAAATCACCAACGGCTGGCAGAAATCCGACCTCATTATCATCGGTGCACGTCCGGCAATGGGCAAGACAGCCTTTGCTCTCAGCATGGCTAAAAATATGGCCGTGGACATGAAACGCACAGTGGCCGTCTTCTCCCTCGAAATGTCAAAGATGCAGCTCGTCAACCGCGTGCTCTCCAACGTTTGTGAAATTGACAGTAGCCAACTGCGCACAGGTCAGTTGAAGAGTTTTGAGTGGGAGCAACTCGACGCCAACTACCGCCGTATGCTTGGCACGCCGCTCTACATTGACGATACCGCCAATATGTCCGTATTTGAATTGCAAACCAAAGCCCGCCGCCTGTGCCGTGAGAAAAACGTAGAGATAATAATCATCGACTATCTCCAGCTGATGACGGCCTCGGGACTGCCCTTCAACTCCCGCCAAGAAGAAATCAGCATTATCAGCCGTTCCCTAAAAGGCCTGGCCAAAGAACTTAACATCCCCATCATCGCCCTCTCGCAGCTCAGTCGTGAGTCCGCCAAGCGCGAAGGCGACGACAAACGCCCGCAACTTTCCGACCTCCGCGAATCAGGCGCTATTGAACAGGACGCCGACATTGTCACTTTCATCCATCGCCCCGAATATTACCACATTTATCAGTCTGCCGACGGCACCAAAGACCTCCACGGTAAAGCCGAAATCATTATCGCCAAGCATCGTAATGGCGCAGTAGGCGACATTCTCCTTAACTTCCAGGGCAAGTATGCACGCTTTGAAAACGAGGAGAAAGGCTATATTCCCGTACCCGGCGAAAAAGGCATCACCGCATCAGGAGAAATGCCCCCAGGCATAGACATTGTTCCACCGTCAGAGGGTTTCCCCATGTCAGACAACAGCGACCCCTTCGCTCCGCTTCCTCCCGGCACTGATCTCGGGGCTTTCTAATATTACATCCTATTATTGCAGCCTCTTTTTACTATTCTCGTTTTTATATTGGTAAAATTTCTCACAATTATTATTCAAATATCTGCTTTATGAAACGCTTATTCTATCTTCTTTGCACAACTCTTTGCCTGGCACTGATTTCCTGTGATACCGATTACTCCTCATATCCTCCGCAATTCTCCGATATGGTGTTTGAAACAGAGGCCGCTGTCCAGACTGATACCGTCACAGCTGGTCAAACGTTCCACGCCACGCTCAGCATGGGCACGGGACAGCAAAACGTTTACTTCAGCAGTGCCCCTGACTGGGCAATAGACAAAGACGTAAAGCCTACGGCCTCTACCACCACGGGAGGCGGAATGCTTCCCAGCGCCACCTTCATCGTGCCTACCGACATGACGGAGGGCTGGCATAACGTATCTGTTGGCCTCGCATACGGCATCACGGGCAATGAATCAAAGGAAATGAAAAACTACACCACGGCCAGCGGACTCAAAGTAGAATACACGCAGCCATGGGCCGGAGCCATCGGACACTACATATTCACCTGTACAAAGAAAATCTACGTAAAGGCAGCCCAGCAGCAGTCCGAAGAAAATTCTTCTGAAACTAAATCCTAACTCTTAACGCCATAACTTTGAAGAAGTTTATATCTATCCTCCTGCTCTCGCTCATAGGTGCTAGCGCCACAGCCCAGAGCGTGGTAGATGCCGTGAATGGCATCAACATCAACGAGGACACCCGCGCCACACGTCGCGACCGCACCGCCTCCACGCTCAATGATAGCACAAAGACGGTGGGCGTGCCCTACGGCATCTATGCCTGGCAGATTGAGGAACGCTTTGGAAGCCGTATCCCCGCCCAGGTAGATACGCTCATGGACCGCTATCCTCAGCGTGTCTTTACAGCCGGCCCCACCATGCGCTACAACACTACGGGCAACCTCGGCGCACCGCGCATGTGCCGCATCTACAATGGGCAGGACGACTACATGATGGGAGACCCCTTCATCTTCTCAAAGCCATACGACTTCTTCCTTCTGGCGCCTGCCGAACTGCTCTTTACCAACACGAAAAGTCCTTACACCAACCTCACCTACAACAAGTGTGGCAACCGCACGGACGGCGAAGATCGCATCAACGCCAAGTTTGCCGTAAACGTAGGCAAGAAGACTGGCCTCGGGTTCCACATTGACTATCTCTACGGACGCGGCTATTACCAGAATCAGAATACCGCCCACTTCGGAGGCACCCTCTACGGCAGCCACATTAATGAACGCTACGAACTTCATGCCCTCTACAACCTCAACCATCTGAAGAACGCTGAGAACGGCGGCCTTGAGAGCGACGACTACATCACCCACCCCGAGATACTCCCCACGTCCTTCCGTACGAGTGAGATGCCCGTGCGTCTGCGCGCTTATAATTATATGTATGTCAACACGCTCTTTCTTACCCATCGCTACCATTTAGGCGGTTATGAGGAAATAGCTCGCGACACCATACACTATGATAAGCCAGCGGCTGATGGTTCTGACAGTATTCGCATTGTGCCCCGCATGAAGTTCCGGCCTGTAGCCTCCATCATCCACACTATGCGGTTGGCCCACAACAACCGCCGTTTCCTTGATTCTTCTCCCAGCGACAAATATTTCGCCGACTACTATCTGCCTGAAGAAAGTACCAATGAACTGACGCGCAACTTCTCCCTTCATAACACTCTTGCCCTGGAGATGCGCGAAGGCTTCCGCCCATGGGTAAAGACGGGTATGCGCCTCTTCGCCAAGCATCAGTACGACCACTTTGTGCTACTCGATGATAACCCCTTGCGCTCCTCTTACAACGAAAACCACGTCACCCTCGGCGCACAACTGATGCGCGAACAGGGACGTCTGTTCCATTACAACGTCATCGGCGAAATCCGTACGAGCGGTAAAGAATGGGGCGAGTTCAATGCTGAAGGATGGGCCAAGTTTGATATTCCCCTGCGTCGCGACTCTCTCTCTATCAAAGCCATCGGCTTCGTGCGCAACGAACTGCCGTCATTCTATTTCCGCCACTATCATGGCCGCAATGCCTGGTGGGACAATGACGAACTCAGCAAGGTTTTTCGCACACGTATTGGCGGAGAATTGAAATGGTGGAAGACACGCGTGCAAGTCAACTTTGAGACTATTCAGAACTACACGCACTTCGGCCACATTGATGCTCCTACAGTGCCCGATGGTATGGGTGGCACGTCACCGCTCTATAGCCTCCGCGTGATGCAAGCCCCGGAGAATATCCAGACGTTGGAGGTGTCGCTCTTCCAAAACTTCAGCCTCGGTCCCCTGCGCTGGGAAAACGAACTCACACTGCAGAAATCCTCGTCAAAGGAACACCTACCGCTCCCTCTCTTCACGGGCTACACTAACCTCTACCTCAAGTTCTGCATCGCCAAAGTCCTCCACACCGAACTCGGTGCTGACGCCCGCTACTTCACCCGCTATTATGCCCCCGACTATGCCCCTGCCATTGGTCAGTTTGCTACGCAGAGCACTACAGCACGCACGAAGATTGGCAACTATCCGTGGATAAACGTTTATGTCAACTTCCTTCTCAAGCGTGCTCGCTTCTATGTGATGTACACTCACGTTAATAAATCGGCCGGAAACTATTTCCTCACACCCCACTACCCTACCAACGAACGCGTGCTCCGCTTTGGTGTAAGTTGGAGCTTCATCAATTAGACTATGTCATCATCCAATACCCAAAAGAAGCGCATCTTCCAGCTTGTAGCCTTTCTAATCCTTGCAGCTGCTACTGTCTGGATTATCCGCCGCCACAACACGGCCTATCAATCCAACTCCGGCCCCATTTTCGGCACGACCTACAAAATCACTTACCAGAGCCCTTCCGACTTTCACCCTGAAATACAGACAGAAATGAAGAAAGTGGATGCTGCTCTCTCTCTCTTTAACCCCGACAGCTGGCTCAGCCGCTACAATGCAGGCCAAAATCCCGCCTCTGACAAGATTGCCAAAGACGTTATTACCCTTGCCATGCGCATAAGCAAAGACACGCAGGGGGCCTTCGACATCACGGTGGCTCCACTTGTCAATGCTTGGGGCTTCGGCAATGAGAAAACTACGACTCCCTCCGATGAGCAGATCGACTCTCTTTTAAGCATCGTAGGATACCAACGTTATCTCAGGGGTGAGCGTGTCATGCTTGACTGCGGAGCCATTGCCAAAGGCTATGCAGTAGATCGCGTAGCAAACTTACTCCGAATGCACGGCGTTAAAAATTTTATGGTAGAAATTGGCGGCGAAATAGTAGCAGAAGGCTGTAATTCTGAAGGAAAGCCCTGGCAGATAGGTGTAGCCAGGCCAACGCCCGACAGAAGCGAGCTTCAAGAGATTCTCCCCTTTACCCACGTCGCCATGGCCACAAGCGGCAACTATCGCAACTTCCGCACCGACAGCAAGGGGAATCGCTATGCCCATACCATTGATCCTCGGCTGGGACGTCCCGTGCAGCAGACTCTCCTCTCTGCTACTATCATCGCCCCCACCTGCGCCGAGGCTGATGCCTATGCTACGGCCTCAATGGTGATGGGCCGCGAGGACGCCGAAAAGCTTCTCTCCAAAAAGAAGGACATACAATATTATTATATATATGCCGACGGCTCTTCCTGCCGTGTCTCAACGAACATCAAAGGTTTAAATAGCGTCCAGTCTCATTAAGACTGCTTTCTTGTCTATGCAATCCGAATACTTCCAACGCCTCATATCTCTCCCGCTCTTCCAAGGGCTCACCCGAGAAGACGCTCTCAACATGGCAGGCCAGGCTCACTTTGATTTCCGTCGCCCCCACCATGCAACCCTTCTGGCCCGCGAAGGTGATGAGTGTCGTGCGCTCATCTTTGTCATACAAGGTCAAATACGTATGCAAGAGCAGGCTGCCGATGGTTCCTACACTTTGGAAGAGTACGTTAATGCCCCCACTGTACTTCAGCCCGAGCGTCTCTTCGGTCGTCGTAATCGGTATTCCAAAAACTTATACGCAGAGGGCGATGATGTGCAACTCCTTGTCGTTTCCAAGGCCGACGTCCGCGATATCCTTTTCAACTACACGGCCTTCCACCTCAACTATCTCAACTACGTCTGCTCCTGTCAGCAACTGCTTCTTCAGCGCCTCTGGATGCCGGAGCCCAAGAACCTCCGCCAGCGCTTCACAGCCTTCCTCCAGCAACGCACCGATCAAATGCGCGGTCACAAGCGCCTCATTGTCGGTATGAACGAACTGGCCGCCAATCTCCTCACGACTCGCCTCAACGTCTCTCATCTTCTCCATGAACTTGAAGAGGAACAACTCATTACCCTCCAACGCGGAGTGATAGACATACCAGCCGCTCATCATCTAATATAATGGCAATACTTGAAATATGCACAGGCTCGATAGAGAGCATACGTGCCGCCGCCCTCGGTGGAGCCCAGCGCGTAGAGGTCTGCGCCGCTCTTGAAGTGGGAGGCCTTACACCATCCTATGGGTATCTTTCCTCTGTTCTCTCACATCCTCTCCACAATAGCCAGGGGCAACGCATGGCACGCCACATCCTCATCCGTCCTCGTGGCGGCGATTTCTGCTACAACGACGAAGAGCAGGACATCATCCTGCATGACATTAAACTTTGCAAGGACCTCGGTGCCGAAGGCGTCGTCGTAGGTGCCCTTACCCCCAACGGCGACATAGACCTTAATGCATGCACACGCTTTGCAAAGGCCGCTGAAGGCATGAACCTCACCTTCCATCGCGCTTTTGACCGATGCCGCGCACCAGAACAGGCCTTGGAACAAATCATCCAGATGGGCTACAACCGCCTCCTCACCTCTGGTCTTGCCCCAAAAGCCGAACAGGCACTCCCTTTGCTCCGCTCTCTCGTGCAACAGGCATCCGGCCGTATTATCATCATGCCGGGCAGTGGCGTCACCCCTGTCAATGCCGCCCACATACTGCGTGAGACAGAAACTACCGATATTCACGCCTCCGCAAAAGGACAAAAATCACACGACGATGCACTTTTTCCTGGCTATTTTGACACCTCAAGTGACATTGTAGCACAAATTTTAGCCGAAATCACAAAAAAGTAGCAGAAACATTTGGCCATGTCCCGAGAAAACCGTACTTTTGCACTCGCAAATCGGAAATGAGGGCGCTTAGCTCAGCTGGTTCAGAGCGTCTGCCTTACAAGCAGAGGGTCGGGGGTTCGAATCCCTCAGCGCCCACGAGCAACTGCTCAGTCACAACAACGCAACACATCATTTCTCATTTGCAAGGGCGCTTAGCTCAGCTGGTTCAGAGCGTCTGCCTTACAAGCAGAGGGTCGGGGGTTCGAATCCCCCAGCGCCCACTCCTAACGAAGTCCAAAAGGGCTTCGTTTTTTTATTCCCTTACAAGCTTAACCATACGTGGCGGCCTGTACCGCTATGGTTTTAATATAATAATAATGACAGTCACTCTTGTATATAGAAAAAGCCGTCCTGAAATCCAGGGCGGCTTTTATGCATAAGTATAAAATTACTTCGTTTTATTCAGTTCCTTTATATATAATATGAAGCATTGTGATGTCATCATTCTGCTCGGCTCCCTTAGTGTGAGCCATGATTTTAGAGAGTACAGCTGAAAGCAAGGTGTCACATGAATGACGAGCGTTCATCTCCTCGCGAATTATGACGGGGACTGCATCATTGCCGAACTGAACATGTTGAGAATCTTCAGCTTCATTAACGCCGTCTGTGTATAGGAAAATTGCATCGCCCGGCAGTATTTGAAGATTGCCGGGTATGTAAGTGGTATCTTCAAAGATTCCGATAGGCAGATTGTGCTCAGGATGCATATACTCCGCATTGTAGCTATCCCCTTCCTTGCGGCAGAGAATGGGATAATTATGGCCAGCATTGCAATACTGTACTTGTCCATCAGCGAGATTAAGTATGCCGATGAACAGAGTGCAGAACATCTGCTGCGGATTATTGCGTGCGATGCTTTGATTAAGCGACTGGGCGATGACGGCAGGGTCAGAGAAGTTACGGGCCAAATTACGGAAGAGGCTGATGACAACCATCATCAAGAGAGAGGCTGGCACACCTTTTCCCGATACATCACCGATGCAGAAATAGAGTTTTTCTTCATGCACGAAGTAGTCGTAAAGGTCACCGCCCACAGTCTTCGCAGGTTTCACAAAACCGCAGATGTCTAACTCTGGCCGTGTGGGGAAGGCTGGGTATATCTTGGGAATCATTCCCATCTGGATATTGGATGCCAACCCTAGTTCGTGTTCTATGCCGGCCCTTGCCATACTGGCGTGCTTGATGCGCCGCATGAGGAAAAGGAGACACATCGCCATAAACAATATGCTGATAATTGCTATGAGGGTGGTGATGTGCTTCATGCGCGACACTTGGCCATAGACGTCATCAGTGGGGCACGTAATTGTAATGGTCCAGTCGGCTCGCTTGACTGGACAGAAATAAAATACAGCCTCATCATCGGTGTCGATGCCAATTGTGTAATGCCCTCGTTCTTGACGCAGCATTTTGTCTCTAATGCTGTCCGTAAACTCCGATTCTGTAAAGTCCTCTCCCATTTTCACATCAGAAAGGAGGCGGGTGGTGTCAGGGTGAGACACAAACTTGAAGTTGCGATCTACTACGGTAACAATAGCATGAGGATAAGGCGTAACCTTCTTGCAGTCATTTTGGATGGGGGCTGTGTCAATATCAAGGGCTATCACACCTATTATCTTGCCTCCAAGGTCAAAGATGGGGTAAGAGTAACAGCATACTACTTTTCCCCTGCTCGTCTCACGGAAGGGTTCGCTCCACACGGGTGTTCCCTTGTCATGAGGGCCCTTATACCAAGGTTTCTGCTTGTAATCGTGAATGGCGCCGAGCCGTAGCCGCTCGTTCTTTCCGCTTACGTTGGTAACGTATGTAGCAAATCCATAATCGCCCTGCGGGGCATGAAGTCCTGGCTCAAACCCGATAGCCACGCCGCAGACGAGGGGATTTGTAGCGAGCAGTTGTTCCAGGAAAAGGAAGAAAGATTCCTCCGAAGGCAATGCCACACGGGTGTCAAACTCCACTTGCCGGCTACCGTCTGTCTTGCGGGTGGTTATGGACTGGAAATGATTACATAGCGCTGTAAAAGCCACGTCTTCTACTCGTTGCAGTTTGCTATCGATGCTGTTCTGCACGAAATTGATGTCGCTCGTTACCTTTTCGTCCACGCTCTTAGTGGCCTCCTGGCGCATCATATAAAGGCACGCTCCAAAGCCAATGGTAAAGACCATACCTGCCAAGAAGACAACGGCAAACGTAAAGTTTAAATAATCACTTATCCGTTTAAATAATTTCATTTTCAGGTTAAGGAAATGTATTTTCTGGAAGTTCTATGGGCGCGAATTCCTATTGATTCAATTCGTATTCTTCTTCACGGTGAACACATTGCGGCCTTCTTCGTAGCAATAGGCCACATCGTCCATCATTTGCTGTACAAGGAAGATTCCCAGTCCGCCAATGGGGCGTTTGTCGGGGGGTAACGAAGTGTCGGGAGGGTCCTTAGCAAGAGGATTAAAGGGTGTGCCACAATCAATGAAGGAGAGCACAACTGCATCGTCGGTCTCGTCCACCTCTATTGTGAGAGGACCATCGGTGTCATCGGGATAGGCGTAGTTTACTACATTAGTCACGATTTCCTCGCACACGAGATTGAACGTAAACATCATCTCCTGTTGCTTGGAAAACGTATCTACAGCCAGTATATCCTCAATGATTTCTCCTGCGCGTCCTTTTACATTAGAATAGTGAAGTTTGTGCATAAGATGGTTTATTCTTGAGTGTCCTTAAATTCAATATACTTGGTAAGGCCCGTCATATCAAAAATGTGATAAACGTCAGCACTTGCACCAATAATAGTAACCTTGGGGTTGTTGCCTATCGACTGTTTAGCAAAGAGGACGGCACGAATGCCGGTAGAAGCAATGTAAGTCAGTTTGCGAGCATCAAACACCACCTCGGTGATATTTTCGTCCTCTCGATACTTGTTGAGTTCCTCAATAAGTTTCGTGGAATTGCCGATGTCAAGACGTTCTTCCAGAACTACATTCAGCACATTCTCATTGAGAGTAATAGGAATTTTCTGAGGCATAATTTTTTTTGTTAAGTTAATTTGTTTGCAAAGATACAAAAATATACTTATATAGCAAACTTTAGATAGCATTATTCACTTTCTGACTGACATTCTTCTAACTTAATACGCCGTTTATCCATAATTTCGTTTTTCATACACCTTATTTTTATATATAAGGAGCATCATTTTTCCTTTATGACTGTTTCACGCTACGTTTCACGGCTCTCATGATTTTTTTTCGCCAACTTATTAACAATTATGTTGGCCGTGTTAATTTTTTTTTGCAATTTTGCATCCGCTTTTGCAAAAAAACGAATGAGCGAAGTCCTAAATACAAAATGGCAGCAAAGCCTCTGTGCGCTGAAAAGCCAACTGGCCCTGCAGGTTCCCAAAGAGCAATTTGGGAACGTGTGGAGTTGGTTTGAGCATGTCACGCCCAAGGAATACGACAACACCACCCTTGTCCTCGCCTGCCCCACCAGGAACTTCGCCACCCTTTTCAGCGAGAAGTATCTCCCCCACCTCAAGCCGCATCTCAACTCCGTTTTCGGTGAAAACCTGAAAATCCGATTCGTGCTTGACGAAGCGCCAGCCTCCCCCGTCGCCGGCAGTGCAAAAAAGCCCCAGGAGAAGCCACTCGACCCGCATCTCAACCCGGAGTTCACCTTCAAGAATTTCGTCAAGGGCATCAGCAACAAGGCGGCCCTCAACATTGCGAAGGCCATCGCCGAAAAGCCCAACCAGACCACCTTCAACCCGCTCTTCCTCTACGGCCCCTCCGGCGTGGGCAAGACCCACCTCGTTACGGCCGTAGGCCACCGCATCAAAGAGAAGTTCCCCGAGAAGCGCGTACTCTTTGTGCCCGCCCACCTCTTCAAGACGCAATATACCGACGCCGTTCGCAACAACAATATCAACGAGTTCATGCATTTTTATCAGTCTATTGATGTCCTCATCATAGACGACATACAGGAACTCACCACCGCCAACACGCAGCACACCTTTTTCCACATCTTCAACCACCTCCACCTCAACGGCCGCCAGATTATCATCACCTGCGACCGCGCCCCCGTGCTCTTCGAAGGCATTGAGGAACGTATGCTCACCCGTTTCAAGTGGGGCATCGTCATGGAGATGGACCGCCCCGACGTCATGCTACGCCGCGACATCGTTGCCGCCAAGATAAGGGGCACGGGTCTGCGCTTCCCCGCCGATGTGGTCAATTATATTGCCGAAAACGTCACTGATAACGTGCGCGACCTCCAAGGCGTCGTCAACAGCCTGATGGCCTTCAGCATGGTGGACGACTGCGAAATAGACCTCGCTCTTGCCCAGCGCGTTGTGGCCCGCGTTATCAACCTCACGCGCAACGATATCACCCTCAAGGATATCCTCCAGCACCTCTGCCAGCATTTCAAGGTGAAGCAACGCGAAATCATTGAGAAGTGCCGCAAGGCCGACATCGTCCTCGTGCGCCAACTCACCATGTACCTTGCACAGAAGTACACCAAGATGAGCCAGGCGCAGATTGGCCAGGAACTGGGCCGGCGCGACCATGCCACAGTGCTCTATGCCATCCGCCAGATTGAGCGCCGCATCGCCTCCGACCGCGATTTCCGTCTGCAAGTGGAGGCTCTGGAAGCAAACCTCAAGGCCCACGTCTAAAAACACTGGCAATTCTCCCACAAATCCCATCATAAAGACGAAATCCCCTCCTAAGATTTTTCTTCGGTGGGGATTTTGTTATAAAAAAGAATTTACACAATCAACGCGTCCGTAACTTTATTTATTTTGTCAAAATATTTTACACTTTCGATACGTTTTTTAGCCAAAATTGGGGCGCGTAGCCGTTTGATTATCCTCTCGGTCGGAAATTTGCGATAATTAAGGCGTCTATTTTATTTCTCATTTACAACAACATAGAACACGAAGGGATTTTTCTCAATCGCTTTTTACTTCTCTACACCTGCCTTTAGAGCACAAAATGCCCCGTCTCGAATTGATTTTTTTTGCAGAAAATTTCAAAATAAAACCGATTTAATTTTTTCTGAATCCCTTTTAGTGCAAACTAAGTCCCTATTATTTTGTCCTAAGTCCCTTTTAATTCGTTCGATGTCCCTTTTAGTTTTGCGTAAAATAGGGTATCGGGAAAAGTGAAAGGAGCGATGGAGAAAAATGAAGAAGGATAGGCGTGCGTTTTTCACCGATAGCCACATTCAGGCCTCACATCGCCTCGATTTCTCCTTTTTTCGTTTTGTCAAAATATTTTACACTTTTAAAAAATCGTAACATGCGTTTTGTTAGAGCAAAACTTTAACTCAGCGCATGCCAGAGCGAGTGGCGTACATCAGGATTTAGTCGCTCCAACTGACGGAAAATGTCCGCCATGGCTGTGCGGTGGGTGGCATGTTCGTATGGGCAATTCTTTTGAAGGGGCTTTATGCCTTCTGCGTCAGCCACTTCCTTCAGGAGGGGTTCAGGCGTGAGACAAAGGGGGCGGATAAGCGTGAAGGGATAATGCTCCATCGGCATTGCGGGCGACATTGTGGAGAAGGAACCCTCAAAGGTTTCGTTCATCAGCAGCGTGACGAGAATGTCGTCCTGATGGTGCCCGAGCGCCACCTTATTGAACCCATTGGCGGAAGCAAACTCAAAAAGCGCCTTGCGGCGATACCACGAACAGAGAAAGCAAGGCGTATGACGGCGGTCGGTAGTAGGGTCAAAGCAAGTATGGAGTACGTGCAGGTCGATGCCAAGTCCGTGGCAATAGTCGCGGAGGTAATCTCCATCAGCGGCGCATGGGATATTGTCCATCACCACATGGGCAGCCGCCACACTTATTTTGGGTTTATGCAGTCGGCTCCGCTCGGCCATGAGACGGGCAAGGAGCATAGAGTCCTTACCGCCACTGACGGCTACGAGTACACGGTCGTCATCCTGCAATAAGGCATAGTCGCCACAGGCTTTGTTGAAGAGACGTTTTAAGCGTTGGAGAGGGAGCATTGTCTTTCTTTTCAATGAGAAGAAAAGAGGGAAGGCACGCGGAATTGCACCTTCCCTATTTCTTTATATAACTTTACTTAAATATCATTTATCCAAAAGAATAAGGGATATATATTTAAGCGATGATAGAACTTACTGTTCCTTAGCGGCAATAGCCTGGCAGGCGGTGATAGCCACCATCTTGTAGATGTCATCAACGGAGCAACCGCGGCTGAGGTCGTTCACGGGACGGGCGATACCCTGAAGGATGGGACCGATGGCCTCGGCACCGCCGAGACGCTGCACGAGTTTATAGCCGATATTGCCCACTTCGAGGCAGGGAGCCACGAGCACGTTGGCACGGCCGGCAACAGGACTGCCGGGGCACTTCTTCTCGCCCACGCTGGCTACGAGGGCGGCATCGGCCTGGAGTTCGCCGTCGATGAGGAGGTCGGGGGCCATTTCTTTGGCGAGAGCCGTGGCCTCAACCACCTTATCTACGACCTCATGGCTGGCACTGCCCTTCGTGCTGAACGACAGCATGGCCACACGAGGGTCGATACCGGCCACGGCCTTGGCGGTCTGGGCGGTGCATACGGCAATCTGGGCGAGTTGGTTGGCATCGGGCATGGGCGTAACGGCCACGTCACCCATAACGAGCACGCCGTCGTCGCCGTATTCGTGAGCGTTGGTGATGAGAAGCATGGCACCGCTGACGCAAGTGATGCCGGGGGCGCACTTGATAATCTGGAGGGCGGGGCGCAGGGTGTCGCCCGTCGTGCTGAGGGCACCGCTAATCTGACCGTCGGCATCGCCGCTCTTGATGATGAGGCAACCGAAATACAGTGGGTCAAGCACCTTCTGGCGGGCCTGCTCAATAGTCATACCCTTCTTGGCGCGCAGTTGGGCCAGGAGTTGGGCGTATTCTTCCGTCTTCTCGCTCGTGGCAGGGTCGATGATGGTGGCCTTGTCGATGTGGGTAAGCCCCAAGCGAGCGGCCAGGGCGTGGATTTCGTCGGGGTTGCCGATGAGGATGATTTCTGCAATGTCGTCGGCAAGGGCCTTGTCGGCAGCGGTGAGAGTGCGCTCTTCAAGGCTCTCGGGGAGCACGATGCGCTGCTTGTTGGCACGCGCACGGCTGATGAGTTGTTCGATAATGTTGGACATTTTTGTTTATGGTTAAATGGGGAATGTTAAATCCTAAATTTGCATGCAAAATTAGCAACAATCTGGGAAATATGCAAATCTTTGCAGATTAAAGTGAAAAAAAATGGTGTTGCGCGCGCGTATATTATATAAATATTGTATATTTGCAGCGAAGAAATAACAAAGACTGACACTTTTAATTTTTAACTTTTAACTCATAACTTTCAATATGACACTCTCTGAATGTAAGTTTGAAGGCAAGAAAGCCATTGTCCGCGTGGACTTCAATGTACCCCTCCAGGACGGTAAGATTACTGACGACACCCGTATCCGCGGTGCCCTGCCCACTCTGAAGCACATCCTCAACGAAGGTGGCGCTCTCATTATCATGAGCCATATGGGCAAGCCCAAAGGTAAGGTGAAGCCCGAGCTCTCCCTCGGCCAGATTAAGGACGCCGTAGCCCAGGCCCTCGGCGTGAAGGAAGTTCAGTTTGCCCCCGACTGCGCCAAGGCACAGGAGCAGGCCGCTGCCCTGAAGGCCGGTGAGGTGCTGCTTCTCGAGAACCTCCGCTACTATCCCGAAGAGGAAGGCAAGCCCGTAGGTATCGACAAGGAAGATCCCGCTTACGAAGACGCCAAGAAGGAAATGAAGGCCCGTCAGAAGGACTTCGCCAAGACGCTCGCCAGCTATGCTGACTATTATGTTATGGACGCCTTCGGCACCGCTCACCGCAAGCACGCCTCCACCGCCGTCATCGCCGACTACTTCGATGCCGACCACAAGATGCTCGGTTTCCTCATGGAGAAGGAAGTGAAGGCCGTTGACAACGTGCTCTCCGACATCAAGCGCCCCTTCGTGGCCATCATGGGTGGTAGCAAGGTCAGCAGCAAGATCGGTATCATCGAGATCCTCCTCGGCAAGGTGGACCGCCTCATCCTCTGCGGCGGTATGACCTACACCTTCAGCAAGGCTCACGGCGGTGAAATCGGCACCAGCATCGTTGAGATGGACAAACTGGACGTAGCCCTCGGCGTTGAGGAACTCGCCAAGAAGAACGGCGTAGAACTCGTTCTCGCTCCCGATGCCGTGTGCACCGATGGTCTCGACTTCGGCACCATGACCGTTAAGCCCGGTGCAACCGTCGAGGTACACAATGCACGCGAGATTCCCGCAGGCCTGGAAGGCGTTGACGCCGGTCCTGTTGCCCGTGAGAAGTTCGCTGCTGCCATTGAAGGTGCTAAGACTATCCTCTGGAACGGCCCTGCCGGCGTATTTGAGTGCGACGACTTCTGCGAAGGTTCACGCGCCATCGGCGAGGCTATCGCCAAGGCTACTGCAGAAGGTGCCTTCTCCCTCATCGGCGGTGGTGACAGCGTAGCCTGCGTCACCAAGTTCGGCCTCACCGATAAGGTCAGCTACATCTCCACCGGCGGTGGTGCTCTCCTCGAGGCCATCGAAGGCAAGGTACTCCCCGGCGTTGCCGCTATCAAGGGCTAATACCCTACCCTGTGTCCAGGCGTAGGTGCCCAGCGTCTGCGTCAATCCTTTCACACATGAATAACGACTCCCACAAATACCTCACGAAGGGCCGCGTCATCGGGGCGTGGCCCTTCATGTTTCTTTTCTTCATCCTTTGCGGCGCTCTAACGTCCTGTCACAAGGGCGACAGTGCCGAATCTGCCCGAAAAGCCCAGGAAGAAGCCGACAGCGCCCGCCTCGTGCGGCCGCTTGTCATAGACTCTGCCCTACACATTACCAACTACGCTTCGCAGTATGATGCCGATACGGCTCTCCTTGGCAAGCGCGTCCTCGGCGGCACCACCAGCCGCAGCCGACTGCTCCAATACCGCAAGGAAGGCAAAGGCCGCGACATGGAAATCCTGCGCAGCGTCACCGAACAATGGTCGCTCGTCGTATGCGGTAGTCTGAAAGCCCGCAAGGTAAAGGACTTGCAAGGCCATACCATAGCCATCGCCCGCAACGATGCCAGCAGCATTCTCTGCGAACAGTTCCTCCGTGAAGCCGGCGTTGCCCCGACGAAGGTCTTCTATCCGCAAATCAACGACCTCCGCGTGCGCCTCCAAATGCTCACCAACAACCAGGTGGATGCCGCCATGCTCCCCGAACCCTACGCCTCTATTGCCAAACGCCAGGGCCATCGCATTGTCAAGACCGTCACCGACTCCACCCAAACCGTTGTCGTGGCCCGCAAATACCTCAACACCGAATTCAAGCAGACCATCGTCAAGACAATACTAAAATAAATGTCTCCACAAATCTTCTCCTCCCTCTACACCGACGCCCGCACTGCACTCGCCTCGGGCAATATCATTGATGCCCTCACAGCCATCGAAGGTATGCTCACTGCCGTGAGCGACTGGGAAGACGTGGAGAAAGTGCGCGATATCCGCGACGGTTATCACGCCATGCTCGACTATCTCTGTCAGGGCACCGACGACCCCGAGCGCAACACGATGCGCCTGAAGTTCATCCAGCGCCTTATCGTCATTATGGAACGCACGCGCCGGAACTTCGAACTCGCCGATTCGCCCCTCCCTGTAGCCCAGGCCTACCGTTCCCTGCGCGCCACACGTCCCTCTACGGACATGTTCGCCGAGGACTTCACACCCACCGACCGCTTCAATGCCGTATGGACCTGTCGCCAATGGACAGCGGAGGACGTTGAGCACATGCTAATATACCTCATGCCCCAGCAAGAGGACAGCGAGGAACCCGCCCTTATCGTCAGTGCCGTAATGCTGGCCTCCCTGACATATTTTGACCCCTACAAACTCCAACTGCTCCTCCATCTCTGCCAAGATCCCGACGAAAAAATCGCAGAAAGAGCCCTCGTTGGCGTCATACTCTGCCACGTCACCCACGCAGACCTGCTCCCTCACTTCCCCGAACTTCAGCAAACGACGCACGAACTTCTCTCCGACGACGCGCTGCGCCAGCGCCTCATATACCTTCAGGAACTCCTCCTCTCCGCCCAGTGCACTCCCGAAGTGAACCGCAAACTCAAGGAAAACTACGAAGAACTCTTGGAATCCGCCCATGCCGAGAAACTTGAAAACATCAAGGATTTGAAGGCCGGCATCAAAAAAGTCTTCGGCATCTTTATTGATATTCAGGCCCATGGGGCGGATATGAACTACGACAATTTCAAGAACCTCTACAAAATCAGCAACGACTTCTTCCAGAAAGCCGCCAACTGGTTCTACCCCTTCACCTACGACCACCCCGACATCGTTAATGTGACCATTCCCGACGCTCTCCGCAAACTCTTTGAGATGAAGCGCCACACGGCCACAGACAAATATGCCTTCGTCCTCATGCTCCGCAACAGCAAAGTGGAAATCAATGGTATGCAGGATCAGGAAGGAAACGAACTTGATGCCGAAAGCCTCCCTATGGAAGGGGAAAAAGAGGATAGCCTCAAACACTACGTCTTCGACCTCTACCGCTACTTCACCTTCTTCCACAAAGCCAAGGAACATAAAAATCCTTTCAAAGAAGACCTTCTTCTCGTCAACCACTCTCTCTTCCACGCAGCTTTCACCGACGAGGATGCCGTCAAGACTATCATCAACAAACTCCTCATCATAAGGAATTTCACCGACGCCATTCCTCTTTTAGAATCGCTCTCCGAGGCTCATCCAGAATCCGTATGGACATTGGAGAAACTCGGTCTGTGCTACGACGAACTCGGCGACTACGAGGCTGCCTATGACTATTTCTCCGCCGCCCTCATCTACAAACCCGACGACGAGAAAATACAGCACAAGATTATCTCTCTCCTTATCCGCACCAAGCGTGAGGAAGAAGCCCTTCCCCTCGTCTACAAGCTCTATTTCAAGGACGCCGCCGACACATATCTCCTCCGTTGCCTCGCCTGGTGCACCCTCAAGGCCGGACCCATAGAGGAGTCAATAGGCTATTTCACCACCCTCACGTCTTCGTCCGACGCACGCCCCTTTGATTATCAGAACTTCGGTCACGCCCGCCTCCTCAATGGCGAGATTTCATCAGCCATATCCCTCTATCTTAAGGCCGCTCATGCCCGCGATACGGATGAGCTCTCTATGTCCCTCTACGCCTTCCTCTTCGCCTCCGATTCCGACTGGCTTCTTACCCGCAAAGGCATCACCCCCTCCCTCCTCCACCTCATCACCGACGCCGTCGCCCATAATCTCCCCCCGCATCCCAACGCCTAAAACACCCGTCAATATCCACTGACGCGGTGCGTCAGTCCTCCCCCAATGACTCCCATCGCCCACATCCACACAGACTTCCCCACCAAGTTCGGCGTGCCCCGTCAAGCCGGGCTCATCGATGCGCTCGAAGCCACCATCGTCTTCGAACCGCCCTATCGTAATGCCGAAGCGCTGCGTGGATTAGAAGGTTTTTCCCATATCTGGCTCCTTTGGGACTTCTCCGAGGCCCACACCGGACAGTGGCACCCCACCGTCCGTCCGCCCCGTCTCGGCGGCAACCAGCGCATGGGTGTCTTCGCCACACGCTCCCCTTTCCGTCCCAATCCCATCGGCCTCTCTTCCGTGCGCCTCACCAAGATAGACCTCACCACATCCCAGGGCCCTGTCCTCCACATCACCGGCGCCGACCTTATGGACGGCACTCCCATCTACGACATCAAGCCCTACCTCCCCTTCACCGACTCCCACCCCGACGCCACCTGTGGTTTCGCCGCCCAGACGAAGGAGCAACCTCCCCTCACCATCCACGATCCCGAAGCCCTTCT
Source organism: Alloprevotella sp. (assembly GCA_045639805.1). GTDB lineage: Bacteria > Bacteroidota > Bacteroidia > Bacteroidales > Bacteroidaceae > Alloprevotella. Next base: position 52,939 of record JAZUDS010000034.1, read on the forward strand.
CTCCGTCTTCACCCCCAGGCAGCAAGACGCCCTCCGCGCCATCCTCGCCCACGACCCCCGTCCCCACTATCAGGATGACCCCTCCCGCACCTACGCCCTCGAGTTTGCCCACCGCGAAATCCACTTCCAAGTCACCGACAATCTCCTCACCATAACCGCCGTCAGTGATAAGTGAAAAGTGAAAAATAACCTTAACCTTAACTTTAACCTTAACCTTGATTTTCTGTAAAGATTTTCCTCCAGATTTTTGTAAGGATTTTGAGCATCTCTGATGCGGCCATCCTGAAATACTCACAACTATTTTCATAAAGATTTATAGTTAAGATTTCCCTTCTTTCATCGTTCATCATTCATCGTTCATCATCTCATCGATAAATCCTTCATCATCTCATCAAAAATGTCTCTCCGTTTCCAAGTCGTCTCCGATGCCTTCAAGAAGCATCCCCTTCCCGTTGAAACGCCCTCTGAGCGTCCCTCCGAGTATTTCGGCAAGTATGTCTTCAACCAGAAGAAGATGTTTGAGTATCTTCCCCTCAACATCTACAAGAAACTCCGCCAGTCCATCACCGAAGGCACTCCCCTCGACCTCGCCACGGCCGACGAGATAGCCCGTGGCATGAAGAAGTGGGCCATCGAGATGGGTGCCACACACTGCACCCACTGGTTCCAGCCCCTCACCGAAGGTACCGCCGAGAAGCACGATGCCTTCGTCGAGCACGACTTCAAGGGTGGTATGGTGGAGGAGTTCTCCGGCAAGCAACTCGTCCAACTCGAGACCGATGCCAGCAGTTTTCCCTCCGGTGGCATCCGCTCCACCTTCGAGGCGCGTGGCTACAGTGCCTGGGATCCTGCCAGCCCTGTCTTCATCCTCGGCGACACGCTGATGATCCCCACCGTCTTCATCTCTTTCACCGGTGAGGCCCTCGACTACAAGGCTCCCCTCAAGAAGTCCCTCGCTGCCATCGACAAGGCCAGCACCGCCGTGGCCCGACTCTTCAATCCCGATGTCCAGCGCGTCACCGCCAACCTCGGTTGGGAGCAGGAGTATTTCCTCGTGGACGACGGTCTCTATGCCGCACGCCCCGACCTCGTCCTCACGGGTCGCACCCTCATGGGGCATGAGAGCAGTAAGAACCAGCAGATGGACGACCACTACTTCGGCGCCATCCCCGACCGTGTTCAGGCTTATATGCAGGACCTCGAAATCCACGCCCTCGAACTTGGTATCCCCTGTAAGACACGCCACAACGAGGTGGCCCCCAACCAGTTTGAACTCGCCCCCATCTACGAAGAGTGCAACCTGGCCGTGGACCACAACATGCTCCTTATGGAACTGATGCGCCGTGTGGCCCGCAAGCACGGGTTCCGCTGTCTCCTCCACGAGAAACCCTTCGCCGGAGTCAACGGCAGTGGTAAGCACAACAACTGGTCCCTCACCACCGATACGGGCATCCTCCTCCACGCTCCCGGTAAGACAGCCGAGGACAACCTCCGCTTCATCACCTTCGTCGTAGAGACGCTCCTCGGTGTCTATCGTCACAACGGCGTCCTCAAAGCCTCCATTATGAGTGCCACCAACGCCCACCGTCTCGGTGGCGGTGAGGCCCCCCCTATGATTATCTCCAGTTTCCTCGGCGACCAGATTAGTACCCTCCTTGATAAGATTGAGCAGAGCGAAGGCACCGACCTCTTCGTGATGGAAGGCAAGCACGGTCTCAAACTCGATGTCCCGCAGATTCCGGAACTGATGATCGACAATACCGACCGCAACCGCACCTCCCCCTTTGCCTTCACCGGCAATCGCTTTGAGTTCCGTGCCGTAGGTAGTGGGGCCAACTGTGCCTGTGCGATGATAGTCCTCAACACCGCCGTGGCCGAAGCCCTCACCGATTTCCGCCAGCGTGTTGACGCACGTCTCGCCAAGGGTGAGAACAAGATGAACATCATCCTCGACGAACTCCGCCGCGATATCAAGGCCTGTGTCCCCATCCGTTTCGAGGGTAACGGCTACTCCAAGGAATGGCGCGACGAGGCCCGTCTCCGTGGTCTCGACTGCGAGACTTCCACTCCCCTCTCCTACGACCGCTACCTCGACGACAGCAGCGTCCGTATGTTCGAGACGATGAATGTGATGCACCGCAGCGAACTCCAGGCCCGCAATGAAATCAAGTGGGAAACTTATTGGAAGAAGATCCAGATAGAAGGCCGTGTCCTCGGCGACCTCTGTATGAACCACATCATCCCCGTCGCCACGCGCTATCAGAGCGAACTCGCCGATAATGTGATGAAGATACAGAGCACCTTCCCCGCCGAACGCGTCAAGTCCCTCTCAGCCTACAATATCACCCTCATTGAGCAGATCAACGACCACACCAGTTTCATCGTCCAGGCCGTCACCGACATGACCGAGAAACGCAAGATCGCCAACCGCCTCGCCGATCCCCGCGCCAAGGCCATCGCCTACCACGACACCGTAGCCCCCCGCCTCGAGGAAATCCGCCGTCATATTGACGACCTCGAGCTCATCATCGAGGACGAGCTCTGGCCCCTCCCTAAATACCGCGAACTGATGTTTACACGGTAAAAATGCTATTTGAATTTCTCATTATTTAAATACAAACAGACTAATACCGCAATTTTTAACAAAAAGTTTTTGATACTACGCGACATTTAAGTATTTTTGCACAAACGTAACATATAATAGAACAAAACTCCAAAACCTTTAATTACATTTTATGAAAAAAATCATTTGTTTCATCATGATGCTCATGCCCGCCATGAGTGTTATGGCGCAAGAAGAGACCAAAGAAGAATTCTCTCTCGCAAAGAAATGGGAACTCCGTGCTGATGGTGGCATCAACTGGGGTGTAGGTAAAATGGTAAATGAGGACCGTACTGGCATGGCCACTATCGGTGCCATGTACCACTTCACAAAGAACTGGTCTGTAGGCCTCAATGCCGGTGGACTGTTCCGTGAGGGCCGTCACTACACCAATGGTATCCCCGTGCTTCCCACCGTTAGCTATCGTTTCCTTGGCCACAAGCGTCTCTCTCCCTATGTTGAGGCTTATGGTGGTTACAACTTCCCCATTGGTAAGGCAAGCATAGTTGAAGATGCCCATGAGAACTGCCCCAACTCCAAGTTTGGCGTTGTTGGTGCCCGTTTAGGTCTTGAATGGGCCATTTGGGATCGCTTCGGCGTTCGTGGTGCCTTCAACTACAACTGGTTCCTTGATCACGGCACTTGCGATGTTTATCCCAATGAAAACAGGTATGCCGACCTCAACAAGATTGGTTTCAACCTCGGTGCCTACATTATCCTTGGCAAGCGTAATAAGAAGACTGTTGAGGAACCCGTGATTGTACCCGTCGTAGAGCCCGTTGTAGAACCTGTCGTAGAGCCCGTTTACAAGGAAGTTGTCGATACCATCTGGTACGACGACGTAGAGTATGTGGCCGACTGCGAAGACAGCGATGTTGAATGGACTATTTTCTACAGTATCCGTGAGTCCAACATCGAAAATCCCGATGCCAAACTTGCTGAAATCGCCAACTTCCTCGCCAACCACAAGGAATGCAAGGTTGACGTGAAGTCTTACGCTGACCGTGGTACGGGTAATCCTCGCCTCAACGTGGGCTACTCCAAGGCACGTAGCGATAAGGCCGTTGCCGCCCTTAAGAGTGCCGGCGTCACCGACGAAATGCTGACCGTCAACTACTACGGCGACAAGGTTCAGCCCTTCGCTGAGAACGACAAGAACCGTTGCACCATCATTAAAGCCACAGGCATCACTCCGATCAAGAAGCCTGTCAAGGTAAAGAAGAGCCGCACGGAAGTCCGCAAGGTTCGTGTGAACTAATTGATAAACCCAACTCACAAGCATTGATATGAACCCCGAAAGTTTTGCGTAACTTTCGGGGTTTTATTATTCCCACAATAACCAGATTTCCAGATTATCGATTAATCATTCATGTCTCATCCTTCATCGATAAATCGTTTCATCATTCATCGTCTCATCCTTCATCGATAAATCATTCATCGCTTCATCGTTAAATCATTTATCATCTCATCGTTTATCAACTGCACTACAAAACTCCGCCCCGACAGTCTCCATAAACTTTCATATTTAGCACTTTCCTCCCAAAAGATTTGGATATCTCCCCAAAAAACTTTAACTTTGCCCTCACAATAAAATAATGGGGCGCGTCCGTACACGATTGGGATTCTCTTCAATTATAACCTAAGAACCGAGCGAAGCTGTTCCCATCCAATGGCGTGCCGATACACATTGCCGTGACCTGCCTCCGGGCAGTAGCCGTGTGGGGTCGGATTACAGAGGATGAGAACGCACTCAAATCCTGTATTTATCGCGAGTTTCTTCCACATCTCCACGTTGACGCGCCCCTTTCCCTGAAATACCCCCTCAACAAACATATAAAGTCCCAAGTAAAAGCGAAATAAAATATGCCACTCCCCGCTTTGCCGTCCATATCATGAGCCATGTTATGGCGAATAAGCCCCACCCAGTCCCCCCGTGCCATCAGCGTCAGTCGCCCGCCCTTTCCTAATCGCAGGCGGAAGCCGCCGGTTCTCTCTACCCGCCCCCGTTCCTGGCGTATTTCCGCCAGTCCCACATAAACTCATAATTCAAAATTCTTAATTCTTAATTCTTAATTCTTAATTCAAAATTACTCAAGGTTATCCTCATTCAAAATTCATAATTCTTAATTCATAATTCCCTAATTCTTAATTCTTAATTTTCATCCCCATGACAAGTTACAAAGAACTCGGTCTCGTGAACACCCGCGAGATGTTCAAGAAGGCCGTAGCAGGTGGCTATGCCATCCCCGCTTTCAACTTCAACACCCTCGAGCAGATGCAGGCCATCGTGCAGGCTGCCGTAGAAACCAAGAGCCCCGTCATCATGCAGGTCAGCAAGGGCGCCCGTAACTATGCCAACGGCACCATCCTCCGCTACATGGCCCAGGGTGCTGTAGAGTACGCTAAGGAACTCGGTTGCGAAGCTCCTGAAATCGTTCTCCACCTCGACCACGGTGACTCCTTCGAACTCTGCAAGGACTGCATCGACAACGGTTTCTCCAGCGTTATGATCGACGGCAGCAGCCTCCCCTACGAGGAGAACATCGCCCTCACCAAGAAGGTCGTAGAATACGCTCACGCTCACGACGTAACCGTAGAAGCCGAACTCGGTGTTCTCGCCGGCGTAGAGGATGAGGTAGCCTCCGAGGTAAGCCACTACACCAAGCCCGAAGAGGTCATCGATTTCAGCACCCGCAGCGGTTGCGACAGCCTCGCCATCTCCATCGGTACCAGCCACGGCGCTTACAAGTTCACTCCCGAACAGTGCACCCGCGACCCGAAAACCGGCAAGCTCGTTCCTCCTCCCCTCGCTTTCGACATCCTGCATCAGATTGAAGAGAAGCTCCCCGGTTTCCCCATCGTACTCCACGGTTCCAGCAGCGTACCCCAGGACGAGGTTGACACCATCAACGCCCACGGTGGCAAACTCCCCGATGCCGTAGGTATCCCCGAGGAGCAGCTCCGCGAAGCCTCCAAGAGCGCAGTCTGCAAGATCAACATCGACTCCGACAGCCGTCTCGCCATGACCGCCGCCATCCGCAAGCACTTTGACGAGAACCCCGGTCACTTTGATCCCCGTCAGTATCTCAAGCCCGCTCGCGAGAACATGAAGAAGATGTACATGCACAAGATTGTCGATGTCCTCGGTTCCAACAACCACCTCGGCTAATCCCCGCATAATATAATCTCCTTATTCAGCGCCATTTGCCCCCATGCAAATGGCGCTTTTATTTAACAGCATCTTTCCTTGATTCGCAGATCTATTAACGCGTTTCTTACATAAAAGCTTTCAGCAAAAATGTAAAATATTTTGACAAAATGGCTGTTGTTTCCATTTCCATGACAAGTCGTCCTAAAGTGAGAGAATAAGGATGTCTCCTTACTAGGTTCAGAAAAAACATAACACCCTTCTGCAAGCACGTAGTCAAGTCCTTCTTTCCACCTCAGTTCTTTTCAAATTCCGCAGAAGAGCTTGCATTTTCTGCGATTATTCCGCCGCATTTCTCATCTTTCCCCCTCATTTACTTTGCCGATTCACATTTTTTAATTAAATTTGCCCGCGGAAAAACTACGTGCGCGCGTTCGCGCGTCATTCATCATACGCGAGGCGCCTACCATAAGCCTCCCGCCCCAACATCCAGCACCGGCCCCGTCACGAGGGATTCTGATGTCGCCCCTGCTCTCCGCCCCACCCTCCATAATGCGTTCGCCCACGCGTGCACGCATTAGGATTTCTATCCCCATCCCTTCAATATTCACCTGCTACTACCCGCTAACGCGGCATCATATCTTCAACATCCACCCGCTAATATCCGCAGGCGCGACATCATATCTTCAACATCCACCCGCTACTACCCGCTAACGCGACATCATATCTTCAATATCCACCCGCTAATATCCGCTGACGCTGCATCATATCTTCATAATTCACCCGTTAATATCCGCTGACGCGGTGCGTCAGCCCGCCTCCCCGTTACCCTTCCCCCATAACCAACCAGATTTCCAGATTACCACACCATCATGTCAGAAAGAAAAACCATCTACCTCTGCCTTGCCCACATGAGTGAGACAGGTGAAGAACAAAAGTACGTCAAAGAAGCCTTCGATACCAACTGGGTCGTACCCCTCGGCCCCAACGTCAATGGCTTCGAGAAAGACCTTGAAGCCTTTGTCGGTCAAAACAAACGAGTCGTCGCCCTCAGCGCCGGTACAGCCGCCGTCCACCTCGCCCTCCTTGCCTGTGGCGTAGGCCCTGGTGATGAAGTCTGCGTGCAGAGTTTCACCTTCTGTGCCTCCTCCCATCCCATCACCTATCTCGGCGCCACCCCCGTTTTCATCGACTCCGAGCCCCATACCTGGAATATGGACCCCGAACTCCTTGAGAAAGCCATCCTCGACCGCAAGGCCAAGACCGGCAAATATCCCAAAGCCATCGTCCCCGTTGCCCTCTACGGTATGCCCTACGACTGCGACAAGATAATGGCCATTGCCCACAAATACGGCATCCCCGTCGTAGAAGATGCTGCCGAAGGCTTCGGTTCGCGCTACAACGGCCAGGTCCTTGGCACCTTCGGCAAATATGGAGTACTCTCTTTCAACGGTAACAAAATGATCACCACCTCTGGGGGCGGCGCCCTCATCACAAATTCCGATGAAGAATGGAATGAAGTAATGATGTACGCCACCCAGTATCGTGAGTCGTACCCTTACTACCAGCACGAGAAGATAGGCTACAACTACCGTATGTCCAACATCTGCGCCGGTATCGGCCGAGGTCAGATGACCATCGTCAACGACCACATCGCCCACCACAAACACGTACAAGCCCTCTACGAAGAACTCCTTGCCGACGTTCCTGGTGTCCATATCCACAAACAGCCCACAACCCTTGCCCCTTTGACCCACGAGCCGGTATATGACTCCAACTACTGGCTCTGCACCATCACTCTTGATTCTGACGTGAGAATAAAAGGTCAGGAGAACGCCTACAAAGAAATCATCAAGACAGCAGTAGGAGGAGCCGCCGGTGTCATCCATGTCGCCGAGAGTGCCACCACCGATTGCCAGCCCAACGAAAATGTCGAAGCCCTCCGCGTCTTCATGCTCGACAAGAAAGTAGAAGCCCGTCCCGTCTGGAAGCCCATGCATTGTCAACCTGTTTACTGTAACGGTTCACAGGTTGTGGGTCACGGGTCATTGCTCACGGGTCATGAGTATGACATCATCGAAGGCCCCAATATGGTAGCCTATACCAGTCACATATGCGAAGACCTGTTTAAGGTCGGTATGTGCCTCCCCGCCGGTCCCTACGTCACCGACGACGATGTCCGCTACATCGTAGATTGTATAATATCAGCAATTGATAAGTAACAGGTAATATGAGTAATGGAACAACCTAAAAACTCTTCAAAGCCAAAGAAGGTACGAAAGCTCGCGCCTCTTATGACAGAGCAACAAAAGCAAAGCGCGGGTATTCTTGATCTTAGTTTCGACTTTGCATGTCGCATCACACGCCTCTATCAATACTTGACGGAAGATTCTTCTGACAAGGAGTTTGTGATGTCGAAGCAAGTCTATCGATCGGGCACCAGTATCGGAGCCAATGCAAGAGAGGCAAAGCACGCTCAGTCAGATGCCGACTTCTTGAATAAATACAGTATTTCTTACAAAGAAGCAGATGAGACAGACTACTGGATCAAACTTCTACACGCCAATGGTTATCTCACAGATGAGACCTTTAACTCTTTGGATCATGATATGACTCGAATACTCAAGATACTCACTGCCATAATCAAGAAACTCAAAGAAAAGCTCAATAAAAAATAATCACGAATATTGGAATCACAGGGTATGGCTATTGTCTTATGCTCATAAATAACGAGCCATAGCCAAAAGCAATCACCACCCATTACCCCTGACCCATTACCCCTGACCCAATGCTTTCCCTCTCCTCCTCTCTCCACTCCGAACATCTCTCCCTCCCCTTCACCCTTCCCGAGGAATGGACGGCCACCCACCAAGTCGTCGCCATCCTCACAGGAGGCACCGAGCACCAGTTCCTTGACCTCGTAGAGAGGGGAGACATCGACCTGTCACAGCCCATCTACCTCGTCGTCACCCAACGCAGCAACTCCCTCGCCGCCGCCATGGAGATCCTCACCTGGATCAACCTCCACCAAGGCCACGCCCACATTCTCACTGAAGAAGTGAAGAGTGAAGAAGTGTTAAGTGAAGCATCTTCTTCCCAAACAACCAACGAAGAACCAACCAGACTACCAATAAATCCTTCATCGTTTATCGATTCGTCATTCTTCGATTCATCAAAAATCGATTCATCAAAAATCGGCCTCATCGGCTCCCCCTCCGACTGGCTCATCGCCTCCCCCTATTCCCCCGACATCCTTCACGACCGTCTCGGCATCGACATCGTTAACATTCCCATCACCGAAGTCACCTCCCTCGGAAAAGTCGAGAGCGGTCTCAAAGGCGCCGAGCGCATATACGAGCGCCTCAAGGAGATCATAGCCCGCTATAACCTCAACGCCATCACCCTCCGTTGTTTCGACCTCCTCACCACCGTCGGCAACACCGGTTGTATCGCCCTCTCCCGTCTCAACGACGAAGGCATCCCCGCCTCCTGTGAAGGCGATGTCCCCACCCTCGTCACTATGATTCTCTGCCAGCGTCTCACTGGATGTCCCGGATTCCAGGCCAACCCCGCCCGCATCGATCCCCAGAGCGGCAAGATCCTCATGGCCCACTGCACCCTCCCCCTCACGATGACCACCACCCACACCCTCACCACCCATTTCGAGTCTGGCATCGGTGTCGCCATCCACGGAGAACTCCCCGAGGGCCCCTACACCCTCGTCAAGGTCAGTGGCGACCTCACCCGCCTCTTC
>JAZUDS010000035.1:0-29647 GCA_045639805.1 Alloprevotella sp.
CAGGGGTAACGGGCTATGCATCCGCAGGCTCTTTGCGAGCTTTGCCGGGAGTGTTCCACGACCCAGCGGACTCTATTTTCAAACGTGCCGTGAACCTTCGCGAGCTCTGCGCCTCTGCGGGAGAATTAGCGAATAGGCAAATGTGTCAGTATCTGCTAGCAGTCTCTGTCTATCTCCCGCAGAGGCGCAGAGCGCGCAAAGTATTCTCCGTGGGGTGACCTTCGGGAGGCGCGGGCTCATAATTATTCGCGGCAGAGACGCAGAGAAGAGTTACGGGTCAGGGGTAACGGGCTATGCATCCGCAGGCTCTTTGCGAGCTTTGCCGGGAGTGTTCCACGACCCAGCGGGCTCTATTTTCAAACGTGCCGTGAACCTTCGCGAGCTCTGCGCCTCTGCGGGAGAATTAGCGAATAGGCAAAGCGGTTTCCGCTTTTCCTCATTTTCTTTTAACCATCTTCCATACGCTATCATTTTGGGGAGACAGCGCCCCAGTTTTCTCCTATAAGGATTGCAATCCTAAGGGGGAGGATTCGCAATAAATGAAACGTCCGAAAGGATATAGGGCATACGACCATCCGTCAATCAAAAAAAATTGTGTCTTTCGTGTTATTCGTGGTCAAAGAAAATCATTCAACATTCCTTGTCCGTTGTCAAATTAGCCTCCTTTTTCTCTAAAAAGTTGCTGAATTTGTGACTTTTGTATTGGGGGTTCAAAAATATTTTGTAAATTTGCACCCTAAATATGGGAACTCCGCCCATGTAGTTCCTCCGTCCCGCATATTAATCACTTAACTTCCTCATCTGTCATTATGAAGAAGAAATACGCCTTCTTTTCCCTCGCAGCACTCATCGGAGTGATGCTCTGCCTCTTTCCCGTAAACGTTTCGGGCGCTCCCATCGACGTGGAACAGGCCCGTCAGGTCGTTGAGAAATTCCGGATGAAGGCCACCCGCGGCGGTATGCGCCGGGCCCCTATGGCCAAAGGCCGTCTCAACCACTGCTACACGAAGCGCACGCAGGCCGGCAATCCCGCCGTGTATGCCTTCACGAACGAAGGCGGCGGCTTCGCCCTCGTGGCTGCCGACGATGCCGTAGCCAGTGTGCTGGGCTATAGCGACACCGGCACCTTCGACCCCGACAACATCCCCGACGGCCTGCAGTACCTCCTGGACGAATACGCCAAGGAGATAGCCTCCGCCGGTCCACGCAAGGCTAATGAGCAACTCCCTGAACCTCCTTATGAGGTGGAGGAGACCGAGCAACTCGGTCCGTTGCTTGAAACCAAATGGGGCCAGATGAGACCTTACAACTTGCAGAGTCCACTCTCTATCGTCGGTAATGCGGCTACGGGCTGTATGACGACGGCCATAGCACAGATCATGCGCTACCACAAGTGGCCTGAACAGGGTTATGGCTCTTGTGAGTTCAATGTGAGTGAAGGCTATAACACTATCTTCACGGTCCGCGATTACTATACGCGCCATTACAACTGGGACGTGATGTACCCTCACACCAGTCAGTACACAATGCGCGATGAAAAGAACTATGACACCAACGCTGTAGATGTGGCCAGTGTGTCCCAGTTGATGTTTGACATAGGCGTGGGATTGAGCACAGATTACACCATTAGCGGTGTCTCCTCTGCCGTGGAAGTCCGTATTATACCGATGCTGACTTCTTACTTCAACTATGACCCGGGTTTGGAGTTCTTGACCTTGTCCAAAACCACTCCCGAGGCTTTCAACCACATGCTTATCGAGGAGCTGCAGGCCAGTCGTCCTGTCTATCTGCAGGGCGGCCCGCTCGGCTACGGCCACGCTTTCGTGTGTGACGGCTATAATGGTCAGGGCCATTTCCATATCAACTGGGGATGGGAAGGCAAGAGCGACGGCTACTATCTTATCACTGGCCTTACGCCCGCGCAGCAAGGCACGGGTGGCGGTTCTTCATCCGGCTACAGCGAGAACCTGAAGATGCTTCGCCACATTATGCCTTATGACGGCGTGGCGCCGCGTCCTCAATTCAAGATAAACCGGTATTCCGTTGAAGCTGATGCCAACGGCAACTACCTGGCTGCCCAGTTCGGCGTGACCAAAGACAGGAACATACGTGGCCAGCTGGGTGTGCTCGTGATAGATACCGAAGGTAACGGTAAACTTTTCTGGGATAAGAATGGAGGCTACACGCAGATAAACACCGCAGGTACGGAGGGCGCGTACTACGATTTCCATGTAAACGTGGATCCTTCGTGGACGGCGCCGGGAACGCGCGTATATTATATATATAAGGAGTGCGGCGATCCTCAATGGCGTTACGTGAAGGATGGCGGCAACAACTACTGCTGTATAAAGTTCGGCTTGAGCGGTGGTAATATAGTTGCCGAGCACAATACTTCCGAACCTAATTATACCGGTACCCCCGGAAACTATTATCTTAACGAAGACTATGAATATGCGCTGGGCAATAAGATAACCAGCCTCTCGCAGATACAGAGCGGTCATGTCTATGCCATAGCCCGTCACAACGGACCAGGCTTTGCTTCTATCAATCCTTCGGGTGGCGTACTGCAGGGCCGCACGACTTTCGACACTCAGGGTACAACGGCTTTTGTCTTTACTGGCAACACCACCGCCGGCTACACCATCAAATCAGCCGTGGCCAATGCCTATCTGCCAGTGCTTACGACCACAGACAGTAACGGCAATGTCGTTTCATTGGGCTGGGGACAAGAGAAATTTGCCATCGAGGACTTTAACGGCGACATTACAGACGGTCTCCAGATAAAGAGCCTTGGAAGTTCCTATGCCTCAGGCAAGGTGTATCTGCATTGCACGGGAACGACCAACAACTTTCTTGGGTGGCATGGCTATAGCGGCGGCGACTCGCAGATGGATATCTACGAAGTCACTGTGAACGGCCAGCATACTATGCCAGGGACTTCGGAGAAGTTGGTTGTGACATACAACATCTTCCTCGGTAACAAGAAGATCGGCACCCAGGTCTATGAGGAGACTGTGGGCCAGGCTCCCACGAAGGACTTTGTTCCCTATTTTGTCACGGCCGAAGACTTCCCGCAGACCATCACGGGCGATGTGACAGCCTATGACATCCATACGAGCTACAACGACAAGTTGCCTGTCGATCCAAGTCAGTATTTCAATATAGGATTTACCCAAGGAACGACCACCTATTGGTGGTATAATACCGGTGACGGCAATGGCTATTGCAAGGAAAGCACCACAACTCCCAGCGCTACCGACAAGACAGCCCAGTGGACCTTGGTGGGCGACTGGCTGAACGGCTTTGCCGTTAAGAATGCCAATCAGGGTAAGATCGTCTGGGCACGCGACGTGGTCAACAACTCGCCTATATTCCTGGCTGTTGACCAAGCGCTGGATGACAAAACATTCCTGCTTGAGCACAGGGATGCCGGATTCTATCTGCACCTCAAGGGGCGCAATATGTATCTGACGCACCAATCCTCGAACAATGTATCCATCAACAACACGTTGAACAACGCAGCGAACCTTCTCACGTTTGCTGTTCCCGGCGAAGACCCCACTATCCCCGACACGCCTGTTGATCCCGTTGACCCCGACACGCCTGACGAGCCCACCGGCACCTATTCATTAGGCGACAGAGTGGCGAATATCGCCGACATCGTCAGTGGCGAACTCTATGCCATCGTACGCACTGCGGGCGGCTATGCCACGCTGAACACGGGGGAAAACAAGGTCGTCACGCAGAACACCTTCGCCACCGACGGTACCGCCGCCTTCGTGTTCACGGGCAATAACAGCAGCGGTTATACCATCAAGTCCGCCGTGACCGACGGCTATTTCCCCGCACTGGCTCTCAAGTCTGTCGGAGGCTCAGGCGAACCCATCGTGTTGGGCAGCACGCAGGAGAAGTTCACCGTGGTAGATAACGATGTCTCAACAGCCGGTTGGCAGATAAAGAGTATGACGCCCGGCAACTTGTTCGTCAACAGCGGCGGTGCTGATTTCGTGGGTTGGGACAACCAGAGTGGAGCCAACACGCAGATGTACATCTACAAAGTCAATTACAACGGCGGAGAAACGCCAGTGGATCCCACGCCCGAGCTTCATACCTACACCGTTAACGTTGTAGGCGCTCCCACCGGCCAGACCGTAACCGTTACCGTCAAGGACCAAACCGTAACAGGCACCAGTGTTACCCTCGACAGCACCGTTTCCGTCACCGACGTTTCCGCCACCGCCATCTCGGGCTATGCTTACAGTGTAGAGGTCAACGGCACCACAATCACAGTCACTTACACGCCTGTCCCCTATGTTGTGGGTAAGAAGTACGTCATCAAGAGTGTAGCCCACACCACCACTGGCAAGACCTACTACATCCTGCCTCCCGCCTCTGGTACAAAGTGCGTAATAACTGAAACCGCGCCCACCAGCGAAGACGATGTCTGGACCGTGGCGTCCATAACACCTCAGACCGACGGCAGCTACAATGTATGTTTCAAGAACGGCAGCGAATACTTTGCCTTCCTGGCTACCACCACCACGGCAAACCACGCTGTCAAGCTGAGCCGGACCGACGTTGATGCCACCAATTACTGGAACATTCAGGACAATCTGAACTACTGGCCCGACAAGAGCACCGACACCCGTTTCCTCTTCCTCGCCGTAAAGGACGACTACGCAACATCCAGAACCATCGGTTGGGGCAGCATTCAATCTGGCAACAAGATTCGCAGCGAAGGCTACAGCTATCAGTTCCAGATTGATGAGTTTATTGGGCAGGCCCCCATGACCTACACCGTTAACGTCGTAGGCGCTCCCACCGGCCAGACCGTAACCGTAACCGTCAAGGGCCAAACCGTAACAGGCACCAGTGTTACCCTCGACAGCACCGTTTCCGCCACCGACGTTTCCGCCACCGCCATCTCGGGCTATACCTACAGCGTTGAGGTCAACGGCACCACCATCACCGTGACCTATGAGTCGGACAATACGCCCACCGGCCCCGACTTTACAGTGCCCGGCACCTATTATGTCTATATTCAGAAAGGCACCAAGTATCTCCACAACGACCGTCTCAACAACATCTCGAACACGACGGAGGAGGTTCAGTCACTCAATGCAGAAGACAACGGCTTCGTATGGCGCCTTACCACTCATGGCACTACCTACGACCTCGTGAACGGTCAGGGCTTCGGCTACAAACAGTATGCCACCTCTTCCGAGCAGAAGACGCTCACCGAAATTCCCGATACATGGACGCTCACCGAAATTCCCGAGAGTAAAATATGGAATGTCGTAGTGGAGGGTTCAGAATATGGTTGCGTCACCCGAGGCGACTACTGCGTAGCCTGGGACGGGGGCTTCTTTGTCACCGGCATGACAGCTTCCGCCGGTGCCTTTGCCGCCGGCGAGGTGGATGGCTATACGGCAGCCCCCCTGTCAATCACCGATGGCACCTCTGCCGCCACCATCACCGTCACCTACACTCCCAACGGCCTCTCCCAAGATATATTAGACCTGATTGAAGAGGTGAAGGCCGCCAACGTGAAAATGCAGACTGGCACCGTGGGCTATCCCCTTATCGCCGACCTCAATCGTTCAGACACTGATCTTGCGGCCTACTTCACATTCCTCGACGCACAGGGCGACCTCCCCGACGCCACACCCGAGTTCTACGAGGAACTGCGTGCCTCTTTCGAACACCTCGCTGCCACCTACACCGACGTGAAGATGCCTGAAGCCGGTCATGCCTATAAGATCTCCGTGCGCAGCAACGATGGCAACACACACTGGTATATTAAGAACAACGGCCAGCTGACCACCAATGCCGATGAAGCCACCATCTTCGTAATGGGCGGCAGCGGCAATGAGAACTTCAGCGCCATCTTTGTCAGCAACGATAATGGGAATAGCCACTATCTCTTGCGCGAAGGTGCCAGCCGTACGGACTACAAGAGTAACGTTTGTGACATCAAACTCAAGCCTATGGTCAAGGAGAGCAAGAGCACACTCATCACAGTTGATGCCGCAGCCCGCTTCGGAACATTCTCCTTCAGCACTGCCAGTGATGGCTGGCCCTCTGTTTGGGATGAGTCAGGCGAGTTTTGGCAGCCCACTCCCAAATTGGTGATGGACGGGACCTGTACCTCCGCTTTTGAACTGACGGAGGTGCCCTATCCCTACACCAAGCCCAAGCTTGTCGCTGGCGACAACGGCTCTTTTGCCTCCATCTGGCTGCCCTTCCCTATGATATTCCCCGAAGGCGTCGAAGTCTATAAGGGTACGCAGGAACGCGATGCAAACGGCATCACCTTCCTCGGTCTGGAGCGCGTGGATACCAACCGCGCCGTGGCCGCGGGTGGCTATATCCTCTACAGCGAGACCCTGACCGGCGAGATAGAGGTGCAGCCCGTAGCCGGCACTCCCGCCGACAAGCACAACACCTCCGATGCCGCCTTCTTCGGCAGCACCGAGCCCAACTACACATGGAGTGAGTTCACAACCGCCCACCCCGGCACGCCCTACGTCCTCGCCAACAAGGACAAGGGCATCGGCTTCTACAAGTACGTCGGCACCACCCTCCCGAAGGGCAAAGCCATCTGGGTGGATCCCAATGGCAGCGCCGAGACCGTGAAGTTCAACTTCGACGACGTCATCACCGCCCTCGACGCTCTCCACGGCCACCAGTCTATAGAGGGTCTCTACGACCTCCAGGGCAACCGCCTTGACAAAGTGCAAAAAGGACAGGTGAACGTTGTCAACGGCAAGAAGATACTCCTTAAGTAATCCCGAATTATCGATTTCTCTTTCAAGGAAGGCCGCGCAGAAGTGCGCGGCTTTCTCATTTTTATCAAGAATTAAAGAAATTCTTCATTTCCTCATATGCAAATTCTCTTATTTTCTATTGACCTTCATCATTATAGCCTGCGCAGCTCTGCCTACGGCGTTATGATGATTCGTATGATAAGTTATGATTTATATGATTCTCGCGCCTCTCTCGCTCATTAGTGTTATTCGTGTCATTCGTGGCTTGAAAATGGGGCAGGGCCGCAAGACACATTATTTATATATACGTGCGTACGCACGCGTGAGTTTTTTGCGTCAAACGCGTCAAGTGCGTCATGGAATTTTTTTGGATATCATGGTTCTTGGAACAGTCCTCCCCCTTAGGACTGCAGTCCTCCCCCTTAGGATTCGAGTCCTCGCCCTTAGGATTGCAGTCCTAAGGGGGAAAACTCGAGTCCTTGTAGGGGAAGACTGAGCGGGGACGGACGGAAGGCATGCGGAAAGCGCTTATTGAGAGCGAAAGAGGACGATAAGTACAGTGGAGAGAGCAATTTTATGCACGAAAAGAGAGAAAGTGAGTAAAAAAGAGGAAAAAGTTTTGGCCACTTCGGCGGAAAGATGTAATTTTGCAACGCTTTTTGTGAGCCATGAGCCGCAGAGCACACATTATTTATTATTAATTATTAAACACATCAAAGCAATGATGAACCAGTACGAAACCGTCTTCATCCTTACTCCCGTTTTGTCTGAAGAACAGATGAAGGAGACGGTAAACAAGTTCAAGACTCTGCTCACCGACAAGGGTGCTGAGATCGTGAACGAAGAGAGCTGGGGCCTGAAGAAGATGGCTTACGCTATCGACAAGAAGAGCACCGGCTTCTATCAGCTTTTCGAGTTCAAGGCTGAACCCGAAGTAATCGAACGCCTGGAAATCGGTTACCGCCGCGACGAGCGCGTACTCCGCTTCCTTACTGTTAAACTCGACAAGTACGCTGCCGCTTATGCCGAAAAGCGTCGTCACAACCAGAAAAAGGAGGACTAAGACATGGCACAGAGTGAAATCCGTTATCTCAACGCTCCCGCGATTGACCTGAAGAAGAAGAAATACTGCCGTTTCAAGAAGAGCGGTATCAAGTATATCGACTACAAGGATCCCGAGTTCCTGAAGAAGTTCCTCAACGAGCAGGGTAAGATTCTGCCCCGCCGCATCACTGGCACCAGCCTGAAGTATCAGCGCCGCGTGGCTCAGGCCGTTAAGCGCGCCCGTCATCTGGCTCTGCTGCCCTTCGTAACTGATTTGATGAAATAATTAAGGAGGACTAAGATTATGGAACTTATACTGAAAGAAAACGTTATCGGTCTTGGTTTCAAGAATGAAATCGTGACTGTCAAGGACGGCTACGGCCGTAACTATCTTATTCCTTCCGGTAAGGCTGTCATCGCCTCTGAGGGTGCTAGAAAGCAGCTCGCCGAGATGCTGAAGCAGCAGGCCAAGAAGCTGGAGAAGATTCAGCAGGAGGCCCAGAGCCTGGGTCAGCGCATTGAGGCTGTGAAGGACATCGTCATCGCCGTTAAGGTCAGCGCCACCGGCACCATCTATGGTGGTGTGAACGGTTCTCATCTGGCTGAAGAGCTCAAGCTCCGCGGCATCGAGGTTGACCGCAAGATCATCAGCGTGAAGGACGTCAAGACTGTAGGCAACTACGTGGCTACCGTCGCTCTCCACAAGGACGTGACCGCCGAACTTCCCTTCACCGTTGTGGCTGAAGGTGCTGAGGCTCCCGCCCAGGAAGAGGCTCCCGTCGAGGAGGCCGCTCCCGTGGTAGAGGAAGCTCCCGTAGAGGAGGCTCCTGTTGAGGAAGCTCCCGTTGAAACCGCTGAATAAACCAACCGCAAAACCATTGCGACCATGAATAAACAAGCCGCTCCAACCAAATAGGCTGGGGCGGCTTGCGCTTTTTGGCTGACGCCATTGCGTTATTGAATCATCCTATCATCCTATCATCGAATCATCCTACTAATATGCACCGCATCCTAAAATCTCTGCTGCTCTGTGCAGCCTGTCTGGCAGGAATCACTGCCAGCGCCCAGGTAACAACCTCCGCGCTCAGCGGTCTGGTGGCCGACACCGCCGGGCAGAGCGTCATCGGCGCCAACGTCGTGGCCGTACACACCCCCACCGGCACCCGCTATGCTACCAGCACCAATGAGCAAGGCACCTATCGTATCAGCAATATGCGTACGGGAGGCCCTTACACGGTTACCGTGAGTTGCATCGGCTATACTCCCGTGGAGGAAGGCCGCATCACTTTGCAGGTGGGCGACCCCTACGTGATGAATATCACCCTTGAAGAGCGCGCCCAGGCCCTCGGCGAGGCCGTAGCCTACGCCACCGGCCGCAACAGCAACATGCGCTTCGACCGTGCCGGCGCCATCACTTCCCTCAACCAGCAGCAGGTGGAGATGGTACCCACAGCCACACGTACCCTCGACGACGTGATTACCCTTACCCCGCAGGGCTGCAGCGCCTGTGGCGCCTTCGCCGTGGGTGGCGGTAACTTCCGCCAGAGCAGCGTGACGGTGGACGGTGCACAGTTTAACAATACCTTTGGCCTCTCCCAACGCTCCATCCTTCCCGGCGGCGGCTATCCCATTGCCCTCGACGCCGTGGAGCAGGTGAGCGTGAGCATCACGCCCTTTGACGTGCGTCAGAGCGGCTTCAACGGCGCAGCCGTCAATGCCGTGACGCGCAGCGGTTCCAACGACTTCCACGCCACGGCCTACACCTATCTGACCAACAGCAACCTCACCGGTAACCGCGTGGGCAGCTACGAGCCCTTCGAACTCGACAAGAGCCACTCCTATACTTACGGCGCCAGCGTCAGCGGCCCCATCGTGAAGGACAAACTCTTCTTCTTCGTCAACGGCGAGTATATGGACGTTACCACGGCAGGTCCCGTGGCGCATGCCGGCGGTGGCGAGAACGGCGTGTACAGCAACACCAACCGCCGTCCCACCCTCGACCAGCTCCATAGTTTGAGCTCCTATCTCTCCAGCCATTACGGCATGAAGACCGGCCCCTGGGAGGACTTCAACCTCAAGACTCCCGCCTATCGCCTCATGGCCCGCCTGGACTGGAACATCAACCAGAACAACACCCTTAACGTGCGCTTCACCCGCAGCCAGATGAAGGAGAGCAGCGCCGCCTCTGCCAGCCGCAGCATCGGCAGCAACCAGAGCAACTATATCTATGGCGGCAGCAACACCAGCTACGGCTCCGGCAGCTACTACGGCATGTCCTCCCTCTCCTCGCGCTACTACAAGGACTATAAGTTCACCAGCGTGGCCGGCGAACTCAACTCTCACATAGGCCAGCACGTCAGCAATACCCTGCGCGCCACCTATTCCTTCCAGGACCAGCCCCGCAGCAGCGAGTACGGCGACCAGCCCACCCTTGAAATCGTAATGGACAACGGCCAGGGCATCTTCCCCACATGGGCTTACACCGGTTGCGACCTCTTCACCGTGGGCAACCTCGTGCAGACCAAGAACGCCGTGGTGACCGACGAACTCACCCTCAACCGAGGCCGCCACAACGCCATTTTCGGCCTGCAGTATGAGTGGGACCGCGCCGCCAACGGCTACACGCAGGCCGCTGCCGGCTACTACGCCTTCGCCGCCACTCCCGAGCAGGTGGCTGCCGGCGACTGGGCCAGCGTCTTCGGCGCCGCTCCCCGCGTCTTCGGCATCGGCTACGGCAACAACGAGGGTCACTCGCAATATACGGCCACGATGAACGTCCACAACTTCTCTGCCTACGTGCAGGACAACTGGGACATCTCCCGTCGCTTCAAGCTCAGCTACGGCCTGCGCGTGGAACTTCCCGTCTATCCCGACCTCAAGGATAACTACAACGAGGCCTACTACAACCTCGATTTCGGCGGTCAGCACTACCGCACCGACCAGACCCCCGATGCCCGCTTGAGCTTCAGCCCCCGCGTGGGCTTCAACTGGGACGTGCTCGGCAACCGTCGCTTCGTGCTGCGTGGCGGCACCGGTATCTTCGTGGGCCGCATTCCTTATTCCTGGCTTGTGAGCAGCGTACTCAACAGCGGTATGGGACAGACCACCACCGTACTGCGCGCCGCCAAGGGCAACGTCATGCCCCAGTATGCCGACGGCTCCTATTTCTCCGCCAACCGTGAGGAGATGCTCGCCGCCATCGGCGCCACCAGTAAGACAAGCATCCCCGCCAGTCCCACCATCCTCGCCGCTGACCTCAAGAACCCCGCCAGCTGGAAGTCCTCCCTCGCCGCCGACTTCCGCCTGCCTGGCGACGTTGATTTCAGCGTAGAAGGTCTCTACAGCCGCGAGCTCAACCCCGTGGTGGTAAGCAACCGCGACATCTATTGGGACGGCACCTCCACCGTGACGCTCAATCCCTATGACACCCGTCGCTCCTATTCCTACTACGACCCCAACTACAGCTGCTACGTCCTTGAGAACGCCGGCCGTAAGGCCTACTACTGGAGCATTACCGCCTCGCTGCGCAAGAGCTGGGACTTCGGCCTCGCCCTCAGCGCTGCCTACACCCACTCCAAGGCCCGCGCCTATACCGAGGGCATTGGCGACCAAGTGACCGGCGCCTACAACAACTACCGCTTCAGCGTGAACGGCGTCAACGACAACGAGCTGGGCTACGCCACCTACGTGCAGCCCAACCGCGTGCTCCTCACCGCCAACTACACCATCAACGAAGGCCGCCGCACCAACAGTGTCATCTCCCTCATGTACGAGGGCGGCGAGGTAGGCTTCGTGGGCGGCTACCAGTTCACCCGCTACAGCTACATCTTTGCTGCCAACGTCAACAACGACGCCCTCGCTCCCGGCAACCTCATCCGCATCCCCGGCAGTCGTGCCGAACTCGACGAGTGGGCCTTCGCCGACAACGGCACCTTCACCGACGAGGGCGGCGTGAAGCAGCCCTATACCGCCGATATGCAGCGCGATGACTTCTGGCAGTTCATCAACCAGGACAGCTACCTCAAGAACCACAAAGGCGAGTATGCCGAGCGTGGCGGCGCCAAGATGCCCTGGCACCATCAGGTGAACTTCAAGTTCGAGCAGAACATCTTCTTCTATCAGAAGAACGGCCGCAAGCACACCCTCACCGTGGGCTGCGACGTCACCAACCTTGCCAACGTGTTCAGTCCGAAGTGGGGCGCTTACAAGGAGATTACCACCAACACCCTCCTCAACTACGCCGGCGGCAAGTACACTTACAACCTCGTGAACGGTGCCCGCCACCTCACAACCTCCCAGAACTACGTGAATACCGTCAGCGCCTACCAGTGCATGTTCAACGTGCGCTACACGTTCTAAAGGAAAAAGCAACCCCTTCAATACACAAAGTCCGCCATGCTTCCCGTGTGGCGGGCTTTTTATATGTAGCGGGAAGTCTTTGACGTCGCCGCGCGCCTTCACTCCCTGCCAGCAACTTCGCTCGCTCTATACCGAGGAACATTAGTCGCTCATCGTTTCATCCGTCATCCCGTCCCGCTCCAATCTTCGCCCTAAGTACTCCAGTCCTCCCCCTAAGGATTGCAGTCCTAAGGGGGAGGACTGGAGTCCTTGTAGAGTAGGAGTGCAAATACTTCTTCTCTGCGCAAAAGAAAGTCGGCCTTATGGCAGGTGAATGTAGGACTTTTCTATCTTTGATAGAACTTTTTCTATAAATGTAGGGGCTAAATCTCCTAAAAGAAGGGCGAGGGCTTTGCCAAGTCGGGGAAAATGTGTAACTTTGCCTCGCATTATTGCAAGCACCGCGCCCCAAGCTACGCTGCCCTTCGCGCAGCGGCTTGACCTGCGCTATAATGCTCGGCGAAAAAGCCTCGCATTATTGCAAGCACCGCGCATTATTGCAAGCACCGCGCCCCCCCCCTATAAATAAGGATAGAATATGAAGAACAAAATTTTACTTTTGATGGCAGGTGTCATCTGTTTGCTTATGTTAGTGAGCTGTGACGCTGATTCAGATGAATCACAAAATTTTTCTGGAAAGTATGTCAATATGACGTTGGTCATACCTATTCATCCGACAAGTTTGAAGTATTTTGACTTTTGTGTTAAATACAATGACAATCAGGGTGGCGTGCATAGCGATACCATTCAGGAATCCAACGGCGGAATAACTGTGGACGATTGGGATTACGTCGATATTGAGATAACTCTTGCTCCGGCGCGACGTGTGGCATCGAAGAACACGGATTGTTTCGTCAAAACATACAGCTATGACACGATGCCTGTGACATGCACTGCGGTCGTTGAGATGATTCCGAAGAAAGATGTCACTACCGTCAAGGACTTTTATTTCTACATTCCCAAACCGTACATTATCTCGAGTGTTCACAACTCCACGGAGCAGCCGGAATTAGGAGAAGCAGTAGAACATACCATGGGAGTCATAGAAAGTATAAAGATAGACTCGATGAGTGTTAGCTCGTTTCAGTCGCTTTATGGCACAACGTTTATGTCTCGTTGCGGAGTGTATGAAGCAGGAGATGGATATGAGTCCTACTTCAATTGATGTAGGATACTAAGTAAAGATAAAATAATAACTTCCTACATTTCTTATCAAAGTGCATTCGTCAACTTGGGGAAATGCGAAGCGCACAGCCGACGTTCACCCAAAAGGCATAGACGTAGAGACTCGATGGAAATATGCAAGAAATCGCGTCAAAAGGTAGATAGTATCTACCATTAAGTGGAAAATCTTGCAACGAAGATTCAACGTGATGGATAAGATTCAAGACATAATGGCACGCTGGTCGGCTCTGCAACCGCTCTCTGATAGAGATAGGGAAATGTTAAGCCGCCGCTTCACCATTGACTTCAACTACAATAGTAATCACATTGAGGGTAATACCCTTACCTACGGACAGACGGAGATTCTCTTGCTGTTTGGAAAGATTGTGGGTGAAGCAGAGGTAAAGGACGTACAGGAGATGACGGCCAGCAACGTGGGCTTGAAGATGATGACCGAAGAGGCCGCATTGAAGGATGTGCCTCTTACCCAGAACTTCATTCGCACTCTTCACAAGACTTTGCTTCGGGATGATTACACGGTGTATCGTAATCTTCCGGGCGGTGAGACAACAAGTTATGTCATCCATGCCGGCCAGTATAAAACGCGGCCAAACAGTGTCGTTACACGCTATGGCGATCGTTTCGATTACGCCTCTCCCGAAGAAACGCCGGCCTTGATGTCAGACCTCGTGGATTGGTATAATGAAACGGAGAAAGCAGGGATATTAAACCCCGTGGAGCTGGCTGCTATTTTCCATTATCGTTACATCCGTATCCACCCCTTTGAGGATGGCAACGGTCGCATGGCACGACTATTAGCCAATTATATCCTCTCTCGGCATGGCTATCCGATGATAGTGGTGCGTAGCCGAAAGAAGAACGCGTATCTGGAGGCCTTACATAAGACCGACCTCACCGTAGGCGCAACGCCCTCGCTTGGTGCCCATGCATCAAAGAGGGATATCCAACAGTTCCTTACCTATTTTACCAATCTGTTTGTGGAGGAGGTAACTTACAACATCCGTTTCCTTACTGAACGAGGGGAAAACGTCTGGTGGTTTGACGGTGAGCGTGTGACCTTCCGCAGTGACTCTACGAGTAAGATTCTTAACCTCATGTACGCGCATCCCGATATTGCAACACAGCGTCTGTCAGAGGAAGTGGGTATCAATATGGCAGCCGTCAATAAGCATCTGAAGCAACTGACCGTCAAAGGCTACATTCAGCGTGTTGAGAGAGACGGTTCATGGCGACTGGTCATCACTCCTTCGGTGTAGAGAACAACGAAAATAAACAACAATATAAACATCTTAATACAAAAGCAATGAAAAAAAGTGCACTTCAGGTGGCTCGCGCTGCCTATCAACCCAAACTTCCCCAGGCCCTTCAGGGTCCTGTAGTAGCCCGCGAGGGCGCCGCCACGCAGAGCGTGGGTAACCAGGATGAGATTAAGGCTCTCTTCCCCAATACTTACGGTATGCCCGTCGTGACCTTCGAGGCCGGCGAGCAGAAGGCTCTGGAGCCCTTCAACGTGGGCATCATCCTCAGCGGCGGTCAGGCTCCTGGCGGCCATAACGTTATCAGCGGTCTGTATGACGGCGTGAAGTCCCTCAACAAGGACTGCAAACTCTATGGCTTCCTTATGGGCCCCGGCGGTCTCGTGGACCACAAGTACGTGGAGTTCACCGACGAGTTCATCGATGAGTACCGCAACACCGGCGGCTTCGACATCATCGGCAGCGGCCGTACGAAGCTTGAGAAGGAAGAGCAGTTTGAGAAGGGTATCGACATCCTGTGCCAGCTGGGTATCAAGGCCCTCGTCATCATCGGTGGCGACGACAGCAACACCAACGCCTGCGTGCTGGCCGAATACTATGCCGCCAAGAACTACGGCGTGCAGGTTATCGGCTGCCCCAAGACCATCGACGGCGACCTGAAGAACGAGCAGATTGAGACTTCCTTCGGTTTCGACACCGCCTGCAAGACCTACGCCGAACTCATCGGCAACATCCAGCGCGACTGCAACAGCGCCCGCAAGTACTGGCACTTCATCAAGCTGATGGGTCGTTCCGCCAGCCATATCGCACTGGAATGCGCCCTGCAGACGCAGCCCAACGTGTGCCTCGTCAGCGAGGAGGTGGAAGAGAAGGAAATGAGCCTCGACGACGTGGTGACCTACATCGCCCAAATCGTGGCCGACCGCGCTGCCTCCGGCAATAACTTCGGCACCGTGCTCATCCCCGAAGGTCTCATCGAGTTCATCCCCGCCATCAAGAAACTCATTCGCGAACTTAACGAAGTGCTCACCGACCCGACGACGGGCGAGAGCCGCGAGTTTGCCAGCGCCGAAGAGCAGATTGCCTTCGTGAAGGGCAATATCGCCCCCGAGAACCTCGCCATCCTGGAGAGCCTGCCTGCCGACGTGGCCCGTCAGCTCTGCCTCGACCGCGACCCCCACGGCAACGTGCAGGTGAGCCTCATTGAGACCGAGAAGTTGCTGAGCCGCATGGTGGCCACCAAGCTTGCCGCTTGGAAGCAGGAGGGTAAGTACGTAGGCAAGTTCAGCGCCCAGCACCACTTCTTCGGCTACGAAGGCCGCTGCGCCGCTCCCAGCAACTACCACGCCGACTACTGCTACAGCCTCGGCTACAACGCCAGTCGCCTGATTGCTAACGGCAAGACCGGCTACATGAGCGTCATCAAGAACACTACGGCTCCCGCTGCCGAATGGATTGCCGGCGGTGTGCCCATCACCATGATGATGAATATCGAACGCCGCAACGGCCAGAACAAGCCCGTTATCCGCAAGGCCCTCGTGGAACTGGACGGCGCTCCCTTCAAGTTCTTCGCCTCCAAGCGTGAGGAGTGGGCCAAGGAGACCTGCTACATCTATCCCGGTCCTATTCAGTACTGGGGCCCCTCGGAGGTTTGCGACCAGTGCACCCGCACCCTCGCTTTGGAACAGGGAAAGTAAGAAACAGCCTCTCCCTGTACGGGAGGGGAGGATTCTTCTAAAGGCCAACTGATGCCCATTGGGCGAAAGGAAACGGTGGTGAGAGCGCCTTGGGGTGCTCCACCGCCATTCCGATTTTTATTATATGGCTACGCGCAGCAAGAAAAAGAAAACAGTACAGCGGAAGAGAACTTCCCGTTACACCCGCTGGCTGCATAAGCCGGGATGTCTCCTTGCAGTCATTCTGGCACTGGCAGCGTATGCCTACGTGTGTTGGGTGCTCTTCGTTGCACCTTACAATGTGAGGTGGAAGGCGCGCTACGGCAATGTGGATTTGCCGAAAGGCTATAGTATCCACGGCATAGACATCAGCCACCATCAGGGTGTAATCGACTGGGAGGACCTTTCGAATGCTTCATTGGGCGGCGGCCCCGTGGCCTTCATAATGATGAAAGCTACAGAGGGCCAGACCCTCCTGGACGACTGCTTCAACGACAACTTTTACCAGGCTGGTCAGTGGCGCTACATCCGCGGCGTGTACCATTTCTTTTCGCCCGAGGCAGGCACAGGCAAAAAACAAGCCCAATACTATCTGCGTCAGGTGCATCTGGAGGACGGCGACCTGCCGCCCATCCTTGATATCGAGCAACTTGGGAAACTTACGCGAAAGCAAATACGGCAAGAGGCCAAGGCCTGGCTCGACGAATGCGAGAAGGCATACGGCCGCACGCCAATAATCTATACGTATTACAAGTTCAAGGAGCAGTACCTCGATGGCGAGGAGTTCGACAAGTATCCCTATTGGATAGCCCACTACTACGTCAAGGAATTAGGCTACAAGGGCGAATGGAAGTTCTGGCAGCACACCGACTGCGGCAAGTTGCCCGGCATCAAGGGCGACGTGGACCTCGACGTCTATAACGGCTCAATGTACGACCTGCGCAAACAATGCTTAAACAACGATGAAGAAACCGACAATTAGCGATGCCACTCTCCGCGAGGCAGCCGCCTCGATGGATACATTTATAGAGGCCGTGGTGAATGCCATTAGCGAGAGCGTGGACGGCCAACTCACGGCCGAGACAATGCAGCAGCTCACGCCCGACCAGATAACCCTGTGGGGCTACTGGCTGATGCGCGAGGAGGTGATGGACGGCGGCTTCGTGCAGCTTATCCACAACGGCTACGGCCCCTTCATCTTCCTCAATCCCTTCGCCAAGGCCATGCGTCTATGGGGGCTGCACGACTTCAGCAAACTGGTGTACAAGGGTAGGGAAGCCTACGAGGCCAAGCGCGAACTCATTGAGCGCGAACTTACCGACGAGGAGTTTATGGCCCTGTATGAGCAGTTGCCGGAGTTTGACGACCTCGACGACGCCTTCCTCGTGGATGAAGAACAGTTTACCGAGCAGGTAGCCCGCTACGTAGATGAACACCTGACGGACTTTGTAGAAATAGTATGAAGAAAGCCCCCAACATCAATATAAAGAACAAGCGCGCACAGCACGACTACCTCGTGCTGGACACCTACACCGCTGGCATAGTGCTGACCGGCACGGAGATAAAGAGCATCCGCGACGGCAAGGCCGGACTCGTGGACACCTTCTGCTTCGTGCTGAACGGCGAGGTGTGGGTGAAGAATATGTACGTGGCCGAATACGTGAACGGTACGTACAACAACCATCAGGTGCGCCGCGACCGCAAGCTCCTGCTCAACCGCAAGGAAATCCGCCACCTCGATATGGAGACGCGCACGCCGGGCCTCACCATCGTGCCTATGCGGCTTTTCATCGATGAGAACGGACGCGCAAAAGTGGAAATCTCACTCTGCCGCGGCAAGAAGGAATACGACAAGCGCGCCACCCTGAAAGACAAAGAAGGTCAGCGCGAAATAGACCGCATAAGGAAGGGACATTCTTATTAGTCGCCGAAGCCCCTTTCCCTAAGTCCCATTTATTTTTTCCGATGTCCCTTTTAATTTTTCCGATGTCCCTTTTAATTTAAACTAAAAGGGCTTTAGAAAAAACTAAAAGGGCTTTAGAAAAAATTAAAAGGGCGATAGTTTTTCATAGGCCTAACGCCGTTTTACGCAGGAACGGGAATGAAAAGATAAAGTCTTGGAAATGAACCCATTTAAAGAAGAGAAAAAATATACGCCATTTGACCTCGTGACGATAGAAAACATCCGCGAGGCCATCGTGGAGGGCATCAAGGAGGAAGACACGGAGATAGAAGCCCTTGTCAGCAATCCCGCGCTTCCCACGTTTGAGAATACCGTGCTGGCTCTGGAAGAGAGCGGCGGTATGCTGGAGCGCGCCTCCACCGTGATGTTCAACCTCTTGAGCGCCTGTACCTCCGACGAGCTGCAGGCCTTGTCGCAGGAGATGGCCCCCTTGCTTACGGAACATTCCAACAACATTTCGATGAATGCCGGCCTCTTCCAGCGCGTGAAGGCCGTGAAGGAGTGGGCCGACAGCGCGGACGGCAAGGCGCTGAGCGAGGAGGACCGCCGTATGATTGACGGCACCTACGAGGGTTTCGAACGCAGCGGTGCCACGCTGCCCGAGGAGAAGAAGCCGCGCTTCCGTGAGA
The DNA here is from genome assembly GCA_045639805.1 of Alloprevotella sp. GTDB lineage: Bacteria > Bacteroidota > Bacteroidia > Bacteroidales > Bacteroidaceae > Alloprevotella. The sequence continues at coordinate 18,919 of JAZUDS010000035.1, forward strand.
TAACGATGCAACTGAGCCAGCTCGGTCTGCAGTTCTCCGAGAACAACCTCAAGGCCACCAACGCCTACCAGATGCACCTCACCGACGAGGCCGACCTGGCCGGACTTCCCGACAGGGTGAAGGAACAAGCCGCCGCTGCTGCCGCCGAAAAAGGCAAGGAGGGCTGGCTCTTCACGCTGCAGGCCCCGAGTTACGGCCCCTTCGTGACGTATTCAGACAACCGCGAGCTGCGCAAGAAACTTTTCTATGCCAGCGTGTTGCGCTGCACAAAGGATACGGAGTTCGACAACAGCGAAATCGTGCGCCAGATAGTGAACCTCCGTCAGGAACTCGCCCAACTGCTCGGCTACAAGTGCTTCGCTGACTACGTGCTCTCACGCCGTATGGCCGGCAGCAGCAAGGCCGTGTATGAACTTCTGAACCAACTTATTGACAGTTATCGTCCCACCGCCGTGCAGGAGTTGGACGCCGTGCGTCAGAAGGCCCGGGAGATGGCGGGCGAGGACTTTGAGATGAAGCCGTGGGATTTGGCCTATTACAGCCATAAACTCCAGCTGGAGAAGTATAACCTCGACAGCGAGATGACGCGCCCCTATTTCCCCTTGCAGCAAGTCATTGACGGCGTGTTCGGGCTCGCCACTACGCTCTACGGCATCACGTTCCGTCCCAACACCGAGTGCCCGCTCTATCATCCCGACGTAAAGGCCTTTGACGTCCTTGAAGCCGATGGTACGCCGCTCGCCCTCATCTATACCGACTTCTTCCCACGCGAAAGCAAGCAGGGCGGCGCGTGGATGACGGAATATAAAGACCAGTGGCTTGATGACGCGGGCGTGAACCACCTCCCTCACGTCAGCGTGGTGATGAACTTCAGCAAGCCTACGCCCGAGCGCCCCGCACTCCTCACGCTGGGCGAGGTGGGCACGCTGCTGCACGAGTTCGGCCACGCCCTGCACGGTATGTTCTCACAAGTGAAGCGCCGCAATATGGGCGGCACGAAGGTCTATTGGGACTTCGTGGAACTGCCCTCGCAGTTTATGGAGAACTACCTGCTGGAACCCGAGTTCCTGCGCACCTTCGCCCGTCACTATGAGACGGGGGAGCCTATGCCCGAGGAACTCATCGACCGCATTCTCAAGGCCCGCTACTACAACGTGGCCAGCGGATGCCTGCGGCAGGTAAGTTTCGGCCTGCTCGATATGGACTATTACACGCTCACCGCTCCCCTGACCGAAGACCTCCGCACCTTTGAGGACCGTTCCTGGGCCCCGACGCAACTCATGGAGCGCGTGCCGGAGAGTTGCATGAGCGTACAGTTCGGCCACATCATGAGCGGCGGCTATGGTGCCGGCTACTATTCATATAAGTGGGCCGAGGTGCTTGATGCCGACGCCTTCTGTGCCTTCAAGGAGGAAGGGCTCTTCAATAAAGAAACGGCCGCCCGCTTCCGCCGCGAACTGCTCAGCAAGGGCAACACCCGCGAACCTATGGATCTCTACGTGGCCTTCCGAGGCCGCAAACCCAATATCAACGCCTTACTCCAACGTGATGGAATCAAACAATAAAGCAAGCAAGGAGCGCCGCTTTGACGAGCGTTACCTCCGTATGGCCACCGTCTGGGCCGAGAACTCCTATTGCACACGCCGCAAGGTGGGAGCCCTCATCGTGAAAGACAAAATGATTATCTCCGACGGCTTCAACGGTACGCCGTCGGGTTTTGAGAACGTGTGTGAGAACGAAGACGGCCTCACCAAGCCCTATGTACTCCACGCCGAGGCCAACGCCATCACGAAGATAGCCCGCTCCGGCAATAACTCCGACGGCGCTACGCTCTATGTGACGGCCTCGCCCTGCATAGAGTGCGCCAAACTCATCATCCAGTGCGGCATCAAGCGCGTGGTGTATGGCGAGCACTATCGCCTTACCGACGGCATCGACCTGCTGAAGCGCGCCGGTATCGCCGTGGAGTATATCGACGCTCACAATCTCGTTGCTACCGATAAGGAGTAGCGCGAGTGGCAACACATTATTTATATATAAAGGCATGAGCAATAGGTTCAACTCTAAATATCTGATACCCATCATTCTTGCCGTAGGCATTGTGCTGGGCATCTTAATCGGTAATTTCTACGGCAGCAGCTTCAGTGGCCGCGGCCTGAGCATCATCAATGCCTCCAGCAGTAAGATTACCGACCTCATGCATTTGATTGATGAGGAATATGTAGATAAGGTGGATATAGACTCACTCGTGGAGCGCAGCCTTCCCAATATTTTGCACGAACTCGACCCCCACAGCACGTACGCCAGTGCCGAGGACGTGGAGAGCGAGATGCAAGACCTCGAGGGGCACTTCTCCGGCATTGGTATCCAGTTTTATATCTATCGCGACACGGTGAACGTTGTCAAGGTCATACCGGGCGGTCCCTCCGAGGGCTGCGGTATCAAGGCCGGCGACCGCATAGTGAAGGTTGATGGCAAGGACTTTACGGGAAAGAACGTGGACAACGACAAGGCGCAGAAGTCCCTCAAGGGCACCAAGGGAAGCACCGTGAAGCTCTCTATTCTGCGCCCTTCAGCCAGGGACGGGAAACTGCACGATTATATTGTTACGCGCGGCGATGTACCTGTGAAGAGCATAGAAGGTGTGTATATGCTGGACAAGCAGACGGGCTACATCCGCGTGCGTTCCTTCGGCGTTACGACCTATAATGAGTTCCTCGGCGCTCTCGCAGAGCTTGACAGCCAGGGCTTCAGCCGTCTCGTCATTGATCTGCGCGGCAACCTCGGCGGCTACATGGACACGGCTATTATGATGGCCAACGAGTTCCTTCCCAAGGGTAGTCTTATTGTTTACACCGAGGGCCGTCATTCCCCACGTTCCGAATACAAGAGTGACGGTCAGGGCTCTTATCAGCGCATGCCGCTTACTGTGCTCGTGGATGAGTACAGCGCCTCAGCCAGCGAGATATTCTCCGGCGCCATGCAAGATAACGACCGCGCTAAGATCATCGGCCGCCGCACCTTCGGCAAGGGACTCGTGCAGAAGCCTGTCAACTTCCGCGACGGCTCGCTCGTACGCCTCACCATTGCCCGCTATTATACGCCTTCGGGCCGTTGCGTGCAGAAACCTTACCAGATGGGAGACCCCGAGGATGCTTACGAGCGCGACCTCCTCAACCGCGAGATGGCCGGCGAACTCTTCTCGGCCGACAGCATAAAGACCAATGGCAAGGTTTACAAGACCGTGGGCGGCCGTAAGGTGTATGGCGGTGGCGGCATCATCCCCGATGTGTTCGTGCCGCTCGACACGCTGGGTTACTCGCCGTATATCAAAGAGGCATTCATGCGAGGACTCGTGCCGGAGTTTGCTTACAGCTACCTCGATACTCACCGTGCTCAACTCACGGCGCAGAAGAATCTCTCTCAGTATCTGACCGGTGCCTCATTGCCAAAGGCTTTTGAGACCTATGCCGCCCAGCACGGACTCCCTCGGCGCGGGGCAATGTCTGCAGCAGCACGGACCTTCTTGCAGCGCTATCTGGTGCGCTATCTAATTAGCGACCTCAAAGGAGAAGAGGAGGCTGTCAAGTATTACAATTCTGCTGATTTGTATATCAAAGAAGCTCTAAAAAGCTTATCATCACCCCAAAAATAGGAAGCATACCGCTTAGCTCTAAATCCTTTTCTTCATGAAGCCCCTGGCTCGACTCCTCGTCTTTCTATCGCTTGGCCTGCCCCCCTTGGTGTGCCGGGGCCAGCTCAACGTGGAGACGGCTGTCGATATGGGGCGCTCCGCGCTCTACTACGAAGACTACGTCACGGCCATCGCCCGCTTCAACGATGTGCTCCTCGTGCGGCCACGGAAGGCGGAGGTGTATTATTATCGCGGCTATGCCAAATTCTCACTTGAGGACTACAACGGTGCCGCCGCCGACTGTTCCGAGGCCATACGCCTCAATCCCTTCCGCGTGGAGTTCTATCAGCTCCGAGGCCTCACGCGCATCAACCTTTCCGACTACGCTGCGGCCATTGAAGATTATTCCCGCGTGCTGAAGGAACTGCCCGAAGAGCAGAACTCCCGCTACAATCGCGCTCTCTGCTACCTCGAGCTGAAGGACTATCCCGCCGCCCGCGCCGACCTCGACTACACCATCGCCCACTGGCCACGTTTCTCCCGCGCCTATCTCGTCAGCGCACAGCTGGCTCTGGAGCAGGCCGACACGCTCGGCGCCATCCACTGGACTGACTCCCTCCTCACCATCCTTCCCCGCGACCGCGAAGGTCTGGCCTTCCGTGGGCGGCTAAGCCTTTGGGAGAACGACAGCCGCCGTGCCGATTCCCTCCTCACCGCTGCCATTGACCTAGGAGGCGGAAGCCTCGACAATTATCTCTGCCGTGCGCAGGCCCGCCATAACCTCAACCGCTTCAACGGTGCCCTCGCCGACTACGATGCAGCTATTGAGCGCGTGCCGCAGCATTTCGTGGCGCACTACAACCGTGGCTTGCTCCGTGCTCTCGTCGGTGCCGACAACCTTGCCATCGAGGACTTTGACTTCGTTCTCTCCTTGGAACCCGACAACACCCTGGCGCTCTACAATCGCGCCATCCTCCGTGAACAAACTGGCGACTTCCGCGGCGCAGAGGCCGACTATACCTCCCTCCTCCGCCTCTACCCCCAATTCTATGCCGGATATCAGGCCCGTGCCCGCTGCCGCCGCAAATTGGGAAAGAACGCTCTCGCCTTGCAGGATGAAACCCGTGCCGCCCGCGCCGACTACGACCTTGTCTTCGGCAATCGCCAGCGCACCCCCATCAAGCGCGTGCGCCGCCGTTCCGACCATGAACTCGACCATTACCAGGACCTCGTAGAGGTGGAGCCGGACACCACACGCTTCTTCGTTAGCGATGTAGCCGGGCGCGTGCAGAACCGCCAGACGGAGCACAACCTCCTGCCTGCCTTCCCCACCGACGAAATCAACCGCGTCCTGGCCGAGGCTCCCACCAATGCCATCGCCAACGCCCAGCTCCGCTACAACAGCGGTTGCATGCATGCCGACATCGGCCTCACCGACACCGCCATAGAGGACTTCACCGAAGCCATCCAACTCAATCCCCGCCTCGGTCAGGCGTGGTACAACCGCGCCATACTCCTCGTGCGGGAAGGCCGCAAGAAAGAGGCTGCCGACGACCTCTCCCACGCCGGAGAACTCGGCATATACCAAGCCTACAACCTTCTGAAGAGTCTCAATCTGTAAATCCTCTCGCTTGTTCACCGAGTATTCAAACAATATAAAAACTTCTACATTATGCGTAACATCTTTCACACACTCCTCCCTTTAAGGGAGGCCGGGAGGGTCTTCATTTTATTCCTTCTCGTTTCCGTCAGCATCAGTGCCCAGTCCGCCGACCCTATGGAACTCAACATTGGAGACTACAAAGGCAAGTACAACGACGCCTACGACGCTTTCCAGGTGCAGCTCGTCGATGAATCCGAGTACTTCATCTTCGTCTTCACCCTCGGCCACATCACCGAGCTGGAACCCGGCCACACCTACACCATGGCCGACTGCCTCGTCACCGACCTCCACCCACTGCAGGACTTCTCCTTCGGCCTGATTATGATAGACGAAGGCATATACGTGGACTACGATTCCTTCGAACTGACCTACGACCGCGACCCCGAGACCTTTGACGAAACCATTGAGGTGCACGTCGTGGACCTTGAAGGCTTCGTCTATAACCTCCACTACAAGACCCCCGCAGACACACCTCCTACGCCCCCCACGCCCGGTGAAACCTACTGCATACGTCTCGACGGCACCGACCTTTACTTCTCCACCAACGAAGTTGCCGACAACAGTTACTTCACCTATTCCCTCTCGTCTGAGAAAGAAGCGTTCGTCGTTACCCCCTCGGGTGAAGGCTTCACCATCCAGAGTGCCGAAAACGGCAAGTACGTAGGCCACGACCACACCAACTCCTGGGACTTCTCCGACAATGCCGACCTCTGGTATATCCAGAGCTTTGAAGAGCCCGCCCCCATCCTCAAGGATGCCGACCACGGCTTCGGCGTAGATGACCAGTACGACGGCGCCGGCGTATATACCGACAAGGTAGGCCAGCTCTGGGTTCTCGAGCCTGTCGTCCCCGACGGCATCGCCGCTCCCGTTGCCGCCCCCTGCGTTCCTGCCAAGCAACTCACGCGCCGGGGCACGCTCCTCAACCATCCTACGGGCGTCTTCGACCTCAACGGACGCCTTATAAAGAGGTAATTCCAGACATGGCCGGGCCTCAACATCCCGCGCACGGCCCCCTCCCGGGGGCAGCAACATCCCCCTGTCAAGTCACGGCTTGACAGGGGGATGCCGTTGTATATATAGGAGCCATGTGTTTTCTCTTTCTTGCGTCAATTGCGTCACATCCGTCACCAGCCCCTTTCTGTTTCCAATCGCCTGCAACCCGCGTGTGGAAAATAAAAAATCAGAGCCGACCATAAGGACGGCCCTGAAATAATAATGTCGTTTTAAGTTTTAGCGTTTGAAGTGAATAGAAACGCGGACAGTGTTGGAATCGCTGTAACCTCTGTTGTCTTCTGCAGTGCCAGTGATATCTTCTGTCGTTTTATGATAGAATTCTCTATATTTGCCATCATAATAACTTGTATAACGGTTTTCTTTATTGTAATGGCGTTCGAGGCGCGGGCATTCGTAAGTGGGTACGGAGAAATCTATATAACCTTTATCTTCGATCCAATGGGCAGAACCATTATGCGTACTCTCTTTTTCGTCATATATTGACATCGTCTGGACATTTTCTGTTTCGGTTTCCTTGTCGAGGTATGATTCAGCGTACCTACTACAATCGTAGTCGTATGTAAAATTCTCTACAAACACTCCTCCGTCGAGCAGACGCATTTCCAAATTCATCTTTATGATTTTGTTTCGATGGTCGTCGGCGTTGCTAGCATCATATTTTTCTGTTCCCATTGCCGTAATATAGAGTTTGTCTCCTTTTTGGGTGACACTGCATGGCAGCCAGTCACCCCAGCCTGCATGTAATTCGACATCTTGGTTTGCTTCGAATTTTGTGTCTTTGGATGTCTCGCCATCTATACTGGTGAAATGAGTCTCTTTGTAAGGGGCGTAGGTATCGGCCCCGGTACGCACCAATACTTCCTTTACATTTATGTCAACCTTCTGACGGATGGGGATGTTTATTACCTCGGTTTTGACACCGACGACGTTCTGGAAATCAATTGTTAAAGAGCCTTCGCGGTATTGTAAATCAAGGTTGGGAGCTGCCGTGATTGTTATCTTTTTGGTTTCGGGGTCATGCTTGATGGAGAATCCGCGACAATCTCTGCAATAGACTTTTATGGGGCCGTCAGTCGTATAGGTTATTACTGTGGACGCCGAGTCGTTCTCAGTCTTGCCCCAAGCATCAAGTTCTACTTTTTCAGCAGAAAATTCCACAGTCGGCATAATTTCAAATACTGTAGCGCAACTTTTGTCCTTGATTTCACCACCCAAAAACTTCACGATGGGAATAGCCTCATAGTAGCCAGGCTTGAGCTTGGGCGTATACTGCATAGCCTTATCTCCAGAGAAGTAATACTTCATATCGCTGCGAGCCACTTCGGCACCCAGACTGAAGTCTTCATTTATTTTAAAGATGGCTATGCCTATATCTTGGCCGAAGAGAACTTTTCCATCCCAATTCAAATCAAGGGTGACCGACTTATAGTCATCGTCCTGCGTTACTTCCATTTTGTTGAACTTGACAAGGAGGGAGCGCTGATCTGTACTAAGGGAATAGGAGCCCTCGGCAAACTTCACCGACTCCTCTGGGTAGCCTATTGCTTTCACGCTAGCTTTGGCTTCTATATCGGCCGTGCAGGGGCTGAAGGTGACGTAAGTATTTTTCAGTATGCTATAGTTTATTTCACCCTCTGCCAGTTCTGGCAACGAAAGGTCTATGTTGCCAGAAAGTTTTGGCCCCACATAAGTTTCTAAACCTATGGACGACTGGAAGATGCGTGACGCCCAACTATTGGTCTTAATACTATTGTCAAACTTTATGCCGGTCTGCACAAAGCCGTTGAAGGTCAGTTGTGAGTCGCCGGGCTGAATCAGATTCGTGTCGTCGTCGCCGTAACCGCTTGTAATGTTACTCGAAGCATTGCAGTTCAGCCAGTTTCCCGTACGGTCGCTGATGATGACAAGTTGCTTGGCCTTTAAGTTTACCGAAGGCAGCGTACTCTTGACACCTACGCTTCCCCCTATGCGGAAGAAGGTTCTCGGCAGGACATTAGTTTCAAACAGAGGCAGACACGCGGGGAACTTGATAGCCCCCACCCAGTCGGGAAGTAGACTGAACTCCGGCTCCCATGTGCCGCTTATCGTGCCGCTGAAGCCGGCCTGTGCCGTGAGATCCTCATCCATTCCCAATTTAACGAAGACATGGTCCATAGTGATGTCGTAAGTCACCTGGATGCCCACTCTCACGCCATAGTCGATAGTTATGGCCAGGTTGGAATTCTCCGTCTGTTCATATTCGCGCGTCAGGGTCCCTTCAAGATTCAGCAGGTTGAAAGAGGCGCTGCCGGCATCGCCTGCGATTTTGTCCAAACCGGCCATACGCCGCACGGGTTGGCCGTTCTCATCGGCCGTGATGTATTCCGTTGTAATGAAGCGGTTGAAGATGTCACCCAGGTTGGTCACTGCCACACCTTCAACAGTGTATATGCGTTGAAATTCCGTCACCTTCGTCACCTTACAGGCTATGCCTCTGGGTGTGTAACCTATTTGGAACGAATCACTTACTATAATATCGCCTACTTCAGGTACATTCCCATTTAAAATGTAAAATTGGAAAGAATATGTATCTTCCGTAGGCATACTGCATCTGCTGACACATTTATCCCAACCCTCGTCTTCCATTATCCTCAATTTGGGATTTATCTCAATCGCGGGTTGCACGAAGCCTATGCTGTCGATGGCGCAGAGAGGTATGCGGTAGAGGCTGTCCGCCGTCTCGATTTCCTGCACCACGAACTCGTCGAACTCATTGCCGGCGAGGTCCAGTTTGGAGTAGCGCATATCCTTCACCTGGTCGTAGAAGAAGCCGTTGAAGTCGCCGTCGTTGCGGTAGATGTAGAAGGCCTCGCCGTTCACCAGCGTCTGGCCCGCCATCTGTATGCTGCAAGCCACTGCCAGCAGTATACCAAGAATATACCTCTTCGTTTTCATCGCTTCATAAATTTAAGGCTCTGGTCGCCCACCTTCACGACATAGGTGCCGGCAGGGAGATTCTGGAGCGAGAAATGAACATTGTTTCGGTTGCCTTCGGCCGTGCCGCTCTCCAGCAGGCGGCCGTTGAGGTCGTAGAGCTGTGCTGTGCCGTCGGGGGCGAGGCCATAGACATCGATGTCGTCGCCGTTCTGGCGGAAACCCGTGCCGTCGGGCAGGGGAGTCTCGATGCTTGTGTTCACACCCTCGTAGGTGTAGCGCAGGATGTTGGAAAGCTGGTACTCCACGCGCACATTGTTCGTCGTGATGACGAGCAGTCCGTTCTCAAAAGTCGTGTGGGGCTCTTCGGCCAAATCGTAGAATACCTTCTGGCCATTCTTCTGCCACACCACGAGCCGCGGGGCGGCCCATGCACCAGCGCAGAACACAAGGCTCAGCACCAGCAGGAGGATAGTTCTTTTGGCTTTCATATAAAAACAATTTTGTATTAGAGGTTTACCGCCCCAAAATTACACAAAAATCCCCGTCGCTACCAAATTTATTATTCAAAAAGAGTCAAAAGCCCCACCAGCTTTCGCTGATTTTGCAAAGCGTTTGTTGCAAAAACATACGCTTATCCCTTCCTTGCAAAGTCTTAATAGCCTCTTGATTTTTTGCAGAAGTTACATTTTCTGCTACATCTCCTACATTGCTACATTTTAGGCGAAAGATTATTTATTATTATTGCTGTTTGGGAAAAAGTTTAGCCTGTACCCCGAAGGGGTTAAACATCCCAGACAGGGGCAGCGCCCCTGGGTCGCAAGTGCGACACCATGTACGCCCCATCGGGGCATAACACCCAATGGCTCTTGCTGTTGTGCCCCGTTGGGGCGGGACTTCACTGCTCCGATCACCAGGGGCGTTGCCCCTGGCTGGGATGTTACGCCCCTTCGGGGCTTGCGTAAGCCCCTCCTACTGACAACCTTTCAAATCTCCAGCATTTATACGGGATACACAAAATTAGATTTTTTTTTGCCGGACACTCATAAAAGTCAATTATCGCTCTTGTAAATGTCACTATCCCCTGCTTCCGTTTCGTCAGCACACGTGTGCAAACGGATTTAATCCGGCCAAAGTAGGGCTTACGCACCAAATATATTGTTTTATTCAAGTTTTGCGGGTGTGCCTGGAAGGCACTACAGCCTCGCAGAGGCGGTCAGTAACCGGGTACGAAGTGCCCGGAATAACTGGCAGAGAGGTGGCTGCCTGGAAGGCAGTACCTTGTCAGAAAGTACGCTGCATTTCCCAAGGTAGTGCCTTCCAGGCACGCATAGGGGAAGATATGTTTATCCGGCAGCATCTCCTTCGTCGATGCAGCCGGTTACTAAGGTAGAGGCTTCCAGCCTCATCATGGGGCTAATAATATGTTAATTGTATAAAACAACCTATTTGGTGCGTAAGCCCTGCGGCCAAAGGGCGCGGAATGCCCTGAAAGGAAAAGG
>JAZUDS010000036.1:0-10897 GCA_045639805.1 Alloprevotella sp.
CTGGAACCTCGAGGCCGGCAGCCTCACCCTTAGTTATGCCGACCAGCCGCTCTGTTTCTCCACGGCCGTGCCCCGCATGTTTGAAGTGCAGCGCCCCGATGGCGAATGGATAGAGGCCACGCCAGAAATCCTCAGCCCGAAAGGCACGCGCCAAACCTCCACCTCGCCCGGCACGCTCCGCCTGCGCTTCCCCGCCGACGTCTCCCCTAAAGCCGTGCGCTACGGCTGGCAGCCTTTTACCCGCGCCAACGTCACCAATGCCTGGGGCTGGCCGCTCTCCACCTTCTCTCTCCCGCTCAAAAATCACTCCCGCTAATAACTCCTCCCCTATATGAACAGCACTCCTAAAATCACATACACGCTCATCGCCATCAATGTGCTCGTGTTCCTTATCGGCCTGAACCCCTTGGTCTTCGGGCTGTGGCCTGTCGCCGCCCCTTACTTCCACATTTGGCAACCCTTCACCTACATGTTCCTCCACGGAGGCACCGGCCACCTATTCTTCAACATGTTCTCCCTCTGGATGTTCGGCCGCATCATAGAGCAGAACCTCGGCACGCGGCGCTTTATCACCTACTATCTCGTCTGCGGCCTCGGTGCCGCCCTCTGCCAAATCGTATGGCAACTCTTCACCAACGAGATGGTGCCCACGGTGGGTGCCTCCGGCGCCATCTACGGCATTCTCCTGGCTTTCGGCTTGTTCTATCCCAATGAGCGCATCATGCTCCTCATCCCGCCCATCCCCCTCAAGGCCAAATACTTCATCGCCCTCTTCATCGTCATAGAACTTCTCTTCGGCATCGCCGATTTCGACAACACCGCCCACTTTGCCCACCTCGGCGGTATGCTCTTCGGCTTCCTCCTCATCCGTTACTGGAAGAGAGCTGCCCAACGTCCCCACCGCCAGAAACAGAAGTACGAAAACTGGCACACGGCCGACTATGACTACAACATAGAGAAGCGCCGCCGCCAGGAACGCATCGACGCCCTCCTCGATAAGGTGCGCACCTCCGGCTACGACGCCCTCACCGAAGAAGAAAAGCGCGACCTCTTTGATTTTACACGCTAACCATGCCCTCACGCAAGCGAAAGACATCCTCCTTCCTGCACTCCTTTGGGAAGAACGTCATGACGACACTGCAGATTGTGGCCGTCGGCATGCTCCTGTGCTGTGCGGCAAGCGTGTACGTCAGTCCCCACGCCTACAGCATCGTCAGTATCCTCACGTTGGGCTTCCCTTTCCTGCTCGCCCTGGCGATTATCATCGGCCTCCTCGCTCTTCTCTTCACCCCGCGCCGCTCATGGATTACGCTTCTCGGCCTCCTGCTCTGCAGCGGCACCATTCGCAACTATTGCCCCCTCAACCTGCCCGCCTCGGCCCCCGATAGCGCGTGGCATGTGATGACATGGAACATGGGAGGCACAGATTGGAACGACTCCCTCACACGCGCCTCCCTCGCCAACTACCTCATCAACGAGCAACTCGACCTCCTCGTCGTCCAGGAGATATCCTCGCCCCACGCCGACCTTCTCGCCGCCAACCTTAGCAGCCGCATGCCCTACTCCTCATTCAACGGTGAATGCGAGTGGTATGGCCACGCCATCATCTCCCGCTGGCCCGTGCTAAGCAGCGAGAAACTCACCGCCCTTGGCGGCAACCGCACCGTGCTCCACAAGCTCCAGATGCCGCAGGGCGACACGCTCTTCGTCGTCAGTTGCCACCTGCAGAGCATGCACCTCGACCACGCCGTGCGCTCCGACTATTCCGCCATCGTGCATCGCCAGGAGACCAATCGCGACAGCATGCAGCAGACCTCAGAAACCCTTCTCCAACACATCAGGGAGAACGGCGCCCTGCGCGCCCTGCAGGCCGACACCGTGGCCCAGTTCCTGCGCGCCCATGCCGGACGTTCCGTCATCGTAGCCGGCGACCTCAACGACTCGCCCGTGTCCTACACCCGACAGACCATAGCCGAGGCAGCACCCCTCACCGACTGCTTCCGAGCATCAGGCAACGGCATTGGCCGCTCCTTCAATCGCGACGCCATCTACGTGCGCATCGACCATCTCTTCTGCACAGACAATTTCAAGCCCTATGCTTGCCGGTTGGGGCAGACCCGCATCTCCGACCACTACCCCATGCATTGCTACCTCCTACCCCTTAACAAAAAATAACTGCCACCCTATTGGCACTTTTTTGCAACCCTATTGGCAAAAAATTGCAGTCGGCTTGCAAAAAAATGCAGTCGGCTTGCAAAAAATTGCAAAGGGACTGCAAAAAACTGCAAAGGGACTGCAAAAAACTGCCATCGGCATGCAGAACGACTAAATCGGCAAACACACCGCGAGAACCATAAAAAAAACGCACACAACCCCTTTAACAATTAATTTATTAACCCTTAAACTCATTACTTAACAATGAAAAAAACATTTCTGACCCTCGCCCTGGCATTCCTCGCGGGATGCGCAGGCACCTTCGCTCAGGAAGCCGAGAAGCCATTGCTCACCATCGGCTGCGTCAGCGACGTGCACAACATGAACAACATGATTACGCCGTCGTCCGGCAAGACCTCGGACATCACCCTGCGCTCCTCCCTCACACGGGTGCTCGACCGCTGGCACTCCGAGGAAAACGTCGATGTCGTTGTCATCGGTGGCGACACCGAGAGCGACAAGACCATCAAGGAGGCCAACTCCAGAATGGTGCACAAGCGCATGATCGACACCATGCACGACTTCTTCCCCGAAGGCAAGCAGCCCTGCGTGCTCTATGTGGCCGGTAACCACGAGTACGAGGTGGCCAACTTCGACGCCATCCCCAAGCCCTACAACGCCTACGACCCCTTCGAGGAGGTACTGCAGCAGGACCTCGGCCCTCTCACCAGCGAAAACAGTTTCTATGAGGACGCCGACAACGGCAACCTGGGCAAGACGCGCGTGCTCGCCGCCTACCACTACAACCTCTACGGCCTCGACTTCGTGGTGCTCAACTGCGGCAAGTACTTCTTCAACTATGCCTGGGACTACCAGTATTCCGAAGAGAGCGTCGCGTGGGTGAAGAACAAACTCGACGAAATCTATGCCGAAGACCCCGACAAGACCGTCTTCTTCTGCCTCCACGTGCCCTTTGAGGACAGCAACTCGCTCAACTCCGGCAAGGGTATGAAGGACGTGGCCGCTACGAAGGCCCTCAAGGCAGCCCTCGCCGAGCACCCCAACCTCATCATGCTCTACGGCCACGACCACGGTAAGGACACGGCCTTCAGCCACACCCACACCTCGCAGCGCGTGACCCACTACGACGTCAACGGCAAGGTAATCGCCACCACCGACGAAACCCACGTGGACGGCCCCGTGTATAACGACGAAGGCGAACCCGTGGAGAACTTCTCCGCAACCGTAACGCTCTACAACGACGCCATTAAGAAGTATCTCTCCGTGGATGAATACAATATCACCATCAGCGCCGACGAGATGACCTTCCCGATGTTCGGTACCGACGGCGACTTCACGATGAACATGGTTTACAACGGTGCCACCCGCGCCCTCCACATCGGCAGCAACGGCCGCTACAGCCGCGGCGACGCCACCACCTTCTATCTCTACGACGAAGCCGGCAAGAAGGTGAACACGCCCGAGGACGGCAAGTCCTACTACATCGTTTCCAAGTATCTCACCTCCTACTACGCCCTCTCCAACGAGCTGTATAGCCCCCAAAGCAGCAGCCAGCGCTTGAACAGCGTCAAGGTGGAAATCACCGAGGACCTTGCCTCCATCACGCCCCTCACCGACGGCAACTGCCTCTGGAAGATTACCGTGAAGAGCCAGGAGGAGGAAGAAGATCCCGACGACGACTCCTTCAAGAGCGGCAAGTTCTACTTCCACCACACGGCCACAGGCAAATACCTGGGCTACAACACCTACAACCTCACCACCGTGGACGATCCCAACCCCTGCGTAGTGGAAGCCACCGGCACTAACCTCTTCAGCATCACTCCTGCCGGCGCTCCCTCCTCCATCAACGGCGCCCACATGTACTTCTCCTCCTCCAGCAAGCGCTTCAGCGGCAACGGTTCCGTGACGAACTTCTATCTTCTGAAGGTGGAAGACCCCTCTGCCTCCACGCTCACCCTGACGCCCGCCGCAGCCCCCGAAATCGGCGGCACTTATGTTGTGGCTACGCTCTACAGCGGCCAGCTCTACGCCGTGACCGGCACCACCTACAGCCCGGGCAGCGACAGCCAGCGCGTGAACAGCTACGTTCTGGGCGCCATGCCCGCAAGCGGCTCCATCTCCGTCAGCGCCAGCACCGTGGCCGACTGCATCTGGACTATTGAGGAAGTGAAGGACACTCCCACCCCCGCCGGTCAGGGCTCCTTCTTCTCCATCTTCATGGGCTCCCTGCGCTACTACCACAACTCCATCGACTCCGGCGACCCCGCCGACATGCCCACCGTCGTGCAGGCTCTGATGCTCTACGTTTATCCCGACCGCGTGGAACTGGAACTGAAGAACTACAACAAGACGGGCCTCCTCAGCGGCATACAGGTGAACAAGCGCCTCGCCACCTACACCGCCATCCGCCCCATCAACGTGACGCGCCCCGAACCTGACGGCATTTCCTCCGCCGTATCCGCCAAGAGCAGCCGCAATCAGGTGTGCGACCTCAGCGGCCGCCACACTTCCACCGCCAGCCACGGATGCTACATCGTGAACGGCCGCAAGGTTGTGAAGTAAACACAGCTAATATCCGCAATACAAACTAAACATCCCCCCGAGGTCAGGTGCCGCGGCCGGAAGGTCGCGGTGCCCCCTCCCCTTTTCATGTATATTAAAAGAACTATCCTCTCTCTCTTTCTGGCCATGCTCACGACCGCAGCCTTTGCGGCCGTGAGCACCGGCCGGTTATCTTCCGCTGCCCCCGAAAGCAGCGAGCCCGCAGCCTCCGACTCGTGCCTCTTCATCTCTACCGCCGACGGCGCCCTCACCGTGGTGCCCGTCGCCTACATCGACCGCCAGTCCAGTTCCGGAGAAGGACGCCTCACCCTCAACCTAATAAACGGCAAGCGCCTCTCCTTCAAGAACGTGACGGCCCTCACCGCCACGCCGCCCGACGACATGCCGGCCTTCCGCTCCTTCAAGTTCAACAACAAATTCAATCCCCAACTCTACTGCGACACCGAGGCCCCTGACCCCTCCGCTACCGTCATACGCCTCGAGGCCGCCGGCATAGGCAAATGGCTCACCGCCAGTTTCCAACTGCCCGACGACAGTACCCTCGTCTTCGTCGGCACCACGCCGCAGCAGAGCAAGGTAACACGCCAGAGTTTCGCCCGCCCCGTCACCTACACCCTCGGCCGAGCCCTCTGGAAGGAAGTGCAAATCTTGCAGGACTCCACCGGCTACATCTACAACGAAATCCCCTACGGCCGCCACCAGACCGTGGTCGTGGACTTCCCCTCCGACTATCCCATAGGCACCTACGGCATCCCCCAGATACACATTACCACCGAGACAGGCGAGCCCCCGCTCTCCAGGACGGAGTATATCGAGGGCATGGCCGAGTTCTACGGTGCCGGCGTCTTCCCCGACATGGGCGAGAAGCGCATCCTCATCCGCGGCCGCGGCAACTCGTCGTGGAGCGACAGCGGCGCCACGGCCAAGAACCCCTACCACTTCAAGTTCCTTGAGAAGGAGAAACCCTTCGGCCTCACCGCCGGCAAGCACTGGGTATTGCTGGCCAACCGCCAGTCGGGCTCAATGACCGCCAATGCCATAGGCATGTATATCGCCGGCCTCCTGCAGACGGCCGCCGCCAACCACATCGTGCCCTGCGACCTCTACATCAACGGTGAATACCGCGGCTCCTACAACCTCACCGAGAAGGTGGGCCTCCACAATAACAGCGTGGACCTCGACGACGACTCCCGCGCCACGCTCCTGGAACTCGACACTTACTACGACGAGCCCCACCGCTTCCACTCCACCGAACTCGGCATGCCCGTCAATATCCACACGCCCGACTTCGACGACGAGGCCTCCACCTCCGCCCTGACGGAAGACAACGTGCGCCGCGCCTACAACACGCTGGAGCAAAAGACGCTCGACAACAGCGTGGCCGACTATATGGACCCGCTCTACTGCGCCAACTTCTTCCTCGTAAACAGTCTCGTGAACAACTGCGAACTCGGCCACCCCAAGAGCACGTTCCTCTACAACGAGGACATCTTTAATATTAAGGAGTCGCCGTGGGTGTGGGGCCCCGTGTGGGACCTCGACTGGGGCTTCGGCTACAAGGAGAACAGTATCTACTACGTGGACGACATCGAGGAGGACTTCATTGAGCATCTGAAGAACAGCGGTCAGGTGCACGGCGCCATGGGCCGCTGGGTGGAGTCGATGTTCAACGACCCCGAGGTGAAGGCTGCCTACAACAGTCTGCTGGAATACTATGTCAACGGCGGCGGACTGGCCGACGTGCTGGATTTCTGCACCGCCTACTACGCCTTCACGGCATCTTCCTTCGCCCACAACAAGACTAACGACAACGCCACCTCGTCCCACGACAAGACCGACTACGCCGCCCAACTCCCCCAGTGCCTGGAGTGGCTCAAGGCCCGCGCCTACTTCCTCGCCAATCAGGCCGGCATCAAGATAAATCCGCTGCCCACGCCCCCCGGCGGGCCTCTCCCGCCGCTGCCCGACGAGGGCCTTATGGGCGACGTCAACGGCGACGGCGCCATCAGCATTGCCGACGTCGTGTGCCTCCTCAATTTCATCCGCTCACTGGAATACGACGCTTGCATCCGCCGCCACGCCGACGTGGATGCCAACGGCCGCATTGCCGATGAGGACGCCGCAGCCATCTGCCAGCTCATCCTCTCCCTCCAGCAGGACGCCGCAGCCCGCCGCAAGGCTCTGCAACGCCAGCGTCACCTCGCACCCGCCACGGCCCAGCTCTCCCTGGAAGACTTCCAGGCCGACCCTGAGACGGACGTCACCCTGCAGTGCGCACTCAACATTGACGAAGGAAAATACTGCGGTCTGCAGTTTGACCTCGCCCTCCCCGCCGGCCTTGCCCTCAAGAAACTCAACGCCGCCCCCAATTTCCGCAACCTGGAACTGGCGCAGACCCAGCTCCCCACCGACGAGGACGGCACCCAGCACTTCCGCATCATCTTCTACACCGACGGGGCCCACGCCTTCACGAAGGGCCGCCACGCCTTCAAGCTGACCTTCACCACGGGTGAGCGCACCGCTGCACCGCAAGTCATCAGCCTCTCCTCCGTCCTCCTGGCCAACGCCATCGGCGAGGAGGAGCGCGCCGCCAACTCCCACAGCACGTTCACCTTCACCCCCGACCCGCTCGACGGCATCGCTCCCGCTGAGCGTCCGGACGTGCAGAGCCCCGCCGTCTATGACCTCCAGGGCCGCCGTGCACGCCCCGGCTCCCGCGGCGTCTTCCTCACGAAGGACCGCAAAATACTTTTCTGACGCCTCGTAACGCTATACTCTAATTTATAACACTCATTATTATGAAAAAGATTCTCCTTTTCGCCGCTACGGCTCTCCTCGCCTTCACGGCCAACGCTCAAAACGAAGAAGTGATGCGCGTAAACCTCACCGACGGCACCACCGTGGAATACCCCGTCAGCCAAGTCAGCAGCGTTAACTTCCGTAGCGCTGAACCCATCTCCCCCACCGTCACCGACCTCGGCGGCGAGTCCAACAGCTACGTCGTCAGCAAAGCCGGCACCTACAAGTTCCGCGCCACCCACGTCGATGGCACCGCCATTAAGAACATAGCCTCCGCCACCTGGCTCTGGCGCGAGAAGGCCGACCAGCCTCTCATCTCCGACGTGTCCTACGCCGACGGCAACGTCACCTTTACCGCCGGCGCCACCGAGGGCAACGCCGTCATTGCTGCCGTCAACAGCAAGGGCACCGTCGTGTGGGTATGGCATATCTGGCTCACCGACCAGCCCAGCGTCATGGTCTATCCCAACGGATGCTCCGTCATGGACCGCAACCTCGGGGCCGTGAGCGCCAACGAGGCTGACGGCCGCGACACCTGGGGCCTCACCTACCAGTACGGCCGCAACGTGCCCTTCTACTACATAGGTGACAACCAGGAGCTTTACCTCAACGAAGCCTTCGACCAGGCCCGCGCCTTCACCGACGTGAACCCCGACCTCGGCCTCCAGTGGGAGGTCAGCCTCTCCGGCGACGCCACAGGCTGGGACGAGGCTGCCTCTATGGCTCACCCCCTCACCCACCACATGCGCGACTACCGCGCCAACTCCCTCGTAGGCTTTCACTGGGTATCCGACGAGTGCGCACTCCAGCTCACCTGGGGCAACCAGAACATCACCACCAAGACCAACTACGACCCCTGCCCCGCCGGCTACAAGGTGCCCCTCGCCGAAGACCTCGCCGACATCACCAAGATGACCTGGGACGACACGCAGAGCTTCAACATGGAGATGCCCATCCCCGGCTTCTACATTGAGAACAACGGCCAGAAGCAGTGGTGGCCCCTCGTCTGCGGCCGCAACTACGAAGACGGTTGCGCCATCTTCGGCGGCGAGGCCAAAAAGTACTCCGACCGCCTCTTCCTCTGGACGGCCTACGCCGACAAGTACTCCCCCAACGTCCAGCAGCGCTACGACTACATCCCCATGCGCATCCTCGTGGAGAACGACTACCAGCACGGCGGCCTCCGCGCCTACGTTCCCGCCACCGCCACCGGGGCCTTCTCCTTCCCCGTGCGCTGTATCCGTGAGGAACTTCCCATCCAGCCCATCGATGCTCCCAAGGCCGGACAGACGGCTCCCGACTTCACCCTCACCCTCGCCGACGGCACCGCCTCCTCTCTCCACGAGCAGCTCGCCAAGGCCGGCCTGACCCTCGTATATTTCAACAACCCCGACTGCCCCGCATGCCACCAGACGGCCGATGCCCTCCAGCGCTCCGCCGCCGTCAAGGCTCATCAGGCCGACGGCTCCCTTCGCATCCTCTCCGTCTATACCGACGAAGACACCGCCCTCTGGCAGAACGCCACAGCCTCCTACCCCGCCTCATGGACCGTGGCCCGCGACACACAGCTCAGCGTCATCACCCGCGGCCTCTTCGACATGAGCCGCACCCCCTCTCTCTACCTCGTTGACGCTCAGGGAAAAATCATCCTCGCCGATGCCGACCTCGCCGCCATAGAGGCCCTCATCAAATAACCCTCCTCACCGCCGATATCACCAAAACAAAATGAAATACAAGTTCCTTCTCGCATGCGGACTCGTGTGTTGCACGGCCGCATACGCCATCAACAATCAAAGTCTGGACGACAAGGCCACCCTTGCCGCCACTGCGCCCGTTGCCGACAGCCTCCAGACAAACAATGCCGAAGAGAACTGCGAATACACGCCCGAAAACAAATACAAAGAGGTGTCCTACCCCACGCCCAACTACGCCCGCGATAAAGTGAACGACGTGCGCGGCGTGATTCTCCACCACACCGCCGAACCCACCGTGGAGCGCTCACTCGCCGTCCTCACTTCAAAGGAAAAAGGCGTGGGCACCCACGTTGTTATCGACACCGACGGCACACGCTACGTCATGTGCGCCCCCACCGTGGTCACCTACCACGCCGGCTACTCCATCCTCGCCGGCCGCGAGTCGTGCAACCAATTCACCATCGGCATTGAGTTCCAGGGCAACACGCTGGAGAACCCCCTCACCGACGACCAGATTGCCAGCGCCATCGAGTACCTCCGCCCCATCATCAAGCAATACGACATTCCCGTGGAGAACATCGTCTCCCACGAGATGGTGCGCAACGCCTACAAGAAAAAATATCCCAACAAGCGCATCTCCGGCAAAGTGGACATCACTCCCACGGAATACAAGCGCGTGATGAAAGAGTTCCGAACCAAACTCTACAACATGCCCGCCCAGTAATCCCGCGCTTCCTATCGCTAAAGGAGAAGACACGCCTCAGGCCTGCCTTCTCCTTTTATTTTTGTGGCCCGAAATACTACAGGGCATCCGCGTTTTTCAAGTTCATTTTGTCGTACATTTTAATGCCCCAAAAATCGTAGTAAAACAGGGTGTAATTTTTGCATAGATTTTGGACCGTTTTCGAGGCTCGCGAAAGCCTAAACCCGCATTCCCCAGAAAAACGTCCGTTTTCAAAAAAACCGAAAACGGCTCCGTTTTTTCCAAAATCCCATCCTTTTTTCCCGTCCCCCCCTTTATTTTTCTCTACACCCTATTTGAGCAAAAATTAAAAGGGACATCGGTAAAATTAAAAGGGACATTGGTAAAAATAAAAGGGACATTGGCGAAATTAAAAGGGCTATCGGAAAAATTAAAAGGGGGATAGTGACGACCCCCTCCCCGCTCCCCCGAGGGGGGAGGGCTGCAATTTGGGACAAAATCGCGCCTGGATTTTCGCCTATAAGGGGGTGTAGAGGGCCCTTTATGGTGGCGTTTTTATTCACTCTTGCGTGAAACGCAAGAGAATCAGCAACATAGCAACCCACTCCGGGAATCGCACAGAAGTAAACGCCAAAATTTTTTTTGAAAATACGCCCGATTTTGAAGGAAAAACGGTGAAAAAATCTTGACAAAAACTATTAGTTTTTTTTATTGCTGTCCGGGGAAAAAGAAAGTAATCTTTCGTATTGCTTGTAAATGCAAGAAAAATGGAAGGTTGTAAAGAGGGGGGCTTACCTTTAATAAGCGACGGCAGAGCCCCGCCCAAAGAGCGGCCTCTCCCCCCCTAGGGGGGGGGAGGTGGAGGGGGGCCGGGCGACAGATTGGAGGATAGGGCGCGAGCCCTATCTTTTGTGTATGGCCCTTTATAGGAGCGCTGTAAGTGCGACATAATTACCACTTTACT
>JAZUDS010000037.1:0-14948 GCA_045639805.1 Alloprevotella sp.
CGCAGAGAGGCTGGCGCGTGGCGTGTCTTTATTCGTGCGCCTACGGGCTCTGTTTAGTATTATTGCTGTCCGGGGAAAGTTGAAAGTCCTGAAAGGACGACATAACGGAGGGTGGGGCGCAAGCCCTACCGCACTCGTTGCCATTTGTTCCGGGAGCGATGTAAGTGCGACACAATTCAAATAAAGTGGTAATTATGTCGCACTTACAGCGCTCCCATAAAGGGTTATACACAAAAGATAGGGCTCGCGCCCTATCCTCCAATCTGTCGCCCCTTCGGGGCTCTGCCGTCGCTTATTAAAGGTAAGCCCCCCTCTTTACAACCTTCCATACCTCCTGCATTTACAAGCAATGAGAAAGATTACTTTCTTTTTCCCCGGACAGCAATAGTTTAGTATTAGCAGCATAAATGCGTCCCATCAGGCATCCCGTTCAAAGAAGTCGGCTTTTAGTTTCATTTCAACAACTGTTAAAATCAATTTCAACAACTGTTAAAATGCGTTTCAACATCTGTTAAAAACATTTTCAACAATTGTTGAAATCGTTTTAGGACGGCTCTTCTTGAAAACACAAGGCGTTCGGGACGGACGGGAACGGGAAAATGAGATGTCCAAAGGCGGTGCAGCGGGGTTGGTACTGACGGCAACTTGGCTTGCTACTGGCGGCGCGGGGCTTACTACTACCGGCGGCCGTATGACATTCGGGCATGGAAAAATAAAGGAAGGAGGCAGCAAAAATGCAAAAAAGTGAGCCTTTCGCGCGCGTATATTATAAATAATGTGTAATTTTGCAGTGGAAATTAACATTGGGACGTTTTATCATACAGTCCCCATAAAAAAAACGACAGAATAATGAAAAAACTTTTCTTGTTTTTCACCTTTATTTGCTGCGCGATGATTGCCGGCGCAGAAGTCCCGCCCGATGATGAGATTTGGTATGAGGCTACGGAAAAGATAGAATTTCCAGTCCCGTTTATTGGCAATGCATACATTGTAAGCAACGAGTATGACGACAGTACGGGAAAAGGTATTATCAAATTAGATGGTACTGTAACGGCTATCGACGGACGCACTTTTAGCAATAGCTCCTTACAATCCATCTCCCTTCCTAACAGTGTGGAGAGTATAGGCGAGAAGGCTTTCGAAAGTTGCGACGAACTCACTGCCGTCACCTTTGGCAGCGAGTTAAAAAGTATAGGAGAGGATGCATTCTTTTCATGCAGTAGTCTAACCTCTGTTACCATACCCGACAATGTGACGAGCATAGGAGAGTGGGCCTTCTCTTATTGTAGTAGTTTAACCTCCGTGAGCATCGGTGCCGGCGTGACAAGTATTCAAGACAATGCCTTTTATGGCAGCGACAATCTGACTGATGTGAAATGCTGGGCAAAGAATCCGCCATCTGTAGGATATGATGGTTTTCATACCTTCGGCACGCTCCATGTCCGCAGGGGGTGCAAGAGCGCATACGAGGCAGCAGACTATTGGAAGGAGTTCAACCCCATCTGCGACGACCTGATGCTCTGCGCCGTACATGTTGACGGACTGCCCGAGCAGAAAGTGACCTATAAGGGAGAGAAGTATGGCAATGGCGGTATTATCCATCTTGTGGGCGACCCCTTGCAGCCTTCTGACATCACCCCCGACGAGGTGGAAGGCTACGAGGCCAAGGTTTCCATCGTGGGCGAAGACATCTATGTAGATTACTACCTTGAAACGCTTGACTTTGCCGACGCCGAGACCTACGATGCCGGAGCCGTGTCGTTCAGCAATGTCATAAACTACACGCGCTCCTTCAATAACACCGAGTGGCAGGCGCTCTACGTGCCCTTCGCCATGAACTACGACGAGTGGAGCGGGGACTGCGACATCGCCAAGATTCTCAACATCATTGAATACGACGATGACGACAACGGCACGGTGGACCGCACCTGCCTCGTGGTCGTCAAACTGACGTCGGGCAGCACGAAGGCCAACACGCCGTACCTCATCCGCGCCAAGAGCAAGGGAGACATCGCGCTCACGCTGACCAACAAGAGGATAGAGGCCGCCGCGAGCTGCAGCACGGACTGCCGCAGCACGGAGAACAGCTACACCTTCACGGGCACCTACGCCGCCGACACCGATATGTACGCCGGGGGCTACTACGCCTTGAGCGACGGCATTTTGAAGAAGGCCGACAGCGCCGGCACCACGCTGAAACCGCAGCGCTGGTATCTGGAAATCACGCCGCGAGAGGGCGGTGCCTACGCCGTGAAGAAGCAGAGCATCGACATCTTGGTGAAGGGCGAGACCGAAGGCATCAGCACGCTCCCCGCAGCCCCCTCGGAGGCAAGCAGCACAGCGTTCGACCTGACGGGCCGCAGCGTGAAGGCCGGCACCAAGGGCATCAGCATCGTGAACGGCAGAAAGGTCGTCAGGTAAGAACGGCCACCGCCTGAAACACAACAGCGCATCACCCCGGAAGAGGATGATGCGCTGTTGTTATAGCGCCGAAGGTGCGACAGAAAGGAGGATAGGGCGAGAGCCCTATCTTTTTGTTTGATTCTTCATGAGAGCGCTGTAAGTGCGACATAATTACCAATTTACTTGAATTGTGTCGCACTTACGGCGCTACCAAAGAAAATGGCAACGAGTGAGGTAGGGCTTGCGCCCTACCCTACGTTATGTCGTCCTTTCAGGACTTACAAGTTTGCCGGACAGCAATAAATCATAAAGTATCATAATAATCATTATAGCCTGCGCAGCGGCCTACGGCGTTATGAAGATTTATATGATGAATAATCATAAAGTATCATAATAATCATTATAGCCTGCGCAGCGGCCTACGGCGTTATGAATATTTATATGATGAATAATCATAAAGCATCATAATAATCATTATAGCCAGCGCAGCGGCCTACGACGTTATGAAGATTTATATGATAAATTATGATTTATATGATTATGGCGGGTGTAAGAGGTGTAAGAGGTGTAAGAGAAAATGACAGGTGCGTGCTACTGGAAGATACAGCCCGACAAGGAGAGGGTGCCGCTAGCCTTGCCGTTGGAGTTGGGAGTGCTGGGGTAGTTGTAGAGCTCCAGCGAATGAATGACGCAGGTGGCGCCGGCGGGGCGAAGGAGCGGAAGGGCAACGCGCGTGGAGGCGGGTATCGTGTCGCTGCCTGCGGGGCAGAGGGTGCGCAGTTGGGCGGGCGTGACGAGAAGCACGGCCTCACCATTGCTCGTAGCGATACGCCATTTGGCGGAGTCGTCTTCGCACACTCCATGATAACGCAACTCTACGGGCAAGAAATGGGTGGTGCCGGCGGGAATGGGGAAAGAGCCGGGCCTACTGTAATATACGGAGGAGTATTTCTGCCGGGCGGAGGGCTTGGTGCCGAGGGGTGTCCTGTCGGCAGGCCTGGGCAAGAATGAACTTACGACCGCAGCAAGGAAGAGCGTCAGCAACAGGGCGGCGATTTCCAGGCAGAACTTGCGCCAGCGAGGGAGAGAGGTGCGGGAGAACTTTTGCGGGAGAAGATCGTATATAATAATAATGTAGGCCCAGAGGTTGAAGATGATGACGTAGAGGCGCGGCGGCGTGAGCCCATAGTCATGGACGCGGCGGCCGATGGCTACGGACATGAGGATGAGGAGGGGGAAGATGCTGGCCCCCACCCCGCTCCCCCTTTGGGGGAGAGCCTTCCCAAGGAGGAAAATACAAGAGCGATTGGAACTCTTCCCCTTGGGGGAGTTGGAGGGGGCTTCAAGGGCTTGTATGGCCAGAGTGCCCAGTATGAAGCAGATGACGAGCCAGCAGACACCGCCCTGCGGGAGTGTCAGGGTAAACAGGATTTTGGCGGCGTAGGCATAGAGCACGAGGCCATAGACAAGGAGCAGAGGGATGAAGAGCTTGCGCGTGACGGCATTGATAAAGCGCAGGGCCCGCGGCTGACGGGAGTTGAGGGCCTCGCCCTCGGGCGTGTACCCCAAGAAGAGCCAGATGGGGAGCGTGAAGAGAGAGAGGACGGCGATGCTTGCGCTCACCTCCGAAGTGACGGTGAGGCCGAAGAGCGAATGCAGAGCAAAGAGGAGCAAGGCCACGCCACCGGCCATGATGCAACCGACAAAGAAGCAGACGGAGATGTTCACGAGAACGTTCTGCGCCAGGCACCAGGCGGGAAGGCCATCCTTCTCGCGACGATAGATGAGCAGCAAGCCCGCTGCCATGATGAAGCCGGTAAGGAAGATGAGGCTGATGAACGCTTCGCCATAGTCGTTGCGAGAGTACCAACAGTACCACAGGGCAAAGATGGCCAGCACGCCCTCGCCATACAGAAGACCCTTCAGCCAGGGACGGCAGGGTTGCGGCTCACGCTCGCGCCACAACTGGAGCACGCCACAGAAGACTGCGGAAATGCAGCAGAAATCAATAATGCTGAATATGCGATAAGAGTCAGGGGTGCCCCATATCGCATACAGACAACATACCGTAGCCAACAAGAGGAACGCTACGGAATAAGGAAAGCGACGGGGCACGCCCGACGCTTTAGAGAAGAGACCCCCAACAAGACCCCCAACCCTCTTAAAGGGGGCTTTTTGATGATTGAACATAGGAAAATGAGATTATTCGAGAAATCGAGGATTCGAGAAACTATGGGTCTTCCCCCCTAGGGGGGATAAGAGGGGGGCCGTGGGCTTTAGAGGGCCTTCGTCACCTCATTATAGCACTTGCGGCAGAGGGGCTCGTACTCCTGCGTCTCGCCGAGGACGACGAGGCGGTCGTCGTTGACGATGCGGTGGGAGTGGCGGGCCAGATGGCCGCAGCGCACGCAGATGGCGTGGACCTTGAGCACGTCGTCGGCAATGGCGAGGAGGGCGGGCATGGGGCCGAAAGGTATGCCACGGAAGTCCATGTCGAGGCCGGCCACGATGACGCGCTTGCCCTGGTTGGCGAGTTCGTTGCAGACGTTGACGATGCCCTCGTCGAAGAACTGGGCCTCGTCGATGCCCACCACTTCGGCCTCGGTGGCCATGAGGAGGATGCTCTGCGAGGACTCCACGGGAGTGGAAGAGATGGCGTCGCCGTCGTGGCTGACAACGTCCTCCTCGGAGTAGCGCACGTCCACGCCGGGCTTATATATCTCTACGCGCTGCTTGGCGAAGACGGCGCGGCGGCAACGGCGGATGAGTTCCTCCGTCTTGCCGGAAAACATACTGCCGCAGACTACTTCTATCCGGCCGGGGCGGCGGAATTCTTCGTAGGTATTCATAGGGGGGAAGTATTAATATCTTATCGTTATCACGTCGCCGGCCTTGGAGCGGAGCTCGTAGGTATCGGGCTGACCACTGATGCGGGCCACCTTGACGACCTTGCCCTTTTGATTGATGACGCGGAGTTTCGTGAGGTCGGATGCACTCTTTATGCGTAGCGGTGCGCCCTTCACATTTTCTATTCTTACGCGCGTGGGGCGGCTGCGCTGCCACTCTATGCTGACGGTAAAGTTGCCTTCTGCCTTGAGGCCTTCCACGCTTCCGCTGCGCCACTGGCCAGGCAGGGCGGGCAGTATCTGCAGCACGCCGCCGTGGCTCTGGAGGAGCATCTCGGCGATGCCGGCCGTAGCGCCGAAGTTACCGTCAATCTGGAAGGGCGAGTGGCTGTCCCACAGGTTGTAGTAGATGCCGCCGCCGTTGCTGTAGTTCGTGCCGCCACCGTAACCGGAGTGACGCAAGGCATTGCGCAGGATAAGGTGGGCGTGGTCGCCGTCAAGGGCGCGGGCCCAGAGGTTCATCTTCCAGCCCAGCGACCATCCCGTGGAAACGTCACCGCGCTGACGCAGACTGTTGACGGCAGCCTGGAAGAGCGGCGTGCCCTGCCCTACCTGACTGAAGGGATAGAGGCACATCAAGTGGGACTGGTGGCGGTGCAGGTTGTAGCCGGAGGTGAAGGGACTGTACTTCCACTCCTTGAGAATGGGCTCGCCATACTTCAAATTCTTCTCTCCCCAGTTTTTGTCGGCCGTATAGGTCTCTGTATGAAGGCCGAGGTCGAGGTTGGCGCGCTTATACAGCAGGTCTTCCCAGTCCTGTTTGCTGATAAGGCCTTTCTTCACGGCGTTAAGGGCACGGGCGGCCTCTATAGTGTTGTCGAAGAGTTCGCGCACCAGCTGCTGGGCATGCGCCACGCCGTTCTCGTTGGGGCCTTGCTCGGGCGACCACTCGTTGGGGCACTCATAGGTGCCGTCGGCTGCCCTTATGAGGCGGTCCATCCAGAACTGCGAGCAGGAGAGCATAGCCGGGAAGGCTCGCCCCAGGAAGTCCTTGTCGAGCGTGTAGCGATAGTGCTGCCACAGGTGGGTGCAGAGCCAGGCGTTGGCGATGACGTAGTTGGTCATGAAGGTGGAGCCCTGACCGAAGATGTCGCTCTCGGTATAGACAGTCCAGCCGCGCTGCTGCCCTTGCTCACGGGCCATCTGCGTCCAGCCGGAATGGAGGTCGGGGTTGGCTTCGTTGATGATATAGTTCAGCAAGGGCATGTGCATCTCGCCGAGGTTGGTGCTCTCACAGGGCCAGTAGTTCATCTGCACGTTGATGTTCGTGTGGATGTCCGCGTTCCAGGGATTCTCCTGGGCACAGGCCCACAGGCCCTGCAGGTTGCTGGGCACGTCCACGCCGCGACTGGAACAGATGGAGAGGTAACGGCCGTAGGCGAAATAGAGTTGCTCCAACATATTGTCCGCGGCCTCGCCCTTGCCGTCGTAGTGGTCAATGAGCGTCTTCGTGTCGCAGAAACACTTGCCGCCGAGGTCGAGGCGGCAGGCATTGAAGTATTTCTTATAGTCGCGCTTGTGATCCTTATAGATATTACCCCACCCTCTCCAGGAGGCATCGCGCACACGTTCGGCGATATTCGCGGCAAGGTCTGCCGTGCCGCTGACATAGCGGGCCGACTGCGGGTCGTAGTCCGTGCCGCAGCAAATGATGACGAGCACCTCCCTGGCACCTCTCACCTCGATGCCTTCCGGCGTGGTGGTAGTCGTGCCGCCAGCCTGCGTCACCTTGAAATGGCTGCGGAAGGACAGGAGGTCCATCTTGCCGCCGAAGGAACCCTCGCCATTGGTATAGGTCGTAGGCGACTCCACGCCGTAAGGCTTGCCGCTCACCAGCGTGAAGCGGCGGTCTATCGTCGCACTGCCCGTGGCAGTGTAGTGGATAGCAATCACGCCGTCGCGATGCGAAGCGATGTACTCATGGCGGAAGGAACCCTTTGAGGCCACGATGCCGCCGCCGAAGCGCGAGTTGGACTGCGTCTCGGGCAGCGTGTACTGCGTCACGCACACCGCATCTTCAAGGTCGAGGTAGCGGGCGTAGCGCTCCACCCTGTGGGGGCCGCCGCTGAAGAGCGTGTCCTCGTCCAGTTGCTCGGCATACATCTCGCCGAAGTACTGATAGGCGCCGTAGCCCCGCACGAACTTCTTGCGCCAGAGGGTCTTCTCGTTGAGCGTCACCTTGTCGCAGCGCACGTTGCCATAGATGCTGGCGCCCAACTGTCCCGTGCCGATGGGCAGGGAGAAGTCCTGCCAGGCGTCCTTGGGGTTGGCTACTTCTGCAGGCTGGGTGTACCACAGCGACAAGCTGTGCTCCGGCAGGAACACCGCGTCGGGCTCCACGGCGTACTCTGCCAGCGGCTCTGCCCCTTGCACGGGAAAGGGCAACAAGAGAGATAGGAGAAAAAGGAAAAACAGGCGTTTCATATCCATAATTTCAGATTTGCGCAATACTAGAGTGCAAAATTAAAAAAAAAAGGCGACACTGCGCCTTCTCCCCCTTATTTTTTAATCACGATGACTAAAAAGATGCTTCAAAATGAAAGGAAACGGGGTGAAACGTCGGTAAAATAGCAAATGATGTAGTCCGTCCGCACGACATTCTCAAATTTGCTAATTCTCACATTTGCTAATTCTCACATTTGCTAATTCTCTCATTTGCTAATTCTCACATTTGCTAATTCTCTCATTTGCTAATTCTCTCATTTGCTAATTCTCTCATTTGCTAATTTGCTAATTCCCTAATTTGCTAATTTCCCTGACAACTTTATGCCAGTACCCCCAGTCGTATCCCACCGAGGGATGATATACGCAGAAGGCTCTCACACGATGACCATTCTTGAGGTTATAATATCCATTGGGCACCTCATAGCCTTCCACTTCCACCCGTGCAACCGTGCAACCTAGCAACCTAGCAACCTAGCAACCTAGCAACGCAAGAAAGGCGCCGCAATCTCTGCGACGCCTCTCTCATTCATTTATGAACAACTCGATTTTGCTTGGTTATTCGTTGGGGTCAATTTTCTCCCAAGTCATGTCGGGACTTCCGAATTTCAGCTTGTAGCGCATGGTGGCGCTGGGCGTGTAGCGAAGGCCAATCTGGCGGAGGTTCGCCTTCGTGAACTCATCGGAAGTGCGGGAGGCATAGCTCTGCAGCGTGCTGCGGAAAGCGCCCAGAATACCGAAGCGCACGCTCTTGTTGCTGCGCATGATGTTGATAAACTGGTGCTCCAGCTCGGTGAGAATTGCCAGAACGTCGGCTTTCGTCACGGTGGTGGCGTGGCTCACCTCTTCGCAGATCTGGTCAAGCTCCACGGGCTGCACGCTTGCGTTCTGGCCGTAGAAGATGGTAGTGCCCTTGGGGCTTTTACCCTGGCGAACATAATACTTAATCTTTCCCATGATATACAAATTTTAGGGGGTTAAACATTTTGGTTAACTGACGCAGCGTTATTCGCCATCGTCAATACGCTGGAACTTCACTTCGGGGTTCTTTGCGTTCAGCGCATACTTCAGCACGCTGCTGGGAGTAAACTGCACGCCAAGGCCTTTGATGTTCTCAGGCAGGAAGAGGGCTTCGCTGGCTGCGCTATTGGAGCGCATGCGGGGGCAGAAAGCACCGAGGGTGCCGAAACGCACGCTTTCGTTGTTCTGCAGGTGGGCGAGCACTCGGTACTCAAACTCAGCAAGCACGGCCTTCACGTCGGCCTCCGTCACGGTGGTGGCGTGGGAGATTTCCTTTGTCACGTCAGTGATTTTCAGAGGCTCAACTTCATCGGCAATGCCATAGAACATGCTCTGCCCGGTTTTGGGGTTCTTACCCTCCTGAATGCGATACTTAAACATGATTTTCTACTTGTTAAAGGTTAAACATGTGAACTACTTCGAAGTAATGCAAAAGTACGGATTTTCTATTTACCCGCCAACAGCGAAAGAGAAAAAGAGAGGGAAAAAATGCTTAAAAAAATGCTGCACTGATTCATTGCTCAACATTCCCATTTTCACGCCCCAAATCTCTCATTTTCTTCTTGACGATACTTTCAAACTCGCCCATCTTGGTTTTGAAATAAATGCTCACGCCGAAAATGCCTGCGGCATAACAAAGGGCCTGAGCAATATATATGAGCACGCCCGAAGCGATGGTGTTCGTCAGGATAAAGGCGAGGAACGCAATACCTATCGCGCTTGCCACCATCGCTATGGCCGTGGCATATTGTATCCAGTCTTTCGTGTTCTGCTTCATAGGTGCTTTACTTGGTTATTCTTCGCCAGAGTGGGCAGCGAAATGTGCAGCCACGCGTATTTTTTTTCATCAATCAGTTGCCCCACCTTTATTTTGCCCAGCAGCATCAATTCCATTGCGGCGGCGAACAGCATGCGGTTGTCGGCACACTTGATGTCAGCGGCTTCTCCCCGCATGTGTTGGCTGGTGGGTTCCCCTCCTACGGCTGCATTGAGTTTCGGGCAGCGGAAGCCGCTCGTTACGATGATAGGCACTCCGGCCATCTTTCTGAGGGGCTCCAGCACCTCGGCGGCCAGCCTTTTCAGGTTAGCCTTATCTCGCTCCGTGGGCGTGTTGTCAATGCCTCGCGCCTTAGCCGTGGCAGAGCGGGTGAGTTCTTCAAGGGTAAAATGTTCGCTAAGTTTCATCACGTCTTGTTTTTATTGCTGCAAAAATAAGAAAATCCCCCGTCCCGGCAAATAGGAACGAGGGAAAAGAGGAGGTAAAAACTACCATAAAATATGCTGCACGTCAGTCAACCCGCAGCCACACTTCGCAGCGGCATTTCAGCGTGGCGTTGATTCGGCGGCGAATCACTTGTTCTTTCAAGCAGGCGATGTCCTCGGGATGCGGTTCGTCCCAGAAAACTGCGGGGATGAGGGGGCTTTCTTCCTTGTCGGCTGAACGTAGGATAAGGCGTTTCTCATCGCTTTCATCCTCGCCTTCAAGGATGAGGTACGGGCGCATGGCGTGATAGCGAGGGCTCCAGCGCATTTTGATGCGGTACAGCCCACGGGGGAGCGTGTCGGCATTATAGCGGGCGAAACTTATCGTGCGCCACGTGCGCACCTCGCGCTGGTCTTCCTCCAGTTCTTCGCGCTCCATGTAAATATGCGGGCGGGGCAAGGTGGGGGCAGCATCGGCCACGCAGAGGGCACCGCGCACCCAGCCGTCTTTCTCTTCATCGCGGCGAATCTTCAGTAATATGGCTCTTGTTTTCATAGTTTGGTGTATAATCGTTTTTCTTTGTCAGTGAGTTTGCACAGCTTGTTTGACGTCCAACTGTGGAGGAGGAATTTCGTTGCCGTCTTATTCCCGGTCTTTTCCTGCAACGCCTCCACGTCGTACTTGCTGAAAGTCTTGGGCAGTTCTGCAAATATATCCATTGCTCGGTTTTGTGCCCTTTTCGCGCTGCCCTGCTGCTCGTTCACCTCGTCGGCAAACTTTTCGTACTGCGCCATCAGCGTCCAGTCGGCCACCCATGCGGAGCACTCCGCGATGGTTCGCTTCTGCGCCTCCGTCACTTCGGGCTTCTTCGCCTTGCTGGAGAGCATGTAAAGATGATGGAACAGCATGCCCGCTTGGAAACCTATCTGCGCGCTGCGGCGGCGGAAGATATCCAGCGCGCGGTCGCCGCTTCGCAGCACCTCTTGGCGCTTCTCCTCCTGCCATGCCTCCAGCGAGGCGTTGAGGTAGTCCATGTTGTACTCCAGTTGTTTTTCCTCGCCCGTCACTTTCACCAGCCGCTGGAGTTCGCCCAGCGTCTTGGCCGAGAGTTTGCCCCACACGGGCATCTTCGCGCCCAGTTGGTCGGGCAGTTTGCAGAACACCACGCGGCTCACGAGGCCGTCCTCCGAGTTGCGGAAAAACTTCTTCACGTCCATAGGCGTGCCGCTCGCCAGCCAGTTGTAGAACACGCGCACCACGCCGCTGAACGAATTGTCCGAGGCATAGTCCTGACCGAACTCCGCGTTGTCAAAGGCCAGGCGGTAGAGTTCCGTCTTCTGGCTCCATGCGCCTGCCGAGTTGGTGCGCGTCAGCGTAGCGATTTCGGGAAGGAAGGAGAAAAGGTGCCGCCCGTTGCTCTTGCTCTGGCGCATGAGGTACATGGTCAGCGAGATTGTGGCGGGGATGAGGCGGATGGGGCACTCGGGTTCCTCGGGCTGCTTGTCGGCGTTCTTGGCCAGCTTGCGGTCTTGCATGTACTTGCGCCAGATGCCCCACGATATTTCGTCCTGCATCTTCACGGCGTGAAGCATCTGCTCCACGATGGCCTCCAAGAAACTCTTGCCGCTGGCCTGCGGGGCTTCCACCACCGCCATGAAGGACGGGCTTTTCATCTTGCCGTCAAGATAGCGGCCGCGCAGATGCGTGAACACCGTGCCCAGCACGGGCAGCAGCGCCACGAAGGATGCCGCCTTGAAATCGTTGGGCGCTATCTTTACGTATTCGCGGAACACGGGCGGCAGCACTTTCGGCAACTGCGGCATGACGATGCCCTGCTGCTCCTCCTCATCCTTTGGCGCCTCTTGGGCCAACTGCTTCATAATACGCTGGAGGATGGCGGGCTGCGAGGAGCCTTGGTGCATCTTGTCGCATGCGTCCTGGCATACCTTCATCAAGTCCTGCGTGTCCTCGTAGCCCAGCGGCTGGAGGGCTTTGTAGAGGGCTGCGGGCTTGAAGTCGCAGATGTAGCGCAGCACGCGGGCGCAGTCAAGATAGCGCTGGTGCCTCTCGCCCTCCACGGGCATGCCGCCCGTTTCGTCAAAATACTTGCGCGCTATCTCCGTGAGGGCTACGCCCTTGTAGCTGCTCTGCAAGCCTTCGGCCTGCGCGTCGAGAGAGAGAGAGAGACCCTCCCCGCTCCCCCGTGGGGGGAGAGCCCCGGCGCTGGGCAGCATCTCGGGCTTATCGTCAAAGAGCTTGAAGTCAATATACAGGAAGTATTCGCGCGAGGGCAGGAAAGAGCAGCGCGCCATGTCCTTGCACGCCGTGTCAATCTCCTCCGGCTGGAGTTCCAACTGCTCGCCGAGCCACGCCTGACACTGTGCGATGGTGGGGGCAGGGCCGTGGACGAAAAGTTCTTTGGGCACCTTGGCCACGAAGCGCAAGCCCTGTTCGCTCGGCGTGCGGTGGATGATGTAGATGCCCAGCGCCTCCAAGCCCTTGCTCTCGGCAGTGGCGCGTATCTCGGCCTGTCGCACCAACGTAATATGGTCAATATCCAGCATGAAGAGCCCGCTGGGTTCGGCGCTGGCGTCGTGGCGCTTGCCGTCGGCAAAGTGGGCCTGCCACATCACCACGGGCAGGGAGCGCTTCGCCTTGGCATATTCTTCCTTGTTGCCAAGCGCATTGTGCACGCGCAGCATCTTTTCGCGCAGAGCGTCGGAGGCGATCAGTTCCGAGAACTTTTCGCGCGTCAGCACCTCCGTGGGTGCCAGTACGGATTTAGCATAGTCAAAAATCATGGCTAAACCTCCTCCGCTAAATTCTTCACTTGGCACTGCTGGAACCAGCCGCCCACCTTGCTCTCGCTCGTGTGCATGTAGAAAGTGGCGAGAAGCAGCCTGCCCGATTTCACATAATCGGAAAGTTTCTCAAAGAGGCCGTCCTTGGCAGAGATGCTGCCCACGATTTCCTCCGTGTATTCCGTCCCGTTCTCCGTGCGGCAGGGCAGAGCCATGTTTAGGTCAATCACTTCGCGCTTTTCTCCGGCGCGGGTTACGTAGGAGCGCTCGTGAGCGCCCAAAATTCTTACTTTGTGCTGCATGGTTGTTCTTCTTTAGAGTTATACTCAAAATCTATTGCTTGGATGATACGCTCTTGTATCATTGCGGCGAAGTCCTTGGCCGTCCCTTGGTTAATTTCCGTTGAAGAAATAATGCCTTCGAATACTGCGCCAAAAATCATTGCCACGTCAAAAAGTGACGTATCTGCGAGAACTTCGCAAATGGTTACGGCCTGGGCTTCTATTTTTCGGGCTCTCTTTTCTTTTTCCTCCTTGGTCATGGCTTATCGTTTTTAGAATTTATATACCACGAACTGCGCAAGGCAATTCCATAGTGATTAATGCTGAAATCAAAGTTCAGCATAAGTCGCAAAATGTTGATGGTTACGTGCGTGTTCATTGTGAAAAGTTAAAAGTTAAAAATTAATAGTTACCGATTGGGCTCCGTATCCTCCCCCTCCCTAACAGGGGAGGGGTGGCAGGGTGCCGTAGGCAGCCCTGACGGGGAGAGGCTTGGATTTTTGATTTTTACTATTGCCCAGCTTTTCCTGTCCGGCGTAATCAGCTTGACCTCTCGCCACGGCTCCGTAGGGTGCTTTTCAAAGTACGTCCACTTGTGGGCTTTCAGCCCTGCCAGCGATTTCTTGAAATTGGTGGTCGTTAGCGTTTTCATTTCTTTTTGCTCGGACTTTTTACGGCGGCCATGACGCGGTCGCGGTAGCTCGTGTCGTAGCGCTCTATGGCGCTCAATGCGTCCACGAAGCGGTTAATAAACTTGCGGGAAGAAAACGGAGGGCGGTCTTTCGGGATGCGAAGCACCACGTTGTAATGCTCCGTGTACTCATAGATTTTCACGCCCTCTTCCTCGCAGAGGATGTTGAGCGGAGGTTCGTTGCGCGGGCGTTTGCGATAGGCACGGAAGTTGGTACACACCAGCTCGCCTTTCTCGTTGAAGCCCACTTCTGCACTGCCGGCCACGCGCTTGGTGGTGGCGGTGGGAGTTGTCGTAAGGGTTGATTTGTTGTTCATAAATCGTCCGCGTTTTGTTTGGACGATGCAAAAATACGGCATTCCGCGTGATGCTACTGTAAACGCAGTGTAAACGTTTACACCAAAAAAGGCTGCCGAAGATGTCAGCAGCCTATTATATTTGTATATGCAGATAGCAATTCGGACGTTTTCTTTGCGCCCAGCGCCCTTTGCCAGGCCACGCGCAATGCCCGTATGCCCCACGCGCGCTCAAAGGGTGCCCAGCCCTCAATGCCGTATGCCCCTCCCAGCACGTGAGCCAGCACGGCGGCCTCGGTGCGCGAGACGCGCGGCGCGTGCTCCCCATCAACGATGCCGGCAGCCTCCAGCGCATCCCATGCGGCAGGGGGCACGGGCAGCGCCTCCTCCCCGGCAGGGCGGGAAGGATTCACGGCGGCGCGGAGCAAAGCAATCTCATTGCGCTGCGCGCTCACTTCGGCACGGAGCAACGCCACTTCCTCACGAAGGGCAGCAAACGCGCTGACGAGGTCGGCGGTACCCCCCCCCCCCCCCCTAAGGGGCTGAAAGTGAGGGGAGAGGCCTGTGCGGGCTTCTGGAGGGACGGCTTCATGGGCGGCCCTCCTTCCACAAAGACACACCGAAAATCACGGACGCCAGCGTGCCGAATACGAGGCCGAAAACCTCATCGTAGAGCGAAAAGATGAAAAACCAGCACGCCGAGCCTACTGCCCACATGCCGAGGAGGAGAAGCAGCCTACCCCCCCCCCTTACGCTGTGAATGAGCGACTTACACGTAAAAAAGCGCGTTTTCTTCATCTTCTTTTCCGTTTCCGACTGCAAAGTTACGAAAAAAATACGGTTGCTAGGTTGCTAGGTTGCTAATTTTTTCAATCCGAAAAGGGGTAAAAATGCTTTAATATAT
>JAZUDS010000038.1:0-14348 GCA_045639805.1 Alloprevotella sp.
AGTGCGACACAATTCAAGTAAAGTGGTAATTATGTCGCACTTACAGCGCTCCCATAAAGGGTCATACACAAAAGATAGGGCTCGCGCCCTATCCTCCAATCTGTCGCCCCTTCGGGGCTTTGCCGTCGCTTATTAAAGGTAAGCCCCCCCTTTACAACCTTCCATTTTTCCTGCATTTACAAGCAATACGAAAGATTACAATCTTTTTCCCCGGACAGCAATAATTTCGGAAGAACCATAAAATGATCCTTTTGAAAGGCTTACCGCCAGTTTTCCCCTATAAGGACTGGAGTTTTCCCCCTAAGGACTGCAATCCTAAGGGCGAGGACTGCAATCCTTAGGGGGAGGACTCCAGTCCTTAGGGGGAGGACTGCAACTGCAACTTGGCAACGCAGAGAATATCCGGCCTTAACAACACTTCTGACCGGCAACCTTATGCACGATACCCGTTCATAAAGCGTTTAGAAGCCGCCTCTTTTTCCTTGATGGAACATTATTATTGTATAGTGTTCAAGAAGAGACCGGAAGAACATGTATTGCAATCTGTGCATAGCATTTACCCCCCCCTAAAAGTATTAAAGGAGTTTCGGGAAGAGAGTAAGGGGAAAATTTGGGTATCTCGCTGGAAAGTCGTAATTTAGTCCGCAACGTATGGGCCGGACACAGTCTTCGCCTCCCATACGCTCATATTAATAAGGGAAATCACTTTAATATTAATACAAATTATAATGAAAAAGTTACTTTTACTTTTCGCTGCCATTTGCTGCATGATGGTGGCTAATGCCCAAAATTCAGAAGCCACAAAGATTGAGTACGAAACAGGCAAGTTTATGTATTTTATCCTTGACGAAACGAACCATACGGCGACTGTCACTTGGGGAGGTTTACATGAATGGTATGGTACATCAGATTATATAGGCTCTATCGCCATACCTTCCAAAGTCAATTATGGGGATACGCAATATTCTGTCACCAGCATTGGGAAATGTGCATTCGCTTACTGCGAACTTTCTTCGGTAGACATTCCGCAAGGTGTCACATGTATTGAAGACCAAGCATTCTGTGAATGCCAATACCTGATAACTATTAATCTTCCAGAAGGCTTGGTAAGTATTGGAGAAGAAGCATTCTGTGAATGCGAATATTTGACGTCCGTCACACTTCCAAGCAGTGTGACTGTAATTGGAGAGGATGCGTTCTGTGATTGCATAGGTCTGACATCAATCACCCTTCCAGACGGTTTGAAAACTATTGGAGAGGGAGCATTCGATTATTGTGAAAAATTGAAATCAATCACTATTCCAAGCAGTGTGACGACTATTGGGGAGTATGCATTCGGTGATTGTCCGTTATTGACATCCATTATTGTCGATGAAGACAACACCGTTTACGACAGTCGCAATAACTGTAATGCCATAATCGAGACAGCAACCAACACCCTCATTGGCGGTTGTTCCAACACGGTCATCCCTTCGTCGGTAACGGCAATTGACGATTGGGCGTTCTGTGGATGCGGCCTTACATCAATCACCCTACCAGATGGTTTGAAAAGTATTGGAGAATATGCATTCGATTATTGCCCAAACTTGGCATCAATCACCATTCCAAGCAGTGTAACTGAAATTGGATCGTACGCATTCGCCTATTGCGACAAATTGACAACAGTCACCATTCTAAACGGTATGACAAGTATAAGTGACGGAACATTCTCTGGCTGCTCAAACTTGGCATCAATCACCATTCCAAGCAGTGTAACTGAAATTGGATCGTACGCATTCAGTAGTTGCTCAAACTTGGCATCAATCACCGTGAAATGGACTGAAGCAGAAAAAATTCCAGATATTACCGATAATGTGTTTAGTGATGTTAATCTATCAAATGCCACTCTTTATGTTCCTGGCAATACCACAGCACTCTATCAAGCCAAGTACGTATGGAAGGAGTTCACCAATATAGTTGAATGGAAGAACTTTACCATTACAAAGACCGACGACACTACGATCAAACAGCAAGTAGAGGATGGCGATGCAGTCACCATAGACGAGAGCAATAGAAACATAAAGAGCCTTGAGGTATTGGAAGATGTGGAAAATGTCAGCGTCACCTACTCCCGTAACTTTGCCAATGCAGGCAAGTGGCAGGCATGGTACGTGCCTTTCGACGTCGATGTGGAAGACATGGATCAGGCAGGACTTGACGTGGCAGAGATTTATGGCATATTGCTCGACAAGGACAATAATGCCGTAATTGCTTTCCTGAAAATGGATGCCGGAACAGTAAAGGCAAACACTCCATACGTGGTACGACCTAAGGAGTATGGCAATGTGACTGTGACAACGACCTCAACACTCTACCAGACAAACGCAACGCAGTTCGCAATCAACTCTGCAAAGGACACCTATACCATTGGTGGCATATACGAGCGGACTACAACCCCAGGCAACTGGTATGCAGTAAACACGGACGGTCAGTTCCAGAAGATGGGCACAGGTGTTAATCTCAGTCCTATGCGCATCTGGATGACCATCGACCCTCGCGATGACAATCCATACACACAGCCGTCGGAAGCAAATGCAAAGATGAATATAATGGTGATTGGCGATGACGAGACGACTGGAATAGAAAGCCTCACGCCAACCCACTCCGAAGGAACGGGTGTTACCTATGACCTGCAGGGACAGAGGGTGAACAGCATCCAGAAGGGACAGCTTTACATTATGAACGGAAAAAAATACGTAGCGAAATAAGAAACGGAGGACAGCAGAATGAAAAAGACATATATTCAGCCTACGCTGGAAGTCGTAGATCTGAATCCGCGTGCCATCATGCTTAACGGATCTTTCGGATGGAACATAGACGATACCGCTACAATAATAGAAGAAGAGGGCTATCAGGATGATTACGACTAAGAGGTCAGCAGGCATGACAAGGATATAACTCCCCAGGCGGATACCATCGCAGCGCGTCCTGCGCAGATGCTCTGCGGCAGCCTTATAGACGCCACGCTGGACATCAACCTCGGCGAACCCACCACGCCCGGTTTGGAAGACGACGAAACCGGCTACGGCGAAGCCTGGTAGTCCTCGTTTAACATAGATAAAAGAAGCGGATGCGTCCCAATCAGGGAGGCATCCGCTTTTGGTATAAGTGGGGGGGCTATGATGTAGCAATGTAGGAAATGTAGCAAAAAATGTACTTCGCGCGCGTGTGCGTGCGTATATATTAATAAGGAGTGGGTTTATCATTCAAGTGGGTTAGAGGTAGGCACTTTTACGCTGTACTTTGAAGATTTCTCCGACTGATTATTGTGGAAAAGAGAAGAAATCATCTCGGCTTATTGGAAGCCGGAATGGTCGCGCTTTGATGCCTGTGCCGAAGGCTCCCTCCTTATCCTGGCCCCTTGGCAGGACGACCTCAACACCGTTACGGACTACGCCACATTCCACCAGCTCAACGCCTTTGCAGCAAGCATCTGCCAGATTTCCTGCACAACGGATTGCCGAATAATGAACGCCAATTGTTGAAAATAGCAAATACATCAGCCCCGCCAACCCAAGAGTGGTTGGCGGGGCTGATGTGCTGTGTGGAAGCAGCGGAGGCTAACTTTGCATCTGGCGCGTGAAGTCTACCATCTGGATGGCGGTGAGGGCGAACTCCTGGCCTTTGGTCTCGGCACGCTCTTGGGCCTGGGCCTCGGTGTTGACGGTGAGGAGGCCGTTGATGACTGGGGTGGTGCCGTGGAGGTTGAGTTCTACGAGGCCCTGGGTGGTGCCTTGGCAGATGTAGTCGAAGTGGGGGGTGTCGCCGCGGATGACGCAGCCGATGGCGATGATGGCGTCTATGTATCCGTGGCGCTGCATCTGTGCACAGCCGAAGATGAGCTCGAAGCTGCCGGGCACGCGGCGCACGGTGATGTTTTGTTCTTGCACGCCATCGGCCTTGAGTTGCTCAATGGCGAGGGTCATGAGGCGCTCGGTGATGGCGCTGTTCCATTCCGTAACGACAAGCCCGATGCGCATGTCGGAGGCATCGGGCTTGGCGGTTGTTGCGGAATGAGTATAGGAGAAATTATTACTCATTGTGTGTGAAGAAACAGAGGAGAGGCTTGAAGGAGGCCGCTCGTGCTCAGTTTATTTTGTGGCGCGTTCGATATACTTGTCAATTTCAGGAGCAATAACGAGAGTTTCGCTCTGCTGCTGAGGCATGCTGTATGCCGAGGTGGGGTAGTCGTTCTTCACCTTCTCATATAGGGCCTTGGCTTCGTCAGCCTTGTCCTGGCTTTCCAGAAGTTGGCCAGCCTTGATAAGGAAGAGGGGGCTGAGGCTCTCGTTGTTGGCCTTGTTGGCGGCCTTCTTGAAGGTGTCAATGGCTTTGTCCACCTGCTTGTCGTTGGCATAGCAGTCGGCAAGGCAGCCGAGGATGGCGGGGGTCACGGATTCGTCGCTCTGAGGGCTGAAGGCCTCGAGTTCCTTGATGGCATTCTTGAAATCGCCGAGGTGGGCGTAGCATTCACCGGCGTAGGCGTGGGCCAGGTTGGCGCCGTCGGTGTGTGAATACTTGTTGGCAATCTGCAGGAAGCCGGCGAACTGACCGTCGCCCTTGAGGGCCTTGTTCAGGCTCTCTGTGTCGTTCTGGAAGATGCCGGTGTAGTAGTATCTCATACCGAGAGAAATCTGCTCCTGGGCTTTGTCGTTGCGGTTCTTCAGCCATGAGTGGCAACCGATACCGCCCAGCACGAGCACGAGCACGGCTACGAGTGCGATGATGATTGTCTTTTTGTTTTTGTTTACGAAGTCCTCACTTTTGTTAATGTGGTTGTTGAGGTCGAGGGATTGGGGTGCTTGTTGTTTTGCCATTATTTTGTGATTTTTTATTGTTTCTGGTGGTTCTACATACTTTTGCGGGCACAAAATTAGCAAAAAGCGTGCATTCAGCGAAACAATTTACGTGTTTTTTGCGTTTTTTCGCAGTTTTATGCTTAATTTTGCAGCGTAAACATGTTAGAACCTCTATGATTCTTCGCAAACTCAATATAATTAGCTATCGCAACCTGCAGGAGGTGGCGCTCTCCCTCTCCGATAATGTGAACTGCTTTGTGGGGCGCAACGGCATGGGCAAAACCAATGTGCTCGATGCCATTTATTACCTCTCATTCTGCAAGAGCAGCGTCAACAGTCAGGACGCCCTTAACGTGCGTCACGGCGATGAGTTCTTCATGCTCGACGGCCGTTACGTGCAGGAGCATTCCGGCGTGGAGGAGCACATCGTGTGCTCCCTCAAGACGGGCCAGCGCAAACGCATGCGGAGAAACGATAAGGAATACAAGCGTCTGGTAGAGCACGTGGGCCTCATCCCCCTCGTGATGATCTCGCCCTCCGATTCCCTCCTCATCTCAGGAGGCAGCGAGGAGCGCCGCCGCTTCATGGACATGGTCATCTCGCAGTATGATACGGGCTATCTGGAGCAACTCATGCGCTACCAGAAGGCCCATCAGCAGCGCAACGCCCTGCTCAAGGCTGAGGCTGAGCCCGACGCGCAGTATATGGCCATATTGGAGGAGATGATGGCTGAGAGTGCTAAACTTCTCTACGCAGCTCGTGCCGCCTTCATCACGGCTTTCCGCCCCATCTTCCAGCAACTCTACGCCCGCCTATGCAACTCCGAATATGAGCAGCCCGACATTACTTATGTCAGCCATGCCGACCGCGGTGACCTGCTGCCTCTCCTGCAGAGCTATCGTGAGAAGGAGCGCATCGTGGGCTATACCCTCCATGGCCCCCACCGCGATGATATCCTTTGCCTTCTCAATGGCTTTGAACTCCGCCGCGAGGGCTCACAGGGGCAGACGAAGACTTATTTTATATCCCTCAAACTGGCCCAGTACGTATTCCTCCGCAATAAGTGCGCCGAGCTCGCCGGCGGGCAAGCTGCGGCCGGTACGCCCATTCTTCTTCTCGACGATATTTTTGACAAGCTTGACGCTGGTCGCGTTGCGCGTATAATAGAATATGTGTCTGGTACCGACTTCGGCCAAATCTTTATAACCGACACCAACCGCGAGCATCTCGACCAGATTCTCGCTGCCACCACCCGTGACTACCGTCTCTTCAACGTGAAGGACGGCGTAGTGGAGTGATGTTCGGGGTTATGGGTTATGGGCGTGCCTGCTCAGCGGGGGACAGATGTATTGCCATAGCTGCTCAAGAGGGAGTTTGCGCGTGGAGGCTTTTTCGTCTTCGTTTTTGTTTTCGTTTTCGTTAATGAGAATCGGCGTGATATAAGTGGGTTCGCCGATGTAGCCGAGTTGCTCGTCCATCCACTTGAGGCGGTCGCGGAGGTATTTCTTCAGAAAGTCGATGTGCTCGTGGAAAGTGGGGAAGAGGCACTCCATGGGCTCCATCTGCACCTGTGTTGTGAGGATGGGCCAGCGCTTGAAGTTGAGGTCCTGCGAATGGATGATTTCTTCAGCCAGACTGTCCACGTAGGCCATGAGATGCTCTTCCGTCAGTCCGCCTTCATAGCGCGCCTGAGCCCAGATGTCGGCCATCATTTGTGGGACGGGCGTGCCCTTCGGTCCGCCTTCGCGGTAACGGGGCTCAAGGGCCTTCATTACGGCGTCCACCATGTATTTCATGCCGCTGGAGGAGCCGTAGTTGAGATAGATAAAGGATGACTTGTCGCTGGCGGGATGTACCCTGATGGCGTTGTCGAAGGCGATGTCGAAGTCCCACACGGGACCGTAGTACCACTTCGTGTCGCCCGGCACCTTGTACATT
Source organism: Alloprevotella sp. (assembly GCA_045639805.1). Classification (GTDB taxonomy): domain Bacteria; phylum Bacteroidota; class Bacteroidia; order Bacteroidales; family Bacteroidaceae; genus Alloprevotella. Next base: position 6,777 of record JAZUDS010000038.1, read on the forward strand.
AGCGCGCTCCAGTAGGCATCGGGATTGCCGCAGAACTCCTCTATGAGGAAATAGCGGAGGAAGGAGGGGACATCAATGTGCTCCTGCAAGGCTTTGTGGGAGAAGGCGGCCTGCGTCATGGCGGCAATTTCGTCCTTGACGTAGGCATACTGCTCATCGGTGCGCTCGTCGTCCTCGGGGTATTGCACGGTGAAGGGTATCTCTTGCTCGTAGCCGTCGGACTGCACAAAGCGTGTGGAGAAAGCCGAGGGCTCGGTGTTGCCGCACATATCCGTCTCTACCAGATAACTGCCGTCGGCCGCCGCCGTGGAGACGAGCGGGTCGTGCTTGGGAATGTCGAGTCGGTTCTTTCCCACCTCTATCTTGTCGGCCAGTTGGTAGGTGCCGCGGTAGTCACCGTTCACTATCACGTCGGCCATGGTGCAGAAAGGCGTGTAGGGCATGCCGAGGCAGCGGCTCACCTCAAACCCCACCATATTGCGGATGAGCGACTTGTCGCTGTAGTTGTTGATGAGCACCCATTTCTTGTCCTTCGCGGGCGAGCCCAGCACGTGGTGCTTCTCGTCCCACTTTATTCGGTAGGGTTTCTTCGGGAATGTCTTGGAACTGTTGCCGCGCAGGCGAATCTTTGCCGTGTCGGAGAGCACCTTTTCGCCGTCCTTGCTGATGAGGGAGATGTAGGACGTCACGTTGTTCACGTTGTCCACGGGTTCGGCTCCGTCCTGCGTGTTGATGACGATGGTGGGGAGGTTGGTGAGTTGGGCGATATGGCTGTCGTCACCGTCGCCCGGCTTGCCGTAGAATGCCACGTCCGCATCATTCGGCCGGCATCCATCAGGCCCCTTGAAGCGCACGTAGCGGAAGCCCCGCGTGGTTCTCACGGGTATGCGTATCAGCTCCGTCGTGGTGGGCTGCACGGGGATAATGTAGAGCGGCAGAGCATCGGTGAAGTCGCTGCGGTTGGCACCTTCAAACATGCCCAGTTGCATACTGCCCGCGCTGCTGTTTGCGCTGTATGCCACCCCGGAGATGACATGGCGCTCACCCAGATCGAAGGTGATGCAACGGGTATTACTGCTGCCGAGGAGCGTGCCGTGGAGCAGGTCGCCGTCCGTATCATCGCCGCTGCCCTTCACCAACTGCAGGGAGAAAGACCCCTTCACGCGTCCGCCGTCGGTAGATTCAGCCGTGACGGTTACCTTGCCCTCGCCGGTGGCAAAGAGCACGTCGCCCGTGATGTAGGCCGCCGAGCCTGTTAGGCTCCAGCGCAAGGCCTTGTTAGTGGCGTTCTCAGGCAGCACCAGGGCTTGCAGGCGGTAGGCATTCCCCACGGCCAACTGCTTGGGCGCGTTGGGGAAGGATATTTGCTTTACCAGCACCTCGTCCGTAGGGTTCTCGCCGGACTTTACGACCTGCACGAGGCACTCGCCGCTGAGGTAGGAGCCGTCGTTGAGCATGGCATACACCAGCGTCTCGCCCACCTTGCGGGCGGTCACGAGGCCTGTGGCGGAGACGGTGGCGATATCGTCCTCATAAGAACCCCACACAACATCGGTGACCGTTCCCGTAGCCGTGGTGGCTGTGAGTTGCAGCGTTTCGCCCACGTGCATCACGGCCTTCGTGTAGTTCAGCGTTACCTGTGCCTGGCTTATTGCTACGCAGCACACAAGCATCCCAAGAATCAGCAGACGTTTCATATATTATATATAAGGTGTGAGTATTCTTTTACTTTCCACTATTTCTCTTTGTTTCTCGTCCTCGGGTAAAGTGTTCGCCCGCTTGAGGAAGTATTCGGCCTGCAGAATTTTGTTTTTGAGCAGGGGCATAAGCTCAGGGTGTTCGGCGAGGTAGGTCTCCACTTCGCGGTAGGCCTCGGGGGAGCGGTGGCCGGCGAGGAGGCTGGAGCACCAGTTCTGGGGGAAGAATATGTCGCCCGTACGTTGGATGTCAGGGAGGAGTTCGAGGGCCGGGCGAATATATTTCGTGGAGGCCGTGTCGCGCAGAGGATGGTTGAGGTAATAAAGGAGTGATTGTGTCCAGGGCTCTATGCGGCGGTTCTCGGGGAGAGAAAGGCTTTGGAAGAGGGCGTCGCGCTCGGCCTCGGAGGTGTTTACGGCGCGTGAGATGTAGTTGAACTGTGCGAGGCGGTCGGGGTTTGTGAGGCGTGAACGCTGTGTGGCGAGGAGAGAGTCGGCCTGTTCGGGAAGTCGCACGGCGAGTTCGAGGGCAAGGTTCATAAAGTCGTTCTCGGAGAGGAGTGGACTGTGGCCTTGCTGCCAGATGTCGTGGAGGATGCGGATGGTCTCGGGCGAACGGGCCTCGCTGATGAGGAGGCGGAGGATTTGGGTGCGGACGGCCTGGAGGGGATGCGAGGCGGAGAGGGCGAGGAGTTCTTTCTCGAAGTCGGCGGCCTGGGATGTGGCACCCCATAGGGGCTCGCTCATATAGGATGTAATGGTGAGGGCCGTGAGCGGGTCGGTCTCGCTTTTGAGGCTGGTGATGAGGGCGGAGAGCCAGCGGGCCTCGCCGATGTGGCCGGCCAGATAGTTCTCGTGGAGCGTCATCAGGAGAGCCTGGCGGCGGGTGCCGTCGGGTTCGCTCTGCCAAGAGGCGATGAGGGCCTCGCATTGGTCGTGGGTGAGCGAGAAGAAGCCGTATTCCTTACCGAGGCGCGCGTCGTCAATGCCTGTAGCCTGATACCGGGGCCAATGGGCATCGTCCACCCACTGGCGGCTGAAAGCCTTGAGGTCGGCGGGCGTTTCGGCGTCGAGGATGGCAATGAGGTCGTCCCACGTGGCGTTGTCGTATTTGTAGCGTGCCACGTACTTCTGTATGCCGCGCTGGAAGGCTTCCTTTCCCATAATTTCCACCATCTTGCGCATCATCACGGGGGCTTTGTTGTAGATGATGTTGTTATAGACGAGGCCGGCGTAGCGGAGGTTGTCGAGGGGTTGGCGGATGCTGGTGCGGCCCTCCGTGCGGTCCTGACTGATGGCGGCTGCCGTGTAGGTCTTGAGGAAGTTCAGGTCGTGGTTGAGGGTGGGGAAGAGCGGTGCCGTGATTTCGGCGGCAAAATAGTTGGCGAAGACCTCCTTGGTCCATACGTCGTCGAACCAGTTCATCGTGACGGCGTCACCGAACCACATATGACTCGTTTCGTGGGCTATGAGTTCCGTGCGGCGGAGTTGTTCGTCGGGCGTGGGATGAGCGGGGAGGAAGATGGTGTTGTCATTGTAGAAGGTGGCGCCGACGTGCTCCATACCGCCGAATTGGAAACCGGGGAGGATGACGAGGTCGTACTTAGGGAAGGGGTAGGGTATGCCTGTGAACTGTTCCTGCCAGCGCATGGCGAAGCACACCTGATGCATGATTTCGGGTAGTTGGGCTATGCGGAGGGAGTCCGTCTCGCGGTGGTAGGCACCGATGCGGAGCCCGTCCTCTTCGTACGTTTCGTATTTGAACTCACCGGCAGCGAAGGCGAAGAGGTAGGTGGGTATGGGCGTGTCGAGGGTGTAGGAAAAGGCCTCTCCCCCCGCCCTCCCCAGTAGGGAGGGAGCCTCTGACGTGATGCTGTAAGCATTATGTAGGCAATGCGTAGGAGCCAGCTGGATTTCCTCGCCGTTGGAGACGGCCGTCCATTTCTCGGGTAACCGCAGTTGCAGGTGGAAGGTGGCCTTAAGGTTAGGTTGGTCGAAGCAGGGGAAGACCGTGTGGGCCCTGTCCGGTACGAAGAGCGTATAGACATAGCCGTCGCGGCGGTTGAGGCCCTGGTTGCCGGCTGTGAAACGGATGACAAAGGTGTTGCGCCCCTTGCGGGTCGCGGCTTTCGGGAGGATGATATGGCCGTTCACGAACTGCCATTTGCAGGGCTTCTCCCTCTTGCCTTTCAGCGTTGCCACGCTGTGCACCTTCTGCGCCTCCTCGTTGAAGTCCAGTATCACGTCATCCTTCTCCGCGAGGTCAAAAGAGACGGTGACCTGTCCCTCGATGCTCTCCGTCTTGTCCTCGGGGATGGCGAAGGCGAGGCCATAGTGGAGGTTGCTGATGGTGGCCTTGCGATGCTGGGCCAGAGCCCATGAGACACCTTCCTCCGTCAGCGACTGGGCTGACAGAGGAAGGAGACACAGGAGGGCGAGGGTGAGAAGAAGGAGCCCCCCTCGCTCCCCCTTAGAGAGCCCCCCTCGCTCCCCCTTAAAGGGGGAAGTCAGGAGGGGGTGAAGGTTGCAGAGGGGAATGTTTTTAGCGAATCTCTTTCTTACCATTCTTAATGAATACGCCATTCTTTGATTGTATAGCGGGGCGGCCCTGAAGGTCGTAAAGACCCTCATTTGCTAATTTGCTAATTTCCTCATTTGCTAATTTGCTGATGCCCTCGGGCAGGTCGGTGCTCAACGCGATGTCAGAGCCGTCGCCCATGGCGGCTACGAGGGTGTAGTCCTGTGAGCGGAGGTTGGTGGGGAGGGTGAAGGTAAGGGTGTTGGCTAAGAAAGCGAGGTTGCCGTCCTTGTCGTACACCTTGAAACCTACGAGGCCTGTGGCTCCCGTGCCGTGGACGGTAACCTTGCCGGCAGAGGATACTTCGTAGTAGTAGTCTTTCAGGCTGGGTTCTTCCGTATAGGCGGTGTACTGGCCCACGTCGCCGGCACTGCCGCCGCCGAGGCCGTCGTCGGAGCGGCGCGTCTTCATCTCGCCCTCCTTATGGCCGGGGTAAGTGGCGGGGACGGGCTCCACGCGGTCCTCGATGAAGAGGATGTTGCCGAGTTTCTTGGGGAAGGAGTGCATATAGGCCAGCGTCTCGTCTATTTCCTGTTGCGTGGTGCTGACGCCCCAGTTGCTGCCGCCCTCGGAAACCTGCGTGTAGGGGAGGGGTACGAAGAAACCGTAGGTGGCGAAGAATTCGCTGAGGTCGGCATCGGCCACCTTACACATGATGCGGGCCATCTTCAGGTATTCGTCACCGCCGTGTATGTTGCTGCGGTCATCCTGGACCATGGGGTCGGCCATCAGCTCGGCGAACACGCGCTGATAGAAGTCGGGCTTGTGGCCGCAGACGTGGTAGTAGAGGTAGAGTTGATAGTACATGCGGGTGGTCTCCCAGATGTCGTGGAGGGTCCAGGGCTGGCGGTTGACGAAGTTGTCGAACACGGTCTGGGGAGCGGCGGCGCGCTGGGTGGTGCGGCCCTGATGATAGACCACCACGTTGCTGAAGAGGTTGTTGCTGGACTCCATCGTGCCTACCGTATAGATAAGGTTCTGGCGCAGGTGTCCGCACTCGTGGGCGGGGGCCCAAATGCCGCCGTCGCCCATCTCCTTGGCGTTCATGCAGGAGGAGATGGAACTCTCCATGCACTCCACGCCGAAGAGGCCCGTCATCATCCAGCCGCCGATGTACTCGGCCTTGGAGAGGAAGTTGTAGATGTTGCGCTGCTTGTCGGAGATACCGGGCATCCATGTGTCGTTGTAGCCCATGAGGTCGTTCTCAATATCGACCATGTCGTCCCATTCCTTCATGAGGAGCTCCATGTCGGTGGGGCAGGCGCTCTGCGTGAGTTTGCTGTTGAAGCAGAACACGAGGTTCTTCGTCTTGATGTTCAGCACGTCGGAGTGTTTGAGCAGGTTCTTGCGCAGATGGGCCCATGTGGCGTTGTCGTGGCCGCGTGTCTTGTCGTAGTAGCCGTTGAGGTGGCCGCCTTCAAAGTGGATGCGCACGTTGGGGATGGAAGCGAGGGAGGTCTTGAAGCCCGTGTCGTTGCTCTGATAGAAGACATACAGCGTGGCCTCCTTGGAGAAGGAGAAGATGTTGATGCCCTTATTGAGCGTCGTGGTCTCGCCGCTGGTGTTGGTGCCCTCCACCACTTCCAGTTGCAGCGTGCAGCCGCTGGGCGCGCTCTGGTCGCAGAACACGGTGAGGATGTCGCCCTGCTTCACCACGATGCCCGTGGGGTTGCTCAAGCGGCCGAAGGCGTAGCCCATGCCCACCTTGTCTTTGGAGTACATATAGTGGGTATATACCTGGTAGTTGTTCACGCGGAAGTCCTTGCTCATTTCGTCCTCCTCGCTCCACGTGTCGTTCTTCACCTTCAGGGCGATGCGGATGAGGTAGTCGGGCAGACCGTCGTTCTTCATCCGGGTGGTCAGCTCATTGTCGGTGAGCGCGGCGTATTCGGACTTCATCTCCGAGTACGAGGCGTCGGTGAAGTAGGCGTTCATCTTGCTGGTGTAGGTGCTGGCGTTGCTCTTGATGTCGTTGTAAGCCTGATAGGCCAACTGCGCCTCTTCAATCTCTTCGGCCGTGAGTTCGGTCTTGACGAACGTCCATTGCGCTGAGGGCCCGTCCTCCGCCGTGTTTACGACATAGGGCAGGGGAGTGCGGGTGGGGGCGTTGGAGGGTATGGTGTGCGTGAAGAAGGGACTGCCCGTTTCGGAGCCGCTGATGTGGTATGTGCGCTGCCAGGCCTCGGCGGTCTCGCTGACGGTGTAGTAAGACTTTTTCGTGGCGGAGGCATTCTGCGTGCTGCCGTTGCCCGTGCCGGAGGTGTAGGTGAAGTAGTGGCCCGTCTTCACGTTGCGGAAGGCATAGCGGCCGCTGCCGTCTTTCTCCATTACCCAGTATTGCGAGAAGTCTTCGGGGGAGGCTTCCAGGGCCAGCAGGCGGTTGTTGCCGTCCTCGCCTATCTGCCATCCCGACTCCACGTTGCGTATTTGCACCGTGATGCCGTCGGCGGGACGCAGCATTCCGCCCACCTCGTCAAAGTGGTCCTTGAGTTCCTCTGCCGTGGGCATCGTCTCCACGGCCGTCATGTTCCAGTCCGAGCAGGGGTTGTCGCCGTTCGTATTGTTGGCGGCCCAGTTCACCACCTTGTGGCCGGAGTCGTCGTGGAGGCACGACTTGTCGGCGAAGTTGGCGTTGGAAGATATCGTTACGAGTCCCTTCGTGGCCGTAGCCTTCGGCGAGGCCTTGGCGTAGAGCGTGGCGCGGCCGGCAGCCGTGGTGTACTGCGTGCTGGCACCGCTGGCTGTCTGCACGAAGAGGCCCGTCTGGTAGTTGCGCAGGGCTATGCCGCCGCCGGCAAGGGGCTGCAGGAGCCACCACTGGGCCTCATTGGCCTTGTCCAGTGTCTGCGACACCAGTTTGTGGCTGGCGGGGTCTGTCATCACCATCGACGTGGTGCGCTGGGAGGCAAAGCGGAAGAGTCCGCCCGTTCTCAACTGGCGGTTCACCAGTGCGGCGCCCGTAAGGTTCTCGGACGAGCCCAGCGTTACGGCGTAGAAGGCGTGGTCGTTGTTGCCGTCCACCTTCGTAGGTGCCGTTGTGCCGTAGCCCACCACGGTCTGTCCGTTGCCGTTGCCGTCAATGATGTAGCCGCCGGCACTCTTCAGCCACCAGTGGCCGCTCTGCGCGCATCGGCCCGTGCTGAAGGGGGCGCGCTGATTGATGTCGCCGGTAGTGCGGGCCACCTGGCTGTCCTCCGTGATGTCGCACAGCCAATGGCCGTAGCCCGTCATGATATAGTAGTCGGGGTTGCGGTCGTCCGAGGCGGCCACAAACTGGAAGAGGAAGCCCGCGTTGTC
>JAZUDS010000039.1:0-11509 GCA_045639805.1 Alloprevotella sp.
GCCCCAATGCACTGGCCTGAAGGATATAGCCCCCCTCCGGCGCTCCGCGCCACCTCCCCCGCGGGGGAGGGACACTTACCCAGCGTTTGCTTTATTAACCTAGGGCGGCGTTCCCTTCGGTCACTCTGCCCTAGGCTGCACACTTCTGGGCTTTCAGCCCGTTTCATAAAGGGTAAGCACCCCCTCTTTACAACCTTCCATACCTCCAGCATTTACAAGAAATGCGAAAGATTACTTTCTTTTTCCCCGGACAGCAATATATTATATTATTGCTGCCCCCCATTCCATTCCCCGCCTCGTTTGAAAAACGACCTCCTGCCCTTTAAGAGAAGGGAGGAAAGGGTCTGGAGGGGTTAGGCGAGGGTCTTGGGTCTGCTAATCGGGTTAATTTACCAGAGGTGTACCCTACGCTCCGGCGACAGGTAAAGTTTTCTTTCAGGAGTGACGTCGTAGAGACGGTACCACTCATCTAAATTGTTGACAATGCCATTGATGCGGTACTCATAGATGGAATGTTCGTCTTTTTCTACCTGCTTGATTTTTTCTTCAAGACTGGAATACCGGGCATACAAGACAGCATAGGACCTGAAGAACCGGCGCTTCATTTCCTGAAGTTCTTCGCCTTGGTATTTCTTCTCCAGTTCTCTTGCCGTTGTGTAATAAGCTATTTCAAGTCCCCCGAGGTCGGCCATATCTTCGGTGATAGTCTTGGCGCCATTGCAGAAGGTGGTGCCGCCTACATAGTACTGGTTGAAGATGTCCGTCAGTTGCTGCTGCTTATTCCTGAACACGAGCCTATCGTCTATAGACCACCAGTCACTAAGTTCTCCTCGCTCATTGTAATTGGCTCCGTTCGCATCAAATCCATGGCACATCTCGTGGCCGATGATATACGTCAGGAACGGGAAGTCCGGATTCATGTCCATCAGCAAGGACGTGCTGGGCATGATACACATGGCATTGGCATTGGGGAGATAGAAGGAGTTTGCAGAATATGCCGGTGAGCCGGTCATAGGTGCCATATAGAAGGAGGCGATGATATGATTCAGATTGCGGTAGTCGCCACTGTTGGCTATGAGTTTTGAGATAAAGGACCTTCCCACCTCGTGCATGGCGGAACAATAATCGTCTGCCGCCGGCATGTCGGCTTCATATTTTGACCAGTCGAGTATTCCGGTGTGGCATTCCATCGCTTCAATTTTCTTCTTGGCGCCGGCTTTCGTATAAGGAGACATCCACTCCGACTGTTCTATCCTTTCGGTCATCATACGGCGCAAGGACTCGAAAATTTCATTGTTCTTCGTTCCACTTTCAGGCTTGACATACACGTCGCAGAAGGTATGCGACATGCTCATCAGGAGGTTGGGAAACAGCGTGGCCATGAAGAAATTGACCTGCGCGTTGGGGTGGAGAATGAGGTCCATGTCATATGAAACAGCCGCACACCACAGGAAGGCATCGGCGGCTTCCTGCATTTCCGCATCGGCTATCTTGTCCACGAGTTCGAAGTACTGCCTTGTCATGTCGTCGGCCGGGAAGAAATCAGGGTTTTGGTTACCCATCGCCAAGGCAAAACCGTTGAGTGCATCAGTGGCCTTCGTGCTTTTGTGGGCGTCAAGATATTTTTTCATCCTCCGGCATTCCTCGGAATTGCCGACATCCAGGTCGTCGATGGACTCTCCTTCATCCTTGATGTTATCCAAAAGATACTTTTCAAACATCTTCGCCTTGGGCAGGAGATAATGGTATTTTTCTGCTACTCCCGCCATTTCCAGCTGCGCCTCTGGCAAATCTTGCACCATTCCCATAAAGACGGCAGTGACACTAATCCCGAACCGATGCCCATCAAGAAGTTGCGGCCTCACAAGGAAAAGGGGATAGCCCCTCCTGCAGTACTCAGCCGCTTTGTCAGGAAACTCTTTATTACCTACGCGGGCATTGATGCCATCCAGCCTATCCCGCATACGGGCAAAGGCAGCGGACACACGTTCTTCGGATAAAGAAGCTTCCTTCAGTTCGTTGAGCCTTTTGAGGACAGGGACGGGATTGTCAGCGCCATCACTGAGAGCCAGCGTGGAGTAATCCTTTTCCTGTTTGATCCAGCACTGAAGCGGTGCCCAAGAGTCCGCCCCTTCTGCGGCGATACCCTTTCCACAAACAAAACGGTAGAAATCATCACCAGGCATTATGCCGGAATCCGAATACTTGTCATATTGCCATTCAGTGGGCTCGTAATATTCATATTCGTCATCAGAGCACGACGACAGGCACAGCAACATGCCCAAAGCATAAATCAAATGCGTGGATTTCATATCCTAAAAGTCAAAATAGTAATTAACGCCTTCACTTCGCAACACATTCATATATTCTCCGTTGCCGATGATAGAAATACAGCAACAGCTTCATTGCAGAATATGAAGCGACTAATCAAACAGCACGCCGTCGCCGTTGGGGTCGAGGGTCTTGGAGAGTTTCTCGATGTTGAGGCTGCGGGCGGAGGCATCGACGATGTCCTTGTAGATGCCGCCCTTGGTGTAGAGTTCCTCGGGGTTGCCGCTCTGCTCCACACGTCCGTCGCGGAGGGCGTAGATGATGTCGCTGTCGATAATCTGCGAGATGGAGTGGGAGATGATGACCACGGTGCGGCCCTGCTTGATGGCATCAATGGAGGCCTTGATTTGCTCGGTGGCGATGGCGTCGAGGGAGGCGGTGGGCTCGTCGAGGAAGATGATGGGCGGGTTCTTGAGGAACATGCGGGCGATGGCAATACGCTGCTGCTGGCCGCCGGAGAGGGCGGTGGCCTTGGAGTCGAAGCCATTGGGGAGGCCCATTATCTGGTCGTAGATATAGGCCTTGCGGGCGGCATCCTGGATTTCCTCCTCGGTGGCGGTGGGCTTGCCGTAGGCTATGTTCTCGCGGATGGTGCCGTCGAAGATATGGTTCTTCTGGAGCACGAGGCCTATGTTCTCGCGCAGGTACTGCGTGTCGTAGTCCTCAAGGGGAACGCCGTCGAGGGTGATGGTGCCGCAGTCGGGCGAGTAGAACTTGTCAAGGAGGTTGACGATGGTGCTCTTTCCGGCGCCGGAAAGGCCCACGAAGGCCGTGATGTGGCCGGGGGCGATGGTCATGTTGATATTGTGCAGGGCCTTCGTGCCGCTGGGATAGGTGAAGTCCACGCCCTTGATTTCCAGGCGGCCCTCTATCTTCTCGGGCTTGTAGGTGCCGCTGGCCTCTATCTCGTCGTCAGCCTCGAGGATGTCGAAGAAGCCTTCGGCATAGATGAGAGCGTCGTTGAGTTGGTCGAAGATGCGCTGGAGCTGGGTGATGGGGGCCGTGACGTTGGAGAAGAGCATGACGTGGTACATGATTTTACCGATGGTCATGCCGGGATACTCGATAAGGACGAGGTAGGCAGTGAGGATAATGATGAGCACGGTGCCTACCTGGCGCACGAAACTCTTGAGGCCGTCGAAATAGAACGACGTCTTGCGCACGAGCATCTGGTTGTCGGTGAAGTTGGTCTGGAGGTCCCACTGCTTCTGGCTCTCAATCTCCTCGCGGTTGAAGGACTTGATGACGTTGATGCTCTCGATGATGCTCATCACGCCCTGCGACTTCTTCTCACGATAGGAGCGCATGTTGCGGCGCCAGCCTTTCAGGCGCTTGGCCTGGCGGACGGTTATCCATATATAGATGGGCACGATGAAGAGTGCGGTGAGGCCCACCCATACGTTGGCCATGAACATCAGCACGAGGGCCAGGAGGGCACTGGTGAAGAGCGGCAGGAGGTCGATGAAGAAGTTCTGCACCGTCGAGGAGAGACTGCTCACGCCCTGGTCGATACGCGTCTGAAGTTTGCCGGTCTCGTTGTCGTTCTGCGAGAAGAAGGCCACGCGGTAGGAGAGGATGCGGTCCACTACGGCCTGCGCCAGGTCTTTGGATACGAAGATGCGCATACGTTCGCCGAAATACTGCTGGGCGTAGGTGATGCCGGCGGAGAGGATTTCCTTGCCGATGAGCACGATGCTGATAATCATCAGTATGCGGGCGGCCTTGTCCCATGCGAAGTCGGGGATGCCGATGAGGCCGTTGACCTCGTCCACTGTCCAGTCGAGCACTACGGCGTTCACCTGTGCGATGAGCGAGCCGATGAGCGTAAGGATGAGCGTGAGGATGACGAGCTTACGATACGGCCGCACATACGGCGCAATCTTCTTGAGGAGTGAAAAGAGGTTCATGTAAGAGTACTAAAGGAAAATTGGAAATGAGAAATTCTTATTGTGGCGGGTGCCGCCGTTTTTATTATTGTGCTATAAACACATATATGTATATATCGCATGCAAAATTAGTCAAAAAGTTTCGCATTGGCAAGAAAAAAGTTTAGAAACTCCCCCTGCGCGTATGGATGGCTATATATTATGTATCTTTACCGCCTCCTTTTCAGGGTATTCTTACGAATCCATGCTGCACACCTAATATATATATACACACGCGCGAAGTACATTTTCTGCTACACCTCTTACACCTCCTACACCCCGCCTTTACACAAATACGACACGGCCGACTCAGAAGAGCCGGCCGTGTGCCTTGTGTTTCATATTTTTGCTCGAGAGTGTTCAACTCTCGGCAGCAGGTTTCCGTTCCCCTCCCCGCGGGAGGGGGCAGGGGAGGGTCTTTTATCGCAGAACCTTCTTGCCGCCCTGAATCATCAGGCCGTGGCCGGCGCTGTGGCGGACGGTGCGGCCCTGGAGGTCGTAGGCGGGAGCGGTGGCGCCGAAGTCGGCGTTGATGCTGCTTACACCCTCGGGGATGATGGGGTTACCCTCGGTGTCGAAAGCGATGTCGAGGCCGGCGGTGGCAGCAACCTTCAGGACGTAGGAGCCGTCCTTGAGGCCGGTGGCCATGGCGTCGGGGATGATGAAGGTCTTGGTGTTGGCGATGTAGGCAAGCTTGCCGTCGGCGTCGTAAATCTTCACGCCGAGGATGCCGTCGCCGCTCATCGTCACCTTCTTACCCTTCACGGTGTAGGGGCCGGCGCTGTCGGTGGGATAGGACTGCGAAGCGGTGGTGGTGCCTACGGTGTAGTGGAGGTTGGCGGTGCGGTCCTTACCGTCGAAGTACCAGTACATGCCGTAGTCGCCAATCTTGTCGAGCTTCCAGTACACGAGGAGTTCCTGACCTACGTAGGAGGGTTCGAGCACGGCGAGGTAGGAGTCCTCACGCACGTAGTCCTTTTCGATGCGGTCGTCGAGGAAGAGGATGTTACTGGCCTTGTTGGGCATGGAGTGCATGAACTCCTTGAGGTCGGCGATGCGCTTCTCGTCGGCGGCATTGCCACGCACGGGCATCTTCATGTAGTAGTTGCCGTAGTCGCCTACCAAGCGTATGCCCTTCGATTTGGCAGTGGCATCGTCGTCCTTTTCATCGGTGGACACCACTTCGTCGTAGTAGTGCCAGAAGCCGTAGGTCTCGAAGAACTCCCAGAGGTCGGTCTTGCTCACCTTGGCGCAAGCCTCGGCGAGGCGGAAATAGTCATTATAATAATAGGTGGGGCTGGCTACGCTGCTGCCTTTCGAGAGGGGGTTGGCGCGGAGTTCGTCGTGGAGACGGCCCATGAAGCCGGGCATGTGGCCCATCACTTCGAAGTAGAGGTAGAGCTGATAGAGGAGATGGTTGGCCGTGTGGAGGGAGGCGTCATAGTGAGGCTTGGCATAGCGGCAGTAATCAAGCCATGACCAGCCGTGCACCTCGGTGTCGTAGTTGCCAATCTCGTTGTTGTAGTTGAAGAGCTGCACGAGCTTGTCGGTGCCGTTGCCGCGGCTGTAGTTGCGGCCGAACTCATAGGAAACCATCTGGGCGAGGGAGTTGTTGCTGCACTCGGTCTGTCCGGCAACGTTGACGCAGTACTGGTGGCCGTGGCCTTCCTCGTGGAGGATTTCCCATACGTTGCCGTTGACGAAGTTCTGATAGTTGAAGAGGTAGCCGGAGGTGAGGCTGGGGTGGTTGGAGCCACCCTGTCCGCCCCAGTTGGGGTTACCCTTGTAGGACATACGGGGGTTAACGACGGGGTCATAGCGGCCGTCCCACTGGCCGTCGTGGCCTATCATCTTCTGAAGGCCCATGAAGCACTGGTCCCAGCCCTTCATGATGCCGGTTACCTTGGTGGCGCTCTTCACGTCCTCGAGGCGCAGGTTGAGCACGGTGTGGATACCCTTCACGTGGAGGAACTCACCCTTGAAGTAGTTCTTGGAGAGGTAGGTCCAGTCGGCGTCGGTCATGCCGCGGGAGAGGTCCCAGTAGCCGTTGCTGGTGGCACCCTCGATGTGTATCTTAATCTTGGGGAAGTCGGCCAGCATCTTTTTGGAGTTGGTGCAGAAGTAGCCGATGAACACTTCGCCGTCGCTGGGCAGCTGCCATACGTTGAGGCCCTTCTTGAGGTTGAGGCTGGCGGCCACGGTGTAGTTGGTGTCGTAGGCCAGCTGTGCCTGGAGGGTGGCGTCGGTCTTCGGGCTCTCGTTCACGAATATATACACGAAGTCGCCGCTCTTACCCTGGATACCCGTGGGGTTGGTGAGGATGGCGAAGGGGCCTACGCCCGTGATGTCCTTCCACACGCCGCGGTCGGAGTATATCTGATAGTCGTTGATGCGGAAGGACTTCTCATAGTCGTTCTTCTTGGCGGTGCTGTTCCAGGTGTCGGTGAGCACGCGCACGGCCATTTCCTGCAGCACGCTGGGAATCTCGTCGGCCGTCATGGCGGCGCGAAGGTCGTCGGCCGTCATCGTGGCGTATTCGGCACGGATGGTGGAGCAGGCGTAGTCCTCGAAGTATTTCTGCAGCTTGGTGTTGTAGGTGGCGGCGTTCTTCTGGAGGTCGGCGGCCTGTTCAATCTCGGCGCGGCACTCCTCAAGGGCCTTCTCATCCACGGTAACGGGATAAATCAGCCACTGCGAGGCGGGGGCGGTCTCCGTCCAGCCCACTACGGCATAGGCGTCGCTCTCGGCGCAGTGGAAGCCCTGGCTGCTGCCGCGGAAGTTGAAGAGGCTCTCCCAGCGGCTGTCGGAACGGCCGATGGTGAACTCACAGCCGCTGTTGGTAGCCACGGTCTTGAAGCGGGAGGAGATGGTGGCGTTGTTGCGCACGTAGTTGCCGGAGATGATGTTCTGCATCACAACCTTCTTGCCGTCGTCGCTGACGATGAGGTTCCACACCTGACTGTAGCTGTCGTTGGCCGAAGCGGTGATGACGTCCTTGGCATTGGTATCCTCCGTCAGGGCACGGGTGGGATAGGCGGCGGGCACGAGGCGGTAGGCGCCGGTGGTGAGCGTCGTGGCGATGCCCATGCTCTGGGCCATGTGGTCGCGCACGGCTTCCTCGGTCACCTCGGTGTCGGCCTCGTCAACGGGCTCGATGCTCCAGTCGGAGTACTGGTTGGCATTGCCGCTGTCGTTGGCATACCACTTCACAACGTTGGCGCTCTTGTTCTCGTGCATGCAGTTGGTGCCGCTGAAGTCGTCCTTCCAACTGATGGTGAAGTACTCGGCGCTGTAGGCCGAAGTCTTGATGTACTGCGTGGTGGCGCCCTCCACGGTCACCCATGCGGCATCGGCACCTGCCTCGGTGGGGAGGTAGCGGCCGGAGTTGGCGTTGCGGATGATGTAGCCGCCGGAGTTCTTATCGATAATCCAGATTTGCTTCAGGTCGTTGGCAGCCTTGGCCACGCCCGTCATCTTATGGGTAGAGGCATTCTCTGTGGCATAGTGGCCGTAGCGGCTCTTGAGGCGGAACAGGCCGCCGGCATCGATGAGCGAGAGGCGCGACACGTCGTTGATGGCCTTCGTCACGGCCTTGTCGTAGGCAGGCTTGGCAGCCTCGGCGGCAGCGAGGTCGTCGCCCGTCACCTTGGTGGCCGTCCACTGGGAGTTGCTCTCCGTGCTGTTCCACACCACTACCATGTTGCGGCCGTTCTCATGCCAGCAGGTGTTGCCGCTGAAGTCGGCGCTGCTGCTGATGACGTACTTCGTGCCGCTCTTCTTGATGTAGAAGAGGCCGGCCTGCGTGGTGGACGTGGCGTGGTCGGTCTCCGTCTTGGCCTGCGGCTGTACCATACCGCCCGTAGCGGTGCAGATGATGACGTAGGCGTCGTCAGTAGCCTTGCGCACCTCCCATATTTCGGCGAGGTTGCCCTTTGAGATACTTGCTGCGCTTGACGGCAGCGAGAGTTTGCTGTCTTTCTCCTGCAAATAACGGCTGGAGCGGGGGCTCTTAAAGCGATAGAAGCCCTCGGCGAGAGCGTCGGCAGCTGCGGCGCTCACGAACATGCCCATAAACAGGGCAACGAGAAGTAGTAATTTGTGTTTCATAAAGTTTATAATTTGGGTTTGTTGTTTGATTTCAACGCATTTCGAGTACAAAGTTACGCAATAGTGCCGAAATGGCCAAGCCTTTCCGCCAAAAGTAACACATTTTTTTTGAAAGCATTTACAATTTGACGCGAGCTACAGGTAAACTCCTTGATTAGCTGCTTTAGACGACACGCCCCCCGCCAAGTGCTTGCTTGGCGGGGGGCTATATCGCGTAAAAGGCGGAGGGCTATTCGTCGGCTTCGTCCCAGCCTAAGTCATAGTCCTTTGTGGCGAAGTCGTCTTCGCCGCCGGGGGTGGGGTCGATGCCGCTCTGATATTGGGAGTCCCATCCCGCGATGACTTGCGCGGGAGCCATCGGCATGATGTCCGTGGCGGGAGAGTTGTATCTTTTTCTCATGGCTTTACTTACCGATGTATTTCTTGCCGTTCATGATGTAAATCTGGCCCTTCCGGATGTTCGTCACCTTCTGTCCTTTCAGGTCGTAGATGTTTTTGTCTGCGCTTTCGTTTTCGTACGAAGTTATCCCCGTGGTGCCGTCCTCGTCATCGCCCAGCACGACATAATTGATCATGGCTCTGGTGCTGGCAGAACTTTCGGAATTGGGATAATATCTATCATAGCCATCCCTCGGGGTGATAGTCATGTAGAAGCGTTGGGGCTTCAGGCTTCCCGAGGCCATCTGGCGGAAGGTGCCGTTCTTGTCCAACGTGTACCAGTCGCCATGCTCCTTCGGCGTGTCGGTGCCGTAGAAGGTG
Organism: Alloprevotella sp.; assembly: GCA_045639805.1. Classification (GTDB taxonomy): domain Bacteria; phylum Bacteroidota; class Bacteroidia; order Bacteroidales; family Bacteroidaceae; genus Alloprevotella. Next base: position 9,123 of record JAZUDS010000039.1, read on the forward strand.
TAGGTGTCGTAGGCCGACTGGATGGACAAAGGCTGATAATTACTATTATTATCCTTAAGCCACATTTCTGAAAATATAAACTGTAATTCACTGTGGCCCTCCTTGGCGCGGATGACATACACGGTGTTCCCTTCCATCTTGGCACCATCCTTCAGTTTCCTGAAAGCCACAAACTCCTCGCCTTCGTCATTGTACAATATGCCGGCCACCTCGGCGGCATCAAACTGGCTGTTGTCCACTATGGTGCGGAACGGCTCGTGCCAGCACTGCCATACGCCTTCCGGCAGAGTGCGGCTATAGTTTACTTCCACTCCTTTGAAAAGAACTGACACAGCATCAGACGGCAGATGATATTCTGTCGCATCAGGCCATTCTATATCCGGAGCAATCTCGTCGAAATAAATGTATTGATATAAGGAAGGGCCTACACTCTGGCCCCTTGTCAGTGTATATATTTTATTGCCAATTTCCAGACAAGGGTTATTGCTGCGAAATTCGTTCCAGAAATCATTGACTATAGTCTCTATTTCTTCAATTGTTATAGCAGCATATAACTTTGAGTAGTATTTATCATAATACTCATCTAACGAAACATATAAAAGGATTGTGTTTTTGGCCTCTTCTCTTTTTGCATTAACGGCTTCTTTATATTTAGCAACGTAGTCCTGAACCTCTTTGACTATAGATTCGATTTCCTCTATGCTTTGAGCTTTCTCAATCCGTTCTATGTATTGACTTTGCAGAGGGGAACTATAAATAGAGAGTTCAACCTGAACTATCGCTTTAGCCTCTTCTCTTTTGGCTTTAAGCGCAATAATGTAGTCTTGAATGTAGTCTTGAACCTCTTTGACTATAGCTTCAATTTCCTCTACGCTTTGAGCTTTTCCAATCCGGTCTATGTATTGACTTTGCAGAGGGGAACTATAAATAGAGAGTTCAAACCAGAAAAGTGAATGAACTGCCTCTTGGGATCCTGTCTTAAACAAATTCTTAAATTCATTGTATTCATTGAGCATCGTCTCTATGTCTGTGGTGCTATCAACGGCCTCTTTAATTGCGGCCAGACTTGCTTTGTCGGCATTCGAAAGAGGCACATCAGTGTTTAAGGCTTTTTCAATATGAGCGAGAATCTCACTCTTGATATTTGTCTGGCTAAACACATTGGTGTAGCCGGCCGCCGTATAGCTTTCCACGGTTCCCTCCGGTACTAATAGCGCCGTGCCGCTTATCTCACTATTAGCAAAGGGATATATTGTCGTATATGTGGGCGGTGTAGCCCCAAGGAAGCGAGCATAGAGCAATTTTTTGCAATTGCCAAAACAATTAGGACCTATTTCTTTTAAACTACTCGGCAGAGTAATAGAAGTTAGAGCTACTCCATAAAATGCCTGTGAGCCAATAGACTCCACACCATTAGGAATTTCAATGGAAGTAAGATTGTCACAATCCATAAACGCATAATCCCCAATGCACGTGAGATTCCTGTCAAACGTGATGACGCCTTTGCCGTCCTGATAGACATTGCTCACGATGTTGGCTTCACCAAAGTGGTCTGCATATTGCGGATTCACCACATTGCCGTCGGATGAGGTATACCCAATAGTTCGGAGCTCTTCCACCGTAGGCAACTTGTGGAAGGGACGGATGGCGCAATCGGTTTTTTCGGATTCATTACGATTGTCAGCGCCATACGAGAAGTTGCCACTATTGTCAAAGGAGAAGCCGTATATATAACACGTCCAGTAATCCCCCCAGTTTGTTCTCTTTGACGACACATAGTCGCCCTTATAACCGCCGCTGACAAACCTGCATGGAAGGTACAGAGTTGCCGTTTCCGTGACTTCCCATTTCACGCAATGATAAGCATTATATTGAGTGAGATGGCTCGTCAATGCGTCCAATTCTTTCTTTGAAGGCACATACCACCCGTCGGTAAGTCCGTTCTTGTCGGCATCGTTGGCATCTGCAGGAGTGAAGTGGGTGCCATAGTCACTTACGACTTCTCCTACAGCCCCCACGTTCTTTGTGGCGATTGCCACCTTGCCGATGGTGCCGCCGAGGTCAACGACCATAGCCTCCCTGCCGGCGAGGGTTCCTATGGTACCTACAGGGGATCCTTCGTCCAGAACCTGTGTCTGTGCCATCGCCGTACTGCATACGGTCAGTATCAAGGCGAAAAGTAAGAAAAGCTTTCTCATTAATTTATAAGTTTTGATTTTTCGTCTGCAAAATTACGAATTAATAATAGAATTATTGCTGTCCGGTAAAACTCAAAACAGCATAAGAAACCTCCCCGGAGCCCTGTAAACACGGACTTCGGGGTTTTTATTCTCAAAAGTAAGCCCCCCCCCACTAATCAAAAAGTGTTGGCTGTGGCGGCCCTTTTT
>JAZUDS010000040.1:0-50441 GCA_045639805.1 Alloprevotella sp.
AGTCCCCTACACCCCCTTTCCCTTTTCCCGATGTCCCTTTTACGCGAAACCGAAAGGGCTATCGGAAAAACTAAAAGGGCTATCGGATGAACTGAAAGGGACATCGGTTGAACTAAAAGGGACATCGGACGAATTAAAAGGGCTATCGGCGCGAGCGAAAGGGGGATAATTTTTTTGAACCACGAATATCACGAATACCACGAATGAGGGTAAAGGCCCCTGTTTGATTCGTATGATTCGTGTAATTCGTGGTAAAAAATCAGAATAAAAGGGGATTAAAGCACGAAAGCCTGCTTTTAGGTAGGCGAAAACAGCCTGAATAAGTCCCGAAGGGACAACGGGAATAGGGCTTCTGTTGGCAAAACGTCTTAAAAGACAGAAATATCACCCATAAATTTTGTCATTAAAGTAGAATTATGTAATTTTGCAGCCAGATGTTCTTTGACATACTTTATATCCTATATATCCGTTAGCAACAACAAATACGTCAACGACCACAACGACATGGAGTTGTGATTTGCTTGGAAAAATATCCTATATATCCGTTAGCAACAACCTGGAGGGGTGTGTTGGATGAACTCTCCGGTTGTGATTTGCTTGGAAAAATATCCTATATATCCGTTAGCAACAACATGGCCGAACTTACCGACGGACAGAAGGCGTTGTGATTTGCTTGGAAAAATATCCTATATATCCGTTAGCAACAACTCGCTCTCTACAATATGATAGGTTTGCAGGTTGTGATTTGCTTGGAAAAATATCCTATATATCCGTTAGCAACAACTGATTGTTTGTAATACACTAACATTCTGATTGTTGCAAGCAAATTTACGATTAGAAAAAATGTTGCTACGTTTATAGAGAACCTCGTCTTCGGGCGAGGTTTTTTTGTTTAGAATAATTCCAACTGGATGTACGAGGGTTTGACGGTGTCTTTACATTTTATCCCATAAAATGTCTCGATGTTGGCAAACTGTTTGTCGGTGAGGGTGAACATACAGATTTTTCCAGTCTCCGGCACAAGTGAGCGGACGCGCTTCATGTGTACTTCGGCATTGTCCATGCTGGCACAGTGGCGGATGTAGATAGAGAATTGGAACATGGTGAAGCCGTCGCCCATTATGTCCTTGCGGAACTGTGCGGCGAGCTTGCGTTCTTTTTTCGTTTCCGTGGGGAGGTCGAAGAGTACAAATATCCACATAATGCGGTATTCACTGAGGGCTTGTGTTTTCATTTTCTTACATCTCGGGATAGTCTATCTTGCGCTGCTCGCCGCTGAAGCATTTGTAGAGTGAGGCGGTGGTTTGTGAGGCGGCTATCATAAGCGGGCGTTTCTGTCCTTTTATGTTGACGTCCAGCACGGGTATGGAGAGGAGTTGCTGTTTCATGTAGCGTGTGATTTCGGAGCAGTCGTCGAATTTTTCCATGATGTCGAGCACTACTCTGTCCACGTAGGGACGGTAGGGCTCCATTATGTCGTCGGCCAGGCAGTAGGCGTTGTAGCGGTTGTGATGATGTATGCCGAGTGTGGGAAGCAACCCGCTTGACACGAGTGCCCGTGCTATGACGGCGCGGAGTATGGCGTAGCCGTAGTTGAGGAGGTTGTTGGGGGCCGGGCCTTCGCGGTCGCGGATGAAGTCGGGCTGGCCGAAGAAGATGTTTTTCCAGTAGAACACGGCGGTGCGCGCTTCATAGTTGTCGGGGTCGCCGCTCTTGACGTCGTTTTCCCAGCGTTCTATGTTTTTGAAGGGTTTTCCATAGACGTATTCGAGTGTCTTGCGCTGATTATGTATTTTCATGCGTATGGTCTGTTGCCACAGTTGCTTTTTCAGGGGCAGCGAGGCGTTGATTTGTTCACGGAAGCGCTCGCTCTGCACGGTGTTTCCGCAGAGAGGGAGCATAAGTCCTACGGGAAGGCTGCGGGAGTCGCAGGTGATGACGGCGGCATTGTTTTCGAGAAGGGCCTCAAGGATGCCGGAGGTGATGGTGACTTGTTTGTGGTCGATGACTACGACGCCGATGTCTTCCACGGCGATGGAGCGGTCGGGCTCCTTTTGAGGTGCCGGGCCTTCGGGGGTGTCCTTTTCGTTTTCGGGGAGGCGGATGAGCAACTGTCCGTTGCGCAGACAGAGGTAGGCGGGATTGCTAAAGCACAGTGTTTTCTTTATCATGGTATTTTGGGGTATAAAAAAAGCAAGGAGCTGCGCGCAGTCCTTGCTTCGTGATTGATGTTATTTAATGATGCGGATGATATTGCCCAAACGGTCGGTCTCAAGTTTCCAACAGACGGATTTTATCATTTGGCCGTCAAGGCTACGCTCATTTTTCGACTTTGGACTACCAACGCCTAATTCATTTTGAATTATTTCTCCACTTGAATATTTAGATGCTTCTATTTTTGAAACATTATATATTAAATTTGCATATGTGTGAGGTGTGAAGTTGGCTCTATTACCACTTGAATCAACAAACTTATATATTTGTTTATAGTTAAGATTGGTGATGTCTGGAAGCGTATCAACTTCATCAGGAGAAGGCACGTATACCAAATCGTTAGGAGACAAGAAAAATCTTATGCGCTCTTCTTTTTCGTTCTTTTCTGGAACAGGCTCCAAACCTTGCTTTTTGCGTTCAAGAACGACCCTTAATGGCATAGTTTCAAAAGAGCGCTCACCATCATGATTTTCGTATATGGCGAAATAGAGGTTTGTGCCTGCTTGGGCCACGACATATTTATCTTTTTTGTTGTCAGTTGTACCCACGGCAAACTTCTCGCCCATTTTATCCGTCACACGTACCTTAACGATAGGCTTGTGGTCATGTCCGTTGTTGTAGAAGGCGATGTTGCTGTTTAAACGCAGGATGCCTTCGGGCGAGAAGGCCAGTTTGGGATCATTGTCATTGGCTTCAAGATAATTGAGGAGGATGCGTTGGATGCCGGTGTCGGTGACAGTCTCTATTCTCTTGGCGTCGAAAGTCTCATCAAGAGCCTTGCGGGTGGCTACCAAGGGTTCTATTTCGTCGGTCATGACATAGACCTCCAGTTTCTTAAGGTTTTTGTGATTATAGGTGAAGTCGCGCTCCTTCGCAGCGGCCTTGACTTGCTTCTCGGTGTAGCCCTTTGCAAAGAGGCCTTTGATGTAGGCGCGGAGCTCGCGGTCGCGAATGTCGTCGGGGTGCTGGATGGCCTCGTTGAAGTTTACCGACTTGGTTGTGCGGAGGTTTACATGGCCATAGAATGTTTCTTTATGGAGAGGCTTGCGCACGGCTTTGTTGTTGCCAGTCTGGCGTGAGCGCACCTTCTTGCCGTCGGCATCGAAGTGCTCATAGTAGTTCACAGTGGAACTGAGCACGCGCACTGTGTTCTTGAAGGTGACGACAACCTGTGAGAGGGCTTGCTGTGCGTCCTGCGTGAAAGTGGGCCACGGCTTTATGAAATAGCCTTTCTGGTTGATGAGTTTGCGTTTGAGGTCTTCCCGCTCGGCTCTCATGTGGGCATTTTCATTGCTGAGGAAATTGACGATGCTGCGTGAGGCGCAGGCAATGACGAGGGCATCCATGGCGTGGTGGCGGTGGTCGATGCGCTTTTTCTGGAATCCGGCGGAGAGTTCCAGGGGCATGTTGGTCTGGAAGACGCGCTTGCCGTCCTTGTTTTCCCACTGGCCGAAGGCAGAGGTGCCCGTCAGACGGTTCATGCGCTCGAAACGGGGATAGACAAGCGTGTTCCACACATCGTTGAGGCCCCAGTCCTTCTTGAGGCGGTCGGTGAGGGCACCGGTGGTGACGATGACGTGCTTGCTCGTGTCGGTGTCGTCATCTTCAGTACGCACGATGGCAGAGAGCAAGGACTTCACGACCTTGCTGATGTAGCGGCTGTCGTTCATCTGGCGCTGCACGAACTCCTCGGGGATGTCCTCGAGCAAGAGGTTGCGTGCTTTGGCCTTGTTGGCACGGTAGAGTTCTTCCACCAGGCGGGTGTAGGCATCTTCGTCAAGCACGGGTACGCCGCCGCGGGTGGTCTCAACCATTGTACCGCCACACTTCTTGATAAACTCCATAGCCAGCATGTTAGTCTTCATTCTGTTTACTTCAGCCTCGCAGATGACCTTATTTTGGAAAGAGTCATTGAAGAAGCGTGAGCGGGGGATGATGTGCTCAATCTCATATTCCTGCGTGAACAGGCGGCTGAGGGGAATGACGCGCCCCGTGTAGGGCGACTTGTAGCGCTGCTCGAGCCAGAGTTTATAGCGGGTGATGTCGGCAGAAGAGGGCGTGGCCGTGTGGGAGATGCGGTATATGTCCTTGAACTCGGGGTCGTTCTTATCCAAGGTTTGCAGTGCTCCCTCTTCATAGATGCGCAGGATGTCCTGCTGCATGGGGGAATGTGGGCGCACGCCGGGCATGCTTTCACGCTGGAACTCGGCCAGCATGGTCTTGATGCGCATGTTTGTGGCCTCGTTCTCCTGAATGCGCTCGGTCATCTTCTTACGTTTGTCGGCAGGGTTCTTCATCTCGCGGCCGAGCTCTACATGAATTTCGTCAATATGACCGCAGGATTTCCAAATGTCGAGCACCGTGCGAAGCGACTCAAGGATACACTGCTCCACGATGGGATTGCGTAGGGAGCCATGCTTGAAAGCATCAATGAAGGCCTTCATTTCCTCGGGCGTATGCCATTTCTCGTCGTTGGTCTTCTTGCCGTAGAGGTTTTCCTCCGCCTGCCACAGTTGCATGCCTTCCTTCAGCATGGGGAGGAGGCGCTTGATGGCCTTCTCGGAGAAGGCACCATAGTCCTTCTTGAAGGGAGGGAACTTGGCAAAGGCCGAAACAAATTCTTCGGGAAGATTATAGGCGTGGGCAAAAGACTTCAGGGCCTTCTCGGCATCGGCTTTTGCTTCTACGGAATAGAGGATGTGCCACAAGTGGTGGAGCGTGGAGAAGTCGCTGACGAGAGAGGCATCCACTCCAGCCTTCTTGAGATGTTTGAGAATAAGGCTGCGCGTCTCATTGCAAGGGTATTCCTTGTCGGCCACATAGTTCCACCTCACGGGCAGGGCTTCTTTCTGGCCTCGCGCCTTCTTGATGCCGAGGTATTTGAGGAGTTCGTCCTGCTTGACGCTTTTCTTGTCGTTGAGCCAGAGGAAAAGATTATGGCGTGCAGCAGCGTCGGGGAGGTATCGCTCCGTGACATTTTCTTCTTTCACTCCGCCGGCATCATACAGGCGGATGTTCCACACGAACTGCCACAGGCGGAATTCCTGATAATAGGGACTGCTCTTGGCGATGCACTTGATGGGGAACTCCTTAATCTCACCTGTGGTCACGTCGATGTGCTGATAATGCTCGTGAGGGCAGTTGGCTATCTCCGACTTCTTGCTCTTGAGCGGCCGTTGGTAATAGAGCGTGTCTTCCAGGATAAGATGTATCATGCCCTTGGGGCGCAGGGTGTCGCGACGTTTGGCATTGGAAGCATAGAGATTTTGCAGGCATTCCTCAAGAAGGCAATCGTCGGAGAGTTCGGGGATGAACTCGGCTTGTTTCTTGAGTATTTTTTGCAGTTCATCTTTGTAGTATTCGCGCTCAATGGTCTGCACATAGCCGCCATTGATTTTCGTGTCGGGAGTGTTGAGAATACAGTCGTAGATGTACTCACCGACAGTCTTTCCCGTGCCGTTGATAAAGCTTTCCGTGCGCTTTTTCTTCAGCGTCCAGTCGTCTTCGCCAGGGGCGCGGAAGGAACGCTTCACGCATCCTTCGCTGTCGAGTACAGGGTTGCCCTGCTCATCAATGTCGGTAGTGATGATGAGTTCCACGTCTTTGCCCACGAGGTCGCCCAAAGGGGTGCGGCTGGGGCGCATGTGGACCATGCCATTGGTATAGGTCACTTTATAGATAGGATTTCCCGAGCGCTTCTCGCCCGTATCCTCAACGGACTGCACCGTCAGGACGGCATACTCCTTGAGCTTACCTTCCGTATCTTCCTCCTCGCCACGCAGCTGGTAGTAGCCGCGCTTCTGGTTGAAACGGAGGATGAGCCAAGCCAGTTCGTACTTACTGATGGGGGCAGAGAGAGCCTTCTTGCGCAGATAATACTGCGTCCAATCGTAAGGGATTTTCTTCCCATCTGCAACCATGTCGGGATGAACACGGGAGAACTCTGCCAACATCTCCTCAAAGGAAGTGCGGAAGAGAAAAACAGGCTTCTGCGTCGTAGGCGCATAGGCCAACTTGGGCTCGCCACCCGTAAATTTGCCATAAGTCTTGGCATTATTCTTGTCCCAGCCAATGCTCTGGTCAAAATGTTGAGGGAGGAAGCCCAATATATGGAGAATCCTGAACAGACGTTCTCTGCGCAAAAGGTAACGTTCGTTAAGGCGGCGCATGCCTCTGTAACGTGTGCGTTCTGCGGCTGCCGACTGTGTGACGCCTTTGCCAAAATCATCGAGGACATCCTGCCCCATCGGAATAATTCTACTTCCAAGTTTGATGGCGGGCTTGGAGGATTCTTCTTCTCCAATTTGCAACAAAGCCCAGCCAATACTGTTGGTGCCGAGGTCTAATCCTAAAACATTTTTCATTTTTTCTTGATTTTATTTGTTTAATATATTTTTTTTCTCTAATTTTGCACCCGGATATTAAATCCAAGCAAATCACAATAAGGATTATTCCGTTGTGAATTATTAGGCGGGGCAACTCGCCTTTTTTTATTATTATCCATAATCCTCGTTTTCTTTTTCGCGTAATGCCCGCTGGAAGTAGTGCTGGCGGGCTTGGGTGTTTGAGAGTATCATGAGACAGTGGGGATTGAAGGGCAGGGACATTTGGCATACTTCTTCAAAATCCTTTGCCATGAGGTCGTGCTCTACGGCATACTGATAGATTTGACGGAAATAATGGCCGAGGACAAAGGGGGAGGGGAACTCGCCACGGTTGAGGAGAAACCACTCTACCAGGTCTTTCTTGCCCTTTGAGGAATTGCAACTCTTACACACGAAGATAATGTTGTCCATGTCGTTCGTACCGCCCTTTACGCGCGGAAACACATGGTCGGCCGTGAGGTCTTCTGGAGGAAAGTCTCTATAGCAATAGAAGCAGAAACCTGCATATTGCATCTTTAGTTTATTGAATCGATACAGGTCGGAGATATGCTGTTTGCCGCTCTTGAACTTGTTGTAGAAGATTTGGCGGAACATATAGAACTTCTTGCCTATACTTTCTTCACCTGCACCTACTGTCGTATAGATAGCCTGCCATGTTGCATACGTCCAAAACAGAGCCTCCCCGAATGTCTTGTAGCGGGGTTGCATGGTCATTATGTCGTTATAGAGTTCTTCCATATTATTTCCCGATGCTTCTTTCCTTTATTTCTTTTTCTATATTTTCAAGAAATTTCAGGTCTTCCTCATCGGCTCGGAGGGCTTCGTGCCGCTTTCTTTCTGCATTAAATTTATCATAGACCTGACCTACCCTACGCTTCATGTCTTCGTTGGAAATACTACCACAACCATCAAGGATGTCGTATCCTTGGAAAGACAGAAGTCCTTCAACGGTATTGCGCCAAAAGTTTAGCGTTAGGTCTTGCTTACTTTGCACCCGAAGTTCAGCAGATTCCAGAAACAAATTTACAAGTCTATTAAGTTTATCTATTTCATCTTCCTGCAAGTAGTTCTTTGCAATGATAATGTCGCCTTTTCTAACAATATTGCCTTTCCATACTGTGAGACCCATATTAGGCTTTTGGGCATCTGCACGCTCCATGATGATTTCGGCAGCAGTGGAATGAGTTACGGCATATAATAATTTATTTTGTGTTTCAGCAAAGAACATTTGGGTGGCTTTTTCCTGTGCCTCATAGTCGCTGCTTAATTTGAACAAGTCTCGCAATTTTTGATAGAAGCGCTTTTCACTGGCACGAATATCTCGAATGCGAAGGAGAAGTTCGTCAAAATAGTCTGGACGACCGTCTGGATTTTTTAGGCGATCATCATCCATTGTAAAACCTTTTACCAAGTATTCTGACAAATGCCGAGTTGCCCATTGCCGAAATTGAATACCGCGTACACCACGCACGCGATAACCTACGGCAAGTATCATTTCCAATGAATAGAAAACAACATTGTAAGCCTTACCATCAGAAGCAGTCGTAAAATAATTCTTTACAACTGAATTGCTGTCTAACTCTTTTTCTCTTAATATATTAGCTATATGCTGACCTATATTTTGCTTTGAGGTCCCAAAAAGTTCTGCTATCTGTAACTGATTAAGCCAGACCTTGCCATCGCGTGTCATAAGTGAAACACGGGACTTACCATCCGATGATGTGTAGATAATGATGTTGGATTGTTCGTTTTCCATTTTTATATTTTTGTTATTTATTTCAAAACAAGTCTTCTTACCAACCATTTGTAGCGGTCGGCGGTCTCTTTGATGGGGTAGGCGCCCCAGCCGGTTTCCATGCGGTTTGTGTTGATGTGGTTGTCAAACATGTCATCGTAGCACGCGCGCGTTATTATATTAATGTCATGGGCACGGTGTACGGTGGCGGCTATGCTGATACCGTAGAGATTGCGGATGCTTATGAGTTCGTCAATGTGGAGGCTGTCGCGATGAGTGCCCAGACGGAACTCGGCACATTCGCGGGGAAGCAACATGGCTCCGGCAAACGTGTGGGCCATGCGTTCGACGGTGTCGGCTATTGATGTGTCGGGGGTGTGGCCTGACTGATGGACGGCGGCGGGGGCAATATGCAGGAGAAGGTGCGCCAACTCGTGGAGGGCGGTGAAACGCTTGCGCTCCGTGGTGGCGTTCTTCTCGGTGTTGATAATGATGAAGGGTATGTTGCCTTCAACGAAAAGAGACATGCCGTCAATGCGAAGGTCCTTGATGCTGACTTCCACCACGTGGATGCCGTGCATTTCAAGGAGCTCGTAAACGGAGACGATGGGTTGTGTGCCGATGTGCCACAGGGTGCGGAGCTTGTCGGCAGCTGCCTCGGCATCCCGGGCGGTGCGGACGGTGCGACTCCTGAGTGGGTTGCGGAACGAAGGAGCGTGTGCGGCCAGTTGTTCGGCGGCGCAGAAGAGTTCCACTTGTTCCATGACGGTGGAGGTGATTTGCTGAATTTCTTCCGCTGTCATTCCCCTGTCCTGGCGAAAGAATGTGCGGCTAATCTTCAGCGGAGGGCGACGGAAGAAGTCGAGAGGCAGCGCGAGGGCTGCGGCAATCTTTTCCAAATTGTCGGGACTTGGATTGATGAGACCGCGCTCGTATTTGGATATGGCCATCTTTGTGAGTGCCCCGTTCATGCGCTGCGCGAGCTCATCCATTGAGATACCCAATAATTGTCGTGCTATGTATATTTGTTTTCCTATCATCTGCCGTAGTGGATTACAGTTGGAGGGGTTTACATGGTAACAACAAGAGTACATTTTTGTAAACTGGCTGCAAAGCTAATAATTATTTTTTAAACAGTGGTGCTAAATAGGCGAAAAAAAGACGAATAAGGTGCTTTTTGTAAAAAAAGGAAGGGGTGTGTCAGGATTTTTTCGTAATTTTGCCGAGTGAAAGAATTGATGATTGTGAAATAATTAGTACAAGAAAACAGGAAAGGCGAAATGAGAGGCAGGATACTACTGATATTGCTGGCATCGGCATTGGTGGCGATGGGCCAGGAACGGACGTATAAGTTGGGGCGATGGGGGATAACGCCGGGCGACTACAGTGGAATTACGGCCCTGGGAGAAGGACGGTATGCCGTGGTGACGGATAAGGAGAAGCGGGCCGGTTTCTACGTGTGGAAACTGACGTTCGACCTTGAGAACGGACGGCTGGTGGGGGCTGAAAATGAAGGTTTCCGCGGGACGGACTTTGCGTATGACAGGGACGCGGAGGGTATTGCTTTCTGCGAACGGAGAGGGACGGTGTTCGTGAGCGGCGAGGCGGACCAGAGGGTGGTGGAGCATAGGCTGGACGGCAGTATGACGGGCGCGGAACTGAAGATTCCTGAATTTGCGGGAAAGGAAAGGATACAGGGCAACAGAGGATTTGAGGCGCTGTGCTACGACCGCTGGCGGGAACTGTTTTGGACGGTGACGGAGAGCGCACTGAAGGGTGACGTGCCCGGCACGTTGCGGCTGATGTGCTTCGGCGGGGACTTGCAGATGAGGAAATGGTTTACTTATACGCTGGAGGAGGGGCAGGCCAAGGATAAGGGGCGTGACCACTATCACGGCGTGGTGGCCCTGGCGGCTGAAGAGGGCGGCGGACTGCTGGTGCTGGAGCGTGAGGCACGGATAGCGAAGAACTACAGCGGCAGCAGGTGTTGGTGCAAGCTGTTCCGCGTGGTGCCGGAGACGGGAAAAAAGACGCTGCTGAGGGAATGGAACACTCGCTTTACGCCATTTAATACGCGCTTTGCCAATTATGAAGGGATGTGCCTGGGGCCTACGCTGCGGGACGGCCGGCGCACGCTGCTGTTGCTGAGCGATGCGCAGGGCGGCTACGGCAAGGGTCCGTGGCACCTGAAGGATAGGGTGAGGGTGGTTGTGTTGTAGGGCCTGGCATGGGGGGGCAGAGAATAAAAAAAGCGAAGAGCACCACAGGTTTTGCGGTGCTCTTCGTGTATAGATAAGAAAGGGAGCGGGTTATTTCATGTCGGTGCGGTACACGGTGTGCTGGCGTGAGCAGTCGCATGTCCAGCGGCAACAGCCTTCCGCGCCCTTGTGATAGCCTATGGACATGGGAAAGAATGTCTCGCTGTCGGCTTCGACCTTCGTGAGGCGCCACCTGATGGAGATGCCGCCGCGGAAACCGATGAATATGTAGTCGCCGCCGTCATCCTCTATGGCTTCGGCGTCTTTCTGGAGATAGACGATGTATTTCGTGCCGCATGAACAGGTGAGGGCCTTGGCCTTGTAGTTGGCACCGAGGGCGGCGTCGGTGACTTCTTCAAGGATGTCGGCATCGTCATCCTTGTTGCAGGCCGTGAAAAGGAGCGGCAGGAAGAGGAGAAGGAGATACTTTTTCATAAGGGTTTGTATAAGGGAAAGTGATAGTATGTGCCAGGCTTTATTTCACTATCTTCTTGCCTTGACCTATGAGGAGGCCCTTGGTGGCGGGAGCGGCGCGGCGACCGTCGAGGGTGTAGAGAGTAGTGGGTAAGGCGTCATGGGTAGAGGATAGGGAGGTGATGCCGGTGGCTTCGGTCATAGCCTGGGTGAGGGCTGTGCGGGCGTTCTCCATGGCGTCGAGGTCGCACTCGTCGTCCTTGGCCACGCACACTTGCTGCACGGCGGGGAGGAGGATGCCCCACTGCTCGTCGTTGACGCTGCGGGTGCCGTTGTTCCAGTTGCGCTGGAAGAGGGAGAGACGGGTGCCGATGTTCTTGAGCGTGGTGGTCTTGCGGCTCTCAAAGGCTGTGGCCTCCTGTATGGCGCCCGTGATGTTGTCGTAGAGCGTCTGGAGCCATTCCTGGGAATCTTCGAGTGAGGCTGCGCTGCTGGCGTCGATTGCTTGCCGGAGGAGTTCGGCATAGGCGGGGCAGGTGCAGGCGTCGAGGGCCTGGCGGGCCTGGCGGACGAGGGGGAACTGGGCGTCGTAGAGGCTGCGGGCGTCGGGGCCGAGATAGCGGAGCGACTTGAGGCGCACGAGGTGCCAGTTGGCGCCTTCACGGTCGTTGCGGGCGCCGAGGCGGAGGGTGCCGTCGGATACGTGGATGCCCTGGAGCGTGTAGAGCGTGGGGGCTGTGATTTCCTTGACGTTGTAGATGGGGACGTCGAGTTCGGCATCGTTGATGAAGAAGTGCGTGCGGCCCGTGGTGCCGTCGGCGCATACTTCGGCACACTCCCATGCGGCGCATGAGGCGTTGAAATAGACCTCTGCCTCATAGACACCGACGGGCAGTCCCGTGACGGTCTGGGCGAAGGTGCCCTGATAGAAGTGGCCGGCGGCGTAGTACTCGGCGCAGGTGATGTCGCCGGCCGTGTAGGTGCCGGTGCCGCCCCATGCCGCGGCGGTGTTTTTCACCTTGGCGGTGTAGTCCTTCGTCTGGGCAAAGAGGGCGAGGGGCAGGAGAAGGGCGAGGAGGATGAGCGTGCGTTTCATAAGCGTGCGTTTTTTAATAGTCCATATCTGCTTGGTCCCAGATGGAATAGTTCTGGCGGCTGGTCTTGTCGTCGTCGTCAACGTTTTCATCGGGGTCGATGTCAATACTCATGTCAAGCAAGGCGCTCTTGCCGTGCAGTTGTACATAGTAACTGCGGGGACTGATATACTTCTTCATCGTACAATCATCTTTTGGCCGTTAATAATGTAAGTCTGTCCGCGCTGGAGGATGAGGCCCCCCTTGGAGGATGAGAGCTGATGGCCCTGGAGGTCGTAGGCGCGCTCTTCTGCGCTTCCCCCTTTAAGGGGGATTGAGGGGGTCTTTTCCGGTGCTTCCTCCAGAGAGAAGGCTAGGCTCTTGGCGGAAGCGGCGGCGGGTGCGTCGATGTAGCCGCGGAAGGCGGTCACCTTGCCGGCGTCGGTGGTGATGCCGAACTTGGTGCCGTCGCCGTTGAGCTTGTAGTGGCCGGCGCCTACGGTGCCGTTCTGGAAGGAGCCCACGCTGTTGGCGTCATCGGCGGGCACGCCCGTGAGGTAGCTGTCTGCGGGTACGCTGATATTCCACGGCGTGTTGTCGGGGCAATCTACGAGGCAGAACTCACCCGGCTCTGTGGCGTCCGTCTCCGTGAAGGTCAGTGCCGTCTCGCCCACGTTGGAGAGCACGTAAATCTTGGAGCCGGTGGGCAGAAGGTCGGCGGTGATGCTGAAGGGCATACATACGGAGTTGAGGCCGGCGGTGTTGGTGCGCTGGTAGTGGGCTTCGTGGGCCACGTAGTCCTCGGGAGCGTAGTAGTCCTTCTTGTCGGTGAGCACGATGTTGGGAGCCTCCCATTCGCCGTCCACCTTATATATAGTATTCACGCGCGAGCGGAAAGCCTGGGGCAGGCTGTTGTTGTTGGCGGCGTCGATACGGAGGATGGCGTTCTCGGTGAGGGTGGGGAAGTCCTTACCGTTATTGGCGGTATAGGGGATGTTGGCGTTAATTTGGGTGTCGCTGGCCTGATAGGTCTGGTGGTCGGCGGCGGTGCCGTTGTAGAGTTCCACGGCGCAGGTGGCCACGCCGGGCTTGGCCAGCGGGAGGTTGGTCTGGTCGGCGAGGGCAGCCACGAGGGTGTAGGTGCCGTTCTGCAAGCCGGTGGCGATGTTGGTGGGCACGAAGAAGTCGCGGGTGTTGGCAAGGTAGACGAGGTTGCCGTCGGCATCGTAAATCTTGATACCTACGAGGCCGTCGCCCGTTACGGTAATGGTCTTACCCGTCTGCGTGAAGTCCTGCTTGGAGAGGTCTTTGAGTGTTAGGGTTGCGTCTGCGGTGCTGATGGTATAGTCAAGACCGTTGGCGGTGTTCTTACCCGTGAAGTCGGTGAACTGGCCCATATCGCCCATCTTGTCGATGGCCCAATAGCGCACCTTCTCCTTTCCGGCCACGGTGGGGTCGAGTTGTGCCACGGGACTGTCGGGACTGACGGTCTGCGTCTCGATGCGATCCTCCATGAAGAGGATGTTGGGGGCCTTGTTGGGCATGTTCTTCATGTTTTGGATAAACTCGTTCATATAGGCCACGTCCTCGGGAACGTTCTTGCTGGGCATCTTCATGAAGTAGCCGCCGTAGTCGCCGATATAGAGGATGTGGTTGGCCTGTGCGGTGGGGTCATCGTCCTGGTCGCGATGGGAGAGTACGTCTTCGTAGTACTTGAACATGCCGTGGGCCTCAAAGAACTCGGAGAGGTCGGTCTGCGTGACTTCGGCGCAGGCTTGTGCCAGTTTGAGGTAGTCGTTTTTGTATATGGTGGGGTTGGCGATGCTGCTTCCCTTCTGTATGCCGCCGTTGGCGCGGAGCCAGTCATAGACGCGGGGCATGAAGCCGGGGTGGTGGCCCAGCACCTCGAAGTAGAGATAGAGGTGGTAGAGCATCTGGTTGGCCACGTGGAGGGAATAGTCGTAGTAGGGGTCGGCGTAGCGCATGAAGTCTACCCATGTCCAGCCGCGCTTGGTGCCGTCGAGGGTGTAGTTGAACATTTCCATGAGGCCTTTGCCGCCTTCGCCGCGACTATAGTTGAGGCCCCATTCGTAGGATACCATCTGTGAGAGGGAGTTGTTGCTTATTTCGGTCATGCCGGCGCAGTTGATGGGGCCGGAGTGGCCGTGGCCTTCCTCGTGGAGGATTTCCCAGATGTTGCCATTGTAGAAGTTGTCGTAGTTGAAGAGGTAGCCGCTGGTAACGGAGGGGTGGTTGGAGCCGCCGTAGCCGCCCCAGTTAGGTGCACCACTGTAGGAGTGACGGGGATTGATGACGGGGCGATAACGTCCGTCCCACTGGCCGTCGTGGCCGATGAGGCGCTGGAGGTGCTCAAAGGCGAAGTCCCAGCCCTTCATGATACGTACGGGGTCGGTGGCTCCCTTGACGTTGGCAGCGAGGAGGTTGAGCACGGTGCTCTCGCCCTTCACGTGGAGGAAGGTGTTTTTGAAGGCGTTCTTACAGAGCCATGTCCAGTCGGCGTTGGTCATGCCGCGGTGCATGTCCCAGCAGCCGTTGGGCGTGCCGCCTTCGATATGTACCTTGATGGCGGGGTAGTCGCGCAGGTATTTCTCGGTGTTGTTGAGGGTGTAGTCGATGAAGAGTTCGCCGTTGCCGGTGGCCATCCAGGCGTTGATGCCTTTGTGGAGGTCAATGCGTGCACCGGCACGCACGTTGGTGTCGTTGGTGAGCTGGAGGCCGATGGTGGCGTCAGCGTCGGTGGGGTCGGCATCCACGTAGATATAGACCACGTCGCCGATGCTCACGGTGATGCCCGTCGGATTGATAAGTTCGGCGAAGGCACCGGTGCCGGTGATGCCGTTCCACTTGGTGTTCTTACTGTAGCACTCGAAGGGGGAGATGCGGAAGAATTTCTCCCATTTGTTGTGCGTCTCGGAGGTGGTGTTCCAGGTGTCGTTCTTCACGCGCAGGGCCATCTGCTGCACGGGCTCGGAGAGGCCGTCAGTAGCCATGGCGGCGGTGAGTTCGGCGTCGCTCTTGGAGGCATAGACCTCGTTGAGGGTGGTGCAAGCGTAGTCGGCGAAGTATTTGTGGAGCTTGGTGTTGATGGCCGTGGCATTGGTATTGACATTCACCACGTCCTGTGCCTCGGCCATGTAGTCGGCGTACTCCTGAGCTATAGCGGCAAGTTCAGCGGCGGAGAGTTCCACGGGCTCGAGGTTCCAGAAGGAGGCGTTGGCACCGTTGTAGGTCCAGTTTACCACCCAGTAGCTCTGCGAGGAGGCGCAGTGGAGGCTACGGTCGTTGTTGGTATCGCGGTGGAAGGCGTAGTGGGGATAGCTCCAGTCGTCGCCGCCCTCGGCGTGAACCATAAACTTCTTGGCAGAAGCAGCCGTGGCGGTGGTGGGGAACTGCTGCGACTGATTGCCCTGGTCGGCGATGTAGTGCTGGGTGAGGACGTTCTGCAGGGTGTAGCCGTTGGTACTGTTACCCTCTATCTTCCAAATAAGGGAGTTGAGGTTGCCCACGCTGGCAGGCTGGTAACCCCAGATTTTGCCGTCGGTGGTGTAGGCCTCGCCCATGTAGCGGTCGGTGTAGGTGTAGCTCTGCAGGCGGTAGTATTTGCCGCTTTCCAGTGTGCTGAAGGGCGAGAGGCCCTTGATGCGCGCTTTTACGGCGGCGAGGGTTATCTCGCTCGTGGGCACTTCCTCGAATACCCACTGCGAACCGACGTCGTCGCCCATGCTCCAACCCACCACGTTGTCCATGGCGGTGTTGGTGTTCAGGTTCTTGTTGCCAGAGCCGTCGGCATTCTCGCTGATGCCGTAGTAGTGGCTGGTGGCGTTCTTATTTATAATATAGGACTTCACGGCGCTGGTGGTGGTCTGTGCCGTAGCGTTCTGATTGGGGAACTGAATGTAGCGGCCCGTATTCACGTTGCGGATGCTGTAGGCGTCGCTGCCGTTGGCCGTCACGACCCACATCTGGGCGTAGTCGTTCGTGGCCTTGATGTTGATGGTGCCCACAGTGTTGTTGAGGCGCTCGGTCATCATCCATCCGGCATGGCGCACGGAGTAGATGCGATAAATCTTGTCGGCCTGCACGGTGGTGCCGGTGGGGTTGGTATTACCTGTGGATTGGCCCTGGGCATAGCGCACGTTGATGGCCGTGCCGTTGATTTCGATGATGGCCACATAGCCGTTGTAGGGGGCCGGCGTGATGCCGCTCTTTGAGAGGTTGGCCGCTGCCATAACTGTGTCGCCCGAGTGGAAGGTGTCGCCGCCGATGGTGACGGAGGGCGTCTGACCGCTGGGCGCACCGGTGATGGTGAGCGTGTAGGTGGCGAGGGCCGTGAAGGTGACCTGCGAACCAGCATCGGGGGAGGCGGTGGTCCAGGTGCTGAAGTAGCTGTCGCGGTTGTTGGCATACGAGTTGTTCGTCGTGCCGTGAATCTTCAGGTAGTTCTTACCGCCCGAGACGACGAGGTCGAGGCGTGCGCCGGCTTCGTTGGCGTTGGTGGTGACACCGGCATTGGTCTTATCCGTGGGGTTGGCGCTGGTGCCGAAGGTGAGGTACTTGTCGGCCTGTTTGTTTTTGAACGTGAAGCCGTTCAGCCAGTCGCCGCCCACGGTGAAGGCTATCTTGCTGCCGGCGGCATTGCCGAGGGGGAAGTTGGTGCCGTTCCACGAGGTGGTCTTGCCGTTCAGCACGATGCTGTAGTCGTCGCCTACGGTGAAGGGCATGTTGGCACTATAGACGGTGAGGATGTTCACCTCGGTGTCGGAGACCGTCAGTGTCTCAGGCAGGCCCTGCTGGAGGGTGACGTAGCCGGGGAGTTCGGGCATCACAAAGGTGGGAGCCTTGCCCACGGCCTCGTTCTCGATGGTGGTGGAGGAGATGACCTCGCCTTCGCACACGATTTTGTAGGTCACGTCGATGTGATCCGCCGGCGTGTTCTCACCGATGGTGTAGTGGGCCGTGATGGTGGCGATGGGAGCCATGTCGCCGTCGCTGTTCCATACGAAATAGTTGCCGGAGGGAATGGTGAAGGTCCAGTTGCCGTCGGTGGTGACCTCGGAGAAGGTATAGACCATTATCGTGTTCTCGTCGGCATCTATTTCGCCGGTGCAACTTTGCAGTGTGGCACTCTGTCCGCCACAGGTCAGCGAGGGGGCAGAGGCCGTAAGTCCCATGTCATCGGCATAGCTGAGAAATTCGGCTCCGAAGTTCACGCGGATAACGTCCAGGCTGCTCACCTTAAGGCCACTGGCGGGCGTGAAGGTCACGGGCAGCGTGATGGGCGAGATAGGCGTGTAACTTACAATGATGCTCATCCCCTGGATGCTGACCTCGCCGTGGTAGCCAGGCACGGGGTTCACCGTCACGTCATCGGTGGTAAGACCGGTCGTGCTGATGTTGGCACCGTTCTTGTAGTCCACGTTGTTCACGCTGACCGAAGCGAGATCCAGCAGTTCGTCCGTCAGACCCGTCACCGTCACCGTGTAGCCCGTAGTCTCCACCGTCATGGCTTCTACGAAGAAGGTGGAACCGTTGTCGGCGTCTCGCCAGCGAGCTATGGCGTTACTGGAGCTGTTGAGGTTGTAGTACTGGCCATTGGCCGTCTTTTTGAGGGCAAAGCCCGTGTTGCTTACGGCACTCTTGTATAGAAAAACCTTGTTGCCCGAGTTGGCAAGAGCGCAAGGATTGTCATCGGAGAGGATGAGGCCACTCTTCATGTTCACGATGTCAAAGCCATCAATGAGATTGCCTACGAAGCCCCAGGCGTAATCAGCCGTATTCGGGTGGTCGCCTTGATAGAAGCCCAGCGTGCCTTCGTTGTCGTATAGCCAGCGGGAATTGGCGTTATTGGCATGCGCCCTGAAGGCATACCACTGTGTGATGGCCGAAGCACTCTCAAAAGCAGTGAAGGGTAGGTTGGGCGTGCAGGTCACCTCCACCGTAGTCGTGCCGTCGGCTGCCACGGTGAGGCTTGAATCGTAAGTAAGCGTGGCAAACGCTTTGGCTTCGGGAGCCGGTACGGGTTGTCCTACTGCACCATACTGTGTACTGCGCGACCATTCGCGCCCGTCGATTTTATAAACATAGGTAATCTGAGCCGAAGCACTTTCCTCGGCTGTATATATCTTTAGTGTGCGTGAGCCGGTAGGCGTTATGCCGGCCCATGAGGTGGGATTTTCTCCATTGGCTGTCATATCAATGCCCTCTGTGCCGTTGTGAATACACACAACGTTGCCGGAAAACGTGGCCTGAAGCGTAGTTGCATCTGTGGAGGTGCTCAGTGCCGAGCCGTTGCCGGAGGGAACCGTCAGATAGCGGTTTGTCCCTTTGTTCTGGATGGTGTAGCCACCTTCCACGGGTGTAACTTTCCACACGTAGTTGTCGCCATTGTAGGTCATGCTTCCCTTGGCGGCAGTTCCGTTGTCGTAGAGGTAGTAATAATCCTGCGAGTTCTGCTTACAGCCTCCGATGTAGTAGTAACCCTCTGTGAGTTCGGTTACCTGCGTACCGGGTAGATAGACAGAAGCCCATGCCCCCGTGCACACAAGGCACAGAAGGGCGAGTAATGAAAGTAAACGTTTCATGTTGTATTGATTTATTATGTATTGTCCTTTATATACAAAATCGCGACAAAGATAAGAAAAAAAGTTAACTTACAAAATATCAGTGCTTAAATATCTTTCGCCCGCCGTCTCCCCGTTCCCGTTTTTGCTACTTTATATTTAGCAAAACTGACGGCCCCAATCATGAAAGGCGGCATAAATTCCCCTCCGTCGGCATCCCGTCACACGGATTTTATCCCTACCTTTCGGGTGAATTTTATCCCATCGTTTTGCATGGTCAGTAAATGCGGGTTTCGCTTTTTTTCCTTTTCACTGAAAAAGAAGTAAAACAGGGTGTAATTTTTGCACAGATTTTGGGCCGTTTTCGAGGGTCGCGACGGCCTAAACCCGCTTTCGGCCCCAGAACGCCCGTTTTCCGAAAAACGAAAACAGTCCCGTTTTTTTCTAGGTTTAATCCAATTTTTCCGATACCCTGTTTCTTTTTTTCCGATAGCCCTTTTACGCGGAACTAAAAGGGACATCGGAAAAATTAAAAGGGAGATAATTCAAATTAAAAGGGCGATAATTTCAATTAAAAGGGCTTTAGTTGCGACTAAAAGGGCTTTAGGAGGGACCCTCTCCCCGCTCCCCCGAGGGTGGAGTGCTGCAAATTGGGACAAAATTGCGCATGGAAATCAGTATAAAAGGGGGTGTAGGGAGGGTTTTAGGGAGGCATTTTTATTCACCCTTGTGTTAAACGCGAGAGAATCAACTACATAGCAACTTCTCCCAGAATCGCACAGAAGTAAACGCAAAAAAATTATTTGAAAATACGGCCAAATTTTGAGGGAAAAAGGTGAGAAAATTTTGACAAAAAGTGTGCGGCTTTTTTTTACAAAATAAATCAGCATTTAGAGAGAAAAGCGGCTGGGGCGTGTAAAGCAAGATGCTTTGCTGAACTGAAAGGTCGCAAGTGCGACAACCAAAATTATAAAAGAAAATTTTTTCAGGAATTTATTTTTAAGACCACGAATAGCACGAATCTTACGAATACGTTCTGTGTAATAAACAAATGGAGACCCTTCCCACCCTTCCCTTAAAGGGTAGGAGGTCGCTCTCCAAGCGAAGATGCAGCACGAATCTGACTAATGCCTACCGCTCGCATTAGTGTAATTCGTGCTGCATCGTGCAGCCATTCGTAAGCTTGCAAGATTCGTGAGATTCGTGCAATTCGTGGTAAAATTACATCATTCACAACAAAGCGTAGGCCGGTTGTGGCCGGAGCTTGAAAGAAGTTGTTTTAATTGTATCTGTTGTCTTTTATCAATAGCACACATTATATATAAATACGCGCGCGAAAGAATCACATCGGTCATCGCGGGAAACGGAGGTGCTGCAAACTGTCCGCCGTTTAGCACTAAAACAGTGCACGGCTTACTGCTTGCAGTTCACGCTTTTTGCAAAGCGATGCAAAAAAAATTAAAAAAAAGAGCGTAAAGTGTTGGTGGTTTGGGAAATAATGCGTATCTTTGCAACCGAAAAAGTGTGGAATACGCGCGTTATTGTGCGTAATCCGCTGATTTTGGCTGCCTTAGGGTAGCTTTCGGCGTGTGCGCCCCTGAGCGTATTGGGGGATAATGCGCCAAAGAAAATACGGCGGAATGTAAACCATACCAAGCAATTAACAAAACAAACCATATTATTAACTCATTTATTAACAACTCAAATCAACTGAAATGCCAGGATTAATTGGAAAGAAAATCGGAATGACATCCGTTTTCGGTGCCGACGGCAAGAACGTGCCGTGCACCGTTATCGAAGTAGGTCCTTGCGTGGTTACCCAGGTGAAGAGTGTTGAGAAGGATGGCTACGCTGCCGTGCAGTTGGGCTTCCAGGAAGCAAAGGAGAAGAACACCTCCAATGCTCTGCTCGGACACTTCAAGAAAGCCGGTGTGACCCCGAAGCGCCACTTGGCCGAGTTCACAGGTTTTGACCAGGAGTACAACCTGGGCGACACCCTCACCGTTGAGCTGTTCAATGACGCCAACTTTGTAGACGTCATCGGCATCAGCAAGGGTAAGGGCTTCCAGGGCGTAATGAAGCGTCATGGATTCGGCGGCGTAGGCCAGACCACTCACGGCCAGGACGACCGTGCCCGCAAGCCGGGTGCTATCGGTGCCTGCTCTTACCCCGCAAAGGTTTTCAAGGGTCTCCGCATGGGCGGCCAGATGGGCGGCGATCGCGTGACCACGCAAAACCTCAAAGTGTTAAAGGTCATCCCCGAGCATAACCTGCTCCTCATCAAGGGCAGCGTAGCCGGATGCAATGGTTCAATCGTAATTGTACAGAAGTAAGACATGGAACTCAGCGTATTAAATATAAAAGGTCAGGAGACCGGCAAGAAGGTTGTCCTGAACGATGCTGTGTTCGGCATCGAACCCAATGACCACGCCATCTACCTCGACGTGAAGCAGTATCTTGCTGACCAGCGCCAGGGCACGGCAAAGTCTAAGGAGAGAAGCGAAATGAGCGGTTCTACCCGCAAGCTCGGTCGCCAGAAGGGCGGCGGCGGCGCTCGCCGCGGTGACATCAACTCACCCGTGCTCGTAGGTGGTGCTCGCGTGTTCGGTCCTAAGCCCCGCGATTACAGCTTCAAGCTGAACAAGAAGGTGAAGGCCCTGGCCCGTCGCAGCGCTCTGACGTATAAAGTGAATGAAGGCGCCCTCGTAGTCGTTGAAGACTTCGAGATGGAAGCTCCCCGCACGAAGGCTATGCTTGAGATTCTTGGCAATCTTAAGGTGGCCGACAAGAAGGTGCTCCTGGTTACTGCCGGTGCCAACAAGAATATCTATCTGTCTGCCCGCAACCTGCCCTGCGCCAAGGTGAGCGCCGCTTGCATGGTAAACACCTACAACGTAGTGAACGCCGGCGTGGTAGTAATGACAGAGAGTGCCTTGCAGAATATTGAAACTGTCTTAACCAAATAAGCACACATTCAGATTATGGCATTCATAGTAAAACCCCTGATCACCGAGAAGATGACCAGCATCACGGAGAAGCAGAACAAGTTCGGCTTCATCGTGCGCCCTGAGGCTAACAAGCTCCAGATTAAGGCAGAAGTGGAAGCTACGTATAACGTGACCGTCGTTGACGTGAACACCATGGTTTACGCCGGCAAGAACAAGAGCCGCTACACCCGTGCCGGTCTCCTGAAGGGTCGCACCAATGCTTTCAAGAAGGCAATCGTAACCGTCAAGGACGGCGAAACTATCGACTTTTACAGTAACATTCAATAATTAAAAATGGCAGTACGTAAATTTAAGCCCACAACACCGGGCCAGAGACACAAGATTATAGGTACGTTCGAAGAGATTACTGCATCCGTACCTGAGAAATCTCTCGTAACTGGTAAGATGAGCACTGGCGGCCGTAACAACGTCGGTAAGATGACAATGCGTTATCTCGGCGGTGGTCACAAGCGCAAGTTCCGCTTCATCGACTTCAAGCGAGAGAAAGATGGTGTTCCCGCAGTCGTAAAGACGATCGAGTATGATCCTAACCGTTCCGCTCGCATCGCTCTGCTTTACTACGCTGACGGTGAAAAGCGTTACATTATCGCTCCTAATGGATTGAAAGTTGGCGACCAGCTGATGTCCGGCGCCGAGGCAGCTCCCGAAATCGGTAATGCCCTGCCTCTGCAGAACATCCCCGTAGGTACCGTGATTCACAACATTGAGCTTCGCCCCGGTCAGGGTGCCTTGCTCGTGCGCAGTGCCGGTAACTTCGCTCAGCTGACCAGCCGCGAAGGCAAGTATTGCATCATCAAGCTTCCTTCCGGTGAGACCCGCCAGATTCTTAGTGCTTGCAAAGCCACGGTAGGCAGCGTAGGCAACAGCGACCACGCCCTCGAAAGCTCCGGCAAGGCCGGACGCAGCCGCTGGATGGGCCGCCGTCCTCACAACCGTGGTGTTGTTATGAACCCTGTAGATCACCCCATGGGCGGTGGTGAAGGCCGTCAGAGCGGTGGCCATCCCCGTAGCCGCAAGGGTCTCTACGCTAAGGGCCTGAAGACGCGCGCTCCGAAGAAGCAGAGCAACAAGTACATCATCGAGAGACGCAAAAAGTAATTAAGTACTAAAAGAATCACAAGACTATGAGTCGTTCACTTAAAAAAGGTCCCTACATCGCCGTAAGCCTCGAAAAGAAGGTGCTCGCCATGAACGAAAGTGGCAAGAAGAGCGTTGTCAAGACATGGGCCCGCGCTTCAATGATCAGCCCCGACTTCGTGGGTCACACCATTGCTGTGCACAACGGTAACAAGTTCATTCCTGTGTATGTAACCGAGAATATGGTCGGCCACAAGCTGGGCGAGTTCGCACCCACCCGCAAGTTCGGCGGCCACGCCGGTCAGAAGAAGAAGTAATCTTCACGCACAGGCTCAATCAATCCAGAATTAAAAAAAAGTAATTAATAATGGGAGCAAGAAAAAGAATAGCTGCTCAAGCTAGAAAAGAAGCCCGCAAGACGCAGAACACCGCCGTTCTGCGCAACGTGCCCACTTCCCCCCGCAAGATGCGCTACGTCGCTGACCTTATCCGCGGCATGGAAGTGAATCGCGCACTGGCTACCTTGCATTTCAGCAAGAAGGCCGCTTCTATTGACCTCGAGAAACTGCTTCGCTCTGCCATCGCCAACTGGGAAGTGAAAAACGACCGCAAGGCTGATGAAGGCGAACTGTTCGTAACTAAGATCTTCGTGGACGAAGGTGCTACGCTGAAGCGTATGCGCCCTGCACCCCAGGGCCGCGGCTACAGAATCCGTAAGCGCTCGAACCACGTGACCGTGTTCGTTGACACCAAGACTAATGATTAAAAAGTAAAAAGAATGGGACAAAAAGTTAATCCGATAAGTAACCGCCTCGGCATCGTCCGCGGTTGGGACTCGAATTGGTACGGTGGCCGCAACTTCGGCGACAACATTCTTGAGGATACCAAAATCCGCAAGTACCTTGACGCCCGTCTTGCCAAAGCCAGTGTATCTCGTATTGTTATCGAGCGCACTCCCAAACTCATTACCATTACCGTGTGCACCTCTCGCCCCGGTCTGATCATTGGTAAGGGTGGTAAGGAAGTTGATACGCTCAAGGAAGAGTTGAAGAAGATCACCGACAAGGAGGTCCAGATCAACATCTTCGAGATAAAGAAGCCTGACCTTGACGCTGTGATCGTTGGTCGCAGCATCGCCCGTCAAGTGGAAGGTAAGATTGCATACCGCCGCGCTATCAAGATGGCTATCGCCAACACGATGCGCATGGGTGCAGAAGGTATTAAGGTCCAGATTTCCGGCCGTCTGAATGGCGCAGAAATTGCCCGCAGCGAAATGTTCAAGGAAGGTCGTACTCCCCTGCACACGTTCCGCGCTGACATTGACTACTGCCAGACCGAGGCTCTCACGAAGGTAGGTATCCTTGGCATCAAGGTATGGATCTGCCGCGGTGAGGTATATGGCAAGAAGGACCTTGCTCCTAACTTCACTCCTGAGAAGGAGACACGCCGCCCCGAAAATGGCCGCGGAGGACGTGGTTTCCGTAACAAGAGAAACAACAACCGTTAATTGAAATCTAGTTATGTTACAGCCAAAAAGAACAAAATATCGCAGACCGCAAAAAGGCCGTTGCAAGGGTAACGCCCAGCGCGGCAACCAGCTGGCTTTCGGTAGCTTCGGCATAAAGAGCCTTGACACGCACTGGATCACCGGCCGCCAGATTGAGGCCGCCCGTGTAGCCATGACCCGTTACATGCAGCGTGAAGGTCAGAGCTGGATTCGCATATTCCCCGACAAACCCATTACCAAGAAGCCTGCCGACGTCCGCATGGGTAAAGGTAAGGGTGATCCCGTGGGCTATGTATTCCCCATCACTCCCGGTCGTATCATCTTCGAGATTGACGGCGTGCCCTTCGAAGTGGCTAAGGAAGCCCTCCGCCTGGCCGCACAGAAACTCCCTGTGACCACCAAGTTTATTGTTAGACACGACTACGACAAAAACGCTTAATTATGAAAATTGCAGAAATCCGTCAAATCCCTGCCAACGAACTGGCAGAGCGCGTTGAGACCGAGGTAGCCAAGTATCAGCAGCTCCTCCTCAACCACAGCGTATCTCCCCTGGAGAACCCTGCACAGATTAAGGCCGCGCGTCGTACGATTGCCCAGCTGAAGACTGTGCTCCGCGAATATGAACTTAACAAATAATTTACGACATGGAAGAAAGAAATCTTAGAAAGACCCGCCAGGGTGTTGTAGTTAGCAACAAGATGGACAAGACCATTGTCGTCGCTGCTAAGTTCAAGGAAAAGCACCCTATTTATGGTAAGTTTGTCTCCAAGACGAAGAAGTATCACGCTCACGATGAAAAGAACGAGTGCAATGTAGGCGACACCGTTGCCATCATGGAAACCCGCCCCCTGAGCAAGACCAAGCGCTGGAGATTAGTAGAAATCGTAGAAAGAGCTAAGTAATCATGATACAGACAGAATCCAGATTAACCGTAGCCGACAACAGCGGTGCTCGCGAATGCCTCTGCATCCGTGTTCTCGGTGGCACAAGGCGTCGTTACGCCTCTGTGGGTGACGTGATTGTCGTTTCTGTTAAGAACGTCATTCCGTCCAGTGAAATCAAGAAGGGTGCCGTATCAAAGGCCTTGATCGTTCGCACGAAGAAGGAAATCCGTCGCGCCGACGGTTCCTATATCCGTTTTGACGACAACGCCTGTGTACTGCTCAACAATGCAGGTGAACTCCGCGGCAGCCGTATCTTCGGCCCCGTGGCACGCGAACTCCGCGCCGTCAACATGAAGGTTGTTTCACTCGCACCCGAAGTACTTTAATCTAAAAAAGAGACAAAGTAATGGCAAAATTACATATTAAGAAAGGCGACACCGTTTACGTAAACGCCGGCGAGAACAAGGGCAAGACGGGTAAGGTTACCCGCGTGCTCGTGGAGAAGCAGCGTGCCGTAGTGGAAGGTGTCAACATGGTCAAGAAGAGCCAGAAGCCCAGCGCCAAGAATCCTCAAGGCGGTTTCGTGGAAATTGAGGCTTCTATCCATATCAGCAACCTGAATGTGGTAGATCCCAAGACCGGCAAGCCCACCCGCATTGGCCGCAAGCGCAATGAGGAGGGCAAGTTAGTTCGTTATGCTAAAAAATCAGGAGAGGAGATTAAGTAATGGCAAATACAGCACAACTCAAGCAAGAATATGCCGAGCGCATCGCTCCGGCTCTTCAGAAGCAGTTTAACTACTCGTCTGCCATGCAGATTCCCGCCCTGAAGAAGATTGTTATCAATCAGGGTCTCGGCATGGCTACCGCCGACAAGAAGATTATCGAGGTGGCCATCAACGAACTTACTGCTATCACCGGCCAGAAGGCCGTTGCAACGATGTCCAAGAAGGACGTTGCCCAGTTCAAACTCCGTAAGAAGATGCCTATCGGCGTCATGGTAACCCTGCGTCGTGAGCGCATGTATGAATTCCTCGAGAAGCTCGTACGCGTAGCTCTGCCCCGTATCCGTGACTTCAAGGGTATTGAGAGCAAGTTTGACGGCCGCGGCAACTACACCCTCGGTATTCAGGAGCAGATTATCTTCCCTGAAATCAACATCGATGCTATCGATCGCCTGCTGGGTATGAACATCACCTTCGTCACCACCGCCAAGACGGATGAGGAAGGCTATGCTCTGCTCAAGGAATTCGGATTACCTTTTAAGAACGCTAAAAACAACTAATACGACATGGCAAAAGAGTCAATGAAGGCACGCGAAGTGAAGCGTGCCCGCCTGGTAGCCAAGTATGCCGCTAAGCGTGCTGCCCTGAAGGAAATCGTTAACAAGAGCGAGGATCCCGTAGAAGCCTATGAGGCTGCTCGTAAGCTCCAGAAGATTCCCCGCAATGCTAACCCCATCCGCCTGCACAATCGCTGCAAGCTCACGGGTCGTCCCAAGGGTTATATCCGTCAGTTCGGTCTGAGCCGTATCCAGTTCCGCGAGATGGCCTCCCAGGGCCTCATCCCCGGCGTACGCAAGGCCAGCTGGTAAAAAGAGTAACACACAGTTCACTTTATTTAATATTGTCGGGGTCGTCCCGATTAATTAAAAACTTTATTAACAAATGACAGATCCTATAGCAGATTATTTGACCCGTCTGCGCAACGCTATCATGGCCAAGCACCGTGTAGTGGAAGTGCCCGCGTCAAATTTGAAGAAGGACATCACCAAAATCCTTTTTGAAAAGGGCTACATCCTCAACTACAAGTTCGAGGACGACGGCCCTCAGGGTACCATTAAGATTGCTCTGAAGTATAATCCTCAGACCAAGGTTAATGCTATCAAGAACCTCACCCGCGTATCCACTCCCGGTCTGCGCAAGTACACCGGTTATCGTGATATGCCCCGCGTAATTAACGGACTGGGTATAGCCATTATCTCCACGTCCAAAGGTGTAATGACAGACAAAGAGGCTGCCGAACTCAAGATCGGCGGTGAAGTTCTTTGCTACATTTATTAATAGGAGGAACACAGAATGTCAAGAATTGGTAAATTGCCGATTAACATTCCTGCCGGCGTTACGGTTAACGTCCAGGATAATGTAGTGACCGTCAAAGGTCCGAAGGGTGAACTTAGCCAAACTGTTGATCCTTCCATCGTTGTCACAATCGAAGACGGTCATGTAAAATTCGCCATCGACGAGAACAGTGAAGTTGCCCAGAAGCAGAAGCAGGCCTTCCACGGTCTGTATCGCGCCCTTGTCAACAACATGGTTGTCGGCGTAAGTGAAGGTTACAAGAAGGAAATGGAACTCATTGGCGTAGGTTATCGCGTAGAGAATCAGGGCAACCTGATTACCTTCACGCTCGGTTACACTCACCCCATCGTAGTCCAGCTCCCCAAAGAAATCACCGTTACCACCAAAATGGAGCGTAACCAGAACCCTTACATCTGCCTTGAGAGCGCCGACAAGCAACTCCTCGGCATGGTTTGCAGCAAGATTCGTTCTTTCCGCAAGCCTGAACCTTATAAGGGCAAGGGTATCCTCTATCTCGGCGAGCAGATTCGTCGTAAGAGCGGTAAGTCCGCAGGTGCTAAATAAGTTTTAATACCGTAAGATTATGACAAAGCAAAAAGAACAGCGTCGCGCAAAGATCAAATTTCGCGTTCGCAATAAGATTTCTGGCACTGCTGAGCGTCCCCGCATGAGCGTGTTCAGAAGCAATAAGCAGATTTACGTTCAGATTATCAATGACGAGACTGCCACCACTCTTGTTGCCGCTTCCAGCCTGGGTATGGAGACCATGCCCAAGAAGGAGCAGGCTGCCAAGGTTGGTGAAGCTATTGCTCAGAAGGCCATTGAGGCTGGCATCACGACCGTAGTATTCGATCGTAACGGCTACCTCTATCACGGCCGTGTAAAAGAAGTTGCTGACGGAGCCCGTAAAGGGGGTCTTAAATTCTAAAAGATTATGGCAAACAGAGTAAACGTAAACAGCGAAGAATTAAAAGATAGACTGGTTGCTATCAATCGCGTGACTAAAGTTACCAAGGGTGGCCGCACTTTCACCTTCGCCGCTATTGTAGTGGTAGGTGACGGTAAGGGCGTCATCGGTACTGGCCTGGGCAAGGCTGGCGAAGTTACCGCCGCTATTGCCAAGGGCGTAGAGTCCGCCAAGAAGAATTTAGTTAAAGTCCCCGTTATCAACGGTACTGTACCTCACAAGCAGATTGCCAAGTTCGGCGGTGCTGAGGTGCTCCTCCTCCCTGCCTCTGAAGGTACCGGTGTAGTAGCCGGTGGCGCCATGCGTGCCGTTCTCGAGAGCGTAGGTATCAAGGACGTCCTTGCCAAGAGTAAGGGTAGTTCCAATGCCCACAACCTCGTGAAGGCCACCATCAAGGCCCTCAGTGAAATGCGCGACGCTCGCCAGGTGGCTGAGCAGCGTGGCATCAGCGTAGAGAAAGTATTCCGTGGCTAATAAAAATTTCAACAATTATGGCAACTATCAAAATTCAGCAAACAAGGAGCCGCATCCACGCTCCCAAAGACCAGAAGCGTACTCTTGACGCACTTGGCCTGACCAAGTTGTATCATACTGTTGAAAAGGAGGACAGCCCTGTACTCCGCGGTATGATCCGCAAGGTAGCTCACTTGGTAACCGTAACCGAATAATCCTAAAAAGAAATCTGCATTATGAAATTAAATACCTTACAGCCTGCTGCAGGCTCCGTAACCTCCCGCAAGCGCATAGGTCGCGGCCCCGGCTCCGGCATGGGCGGTACCTCCACTCGTGGTCACAAGGGTGCCAAGCAGCGCTCCGGCTATAGCAAGAAGATTGGTTTTGAAGGTGGACAGATGCCCCTCCAGCGCCGTCTGCCTAAGCATGGTTTCAAGAACATCAACCGTGTTGAGTACAAGGGTATCAACCTCAGCGTCCTCGAGGCTCTCGCCCAGGCCAAGAACCTGGAGAAGATCGGCATTGCCGAACTCGTTGCTGCCGGCTTCATCAAGAAGAGCGCTCTCGTGAAGATCCTTGGCAACGGTAAGCTCACCGTCAAGCTCGAAGTGGAAGCCCACGCTTTCTCCAAGAAGGCCGAGGAAGCCATTACTGCTGCCGGTGGTACCGTAAATAAACTCTAACCTTCTTTACACCTTATTACAATGAAGAAGATAATCGAGACTATCAAGAACATTTGGCGTATTGAGGACTTGCGCACTCGCATCCTCATTACGATTGGCTTCATTGCCATCTACCGTTTCGGCTCCCAAGTGGTGCTCCCCGGTATTGACCCCACAGGCCTAGAGCGTCTGAAGTCACAGACCAGCGAAGGTCTGATGTCCCTGCTGAATATGTTCTCTGGTGGTGCATTCTCCAATGCCTCTGTTTTCGCACTGGGAATCATGCCTTACATCTCTGCCTCGATTGTGATTCAGCTCCTGGCAGTCGCCGTGCCTTATTTCCAGAAGATGCAGCGCGAGGGCGAGAGTGGACGACGCAAAATCAACCAGTACACACGCTGGCTGACCGTGTTCATCCTTCTCTTCCAGGCTCCGGCCTACATGTTGAACCTCCAGGCCCAGACACAGGGCACGGGGGCCTTCAGGGTAGACGGAATCCTGTTTATGCTCTCAAGCACCATCATTCTGGCAGCCGGCAGTATGTTTATCCTTTGGCTCGGTGAGCGTATCACCGACAAGGGCATAGGCAACGGCGTCTCCATGATCATTATGATAGGTATTATAGCACGTATGCCTTCCGCACTGGGTGAAGAACTCACCTCTGCACTCTACAGCGCTGAAGGCGGCGGTCTTGTGAAGTTCCTCTTTGAGGTAATCGCCCTGCTCTTTGTGATGGCCCTCGCTATCATCCTGGTCAAGGCTGTTCGCAAGGTTCCCGTGCAGTATGCCAAGCGCATCGAAGGTGGCCGCCAGGTAGGTGGTGCACGTCAGTACATCCCCCTGAAGCTCTTTGCTGCCAACGTAATGCCTATCATTTTTGCTCAGGCTATCATGTTCATTCCTATGACTGTTGCTAACATGAGTGGCAGTCATGGATGGGCCATGACGCAGTTGATGGATCACACGAGTGTCCTCTACAACATCGTATTCGTTGTCCTCATCATCGCCTTCACATACTTCTACACCGCCATCACCATGAACCCCGTTCAGATGGCAGAAGACATGAAGCGCAACAACGGTTTCATTCCCGGTGTTAAGCCCGGTAAGGACACCGCTGACTTCCTGGACAACGTAATGTCTCACATCACGTTCCCTGGCTCTCTGTTCATCGCTCTCATCGCCATTCTGCCCGCATTCGCCGGCATCTTCGGCATCAAGCAGGGCTTTGCACAGTTCTTCGGCGGCACCAGCCTCCTCATCCTCGTAGGTGTTGTTCTCGACACCCTGCAGCAGATTGAGAGCCACTTGCTCGTGCGTCACTATGACGGCCTGCTCAACGCCGGTCATGTTCGCAACAACCGCGGCTAAGCGAAGCCGAGGTATTTTCACACAATGATATATCTCAAGACAGAAGACGAGATAGAGCTTCTGCGCCGAGCCAACCTCTTGGTAAGCCAGACGCTCACTGAGATAGCCCGCCAGCTCAAGCCCGGTGTCACAACGCTCGCGTTGGACACCCTGGCTGAGCAGGTTATCCGGGACAATGGCGGCACACCCGTGTTCAAGGGATTCCCCAATCCTTATGGCCCCGAGTTCCCCGCCAGCATATGTGCCTCCGTCAACAATATCGTGGTGCACGGCGTGCCCGATGCCCGCGAACTTCGCGACGGCGACATTCTGTCAGTAGATTGCGGAGCCTGCTTGGAAGGCTTCTGCGGCGACTCCTGCTACACGTTCTGCGTGGGCGAAGTCAAACCAGAAGTGCGCCATCTGCTGAAGACAACCAAAGAAGCCCTTTACAAGGGCATCGAGGCAGCCCTCCCTGGCCGTCGCATCGGCGACATAGGGTATGCCGTTCAGCAGCACTGCGAAGCCCAAGGCTACGGCGTAGTCAGAGAATTCGTAGGCCACGGTGTGGGCCGTGATATGCATGAAGACCCTGCGGTGCCCAACTACGGCAAGCGCGGTGCCGGCAAGCAAATCAAGAACGGACTCTGCATAGCCATTGAACCTATGATAACCATGGGAAGCCGCGAGATAGCCATGCTCCCCGACAAATGGAGCGTCACCACTCGCGACGGCAAGCCAGCCGCCCATTTTGAGCACAGCATCGCCATCCATGGTGGCAAGCCCGACATCCTCTCCTCTTTCGAAGAGATAGAACGCATTGAAGGAAAACAATACTAAAAAAGAATATGTCAAAGCAAAACGCAATTGAGCAAGACGGTATCGTGGTAGAAGCCTTGAGCAACGCCATGTTCCGCGTAGAGTTGGAAAACGGCCACACCATCCGTGCTGGCATTTCCGGAAAGATGCGTATGCATTACATCAAGATCCTGCCCGGCGATAAGGTAAAGGTGGAAATGAGCCCCTACGACCTCACCAACGGCAGAATCTCCTACCGCTACAAATAAACAAAAAATAAAATGAAAACAAGAGCATCCATCAAAAAGCGCACCCCCGACTGCAAAATCGTACGTCGCAAGGGCCGCCTGTTTGTGATTAACAAGAAGAACCCTAAGTTCAAGATGCGTCAGGGTTAAATCTTCGTAAAAAACCAAATTCAACTATATGGCAATAAGAATTGTTGGTGTAGATTTACCTCAGAACAAACGAGGTGAAATCGCCTTGACCTATATTTTCGGAATAGGTCGCAGTAGTGCCGGTCAAATTTTGGACAAAGCCGGCGTGAACAGAGACATTAAGGTTTGCGACTGGACTGACGACCAGGCTGCCAAGATCCGTGAAATCATCGGTGCCGACTACAAAGTTGAGGGTGACCTCCGCAGCGAGATCCAGCTCAACATCAAGCGTCTGATGGACATCGGTTGCTATCGCGGCATCCGCCATCGTATCGGTCTTCCCCTCCGCGGACAGAGTACCAAGAACAACGCTCGCACCCGTAAGGGTAAGAAGAAGACCGTTGCAAACAAGAAGAAGGCAACGAAGTAATAAAAATTAATAAGATATGGCAAAGAAAACCGTCTCTGCAAAGAAGCGCGTAGTAAAAGTTGACGCACAGGGTCAGCTTCACGTGCACAGCTCTTTCAATAATATCATTGTATCTCTTGCCAACAGCGAAGGCCAGGTAATCAGCTGGTCCAGCGCTGGTAAGATGGGTTTCCGTGGCAGCAAGAAGAACACTCCTTACGCTGCACAGATGGCCGCACAGGACTGCGCCAAGGTCGCTTTTGACCTCGGTCTGCGCAAGGTGAAGGCATACGTCAAGGGTCCCGGTAACGGTCGCGAAAGCGCCATCCGCGCCATCCACGGCGCAGGCATCGAAGTCATCGAAATCATCGATGTTACGCCCCTGCCCCACAATGGCTGCCGCCCTCCCAAGCGTCGCCGCGTATAATCCACTTCAACGTTAAACATTAAACATTAAACAAAAGTTATGGCAAGATATACAGGTCCTAAATCTCGTATCGCTCGTAAGTTCGGTGAGGCCATCTTCGGTCCCGACAAGGTACTTGCAAAGCGCAACTATCCTCCTGGCCAGCACGGCAACAACCGCCGTCGCAAGACCTCTGAATACGGCGTCATGCTCGCAGAAAAGCAGAAGGCTAAGTACACCTATGGCGTACTCGAAAAGCAGTTCCGCAACCTCTTCGACAAGGCCGCTGCCGCCACCGGCATTACCGGTGAGCTCCTCCTCCAGGGTCTCGAGTGCCGCCTCGACAACGTCGTTTATCGTCTCGGCATCGCTCCCACCCGCGCAGCAGCCCGCCAGCTTGTCAACCACAAGCACATCGTCGTAGACGGTCAGGTGGTCAACATCGCCTCCTACAGCGTAAAGCCCGGCCAGATCGTCGGTGTGCGCGAGCGCAGCAAGAGCCTTGAAGTCATCGCCGACGCCCTCGCAGGCTTCAATCACAGCAAGTATGCATGGATTGAGTGGGACGAAGCATCCAAGAGCGGAAAGCTTCTCCACAAGCCCGAGCGTGAGGACATCCCCGAGAACATCAAGGAGCAGCTCATCGTCGAGCTCTACTCTAAGAACTAATTAAAAAAATAGAATTTACATTCATGGCGATATTAGCATTTCAAAAGCCCGATAGAGTAATCATGGTGGAAGACGACCCCAAGTTCGGAAAGTTTGAATTCCGTCCCTTGGAGCCTGGCTTTGGCCACACCATAGGCAACGCCCTCCGCCGCATCCTGCTCTCCACCTCCATCGAAGGTTTCGCTATCAACACCATCAAGATCGACGGCGTTGACCACGAGTTTGCCTCCGTGCCCGGTGTGCGAGAAGATGTGACAAACATGATACTCAATCTGAAGCAAGTACGCTTCAGGCAAATAGTAGAAGAATTCGCGGAAGAGAAAATTGCCGTCACTCTGAGCAACACCACAGAGTTCCGCGCAGGTGACCTCGGCAAGTATCTCACAGGGTTTGAAGTGTTGAATCCCGAACTGGTGATTTGTCATTTAGACTCTAAAGCCACGATGCAGATTGAGCTGACTATCAACAAAGGCCGTGGATGGGTTCCCGCTGAGGAAAACCGCATCTTCTGCACCGCTGTTAACCAGCTGCCAATCGATTCTATTTACACACCCATCCGCAACGTGAAGTACAGCGTTGAGCCCTGCCGTGTCGAGCAAAAGACCGACTACGACTGCCTCGTGCTGGAAATCACCACGGACGGTTCCATCCACCCGAAGGACGCCCTGCGCGAAGCCGCCAAAGTACTCATCCAGCATTTTGCCCTCTTCTCCGACGACCGCATCACGCTCGACAACGTACTCGACTCCCATCCTCAGGAATTCGACGAGGAAGTGCTCCGCATGCGTCAGCAGCTCAAGACCAAGCTCACCGACCTGAACCTCTCCGTACGCGCTCTCAACTGCCTCAAGGCAGCCAACGTAGAGACCCTCGGCGACCTCGTTCAGCTCAACAAGGCCGACCTCTTGAAGTTCCGCAACTTCGGCAAGAAATCGCTCACCGAGCTTGATGATTTGCTCGCGAGTCAGAATCTGTCGTTTGGAACCGACATTACAAAGTACAAGTTAGACTAAGACACGCTTAGTCCCCACACTTCAACTTAAAACAAAAAAATGAGACACAATAAGAAATTCAACCATCTCAGTCGTACTGCCAGTCACCGCGCTGCCATGCTGTCCAACATGGCCGTAGCCCTGATCACGCACAAAAGAATCACTACGACTGTCGCAAAGGCCAAGGCTCTGAAGAAGTATGTAGAGCCCCTTATCACCAAGTCTAAGGAAGACACCACCAACCATCGTCGCGTAGTGTTCAGCTACCTGCAGGACAAGAAAGCCGTCACCGAGCTCTTCAAGGAGATCAGCCAGAAGGTGGCCGACCGTCCCGGTGGCTACACCCGCATCATCAAGACCGGTTTCCGCAAGGACGACGCCGCTCCCATGTGCTTCATTGAGCTCGTGGACTATGATGAGAACATGGCAAAGGTTCAGAAGAAGACCCGCACGCGCCGCAGCCGCAAGGCCGCTGCCACCGAGGCTCCTGCTGCTCCCGCCGAGGCCCCCGCAACCGAAGCTCCCGCCGAAGAGGTAGCAGCTGAGGAAACTGCCGAATAAATTCTACACCACAATATCCGAAATACCCCACGGCGCGATGCCGCGGGGTATTTTTTTATAGCCCTTTTAGCAAAAACGATAGCCCTTTTAGTTTTTCCGATGTCCCTTTTAATTTGACCGATGTCCCTTTTAATTTTTCCGAAGTCCCTTTTAATTTTGCGTAAAAGGGCTATCGGAAAAAACGAAAGGGGGTGTCGGAGAAAAAGGGTGGGGGGAAAGGTGCGCGCCAGTGCCGATCGCTGCAAAAAAAAGTAATAATTGTCTTCGTTCCTCCGGTAGTAAATGCCTTTTTAATCGTAGCGCGGAAGGCCGCGAGAGGCTCAAAATGTTAAAAAAAGCGCCGAAAGGTGCAAAAAGAAAAGGCTTTGTTTGGCTGTTGTTGCGGATTTTCATAACTTTGCAAACTGAAAACACGGAACTTTAGCGTAAAATCACTTATTATATACATTATGCGTAAATACTTTATCCTTTTCGCTCTCCTGTGCCTGACGACTGCGCTGTCGGCACAGTTGCCGCAGTTCAGCAACGGCGGTGAAGACCACTATTATTACATCAAGTCCAATCTGGGCAAGATTTACCTGACCGACCAAGGCGTGGGCAAGGCCGTGCGCACGGCCAACCTGCAAATTGCGCCCTCCATGCAGTGGAAGTTTGTCGGCACGAAGGACAACTGCCAGATTGTAAACGCCGAGGGTCACTATATGTGGCTGGGCGGCAAGGCCATCTCCGCCAGCGGCGACAGTGAAGAAGCCGGCTCGGGCGGCGGCAACAACGACAAGCCCCTCCGCACCCAGGAAACGGCGTGGAGCAATGGCTTCAAGCTGGCTGCCCATCCCAACAAGGGCAATTGCTTCACCATCACCCCTACCGATGACACCCGTAATTACGGCTTCAACGTGTGGGGCGGCAACGGCACCGGCAAGACGATAGGCCTTTGGGACAACAGCGATGGCAACAACGCTTTCGTCTTCGAGGATATTGACGACGTTACCACGGGCGACTTTCCCGTGGAGGGCGTGACGGCTTTCACTCCTGAACACCCCCTGACGCTGTGGTATAACTTCCCCGCCACTGCCACCCTCGTTGACAATCCCTGGATGGAATACGGTTTGCCGCTCGGCAATGGCCGCCTGGGCGCCGTCCTGCTTGGCGGCATTCAGAATGATGAGATACAGTTCAACGAGAAGACGCTTTACAACGGCTCCCCCACGGCCTACGGCGAGCACGGCCGCTATGCCAACTTCGGCTCCGTGTTCGTGAAGGATTTGAGCAAGGTATTTGGCGAGGGCAAGCCCGTGCAGGACTATGTGCGCTACCTCGACATTGAAAATGCCGTGGCCGGCGTCAACTTCCGCAGCGACGCCACCTCCTACACGCGCCGTTACTTCATCAGCGCCCCCAACAATGTCGTCGTGGCCCGCTACACGGCAGAGGGCGCCGACAAGCTGCACCTCCTCTTCAGCGTTACCCCCGACAATGCCATCGGTGCCGGCACCGTGACCTACAAGGACGGCGGCGGCAGTTTCTCCGGCAAGGGCACCACGGTAAGTTACGCCCATCAGTTCAGCGTCGTCAGCGACGGCACGGTGGAGACCACCGACAAAGGCATCGAGGTAAGCGGTGCCACGCAGGTTACTTTCTACATGACGGCTGCCACCAACTTCGACCCCTCCACGCCCTCCTGGGTGAAGGGCACGACAAGCGCCCTGAAGACCGAGGCGGCCAGCACGCTGGATAAGGCCGTAGCTATGGACTACGACGCCCTCCTGGCCGACCACGTCAGCAACTTCACCAACCTGATGGGCCGCGTGGACCTCAACCTGGGCGGCAGCAGCACGAAGAGCACGGACAAGCTCATTGACTACTACGCCACCGAGAGCAACCGCAAGACCGCCGACGGCCTCTTCCTCGAGACGCTATACTTCCAGTATGGCCGATACCTGGAAATAGCCTGCAACAACCTCTTTGTAGCCGCCCCCAGCAACCTCCAGGGCATTTGGAACAACGACTCCCAGACCGACTTCTGGCACTGCGACGTGCACGCCGACGTCAATGTGCAGATGAACTACTGGCCCGCCGAGCCCACAAACCTCTCCGAGTGCCACCTGCCCTTCCTTGAGAACATCATCACCGTGTCGCAGGACAAATACAACTACCACACCATAGCCCAGAAGTATCGCGCCGGCGTTCGCGGCTGGATGCTCCCCACGGAGAACAACATCTTCGGCGGTTGCTCCCAGTGGTTTGCCTTCCAGATAAAGACGCTGGCCGCTTGGTATTGCTCACACCTGTGGCAGCACTACCGCTACACCGGCGACAAGGACTTCCTCAAACGAGCCCTCCCCGCCATGCTGCGCGCCGCACAGTTCCTGAAGGACATCAGCACGCACAAGAACCCCGACGGCACCTATTACGTTGACGACGAGTACTCCCCCGAGCACGGTCCTCAGGGCGGCCACTCCACGGCCTTTGCCCAGCAGAACACCGCCGAACTCGTGGGCAGCATCATCGCCGGCGCAGAGGAGTTGGGCAGCGACAGCCCCATCACCGGCACCGAACTCAAGGAAATGACCGACTTCTACGCCGTCCTCGACAAGGGCCTCCACACCGAAACTTACGGCGGCAAGACCTGCCTGAAAGAATGGTACGACCTCGGCCTCAACTCCCAGGGTGATGCCGCCGGCCACCGCCACCTCTCCCACCTCATGGCCCTCTATCCCTATGGCCAGGTAAGCGCCTTCACCACCGACGCCGCCCAGAAGAAACTCTGGCAGGCCGCCGTCAATTCCCTCCACGTGCGCAACGCCACCTCCGTCACCGGCTGGAGCGGCGGTTGGAAGATCAACCTCCACGCCCGTGCCCTTGAGGGTGATGAGGCTCACGGCTACTTCGGCCTCATGCTGCACCACACCGGCTCCTACAAGATTGACATGCAGGGCCAGGGCGGTTGCTACTACAACCTGTGGGACGCCCACTCTCCCTTCCAGATTGACGGCAACTTCGGCTACACTTCCGGCGTGGCCGAGATGCTCCTGCAGAGTTACGACGGCAACATCCACGTTCTGCCCGCCCTGCCCAGCGTATGGAAGAACGGCAGCTTCAAGGGTCTCAAGGCCGTAGGCAATTTCGAGGTAGATGCCACGTGGCAGAACGGCAAGGCCACCAACGTTGTCATCAAGAGCGTCATCGGCAAGCCCCTCAACATCCAGAGCGCTACCGACCTCACCACCGTCAAGGTAGTCAATCAGAACGGCCAGGCCGTTGAAGTTACCCGTCAGGAGGGCCAGAGCGACGTCTATACCATACAGACGCAGCCCGGCGACGTCATCACTGTAGATTACACCCAGCCCTACGACCCCACCGCCGGCATTGCCGACGTTCAGAAGCCCATCCTCAAGGCTGCGTCCTACAATCTTATGGGCCAGCCCTACGTTTCCCAGAAGGGAAGCATCAAGGTGCAGAAGGGTAGCAAGGTCCTCGTGAAATAACCCCCTTCACCCGACATCCCGCGAAAGTTTAACTTCGATAAAAAGTGGCCGACGCTCAATCGTTGGGCGGCGGCCACTGCCTTATTATAGGGCTCTGTCGTACTTTTGGCCAATATCGTTAATTCCTTTGGCTTATATTATTATTCACAGAAAGCATACTTGGAATAGATGTTAAACTCCCTAAAATGGGCAAGTGTGATTACAAATAGGAGTAGTAAGAAGTAAAAATCTTGCCATTTCTTTTTTGTTTCAGAGGGATTGATTAATTTTGCAGCGGATTATTAACTTTTATATTAATTGTTATGTGGAAAAAAGTTTTAAAATGGTTCTTAATTATCATGGCTGTTGGTTATGGTGGAGCAGGTATTAATTATCTGTTCAACAAAGAAGAAGTTGACAAGGCAATAGCAGAACAAAAGAAAGAAGATGCAAAGAGGGAACAAGCAGAAAAAGAGGAGAGCAAGCGCATAAGGGCAATGTGTGTAGTAGAGAGTAAACTAAAGGATGCTCTCCGTGACCCTGACAGTTATGAAAGAATTGAGTATTCCTCTGTACTTAATAAGGAAGATTCATGCTATATTGTGGCTATTAAATACAGAGCAAAGAATGGCTTTGGTGGCTACAATGTAGAGACTATCGGAGCAGAGGTTTTCTACCTTGAAGACACACCAATCATTAATAAAATTGTTAAACAATAAGAAA
This sequence comes from Alloprevotella sp., assembly GCA_045639805.1. Classification (GTDB taxonomy): domain Bacteria; phylum Bacteroidota; class Bacteroidia; order Bacteroidales; family Bacteroidaceae; genus Alloprevotella. Next base: position 39,048 of record JAZUDS010000040.1, read on the forward strand.
GGTCTTTGTATCCCTTTGAGACTTATCTCGTAAGGACTTTGCGCACGCTGCCGTCAGCGCGGCGCTCTATCAGGAGGCTGGGGGCGAAGCGACGGAGAGGGGCTATCCTTCAGACCTGTGAATTGGGGCGCTGCCCCGAAACAATTATGCCGCGTTGCGGCGGCCGCAAGTGCGGCAACCATGCACCCTAGGGCGGCGTTCCCTTCGGTCACTCTGCCCTAGGCTAGACAATTAAGGGCCTTCAGCCCATTGCGAGTGGTATTAGACTTTATGGGACCCCAATAATAAAAAGTGGCCGCCGCTCAACGATTGAGCGGCGGCCATTGTATTATTAATATTGCTGTCCGACAAATGGTTTAGGCCTTACCCCGAATCGGGGTAAACGTAAGCCCCCTCGCACCCCTGACTTATCTCGTAAGGACTTTGCGCACGCTGCCGTCGGCGCGGCGCTCTATCAGGAGACTGGGGGCGGAGGAAACGGAGGAGAAAGAGCCGGCGGAATTGGTGGCGGAGGTTACGGGACGGCCACTCAAGTCGTAGAGGGCCATGGGTAAGGGGTCATGGGTCATGGGCAGGGGGTCTATGCCCTCGGGAATAGGAGTGACGAGAGACTTGGCGGCATTGACGATATTGCCCTTCGTATCGAGCACGAGGGCTACGACGTAGATTTTGTCGTAGTTCAGGGCTGCCTTAGCCTTGGTGCCGGCGGCGACGGTGCAGGAGTAGGTGTGGGTGAGTTTATCGCCGGCTTTGTGGGACGAGCCGAGGGTCTTGGTGCTGTTGGCGCCTGTTGTGCTGTAGGAGGAGCCTATCATCACGTCGTTGAATACGAGGCTGACGTTCTCCTGGCCGTATTTCCCGCCGGAGAAGAACTCGGCGAATCCCGGCATCTGGGGCAGGACGTAGAGGGGGCCGGCCTTGGCAATCTGATAGGAGTTGGTCTGCTGCCATAGGCTGCCCTCGCCGGCCAGGGAGTCGGCCGTGAGGACGTAGGCGATGGTGTATTTACCCACGTCGCTGAGGAATTCCAGGTCGGCGGTGCAGGACACTTTCGCATGGTTGTCGGAAATCATGCCGCTCACGCTCACGTCCACGGGCGGTGCTATCTGGCTTTGCTCTTCCACGTCGAGGTCGATGCCAAGGTTGGTGGTGCCGTAGTAAGGGTCGGTGGTGATTTTGCGGTCTATCTTACACATAGGCGCGGCGCTGAATCCGAGGCTGGCGTAGCGGTTGCAGTACATGGGGTCGGAGGAGTTGTACTGGTGCAGGGCGATGCCGATGAAGCGGTCGGGGTATGTCTTGTTGAGATATTCCATGCCGAACCATCCGCGGGGGCAGTTGCCGCATGCCGTGCCGGTGTATTCTTCCATTACGGAGCGGTGGCCGGCCCTGCGCGTATAGACGGGCAGCGTGAAGTTCTTTGTGGCCGTCACGGCTTCGAGAGCCTCACCATTAACGCCGGTGATGCTCAGCGTGGAGGCGTAGTTGCCATAGACGCTCTGGGCCGGAACGGGAACTAAGGCTGATGTCTGCTTGTCGAGGCCGGCTTCCAGGGGCTGGTCCAGCGTGACGGAGCCCGTGCTCACGGTTTCGCCCACCGTCAGGCTGTAGTCGAAGTTGCTGATGCCCTTTTTGCTGTTGCTCACGAGGTTAACCTTGATTTGTCCCTCCTCATCCATAATGACGGGGTTGTTTACCACGCTGTTGAACTCCAGTCCGTATTCGGGCAGAGGGTCAGCCTCCACCACGAGTTGTATGCAGAGCGCGCCGTAGTATTGGCTCCAGTCGAACCACTGCCCTTCGAAGCAAGTCCAGTAGCCGCCTTCCGCCATGTCGGGCCAGTGGCAGATGCCGAGGCTCATCAAGTCCTGCACGTAAGTGTAGGAAATGTACACGCCCGTGGCGTCCAGCTTCTGCGGCGTGTCGAAGGGCACGTAGTTCCAGCCTGCCGCCGTTTTTGTCGGCACCTGACTGTAGGCTTCAGCCTTGGAGTTTTTGTGGAGCGTTACCTTTTTCACCTGCACGTTGGAGGGCAGGCAGAAGCGAATGCCCACGGCCTTGCAGTTTTTCAGTTTTTTGTAGAGGCTACTTTTGATGTAGGAGGCGCAGGTGACGTCGCCCTTGTTGGCGGAGGAGCCCGAGGTGTAGCCCGTGTCGCTCGTGCTGTTGCCCAGGAGGTGCTGGTTCTCGCCGAGCGTGAAGTTCTGGTACTGAGTCTGGGCCAGGGCTGCGCCGCAGCAGAAGGCCATCAGAGCGAAAAGGATGGAAAGACGTTTACGCATAGTCATCGTTGAAATAGAGCGTTTTTTCCGGACGGGAAGCGTCCGTGCGTTGGTCATTAAAGTTTCTGCGAGCAAAATTACATAAAAATCAGCAGTTAATAATAAAAAAGGGCGATTTTTATCTTTCTCTCTTCTTATTTCCCTGCGTTTTGTAATGTAGCACAGAGGTAATGGGGATTTTTTTGTCCGTTTTGTCGTTTGAGCGCGCGTAAGTGAAAGTGAAATGTAACGATTTTTTACACTTTTCGTGCGTTTTTTGGGCGAAATTTGGCCGTAGAGGCGAGCGCGCGGAGGTTAGGACGGAAAAAACGCGAAAATGAAGGACGCCGTAAAACGGCTCATTTATAAATGGTTAACTCCAGGAGAGTTTCGGCGGTGATTTCTTCGGGCGCGCTACACCCGCCTTTAAGTGCGAAAAAAGGGCGCCGCGCGATGATTTTTTTGCGATTTTTTTCGGAATTTTGTCCCTTTTAGCAAAAACTATAGCCCTTTTAGTTGAAATTATCCCCCTTTCAGTTTAAATTATGTCCCTTTCAGTTCGTCCGATGTCCCATTAAAATTTTCCGATGTCCCTTTTAGTTTCGCGTAAAAGGGCTATCGGGAAAAATGAAGGGGGTGGCGGCGAAAAAAATGACGGGTCGGCGCGCGCTTTTCGGCTAAAAGTCGGTTTAGGTCGCATGGCGCGGCGATTTCTCCTTTTTTCGTTTTGTCACTATTTTTTATACTTGGAAATTTTGGACAAATTCGGTGAGTTAAAGTAAAACTTTAAGTGAAAGGACGGGGGTGGGGGAGGTTGAGGTGCAGATTTTGGCAGACGGGGATAGCAAATAAGGTTAAAAATGACAAAGTAGGAACGTTTTGGTGCGCATTTAGGGGAGAGTTGTGGGCGAATTTTGGTAACTTTGCTGCACATTTTGTGCACGCAACGCTTATTCGTGTGCACAAAATGTAATACAACTCACCCGAAAACAAAACAAACAAAAATATGAAACATTTCTTTTACACCCTTTGCCTGATGCTGAGCACAATGATGCTGTGCCTTACGGCCAGCGCACAACGCACAGGTACGATTCAGATTAACAGCAGCGACCTCACGATGAGCGTTGACGAAAAGACGACCGTGTCGTGCACCTACAGCGGCAAGTCCTCCGACGTGACATGGAGCAGTAAGAACACGAAAGTGGTGCAGGTGACCGGCTCCGGCCTCAATGCCTACCTGGAAGCCGTGGGCGAAGGCGTTACTACGGTGACGGCCTCCGCGTCCTCCGGTTGGCAGACCATCTCGAGCAGCATCACCGTGACGGTGAAGAAAGGTGGCGGCGGCAGCGGTATCACTACCGATGAACTGCCCTTTATCCCCACGACAATCTCGGGAGGCAAACTGGCCGAAAACACCCATTGGTACGTGATGAACATCCGCTCCGGCAAGAATGTATATGCCGGTGAGGAGGACGTGCTCTGCAGTTTTGACGAAGGCTCCACGCCTGAATATCTGTGGGCCTTCACGGGCAGTGTGGAGAACGGCTTTAAGGTGTATAACTACACGACGGGCGCCACGGCCGTGCTGGGCGTCGTGCCCGAGGAGTCGTATGACGAATATGCCCCAGAGGGATGGACGGTGTACGAAGGAGCCTACGTGCGTCTTTATGAACCCTCCAAAATAGACAGCCGCGATGCCACTTGGCGCCTGTCGAAGAACAGCAACGGCGGACTGACCTTCACCCTCGTGGATCAGGACTATGCCGGTATCAATGATCACGGCGGCCACGGCGTACTGCGCCTCTGGGATTCAAATAGCAACCTGAACGACGGCGGTGCCTCCATCATCATCACCGAGGTGGATCCGCTGGACTACGGCGGTGTGCCCCTTGGCGAAGTGGTGGCAGTCACGAGCCTCCTGCTGGACAACAGCACGCTGGCGATGGCTGCCGGCGAGACGCAGCAGGTGATAGCCACCATCCTGCCTGCCAACGCTACGTATAAGAAAGTGACGTGGGAGAGCAGCAACCCCGCAGTGGCCAGCGTAGATGCCAACGGCCTCATCACCGCCAAGAGTGCCGGCGATGCCATCATCACCGCCACGTCGCACGACGGCCCGACGGCCGAGGTGTCGGTGAAGGTGACGCTCAACGTGAACACCGACGGACTGTACTTCAACGAGGTGCAGGCCTCCAACGTGGACCAGTATATGGACCCCAGCTACAACTACGGCAGTTGGGTGGAACTCTACAACGGCGGCAGCAAGGCCATCAGCCTGCGCGGCCTCTTCCTCACCGATGACGTGAGCAAGCCTATGCAGTGGGGCTTGAGCAGCCTCGACCTTACCTACAAGGACTACAGCCACGTGAGCGCCAAATATCCTCCCTACGAGGAGACCAGCAGCAGCGTGCCTGCCAAGGGCTTCTGCAAGATATGGTTCGACCACAACGACTGGCGCTACCCCATGATGTGCCCCTTCAAGCTCGACCAGGACGGCGGCTCGCTCTACATCACCGACGGCAGCAAAGTGCTGGCCGAGTGCACCTACCCCGAGAGCATCACCCGTGCCTCCTGGGCCCGCACCACCGACGGCGGCTCCACCTGGGGCTGGACCGGTACGCCCACGCCCGGCGAGAGCAACAGCAATATCGTAGTGGCCACGCAGAGGCTCGAGGCCCCCGTGGTGGACACCGATTCCAAGATTATGAAGAGCGGCTACTTCTCCGTGAACGTCACCTGGCCGCAGGGCTCCACGCTGCGCTACACCCTTGACGGCTCCACGCCTACGGCAGACCACGGCGAGACAAGCAAGGACGGCCGCTTCAACGTGAGCAACACCACCATCCTGCGCCTCTGCGCCGTGCAGAACGGCATGATGAGTTCGCCCGTGGTGACGCGCTCCTATATTTATACCGAGTATGACGAGACGCTGCCCGTGATGAGCCTCGTGACGGAGGAGGGCAACCTCTACGACAGTGAGTACGGCATCATGACGCGCGGCAACAACGGTCGTCCCGGCTTGGGCCAGGGCAGCCGCTGTAACTGGAACATGGACTGGGACCGCCCCGCCAACATCGAGTACTTCAACAAGGAGGGCAAGATGGTGTTCAACCAGGAAAGCAACATAGCCATCTGCGGCGGTTGGAGCCGTGCCCACGAGCCCTACTCCTTCAAGGTGAAAGGCAAGAAGCAGTATGAGCACATGAACTACCTGCCCTACGCCTTCTACACCAAGAAACCCTACAACAAGAACAAGACGCTCCACATGCGCAACGGCGGCAACGACAACCCCAGCAACGGCGGTACCGGCCGCTTCAAGGATCCTGCCATCCAGACCGTCATCATCTCCTCCGGCCTCAACCTCGACGCCCAGAGCTACGAGCCCATCCACATCTACCGCAACGGTAAGTACGCCGGCCTCATCAACCTGCGCGAACCCAACAACCGCGACTTCGTCTATGCCAACTTCGGCTACGACGACACCGAGGTGGACCAGTGGGAAATGGACTGCGACTCCGCCTACGTGCAGTCCAGTGGCGACCGCGAGGCCTTCGAGCGCTGGTACGACCTGGCCGAGCGCTGCTCCGACCCCGCCGTGTATGAGGAACTCAAGCAGATATGCGACGTAGAGGAGTTTGCCTACTACATGGCCGTGAACTGCTACCTCGCCCTCGGCGACTACGGCTACAACAACGTGAAGGGCTACCGTCCCCGCGTGGACCATGGTAAGTTCCGCATGGTGCTCTTCGACCTCGACAGCGCCTCCAGTTCCTCCAGCAGCTTCAGCGGCCTCTCCTCCGTGGGCAACTACCGCTCATGGAACAACCAGTATGAAGGCACCGACGGCCAGGTAGGCACCAGCGTGAAGGGCGAAGTGGAGTTCTTCAGCATCTTCGGCAATATGCTGAGCAACTCCGCCGAGTTCCGCAAGCAGTTTGTGGACCAGTTCTCCATTCTCTGCGGCTCCGTCTTTGAGCCGAAGCGTGCCGCCGCCGTCATTGACAGCCTGCTCGCCAACGTTCAGGAAGCCGCCTCCCATGAAGGTGTCCTCACCGGCCAGAGCCTCTATCCCGAGAGCGTGGCCTCAAGCCTCAAGAGCAGTTACTTCAGCGAGAGCCGCATCAGCAACGCCCTGAACGGCCTTGCCAGCTTCAGCCGGGTGCGTGAAGAGACCAGCGGCAGCAAGACCAACGTAGCCCTCACCCAGAGCGACCCCCGCGGCCGTCTCTACCTCAATGGTATCAGCATCCCCACCGGCTACCTGACCGGTCGCGTGTTCACTCCTGCCGTGCTCCGCGCCGAAGCCCCTGCCGGCAAGAAGTTTGCCGGATGGAAAGGCCTGGGCGAGGCAGAAGATAAGCCCGAGGCACAGACCGCCTTCCCCATGAACGACAAGGACTGGTACTACTACGACCTCGGCTCCCTCGACAACGAGAACTGGACCGCCAAGACTTACTCCGACGCCACCTGGCAGACGGGCACCGCTCCCCTGGGTTACAGCAAGAACGTGGAGATGGCCACCGAGACCAGCCGCGACGTCATCACCACCTATTTCCGCAAGTACTTCAACCTCAAGGAGACGCCCGCCTCCGCCTCCCTCTCCTATAAGGCCGACGACGGCTTTGCCGTGTATGTCAACGGTCAGGAGGCCGGTCGCTATGACCTCAAGGCCGACGCCACCTATGATACCTACGCCGATTCCTATGCCGGCGACTTCTTCAGCGGCGAGCTCACTATCGACCCCTCGCTCTTCGTGAAGGGCAGCAACGTCATCGCCGTAGAGGTGCACAACAGCAGCGCCACCTCCTCTGATATCGTGTGGGACGCCGCCCTCTCCTATGTTCCCGCCGGCGAGGAGAGCACTCCTGAAGAGGCCCGCTTCCTCTCCACCGACCCCGAATACACCATCCCCGAAGGCAGCAAGCTGGAAGTGGAGGCCGTGTATGTTGATAAAGAAAACGAAGACGAAGACGAAGGCAAGACCTATCCCGTGAAACTCAACGAGGTGAGCGCCGCCAACAGTATCTACGTCAACGACTACTTCAAGAAGGACGACTGGGTGGAACTCTACAACACCACCGACAAGGACATTGACCTCACCGGCTACTACCTCACCGACAACGTAGAGAACCTTACCAAGTTCCGTATCGACGAGACCGACGTGAAGGACGGCAACATCCTGCCCGCCCACGGCTTCCGCCTCGTGTGGTGCAGTAAGTTGGGCCGCACCGGCAAGGAAATCCACGCCAACTTCAAACTCGCCAACGACGAGGGAGCTTACGTCATCCTCTCCAACCCCGACCAGACCTGGGCCGACACCCTTACCTACCAGCCCATGAACGGCGACGAGACCTGCGGTCGTTACCCCGACGGCACCGACGGCTCCTACATCATGCAGATACCTACCATCTCCCTCCCCAACCGCCTTACAATGTATGCCGACCTCTATGAGCAGAGCATCGTAGGCCAGAAGGAAGAGCCCGTTGACCCCGTTGACCCGCCCGTTGACCCCGTAGGTATTCGCCTCATCTCCCAGAGCAACGAACTCGGCATCAACTACAGCCGCGGCCAGCTCAACGTCACTAACGAGTACTTCCTGCCCACCACCCTCCGCGTGTATAACACCGCTGGTGTGGAAGTCCTCACTGCCGACCTCGATATGAGCGAGGGCCGTGCCGCCCAGAGCACCTCCAGCCTCACCCCCGGCACCTACGTGGCCACTGCCATCGACACCGAGGGCGAGAAGGTCAGCACGAAGTTCAACGTGAAATAAAGCAGAGTTTCACCGGGTAGTTTTCGTCTTCGTTTTCGTTGTCAATGCTGTTGGCAGCCGATAGTATTACTTATGAATAAATACTGCACTCCTACCATCGAAGTCCTTGCACTCGGGCCGTCCCAAATCATAGCGGGTTGGGACTCCCAAAGCCAGAGCCCTATCAATCCTAATCCGGGAGGTTCAGAGGACTTCGCCGTAAGAAGGCAGGACTTTGAATGGGAATCAAAGGAAGAATAATTCCGTCACCATCTACCCTGTACTATGATAAAAAAAGTACGACTACTTAGCATGATGGCTCTCGCGGCCGTTGCTATGCCGTCTCTGATGGCAAGTTCAGCCCTTGGTGGCGCCCCCGCATCCCATGCTTATCCCGCTCCGTCGGAAGAACTTGCTCCGGGAGAGGAAGAACACGACCTCGAGCGTCACCTGGCGAAAGCACCGACATGCCGTCAGCCTGGCAATAAGGAGTATTATTTCTGCCGCAACTGCCATCGCACCTACTTTGACGACAAGGCCACTATGCCGTGTAACGACGACCTCGCGACCATCGTCTATGCCCCTTCTGCCACCCATATAAGCGCAGAGAGCGACTATTTCACCTTCTTCGACCAGAAGACCTGCCTCGATACAGAGTTTGGCCAAGGCGCAGAGATGTTCTTGGGCGGTCTTGACCTCATCTGCCGCCACGACGTCACCTTCACCGTAGAAGAAGCGCATCCTGCCGCTGCCTGCCTGATGCTCTATTATGCCAAGAAGCACGACATATTATATATAGATACAGTGGAGGTCAGTGTCAATGGCGGTGCGTCGCGCCCCCTTGAAATTGTGCCCGACAGTATTTGCCGCTTCCCTATCGACGGTATAGCCCAAGGCGACAAAGTAACCGTTACGGTGAACGTGCCGAATAATATGCCGGCCAGCAACTACGGCGACCTGTCCGTCAGCTTAGCTTATGCCCACGACCATACTCTCATCGAAGTACCTACGGGTATAAGAACCTGCCTGGGCGATGTGACGGCACACTGGCGCTGCGCCACTTGTGAAAAGGTATTCACCGACCCCGACCCCACTACCGACACCCACCGCGCCACGACACCCGTCATAAATCCCGCTACGGCGCAGAGCGATTCCCATTGTTTTAATGCTGACGGCGTGTGCGTCTATTGTGCAGCCCTCTTGCTGCAGGACGACTACTGCTATCACATCGGCACGGTAAAGCAGTTTGAGGCATTTCGCAATGCCGTGATGCGGAGCGGCAATACGGACCTTTGCGCACGGCTCACCGCCGACCTCGACCTCACCGACCTCGGTAATGACGCCATGGTGGGCTCCGACCAGCACCCCTACTGCGGTCTTTTTGATGGCCAATTCCACAACATCAAGTTGAACCTCGACAGCGACAACGGCTATGCCGCCCTCTTTGCCCATACTGGCGACGACTGTCGCATCCAGAATCTCAGCGTGTCGGGCTGCGTGAAGACCAGTGAGAAGTATGCGGCATCTATCGTGGGACTTGGCCATGGCAATTGCGAACTGAACCGTTGCATCAGCAGTGCCGACATCGTCTCTACCTTCGACGGCAATTGCGGCAACGGCGGCCTGGTCGCCAGAGTGCTGGATTTCCAGCTGACGATGAACGACTGTGGCTTTGTCGGCACACTGCAAGGCAGCAAGGCCACCCATTGCAGCGGCCTCGTGGGCTGGGGCGATGATCAGGTCAGTGCCTACAACTGCTGTGTCGCATCCCATGCCGACAACCCCACCGGGGGCGCAACCTTCGGCCGTACCCGTTACGACTCCTTCACTGTGAGAAACAGCTACTATGTCAATACTCCCGACCGGGTAGGAGCCACCGGCCCCAAGCAAGGCTACCCCATCGCTCCCGGCCAGCTTGCCGACGGCTCATTGGCATGGATGCTCAGCGGCTTCACCGCCGACTATGCCCGTTGGCGGCAGGCCATAGGCGAGGACTCCTATCCCATGCCTTTCGACAGCCGCCCCGTCGTGTACGCCCAGGACTGCACCCTCTACAACTGCACCCCCTACTGCGCCGGCCATTTCACCAACACCGTCACCGCCGAACCCGTCATCACCAGGGCGCAGCACCTGCTCGCCTTGCAGGACGAAACCCTGTGCTGCGGCCTCTGCGGCATAGACGTGCCGGCCTACTGCATTGGCGACGACGTCCACCCCCTCATCCAGGTGGGGGCTGATGAGTACGAGGCCAAAGAGGAAGACATCAGCCTCATCGACGGCCAGCGCTATATTGCCACGCGCGATTTCTCTGCGAAAGGCATCATCACCTATGAGCGCTCCTTCACCTTTACGGAGATATGGCAGCCGTGGTTCGCGCCGTTCGACGCGGAAGTGAGCGACCTGTACGCGGCAGGCATCGCCGAAGTGGCCTACATCGCCGGAGTGCTCTGCGATGCCGACGGCAATGCCTTCATCGCCTATCTGCCCATGAACAGCGGCACCGTCAAGGCCAACACACCCTATGTGGTGAAACCCGCCAAAACCCAATTCATAATGCACCTGCGGCGTTCGCTCCTGCACAGCACCGACGCTGTGAACACCTTCGCCGTACAATCCGCCTTCGACACCTTCACCTTCAGCGGAGTCTATTCACCCAGCCACTCTGACGGGTCCTGGTACGCACTCAACAAGCAGGGCGAATTCCAGAAGATGAGCAGCACAGCCACACTCAACCCTTATCGCCTCTATATGACAATCACCCCGCGCGCCGATGCACCCTACGAATTCTCTGCCAGCCTTCAGGACTATGTGCGGGCGATGGTCATTGGCGAAGAAACGGCCGAAGGGCTTTCCCCCCTACCCATGACCCATGACCCCTTACCCCTTACCCCGCGCGACCTGCAAGGACGCAAGGTAACGCATCTGCAGAGCGGACAGATATACATGGTAGGCGGCAAGAAATACATAGCCCGGTAGCACCACCACCCCCTTATAAAGCAAAAAGCGAGAGTCCGCACGGGTTCTCGCTTTTATGGACAAGAAAGCATCGTCTCATCATTTCATCGTTTCATCAATAATCATCTATGCCCCGTATCATCCTTCCTTCCGGCATCCTATCCTCTCCCTCTTTGAGCCCATCAGAGGAGAGCGAGCGCGTCTTTTCTGAAATCGAAGAGATAGCAGAGGGCGCGTATTGCCGTCTGCTGAAAGCGCGGTGGCAGGGACAGTGGTGGATACTCAAGAGTCTGAAGGAAGAATACGCGGGTCAGCCCTTCTATGAGCGGTTGCTGCAGAAGGAATACGAAGTGTTGACGCGCTTGCAGCACACCTCCGTCGTGCGTGCCGTGGGGATGAAGACCGTCGCCGGGGTGGGGGAGTGCC
>JAZUDS010000041.1:0-27461 GCA_045639805.1 Alloprevotella sp.
TCCCCCGGGGGGTGAGGGCGCAGTCCTCCCGCGGCAGGTCCGCGCGGCTTGTGGTGACGCGGGCCCCCGGGGGGGTGGGGGCGATGCGGCGGGGCCGCAGCCTTACCTCTATGCCCGCTGCCGTGCGGCTCACCATGAGGGGCGCAGCCTTCTCGTCGCCTGCGTTTTCGGCCAGCACGGCCCCCACGCGGGTCTCTTCGGAGAAGGGGATGCGCAGTCCGTCGGGCAGGATGAGGCAATGCTCCTCTGCCCAGTTCTCCTGCGTCGTGGCGATGAGCCGCTCGGCTTCCTGCAGGTGCTGGGCGGCCAGGGCAATGTGCTCGTCGGCTTGCGGGTTGAGGCGCCGCAGGAGCGGCAGGAGTTCATGGCGCACGAGGTTGCGCTGATAGCGTGTGTCGGTATTCGTACCGTCTTCCACCCACGCCTGCCCCCTTTCGCGCAGGTATTCGCGCAATTCTTCGCGTGTATAATTAAGGAGTGGCCGGCACACGTGTCCCTGCACGGGCAGCATGCCCCGCAGGCCCGCCAGTCCCGTGCCGCGCACGAGATTGAGGAGAAGCGTCTCCACCTGGTCGTCGCGATGATGGGCGGTGCAGACGTAGTCTAGGCCTTCGCTCACGAGCAGCGTTTCAAACCAGTCGTAGCGCAGTCTTCGTGCCGCCATCTCAATGCTTTCTCCCGTGCGCCGCGCCTCTTCCTCCGTTTGGAAATGCACTACGTGCAGCTTGACGCCGCGCTCCTCGCACAGGCGCCGCACGAAGGCCTCGTCGCGCTCGCTTTCCTCGCCGCGCAGATGGAAGTTGCAGTGGGCCGCCACGGGCTGCACGCCTTGTTCAAGGAGCATCAGCAGGAGCGCCACGCTGTCCGCCCCGCCGCTGAGGGCCAGCAGGAAGGACGGCGCGCCCGTAGGCATGGCAGCCCCCTTCCGCTGCGCACACTCCGTGGCGCAGCACCTCCCCCCCTGCAGGGGGAGGGAGATACCTCTAAAGGGCGGGTGGTTTTGGGTCTTACTCATATTATATTCAGAGCACTTGTTACAGTACTGAATCCCCTTCCTCACACTATGTTTCCGTCGGGGGCATTATTCCCCTCCCTAGGGGGAGGGGTGGCAGCGGCAGGTGCCGATGCCGAGGTGGGGCTGTCCTGCTAATAACTCACCGACACGCTGAAACCTTCGCCTTTCAGCCTCTCGCCGATGGCGTCGAGCGTTTCGCGCGAGGCCTTTTCCAGTCCTGCCGTGGGCGTCTCGCGGTCGATGGTGTAAATCATCACCTGCGCGGGCTTTATGCGGTGGAGGGCGGCAATCCAGGGCTGGAGGAAACGCTCGGAAGTGTTGTCCACCGATGTGCCGTCGGCCAGGCGGCCCGTCATAAACATAGTCTGTATGATTACGTGCCCGTTGAAGGCGCAGAGGGCCTCAACGACCTTCTCCACGTCGTAGCCCGGGGCGGGGCAGTCCACCAGGCGGATATAGTCCATGTCCACCGTGTCGAGTTTCTGGATATTGTTGTCCACGCGCATCAGCGCCTCGTGCACGGCGGGCCGGTGGGCGGCGGTGGCGTTGGAGAGGACGCTCACCTTAGCCTCAGGGAAATAGCGGTCGCGCAGGCTTATCGTGTCGCTGATGATGCCTGGGAAATCGGGATGGAGCGTCGGTTCGCCGTTTCCGGCAAACGTCAGCACGTCGAGGGGCTCTCCTTTTTCATTTCGCGCTACCAGCACGCGCTCAAGGGCGCTGCGCACCTCCTCGCGCGTGGGGCGCGGCAGATGGGGGCGCTGCGTGTTCAGGCCGCATTCGCAGTAGAGGCAATCGAAGGAGCATAGTTTCCCGTCCTCCGGCATCAGGTTGATACCAAGCGACACGCCGAGTCGCCGAGAGTGCACGGGGCCGAATATAGGGCTGGGGTAGAGGATAGTCATAGGATTTTTGCAATATATCGCTGCAAAGTTACGAATAAGCGAGGGAAGGACAAAGGAAAACAGAGTTTTTCTTTGCTTTTCCGAGCGAAATTGACAAATACTCATGTTAAGCAACAAAATAAGGGATAGCAAGGCCCTTGAAAACGTTCGTTGAACAACAAAACGCTGCGTAAAGGTTTTTTAGAAAGTGTAAAAAATCTTGACAAAACGAAAAAAGGAGAAATCGCGGCGCTTTGAGGCCTAAGTGCGGTAGAAACCGAATAAAGCGCATCTATCGCCCTTCACTTTTCTCCGATAGCCCTTTTATTTTTTCCGATACCCTATTTGAGCAAAAATTAAAAGGGACATCGGTGAAATTAATAGGGACATTGGTGAAATTAAAAGGGCTAAAGAAGGGACCCCCTCCCCGCTCCCCCGATGGGGGAGTGCTGCAATCTAAGTCGGCATTCGCTAATTGAAAGTTCCCCCAAAGGAGGGATTCAGGGGGTTTCCTTAATGTCATCGCGCGGCGGCTGTTTTTCGTGCTTGAAAGCGGGTGTAGCGGGCTTCAAGGAATCACCGCCGAAATGCTCCAGGAGCTAAGCGTTTATAAATGAGCAGTGTAACGAAGCCTTCAAAATCGCGTTTTTCCCGTTCGAACCCTCGCGCGCTCGTCTCTACGCCCAAATTTTGCTAAGAAAACGCATGAAAAGTGTAAAAAATCGTTACATTTTTGCTCAAGTTATGTCCGCTTTGTTAAAGTAAAACTTGAACAGCGCGCCCCGCCGGTCGGCTGCTGCGCTTTTGAACTCAAAATAGCGCCTTGCATCTTTCATTCGCTTATTTGTAACATAAAACTACGTTTTTAGTTACTTTCGCTCGGAAAAGCAAAGAAAAGCTTCGTTTTCCTTTGTTTTTCCCTCGCTTATTCGTAACTTTGCAGCCCGCGTAAACTATTAATAATATCATGGCAGAAAGTAAAAAAATAAAAAATGCACTTATCTCCGTCTATCATAAGGATGGACTGGAAGAAATCCTTCAGATTCTGAACCGCGAAGGCGTTCATTTCATCTCCACGGGTGGCACCCAGACCTTTATTGAGAGTTTGGGCTACGAATGTCAGGCCGTAGAGAGTCTTACAACCTACCCCAGCATCCTCGGCGGCCGCGTGAAGACGCTGCATCCCCGCATCTTCGGCGGCATACTGGCGCGTCGCGATGAAAAAGGCGACCAGGCGCAGATGAAGGAATACGAGATACCGGAAATAGACCTCGTAGTGGTGGATCTCTATCCCTTTTCAGAGACCGTGAAGAACGGCGGCACGGAGCAGGAAATCATTGAGAAAATTGACATAGGCGGCATCAGCCTCATCCGTGCGGCCGCAAAGAACTTCAACGACGTGACCATCGTGGCCAGCAAGGCAGAGTATGAGCCCTTCAAGGCCTTGCTGCACGAGCAGGGGGCCGAACTCACCCGCGAGCAGCGCCGCTGGCTGGCCGAACGTGCGTTTGGCGTGACCCAAGCTTACGACACGGCCATCCACAACTGGTTTGAAAGAACATAAAAATAATATAAAATGAGTGTATTGAACAACATTTTTGGCAGTTTCTTCTCTCTGAAAAAGGAACTGGCCATTGACCTCGGCACGGCCAACACCGTCATTATTGAGAACGGCCAGATTGTCGTGGACGAGCCCTCAGTGGTGGCCATAGACCCGCGCACCAAAAACATGGTGGAGGTGGGCGAAAAGGCCAAACTGATGTATGAGAAGGCCAACCAGAACAAGGTGCTGGTGCTCCGCCCTCTGCGCAACGGCGTTATCGCCGACTTCGATGCCTGCGAGCACATGATGCGCGGCCTCATTGCTAAGGTGCCCCACGGCCACCATCTCTTTTCACCCTCTATCCGAATGGTCATCGGCGTGCCCAGCGGCAGCACGGAAGTGGAGCTGCGCGCCGTGCGCGACAGCGCCGAGCATGCCGGCGGACGAGACATCTATCTGCTGTATGAGCCCATGGCTGCAGCCATAGGCATCGGCCTCGACGTCAATGCCCCTGAGGGCAACATGATCGTGGACATAGGCGGCGGCACCACTGAGATTGCCGTCATCAGCCTGGGTAGCGTGGTGAGCAACAGCAGTATCAAGTGTGCCGGCGACGACTTCACGGCCGACATTCAGGACTACATGGCGCGCCAGCACAACGTCAACGTCAGCGAACGTATGGCCGAGCGCATCAAAATCAACGTGGGCAGCGCCCTGACCGACCTCAGCAGCAACGCCCCCGAGGATTATGTGGTGCACGGCCCCAATAAGATTACGGCCTTGCCGATGGAACTCCCCGTATGCTATCAGGAGATAGCCCACTGCCTGGATAACTCCATCACAAAGATAGAACGCTCCGTCATGACGGCGCTTCAGAACACGCCTCCCGAACTTTATGCCGACATTGTGAAGAATGGCATTTGGCTTACCGGCGGCGGCGCCCTGCTGAGAGGCCTTGCCACGCGCTTGACCAACAAGGTGCAGATAGAATTCAAGGTGGCCGACGAACCGCTCCTCTGCGTGGCCCGCGGCACCGGCATCGCACTGGCCGACGTTGACAAATATCCCTGCCTGATGCGCTAAGACGCGGAAGCGAATGCAACAAATATTTGACCTCCTGCGAAAATGGAGCCACTGGCTCTTGTTCGTGGTGCTTGAAGTGGTGAGCGGTTTGCTGCTCTTCCACTTCAATCACTACCAGGGGAGCGTGTACCTCACGGCCGCCAACGGCGTGACGGCGCGAGTGGAGGGCTGCTACACAGAGGTCGAGTCATTCTTCCACCTGCGAGAGAACAACGATAGCCTTACCGAGCAGAACGTGAAACTGATGAAGGAGAACGAAATCCTGAGGCAGTCGCTCGCAGAATATAAGCATACTCCCAATTACACGGAAAGCGTGATGCGGGAACGACTGGCGGCCTTCAAGCACGTGCAGGCCCTCGTGGTGAGCAACAGTATAAGGTCCGGCCATAACTACCTCGTCATTGACCGCGGTACAGCCGACGGCGTGCGGCCCGAGATGGGCGTAGTGGGCGGCGAAGGCGTGGTGGGAATCGTTTATCTCACGTCGGAACACCACTCCCTCGTCATGCCGCTCATCAATCCGCAGAGTAGCGTGTCGTGCAGGATACGCGGCATGGATTACTTCGGACGCCTGCAGTGGAAAGGCGGCGATGTGCGCTACTCACGCCTGGAAGATATACCGCGCTACGCCAAGCCCCACGTGGGAATGGTGGTGGAGACGAGCGGATACTCCTCTGTGTTTCCCCCAGGCCTCTTCGTGGGCCGCGTGACCGACGTGGGCAACTCGAAAGACGGCCAGAGCTACAGCTTAGGCGTGAAACTGGGCAGCAACTTCGCAGCCTTGCGCAACGTGAGTGTGCTCACCACGCCCTTTAAGGCCGAAATCGACACGCTGAAAGCCCATGCCGTGACGGCTGACGCGAAATGAACCAAGTGAATTGGGTTATGAGTCACGGGCTAAGGGCTATGATCCACGGGGCTATAGGTCACGAGCCACGGGCTATAGGTTCTGAGGACCGATTATTCCGATTAAAAAGATAACAAATGAGTACAAGAGTCATCACACGCTTGATATTGTTTTTAGCCATTGCCTTCGTGCAGACATTCATTCTGTGCCAGGTGAGGCTGCTGGGGTATTGTATGCCCCTGCTGGCGGTGTATTATCTCGTACTTACGCCAAGCAAGCAGCCCAAGGTGGTAAATGTGCTGGAAGGCTTCCTTATGGGATTGTGTATGGACGTTAGCCTCAACACGCCCGGCATGGCTGCTGCCGCAATGACCCTCACGGCCCTCGTGAATCCCTACATTCTGAGCCTGATTGCCGACCCTGAAAAACTGGAGGCTGGCTTCGTGCCCTCGTCCCGCATTATGGGGTGGGGGAACTTCATGTTCTATGCCGGCCTGCTGACCCTCGTCTTCGCGGTGGCGTATTTCCTCATCGAATGGTTTACTTTCGTTCACGTGACCGGGCTCTTGATGAGCATAGGGGGCAGTCTGCTTCTCACCCTGCTGCTTATCGCTGCCGTGGAGGTAATTCACAGCAAGAAGGAGGGGGCAAAATCCTGAAGGAAAGAGACTCACGCAAAAATAAAACAACACAGCAGTAACTTAGTAACCCCAGCGCGGCAATGGCTCTCGACCATACTTTTGAGAAACGCAAGTTTGTGATAGGCGGAGTGGCCATTGCCATCGTCGTTGTCTACCTTATTCGCCTTTATGTCCTGCAGGTGAGCAGCGATGACTACAAGCTGCGCGCCGACTCCAACGCTTTCCGCAAAGAAGTGGTGTTTCCCTCGCGTGGACTCATCTATGACCGCAACGGAAAGCTCCTTGTGTACAACGAGCCCTCCTACAATATACTCGTAACCATGCAGGAACAGCACGGAGTGGACACTCTGGCGTTCTGCAACACCATTGGCATCACTAAGGAGGAGTATGTCAAGCGCATGGATGAGATAAAAGATTCATCCAAGAACCCTTCCTATTCGCGCAACACCCCTCAGCTCTTTATGAGCCATGTGCCGGCTGAGGTGTATGCCCAATTCTGTGAAAAACAATTCCGCTTCAACGGTTTCAAGGGCGAGCAGCGCTCTTCCCGCCGCTACACTATGGGCATCGGAGCCCATATCCTTGGCGACGTGGGCGAGGTCAGTCAGAGCGATATAGACAGCAGCTCATTTTATGCCCCGGGCGACTACATCGGCAAGTTGGGCATAGAGCGCTCTTATGAGAAACAATTGCGCGGCGAAAAGGGAGTACGCATCCGTTTGCGAGATGTAAAAGGCCGTGATAAGGGCTCGTATGAAGACGGACGGTATGACAGCGAGGCCAAGCCCGGCCGCAATATCACGCTCAGTATTGATGCCGACCTTCAGGCCCTTGCCGAGCGCCTTTTAGAGGGTAAACTCGGTGCCATAGTGGCTCTCGACCCGAAGACAGGCGAAGTGCTGTGCATGGCCTCAGGACCAACGTTCGACCCGCGGCGCCTTGTAGGAAACGAACGTAATGAAACGTTGCAGGAATTGCAGAGTAATCCGCTCAAACCGATGCTTAACCGCGCCATAATGGGCTGTTATCCTCCCGGCTCCACTTTCAAGCCTACTCAGGGCCTTATCGGTCTGCAGGAAGGCATCATTACGCCGGGCGTAGCCTTCCCCTGTTCGCGCGGCTTCAACTATAAGGGCATGCATCTGGGCTGCCACGGCCACGGCTCGCCCATCGCGTTGGTGCCGGCCCTCGGCACGTCGTGCAATGCTTACTTCTGCTGGAATCTCCTCCGCATGTTCAACAACCGCCAGAAGTATCCCACCACCCAAGACGCCATGACGCGCTGGAAAGACCACCTCGTGGCCATGGGTTACGGCTATCGCCTCGGCGTGGACCTCCCTGGCGAGAAGCGCGGCATGATTCCCAACGCCGAATACTATGATAAATCCTATCCGCATGGGTGGAACGCGCTGAGCGTTATCTCTATCAGTATCGGCCAGGGCGAGGTGACGGCCACGCCTCTGCAGATTGCCAACCTCAGTGCCACCATTGCCAATCGCGGATGGTTCATTACGCCGCATCTGGCCCACAGCGTGCAGGGCGAGCGCTTGTCTCCGGAATACACCAGTAAGCGCCACACGCTGGTGAACGCCTCTTATTATCCCACAATCGTCGCCGGCATGCGGCGTGCCGTGTTGGGCGGCACCTGTAAGGGGGCCAACATCCCCGGAATAGAGGTGTGCGGCAAAACAGGTACGGCTCAGAACCGCGGACAGGACCACTCCGCCTTCATGGGCTTCGCTCCGATGAACGACCCTAAGATTGCCGTGGCCGTATATGTGGAGAACGGCGGTTTCGGTGCCACTTACGGCGTGCCTCTCGGGGCTCTCATCATGGAACAGTACATCAACGGAAAACTAAGTCCTGCCTCGGAGCAGCGTGCCAACGTTTTCCAGCGTCGTCATATCTCTTACAGCAGCATTGGCCGCTAACACTCTTCTCTAACCATGCAACGCAAAGTCGCTTCAGCCGATTGGCTCGTCATTCTTCTCTATCTCATGCTCCTCGGCATGGGATGGCTGACGCTTTGCGGGGCGACCAGCGGCGTCGATGGTGCAGACCTCTTTTCATGGGAGGCCCGCACGGGTAAACAGCTCGTATGGATGGGCCTCGCCTTTTTCATGGGCGCCGTCATTCTCAAGACCGACGTGCGCTACATCGACATTTTCGCCGGTTTCTTCTACTGGGTGATGATGCTCCTCCTGCTCATCACCCCCTTCGTAGCGAAGGACATCAAGGGTTCCCGCTCCTGGATATCCTTAGGCTTTATGAACATTCAGCCGGCCGAGTTTGCCAAGTGCGCCACGGCCCTTTTCCTGGCGCGCTTCCTCCAGCAGAACAACTGGCATCTGGACAAATTCTCCCATCTCCTGCGCACGGCGCTCATCGTCCTCCTCCCCATGGCGCTCATCGTCCTTCAGCACGAGACGGGCACGGCCCTCGTCTTCGCGGCCTTCTTCCTCATGTTCTATCGCGAGGGCATGACGGGCAATATCCTCCTCATAGCGCTCTCCACCATTACATATTTTGTCGTCAGCATCAAATACAGCGCCGAGGTCCTGCCGGGAACGCTCACCTCCACCGGTGAGTTCGCCGTGCTGGTGCTCATTGGCGTTCTGGCCCTGGGCATGCTGAAAGTCTATAGTCCCCGTCTGCGCAGCCTGCGTCCCATGGCGCTCACCGGTCTCGGCATTGTGGCTGCCAGTTGGGCTTTCAGCCGCTACGTGCATCCGTTTGATATATCCTGGTGCCTGCTCGCGGCTCTCCTTCTCGGCGTAGGTTATATGCTCTTCCTCAATATCGGCGAGCGATCCGTGTGGAACCGTTTCACGCTTATCTCTCTCTTCGTCCTGGGCTCCGTGGCCTTCCTCTATTCCGCCGATTACACGCTCAACAATGTCCTTCAGCCCCATCAGCAGGGGCGTGTGCGTGTGCTTCTCGGTATGGACGAGGACATCCGCGGAGCCGGCTATAACGTCAATCAGGCCAAGATTGCCATAGGCTCGGGCGGCATTATGGGTAAGGGCTTTATGAACGGCACGCAGACGAAGCTCGACTACGTCCCCGAGCAGGCCACCGACTTTATCTTCTGCACGGTAGGCGAAGAAGAAGGTTTCGTGGGCTGTCTCGTCGTGCTGGTCACTTATCTGGCCCTCGTCCTCCGCCTCGTATTCCTTGCTGAGCGCCAGACGTCGCGTTTCGGTCGTATTTACGGCTACTGCGTGCTCAGCATATTCCTTTTCCATCTGTTAGTCAACATCGGCATGGTCATAGGTCTTATGCCCGTCATCGGCATCCCCCTTCCGCTCTTCAGTTACGGCGGCAGTTCGCTGTGGGGATTCACTCTTCTGCTCTTCCTCTTCCTGAGAATGGACAAGGAAAGCCGCACGAGGATACATTGACCCTCATCCCCTCTGCCCCCAACTATATACTGTCAATTATCAACTCTCAACCATAACTCTCAATCCCCTTGTCACGCTCATCTGTCTTTTCTCTGCTTCTCATCATTCTGCTTGTGATAGGTGCCGTAGCCGGTACCATATATCTCAAACGCAGCAACGCACGCACCCTCGACGTTGACGGCTACCTCCATTCCCCTTCCGACAGCGCGGTAGCCATTCCCTCCGTCACTCCTCTTGACGACCCTCAACTTTCTCCCGACGACGCTGCCGCCGATGCCGCCGCCGTCATCCCCGACACCCTTGTGGGCACCGACCAACGCCGTGTGGAAGATGCCGGCTATGAGGACGGCTACTGGGATGGCTACGACGACGCCCATAAGGGAGAGTATCACTTCTCCTACAACGAGACCAGCGCCTTCCGCTCTCTGGCCGAGCAACGCCAGTACGGCACCTGCTATCGCGAAGGCTATGAAGAAGGCTGGGAGGCCGGTCAGCAGCATCGCGCCAATGCCGATGCACGCGACGAATACAGTAAAATGCCACCCAAGGAATGAAGCGCATTTTCCTCCTCCTCCTTATCTCTTGCGCCGCCGCAGGCCTGCCGGCTGCCGATGTCTTCACCCGCGTCACCCGCACCGAGCAACTGACGGAGGACGGGGAGTATGTCATCGGGGCAAAGGGCGGACCCGTCTATACGTCCTTTTATCTCCTTGATGTTTACAACGCCAGGAAAAAGTATTTCGTGGCTACCGTTTTCTCCAACGATATTCCGGAGCAGATAACCGCCCCCGCCGTCCCCGCGTGGCACATTGTGCGTGAGGGTGAGCACTTTGCCCTGTCTCTTGATGGGGCGTACATAGCCCTTAGCAAGGAAGAAACCGTCCTTACTTCTCAAGACCATATATCATGGCAGGTCCTCCCGCAGCCCGACGGCACTTTTAAGTTCACCGACGGGCAGAAGTATTTCCGTCTCAATAGTCTCCAAAAAGGCTCTCGCTTCAAGTGCCTCGCCGACAACAACTACGAGGGCACCCTCGTCATCTACAAGCGCAGTATTCCCCTTTCCTCCCTCACCTCCTACTCTCGCTTTTGGGAAACCGCCGGTTGGGAGACCGTATGTCTCCCCTTCTCATCTGCCGTGCCGCAGGGCTTCACCGCATACGCCGTGAGTGGGAACTCTTCTGCTGAGAGTGGAAATCCCGCCGCCACCCTCACCTATGAGGAGACCTCGCAACTCCAAGCCGGCGTGTCCTACGTCGTCCGCGGCGAGGCTGGCGCCCTCTTTTCCGTGGAGAAAACAATTAGTTTTGCCGATACGCCCTGTCCCGGCCTTCTTGCCGGCACTTATGCGCCCCTTTCCCTCGCATCGGGCTACGTACTGAACGGCACCGACTTCGCTCCCGCCGCTCCGGGGTGCTACCTCCCGCCTTTCTGCGCTTATCTTCAGCAAAAGTAGAGAAATCTTCCGTCATTTTTGCCCCGGCCTTTTGTGTGTATACCGCTATCTCCCGTAGTGGTAACTTTATTATTGGCATCAGTACCCCGAAGGGGCAGGACCTGGTCGCATAAGCAATAATTGAAAGGTTTCAAAAGGTAGGGCTAATCCTTTATGAGACGGGCTGAAAGCCCAGAAGTGTGTAGCCTGGGGCAGAGTGCCCGAAGGGAACGCCGCCCCAGACTCTACAATTAAGGGCTTTCAGCCCAATGCTAAGAGACTTGAAGTTTCACCGGCCCCACACTCAATTTTTTTAATCCCCCTTTTAGTTTTGTGTCAACAATTGTTGAAATGCGTGTCAACAATTGTTGAAATGCATTTTAACAACTGTTGAAATTGATTTTAACAATTGTTGAAAACATACGGGGAGCGAAGTGCGCGGGGAAAACGCATCAAATAGGTCGTTTTATACTTTTAGCGCGTTATCTGCCACACGTGAAGAGGCTGAAGCCTCTACTTTGAGTAAGCCGGGACGAAGTCTCGGGCTATAATCTGCCCCATGTAGGCTGGCTGGAAGCCAGTACCTTGGAGTTTATTTGCGGGACTGGCCTCCAGCCAGGCAAGGAGATGCGACGTTAAGACCCGAGACTGCGTCCCGGGTTACTCACCGCTCACTTTGTTCGCTGTACTGGTTTTCAGCCAGTAGGCGCTATTCCACACTTGGTGATTTGATGCGTCTCCCCTGGCGAAGTGCGGTATTTTCAGCATGTATTAAGCGCTCCTAAATGTGGCAACCGACCTTTCGCAAATGCCGAAAAATGGAGGCGGAAAGGCCTGCGGCGTGCCAATAGAGGCTGTAGAATGTTAAAAAGTGCCGATATATTTGGCCGTTTCGGCAAAAGTGCGTATTTTTGTAGCGAATATGTGCGTGCTGTGTGCGTGCACTCCTTATTTATATATATACGAGCGCGCGCTCATACGCGCGTGGAGCGCCGTAATCTTCGCATCGAATCGCTAAACCCACACACCGAAACAAGAAAATCCTCACGCCGAATTATGAAAAAGACAATCTTTATACTCCTCGCCGCCTTAGCCCTCACGGCTCAGGCAGAAACACGTACCCCAGAGGCCATGCGCAGCATCGCCGCCACACAACTGGGCAAGATGAACTCTCCCCGCCTGAAGGCTCAGGCCCGCCGCGGCGCACAACTCAGCGTGCTGGCCGACAAGGCGCAGCTTACGCTCTTTGCCTACCCCGAAGCAGGATGGGTAATCGTCAGTAAGGACGACGCCTTCAGTCCTGTGATGGCCTACGGCGACTCTCCGCTGGACATGACGAACCCCTCGCCGGAGTTCCTCTGGCTCATGGAGTGCTACGAGCGCGGTATGGCCGACCAGTTGAAGAACGGCTTGAAGAGCTACGGCCAAGAGGCGCTGAAGGACTGCTCCGTGCTGATGCCCGTGGAGCCGCTCATCCAGACCCACTGGGCCCAGAGCTGGCCCTACAACGCCAAGTGCCCGAAGGTGAAGACTAAGGAAGGCACTATGGGACAGTGCGCCACGGGCTGCGTGGCTACGGCCTTCGCACAGGTGTTCTATTACCACAGGGCGCCCGTAAATATCCACGGCACCAAGTCCTATTTCTGGACAAGCAGCGAGGACGGGCAGGTGACGAAGCTCTCCTACGACTACGACAAGAATCCTTTCGACTGGGACAACATGCACCTGACCTACGACAGCGAGACTATCTACCCGCAGGCCGAAGTCAATGCCATCAGCAACCTTATGGCCGGCTGCGGCGTGCTCGCCAACATGGACTACGGCTATGAATACGGCTCCGGCGCCTTGACGAACGAGGTGACGGAGGCTATCAACGTGTATTGCACCGACATCCGCTCCTCCGACCACGGCGGTTCCCATTTCTCCGAAATCGATATCAACCTCATCGCCCGCGAACTCAACGCCGGCCGGCCCCTCGTGTTCAGCGGCGGCGACGCCTACGGCGGCAATGGCCACTGCTTCGTCATCGACGGCGTGAACGACGAGGGCAAGATACACTGCAACCTCGGCTGGGCCGGTAGCGGCGACGGCTACTACGACCCGCAGTACCCCGGCGACTACTCCACGTTCCGCCGCCTCAACACCGTCGTGCCCTGCTTCAAAGTGGAGGCCGTGGAGCCCCTGCCCGAACTCGTAGGCCAGACCGTGACGGTGGATAAGAAGAAACCCGCCACCACGCTGGAGGAGGGCAAATGGTACGTCCTCTGGAACGAGGGCCGAAGCGTGACGCTCGCCGACGCCGGACAGGGACAGCCCCTGGCCGTAGGGCCCGTGGTGCCCGCCGGCCGCCGCGCCGAATATGCCGCAGGACAACTGGTGCGCCTCATTGCCAACAACGGAAAATACTATCTGCAGACCGGCCTCGGCAACTACGTGCCCACCTTCAACAAAGGCCTTGGCGCAAAGACCACGGCCAACCGCGAGGACACCTATACCATTAAGAATCTTGACGCTACGCACTTCGCGCTCGTGGGAGTGAACAACGTGACCATGTCGTGCGACCACGCCACGGTGATAGGTGCAGAAAAAGAAGGCAGCACCGATGTGGAAGGTTGCGAGAGCTGGGTGTTCTATCCCGCCACCCTCGCCGCCGATGCGGCAGCCGTGGCCGTGGAGAGCATAACCCCCAGTGCCGCCGAACTGCGCCTCGTAAAGGGCGGCACGGCACAACTCTATGCCGACGTGATGCCCGAAAACGCCAGCGTGAGCGACTACAAATGGGTGAGCAGCCGCGAAGGCTACGCTTCAGTAGATGCCTACGGCGTCGTGACGGCACGCGCCAAGGGCCAGGCCACGATTACCGCGAAAGCTACTGACGGCAGCGGCGTGAAGGGCGAGACCACCGTGTATGTGGGCACCAGTACGCCGGTCACGGCCCTCTCAAAACTGAGCAACACCGCCACCTACACGCTCTGCAACGTAGGTTTCACCGAGGGCTACCTCATTGCCACCGACACCACCACCGCTTATCCCACCCTGCGCGGCATCAAGCAGCGCCAGGCTACGCCCGAATGGATAGACATGCACTACTGGGACGCCGCACTGCTGGGCGACGCCTACACGCAGTGGCAGGTGATGAAGGACAAGAAGGGCAAGTACTACCTCTATAACGTGGGCATGAAACAGTTCCTCGTGAACGGTGAGGAGGAAAAGACCGAATACGTGTTCAGTCCTCTGCCCAAGGCCGTTAAGATAGAGGTTGTGGGCGATCAGGACTTCACCGGTGCCAGCGTGTTGACCGGCAACTTCTACCTCAACTGCGGCGAAACCGACCGCAGCCGCCTCTGTGCCGGCACGTCCTACGCCAACCCCGCCCACTGGGTGTATAGCACCAATTCCGGCGCCAAGAAACAGAGCGTATGGCAGATTAACGAACTCTCCGGCCTCTCCACCGGCCTCGACCTCCTCACCGCCGAGCAACTGGAGCAGCTCATCGAGAAAGCCGAGGGCGTAGAAGCCCCCTCCACCCTTAATGGAGGCTCCCAGCAAGGAATCGCCTACGACCTGCAAGGCCGCGCTCTCCGGTCCGGTGCCTTGAGCGGCAGTTCAAGGTCTCTCGGCAAATCAAATGGCCAGGGCCTGTTCATCACCTCCGGCAAGAAAATCCTCAAATAACCCCCAAAAAGAACTGCACAAAAACAAAAAGATATGAAAAGGCTCGTACTCGTGCTCCTTTCTGCCACTATGCTTCTCCCCGCTATGGCGGAGCAGCGCAGTGAGGCGGATATGCGTACCCTCGCCTCCGAGGCCATCAACTCCCAACAGACGACTGTTAGCTCACAACTCTCCTCCCGCCACCGCACACCCGCCCAGCTCCGCATCCTCACCGATATGGACCAGCTCACCCTCTTCGGCTATCCCGACAGCGGCTGGGCCATCGTCAGCAAGGACGACGCCTTCTCCACCATCCTCGGCTATGGCGACGGCCCCGTGGATATGAGCAATCCCTCGCCTGAGTTCCTGTGGATACTCCAGTGCTTCAACGACGGCATGCAGCAGGACCTGCAAAACGGCACCGCCTCCTCCCGCCGACAAGTCCGCAGCAAGACGTGCAGCGTTCTGCGCGAGGTGAAGCCCCTACTCAAGACCCATTGGCACCAGACGTGGCCCTACAACACCAAGTGCCCCGTCATTCAAACGGAGGCCGGAAACCAAACCTGCGTCACCGGCTGCGTAGCCACCGCCTTTGCACAGGTGCTTTATTATCTCCAGTTGCCCCAGAAGGCCCACGGCAAGAAGTCTTACTCTTGGACGAGCATGGAAACCAGCGAGACAACCGTTCTTTCCTACGACTTCGATAAGAATCCCTTCGACTGGACCCACCTCGTGGCCTCTTACACTCAGGGAAAGAGTTCGAAGGCCGAGATTGATGCCATCGGCAACTACGTCTATGCCCTCGGCGTCCTCTCCCAAATGGGTTATTCACCCTCAGGAAGCGGTGCCTCTCCCGCCATCACCACCCAGAACATCAACAAATACTTTGAGGACGTATATTCCGAAACTTATCTGTACCCGGAGCCTGGAACACACATCGACGTCAGCATCGTAGCCCGCGAACTCAACGAGGGCCGTCCCCTTGTGTTCAGCGGCGCCGATAAGAACGGCCAGAACGGCCATTGCTACGTCATCGACGGCGCCGACAAGAAAGGCTACCTCCATTGCAACCTCGGTTGGGGCGGCTCCGGCGACGGCTACTATCTCCCCTCCGACATGAGCGGCTATCCTTCCAACCAGACGCTTTCCGTTCTCCGTCCCTGCGCAAATGTCAAGGTGGCACAGCCCTGCCCCGAACTTGCAGGCAAGACCATCAAGGCCGATACAGAGAACCCCGTCATCAATCTGCGGCCCAATGTGTGGTATGCCATGTGGAACGTAGGCCGCACCGCCGCTGTGCAGGACCGCGGCGCCGGCGAGGATATCTCCATGACCACCTGGGTGCCCGACGGCCATCGTGCAGAATACCACGCCGCCTCCCTCGTGCGCCTCATCCCCAGTGCCGACGGCTCGCGCTACGCCATCCAGACCGGCCTCGGCAACTACTTTGCATCCTATGAGCACGACAGCGCCTGCAAGACAGGC
The DNA here is from genome assembly GCA_045639805.1 of Alloprevotella sp. Classification (GTDB taxonomy): domain Bacteria; phylum Bacteroidota; class Bacteroidia; order Bacteroidales; family Bacteroidaceae; genus Alloprevotella. The sequence goes on from JAZUDS010000041.1 coordinate 15,989, forward strand.
ACGTCTGCCGTAAACTTCACCATCTCTACCATCAGGGAAACCTACGGTGCGACCTACCCTGGCTATTTCTATATCCTCGGCCCCAACATGGTGCGCCTCGACTGCAACGGAGCCTTCCCTATGGGTTGGAATACGGGTGCCACCAGCAATGCGACCGGCGGTGCCTCCTGGCAGTTCTTCCCCGTTGAGATAATGGACGACGAGGCTCCCGTCTTCGTCAATTCCGTCACCCTTCCCGCCGACACCCTCCGCACGCTTGAAGGATGCTCCCTCCAACTCGATGCCGAAGTGCTCCCCGCTGAGGCTTCCGTGCCTTATGTCGTATGGAACAGCAGTAAGGCCTCCGTGGCTTCCGTTGACCGCTTCGGTCGTGTGGAGGCCACCGCGCAGGGCACGTCCCTCATCTCCGCCTCCTCGGTGGACGGCAGTGGCATTGCCGCCCAGGTGGCACTGATTGTAGGCTCGGCCACTCCCGAGCGGAAACTCTCCAACATCACGTCCTCCACCCTCTGCCTCCTGCAGAACGAAGCCGGCACAAGCGGCTATCTCGTGGCCTCCGATACGGTGGCCGACCATCCTGTGCTCCGCGGCATCCTTACCAAGTCCACCGCAGGCTGCAAGGACGACAACTACTGGGAGGAGGCTCCCCTCGGTGAGGCCAACACCCTTTGGCAGATACTCACCGACGAAGAGGGCAATTATTACCTCTGGAACGTGGGCGCCCGGAAGTTCCTCGTCAACGGCGAGGCAGAGGAGACCGAGTATGTCTTCTCCGACCGCCCCAAAGCCTTCACCGTTACCCCCGTGGACGAAGATGATTTCACAGGCTCCGCCGACCTTGTGGACCAGTTCTACTTCAACGCTGGCACCACCGACCGCAGCCGCCTTATGGGGGGCACCAACTTCCTGAATCCTGCCCACTGGCTTGATTCCACCACCGCCATCCGTCAGCGTCAGGCCGTGTGGAGAATCCTCGCCACCAGTGGCCTTACCGAAGGCCTGAGCCTTTGGACTGATGAGGCCTTCCTCGCCTTCCTCCATACCGACGGCATAGAAGCCCCCTCCACCTCCTCCAGAGGAGAGAGCCTCAACAACGTCTATGACCTGCAAGGCCGTGCCGTCAGGACTTCCCCCCTTAAGGGGGAGCGAGGGGGTCTCCAAGGCCTGCTTATCTCCGCTGGAAAGAAAATTATCAAATAACCCTAATATAGATTGCATTAAAACAAAGAAAAAATGAAAAGGCTTGTACTCGTGCTTTTTTCTGCCGTCCTGCTCCTCCCCGCTATGGCCGAGCAGCGCACTGAAGCAGAAATGCGCACCCTCGCAGCCAACGCAATCACACAACTAGACAATACACGACACTCAGTAAAGGCCCGCACCGCTGCTCAACTCAAGGTTCTCAGCGATATGGACCAACTCACCCTCTATGGCTACTCGAATGGCGGCTGGGCCATCGTCAGCAAGGACGATGCCTTCACCGAGGTACTTGGCTACAGCGACAAGGCCGTGGATATGAACGACCCCTCGCCCGAGTTCCTGTGGCTGCTCCGCTGCTTCGACGGCAGTATGCAGAAAGAACTGAAGGACGGCACCGCCGCCACGCGTCGCCATGCACCGCAGAAGGCCTGCAGCGTACTGCGTCCTGTGCAACCGCTCCTCAAGACCGACTGGGCGCAGGGCTGGCCCTACAATACCAAGTGCCCCGTCGTGAAAATCAACGGCGAGAAGAAGACCTGCGTCTCCGGCTGCGTAGCTACCGCCTACGCCCAGGTGCTCTACTACCTGCGTCTGCCGCAGAAGGCCCACGGCAAGAAGTCCTATACATGGACAAGCGACGACACAGAAGAGTCGAGGGTGCTCTCCTACGACTTTGACAAGAATCCCTTCGACTGGGCCAACCTCGTGAATACTTACGATAAGAACAAGAGCACGCAGGCCCAGGTTGACGCCATCGGCAACTTCGTGTATGCGATCGGCGTGCTGGCCACCATGAACTATTCCCCGTCCGGCAGCGGTTCGGCTTGCGCCACCACGACCAGGAACATCAACCGCTACTTTGAGGACGTGTTCGGCGTCACCAGCGGCTACTGTGAGACACGCGCTGGGAAGCCTATGGACGTGGCCACCATCGCCCGCGAACTGAATGTGGGGCGTCCGCTCGTCTATTCAGGTGCCGACGACAATGGGGAGGGCGGCCACTGCTTCGTCATCGATGGTGTTGACACCAAGGGCAACCTCCACTGCAACCTCGGCTGGGGCGGCAGCGGCGACGGCTTCTATGCCATGGAGGACATGAAGAACTTCCCCACACGCCAGACGATTACGACGCTCGTGCCCAGCGATAACCTCGGTGTGGTAAAGCCCCACGCTGACCTGATGGGCAAGACGCTGAAAGCCGATACCGAGCATCCCGCCACGGAACTGAAGGCCAATGCATGGTATGTGATGTGGAACGAAGGACGCGGCATCGCCGCCGCCGACTTCGGCAAGGGGCAGGACGTGGGTGTCACCGGCCTTGTGGCTGACGGCCGCCGCGCCGAATACCTCGCCGACGGACTGGTGCGCCTCGTGCCCGATGCCGACGGCACGCACTATGCCATCCAGACGGGTCTGGGTAACTATTTCCCCTCCTTCGCCCACGACAAAGAAGGCAAGACGGCTGCCACGCCGGAGTATTTCACCATCAGCACCATTGAGGATAAGGAAGGCGTGGTGCAGGACGGCCACTACTACCTCCTTTGCCCCAATAATGTGCGCCTGGACTGCAACAAAAACAATGTGGTGGGCTGGAACACCGGTGCCACGCACGACGTGGGCGGCAACGCCTCCTGGCAGTTCTTCCCCGTAGAGGTGAAGGACGACCCAGAGAAAGTGCCCGTAACTTCCATCGCCCTTGAGTCCGACACTCTTCGCATCATTGTCGGAACCTCGCAGATGCTGAGTCATGAAGTACTGCCCGCCACGGCAAGCGTTCCCAACGTGGTGTGGAGTAGCAACAAGAACTCCGTGGCCTCTGTTGACAAGCGCGGAGAGGTGACGGCCGTATCCAAAGGCACAGCCCTCATCACCGCCACCAGTGCCGACGGCAGCGACATCACCGCCAACTGCACCCTCATGGTGGGCACGATATCCCAGGTGCGCAAGACCGACAATATTGCCACCTCCACGCTCTATCTCCTCCAGAACACGGCCGGCACGGGCGGCTACCTCGTGGCCTGCGACACCGTGCCGGGACATCCCACGCTGCGCGGTATCTCCTCAAAGTCCACTTCCGGCTGTAAGGACGAGGCCTACTGGGAAGACGCACCTATCGGCTCTCCCAACACCCTCTGGCAGATACTCCAGGATGAGGAGGGCAATTGCTACCTCTATAATATAGGCGCGCAGAAGTTCCTCGTCAACGGCGAGGAAGAGGCTACGGAATACGTCTTCAGCGATGAGCCGAAGGCTTATACCATAACCCCTGTGAAGGAAGGCGACTTCAACGGCTCCGAAGCCTTCACCGGCAATTTCTTTATCAATGCCGGCACCACGCCTTCCAGTCGTCTCATGGGTGGCACCAACTTCCTGAATCCCGCCCACTGGCTCGACTCCACCACTGCCGTGCGTTCCCGTCAGGCCGTCTGGGAAATTCAGGCCACCTCCGGCATTGCCAAGGGGCTCAATGCCTGGACGACGAGTTCTTTCCTCTCATTCCTCCATCCCGACGGCATAGAGGTCGCCACCACCTCCTCCCGAGGGGAGAGACTTGCGCCTACATACGACTTGCAAGGCCGCGCTCTTCGGTCCGGTGCCTTGAGCGGCAGCTCAAGGTCTTCCCACGGCATCCTTATCCAGAACGGCCAGAAACTCATTCGCTAATAAAAAAAGCAACATAACACAAAAAACGAAATGAAGAAGATTTTCCTCACGCTACTCTCTGTAGCTCTCCTGCTCCCCGCCATGGCCGAGCAGCGCACCGACACCGAAATGCGTAGCCTCGCCGCCGAGGCCATCAACCAACTTGACGGCTCCCGTCAAAAGGTAAAGGCCCGCACAGCCGCCCAGCTCAAGGTGCTGCGCGACATGGACCAACTCACACTCTTTGGCTACAGCGATGCCGGCTGGGCCATCGTCAGCAAGGACGACGCCTTCTCCGCCGTGCTGGGCTACGGCGACTCATGCGTGGACATGAGCAATCCGTCCCCCGAGTTCCTCTGGCTGCTCCGTTGTTTCAACGGCAGTATGCAGAACGACCTCCAAAACGGCACCGCCTCCTCCCGTCGTCAGGTGAAGAGCAAGACGTGCAGCGTTCTGCGCGAGGTGAAGCCCCTCCTCAAGACCCATTGGCACCAGACGTGGCCCTACAACACCAAGTGCCCCACAGTGATGACCGACATAGGCCTCCAGACCTGCGTCTCTGGTTGCGTGGCCACGGCCTTCGCGCAGGTGCTCTATTACCTCCGCCTACCGCAGAAGTATCACGGCAAGAAGTCCTACACTTGGACCTGCAAGGAGACCAAAGAGGAAAAGGTTCTCACCTACGACTTTGAGAAGAACCCCTTCGACTGGGACAACCTCGTGGATTCCTATTACGAAGGCAAGAGCACGAAGGCTCAGATTGACGCCATCGGCAACTTCGTATATGCTTGCGGCGTAATGTCACACATGGGCTATTCTCCCTCCGGCAGCGGTTCGGCTCCTGCCAACACCAGCAACAGTATCAACAGCCATTTTGAGGACGTCACCTCCACGACCTACGGCTACTATATGCCTAAGGAGAACAAGCCCATGGATGCCTCCATCGTGGCCCGCGAACTCAACGCCCAGCGTCCCCTCGTGTTCTCCGGTTCCGATAAGAACGGAGAGAACGGCCACTGCTTCGTCATCGACGGCGCCGACAACAAGGGCTATCTCCACTGCAACCTCGGTTGGGGCGGCTCCGGCGACGGCTACTACGCTATGGACGAGATGTGTGGCTACCCCACCTATCAGACGCTCTCAACTGTCGTTCCCGGCATCAACGTCGATGTCACCGAGCCTTGCGCCGAACTTGCCGGTAAGACTATCAAGGCCGATACTGAGCACCCCGTCACCGCCCTCCAGCCCAATGTGTGGTATGTTATGTGGAACGAGGGCCGCGGCGTTGCCACCCACGACCTCGGCAAGGGCCTCAATGTGGCAGCCACAGGCTTCGTGCCCGACGGCCGCCGTGCTGAATACCACGCCGCCACCGTCGTGCGCCTCATCCCCAACGCCGACGGCTCCCGCTACGCCATCCAGACCGGTCTCGGCAACTACCTCCCCTCCTTCTCCCACAATATGATGGGCAAGTCTGCGACTTCTCCTGTCAACTACACCATCGCTACCATTGAAGATAAAGACGGCGTGCCTCAGGACGGTCATTTCTATCTCCTCACCCCCTCCAACGTGCGTCTCGATTGCAATGGTTCCTTCCTCGTAGGCTGGAACAACGGTGCCACGCATGAGGTGGGCGGCAATGCCTCCTGGCAGTTCTTCCCCGTGGAAGTGGAAAATGCCGGCGAGACGATTCCCGTCACCTCCGTCACCCTTGAGGCCGACACCATCCGCACCGTTGTAGGCTGCACCCTCCAGATTGGTTCCGAAGTGTTACCCGCCAATGCAAGCGTGCCTTATATCTCTTGGACAAGCAACAAGAGCACCATTGCCACCGTCAACAAGATGGGCGGCATAGAGGCTCTCTCCAAGGGCAATGCCGTTATCTCTGCAGCCAGTGTAGATGGCAGCGGCATCACCGCCACCGTCACTCTTATGGTGGGCTCCACCGGCCACACCCAAAAACAGAGTAGCATCATGTTCTCCTCCCTCTATATGCTCCAGAACTTTGCCGGCACCGGCGGCTATCTCGTGGCCGACAATGCGCAGAGCAACCATCCCGTACTGCGCGGCATCTCCGCAAAGTCCACCGCAGGCTGCAAGGATGATAACTACTGGGAGGACGCTCCCCTCGGCGACGCCAGCACTCTTTGGCAGATACTCTCCGACGAGGACGGCAACTATTACCTCTGGAATGTAGGTGTTCAGAAGTTCCTCGTCAACGGCGACGGCGAAGAGACCGAATACGTCTTCTCCGACCAGCCCAAACCCTTCACCATCACTGCCGTGACCGAGGGCGATTTCACTGGCTCCGCCGACTTCGCCGGTCATTTCTATTTCAATGCCGGCACCACTGACGGCAGTCGCCTTATGGCTGCCACCAACTATGAGAATCCTGCCCACTGGCTCGACTCCACCACCGCTGTCCGCACCCGTCAGGCCGTATGGAAAATCCTGTCCACCAGCGGTCTCAACAAGGGCCTCAAGAGTTGGAGCAAGGATGAGTTCAATGCCTTCATCAATCCTGACGGCCTACAGGCCCCCAACCTCCTTAATGGAGGCTCCCAGCAAGGAACCGTGTATGACCTGACCGGCCGTGCCCTCCACAGCACCAATGCCCGTGGCATCCTCATCCAGAACGGCCAGAAGATTATCCGATAATTTTTTCTCTCTTCTCCCCACCTCTCCGTTTGCTAAATTCCCCCTCCCTAACAGGGGAGGGGTGTCAGAGTGCCGAATGCAGCTCTGACGGGGAGAGGCTGGGTGTACTTCTTATATGTCAACTGACTCAAACTCCCTCGCTCGTCAAGCTGCCGAGCGCGAATACGAATACGGCTTCACCACCGACGTTGAGACCGAGGTAATACCCTGCGGTCTCACCGAGGAGGTGGTGCGCCTCATCTCACGGAAGAAAGAGGAGCCCGAGTGGCTCCTCGACTTCCGTCTGCGCGCCTTCCGCCACTGGCAGACGCTCCAGCAACCCACGTGGGGCCACGTCCATCTCCCCCAGATAGACTACCAGGCCATCTCCTACTATGCCGACCCCACCCGCAAGAAGCCCGGCAACAAGGAAATCGACCCCGAATTGATGAAGACCTTCGACAAGCTCGGCATACCCCTCGAGGAGCGTATGCAACTCGCCGGTGTGGCCGTCGATGCCGTCATGGACTCCGTCAGTGTGAAGACCACCTTCAAGGAACGCCTCGCGGAGCAGGGCATCATCTTTATGAGTATCTCCGAGGCTGTGCGTGAGAACCCCGACCTCGTGCGCAAATACCTCGGCAGTGTCGTGCCTTACCGCGACAACTACTTCGCCGCCCTCAACTCCGCCGTATTCTCCGACGGTTCCTTCGTCTATATCCCCAAGGGCGTGCGCTGCCCCATGGAACTCTCCACCTATTTCCGCATCAACGCCCAGGGCACGGGCCAGTTTGAGCGCACCCTCATCGTGGCCGACGAGGGAGCCTACGTCTCCTATCTTGAAGGCTGCACCGCCCCCCAGCGCGATGAGAACCAACTCCACGCCGCCATCGTAGAAATCGTCGTGGAGCAGGATGCCGAGGTGAAGTATTCCACCGTGCAGAACTGGTACCCCGGCGACAAAGAGGGCCGCGGCGGCGTGTATAACCTCGTCACCAAGCGCGGACTCCTCCGCGGCGACCGTGCCAAACTCTCCTGGACACAGGTGGAGACGGGCTCTGCCATCACGTGGAAGTACCCGTCTTGCATCCTCCGTGGTCGCGACACACAGGCCGAGTTCTATTCCGTGGCCGTCACCAACAACCATCAGGAGGCCGACACCGGCACCAAGATGATTCACATCGGCGCCGGCTCACGCTCCAAGATAATCAGCAAGGGTATCTCCGCCGGCAAGAGCCAGAACTCCTACCGTGGCCTCGTCAAGATGGACCGCCGTGCCGCCGGTGCCCGCAACTATTCCTCCTGCGACTCCCTCCTCCTCGGCTCCGAGTGCGGTGCCCACACCTTCCCCGTCATCGACGTCCAGAACCCCGACACCACCGTAGAGCACGAGGCCACCACCTCCAAGATATCCGAGGACCAGCTTCTCTACTGCCAGAGCCGTGGCATCCCTCAGGAGGCCGCCGTCGACCTCATCATCAACGGCTATGCCAAGGACGTCCTCAACAAGCTCCCCATGGAGTTCGCCGTTGAGGCCCAGAAACTCCTTAGTGTCAGCCTCGAAGGCAGCGTAGGGTGAAAATTAGCAAATTCGGGAATTAGCAAATTAAGTTGTCTGTCCGCAGGGCATTTGCTAATTTGCTAATTTCCGAATTTGCTAATTTCCGAATTTGCTAATTGTGCCCCACTCCTTATTTATATATACGCACGCGTGTACGCGCGCAGAGTACATTTTCTGCTACATCTCCTGCACCTCCTACACCCCTCCCCATAAAAACACCCCGCCAAGGCTATTCCTCGGCGGGGTGTTTCTATTCAAGGGTTAGGGGAGGGGCTTATTCATCTTCCCACTCGTCCTCCCAACACTCTTGGGCGCGGGTGTCAAAGTGGCCGGTCTCGCCGCCAAACGGTATCTCGCTGGCGGTAAGCACAGCGTGCTCGGCGCGGAGAAGCATAGTCTCCGCCGTGGGAATGGTATATCGTTTCATACTCTAATTCGCTAATTTGCTAATTTCCAAATTTGCTAATTATAATCTTCTTGCCGTTCACGATGCTGATACCCTTCACGGCGCCCTTCACGCTGCGGCCCATAAGGTCATAGAGACCCTCTCGCTCTCCCTTAAAGGGAGAATTCGTGGTGAGGTCTTCAATACCCTCCGTGTCGTCCTCGCCTTCCAAAAGGATGCGGATGCTCTGGGCCTTGGTGGCTGCATTATAGTCATCATCGATGGACTGGATGTTGAGATACCAACGCTGGGGGCTTAACGGCACATCGGAGCTGGCGGCTTTTTTCAAGATTCCTTCCGACAAGGCATAATATCCCGGGGTGGCCATATCGTTTACTCCTGTGTAAGTACCCGTGAAGGTGTAGATGCTCTCCGTGCTGCGGCACTCCACGCTGCAGCTTGCGGCAGCGGCAAGCTGTTTGTCGGTCAGCGTCATAGTGTATGTATCAGCACTCTTGGCACGCACGAGGTAAGGATAGTTGGGCTTGGTGGTGCCCGTCGTCAGTTTCCTCACCACAAGGTATGTGCGGTCAAAGTTTCCGTCCTCATTGTCATCATACTGTATGACGTTCACAATCTTGGCGATGTCGAAGTCGTCCTTCCACTCGTCGTAGCTCATGGAGAAGGGCACGTACAGCGCCTGCCAATCCGTATTGCCAAACGTGCGGGTGTAGGTAAGTTCATCTACTGCAAACCCGCTACTTGCTACATGTTCAGTCTTGTCCTCAAATGTATAATAATAAAAAAGGTTTATAAAGTCTTTCCAACCGTCTGCAGCCCTATAAGCAGTAGCAATCTCGCTGCTTGGAGCATATACAGGAATAGTTTTATCTACATTAAGGAAACATTCATCTCCCACTGAAGGAGGAGTCTTTGCTTCAACGGTCATTGAAGTAAGGCCGGTGCAACCTGCGAAGGCCCTGTCTCCAATGCTCTTCACGCTGCTGGGAATGGTGACGGAGGTCAGGCCGGTGCAATTATTAAAGACCCCGTTTCCTATGCTCTCCACACTGTTGGGGATAGTGACGGAGGTAAGACCGGTGCAATTATTAAAGGCCCTGTCTCCAATGCTCTCCACACTGCTGGGAATGGTGACGGAGGTAAGACCGGTGCAATTATCAAAGACCCCGTTTCCTATGCTCGTCATACTATTGGGAATAGTGACGGAGGACAAGTCGGTGCTATTAGAGAAGGCTTCATCCCCTATGCTCGTCACGCTGCCTGGGATGGTGACGGAGGTCAGACCACTGCAACCATTGAATGCAGAGCTTTCGATGTTCGTCACATTGTAAGTCTTACCTCCATAGCTTACAGTATCAGGAATCTTGATATCACCTTTGTGCCCGTCAGGGCTTGCAGTCACCTTGGCAGTGCCGTTCGGAAGAAGAGTGTAATAAATGCCGCCAATTTTATAAGTAGAAGGAGAAACAAAGTTTTTGAAATATGCCCAACCGTCTGCAGCCTTATAAGTATCTGCAGCCTCACTGCTAATAACATATACAGGGATAGTGTTTTTTACTTCAGAGAAACATTCATATCCCACTGAAGGAGGAGTCTCTGATTCAACGGTTATTGATGTAAGGCCGGTGCACTCGGCGAAGGCAAAACTTCCTATGCTCTTCACACTGCTGGGGATGTAAATGGAGGTAATATTTTTGCAATATTGGAAGGCATGCTCTCCTATGCTCACCACTCTGTTGGGGATGATGATGGCGGTAAGGCCTGTGCAGAATGCGAAGGCATAATCTCCTATGCTTGTGGCGCTGCTGGGAATGACGATTGAGGTCATGTTAGCGCAATTGTTAAAAGCATTATTTCCTATGCCCGTCACCTTGAAAGTAATACCTTCATAGCTTACAGTTTCAGGAATCTCTATTGCATCTGCGTATGTGTCAGGGTTCGCGGTCACCACGGCAGTACCACCCGATAAAATGTAATAAATGCCACCAATTTCATATGGAGTAGGAAGAATAAAGTTCTTGAACTCTTTCCAGCCATATGCAGTCTTATAAGCATCTGCAGTCGTGCAGTTTGGAAGATATATAGGGATAGACTTATTTACATTATTGAAACATTGATATCCCACTGAAGGAGGAGTTTCTGCTTCAACGGTTATTGATGTAAGGCCGCTGCAATCGCTAAAGGCACCCTCTTCTATGCTCTTCACGCTATTGGGTATGGTGACGGAGGTCAGACCGCTGCAATTCTTGAAGGCATTATATCCTATGCCTGTCACGCTGTAAGTCTTACCTTCATAGTTTACAGTTTCAGGAATTTCAATTTCACCTGTGTATCCGTCAGGGTTATCGGCCACTGCGGCAGCGCCACGCGCTAAAATGTAATAAATGCCACCAATTTTACAAGGTTTAGGAAGACGAAAAAACATGAACTCTTTCCAGCCATTTGCAGCCCTGTAAGCATCTGCAGTCGTGCAGTTTGGAAGATATACATCGATATACTTATTTACATCTTTGAAACTTGAATTTCCAACTGAAGGAGGAGTTCCTGCTTCAACGGTTATTGATGAAAGGCCGGTGCAATCGCTAAAGGCACCCTCTTCTATGCTCTTCACGTTATTGGGTATGGTGACAGAGGTCAGGCCTCTGCAATACTTGAAGGCATTATATCCTATGCCTGTCACGCTGTAAGTCTTACCTTCATGGTTTACAGTTTCAGGAATCTCAATTTCACCTGTGTATCCGTCGGGGTTATAGGTCACCTCGGCAGTGCCGTCATCAAAAAAGTTGTAATAAATATCGCCGACCTTAACTGCATCGGCGAAAGCTACCTGCGGCAACAACATGCCGAGGGCAGCGAGAAAAAGAAAAAGTTTTTGTTTCATTATAATTAATTATTGCTGTCCGGTAAAACTTTTAAAATTGATAAAATTTAGGGCTGGTACTGTAAAAGTATCAGCCCTTTTGATTATCTTTGCTTTCACCACAAAACCAAAGTAATCAAATCATGGGCAAAGATAGCAATTTTACCGG
>JAZUDS010000042.1:0-30916 GCA_045639805.1 Alloprevotella sp.
CCCATTTTTTTTCAAAAAAGGCCCAAAAAAAATCCCCCGCCGGGGGTGGCGGAGGTGAACCAGGGGGTCAGCCCCCCTGTTCCGGCCCTTGAACCGGGGGGTCTGACCCCGTGATTCACTCATCGCTCTCTGAATCTTCGAGAAGCTCAGCGACGAAAGGCGCGAAGCCTGACGCATCGACACACCGCACGCCAGCAACTCCTGCAAATACGCCAACTGACGCTCGGCCGACAACTGACGAAAATCATCCGGCGTGTCGCTATCGCTTATCTTCGCCAGCAACTCCCACGCCTCTGCATCGCGCAGCACACGCCGTTCGCCGTCCATATCCAGCGGGCGGTGGCCCTCGTCATCGTCAGCCACATAGCCCCTCTCCACCCATTCCTTAATATCCTCCAGCGGCCAGCGCCCCGTCACCGCCTCCGTCTGGCACACCCTCACCTTCACCGTCTGCGGCGCCACATATTCCCGCCAACTGCTGAAGGCATACCCCTCGGGCGTCTCAGCCTCCATAGCCTTCACCGGGTTGCGATGGATATAGCGCAGCAGGCGCCAGAAGTAAGCCGCGTCGTTCACCGGCTCCGAGCGGAAGCGCCCCTGGAACAAGTGCCCCACGCGTTCATACTTCCCATTGTAAATAAGCACATAGCGGTCCGTTATCTTCTGCACCACCTGCGACACGTTCATCGTCCCCTCCCTCAGCAGGATGTGCACGTGGTTGTTCAGGATGCAGTACGCATAAATCGCGCACAGTCCCGTTTCCACCACCTTCCGCGTCATCGCGTTACGTTTCACGCCAGCCTCCGCCAGCGTCCACTGCATAGCCACGAAGTCATCCTCGTCGAAGAAGATATCCTGTTTGTTGATTCCGCGCAGCATCACATGGTAGATGCCCGTTCCCGCGCGCTCTCTCGCTTTTCTTGCCATAGTCGTATTCGTAAATCGGGTGAATCAGGGGGTCAGACCCCTTGATTCAATAATCCACTCCCATCTTATCCAATTTTTGCTTAGCAGCCTCGTAGCCCGCCTTTGCAGCCTTGCTCCACCACTTAATAGCCTCTGCATGGTCCTGCTTCACGCCCTTGCCATTTTCATAGCACCAACCCAAATTCCATAGCGCCTCTGCAACCCCCTGCTCCGCCGCTTTGCGGTACCACTTCACGGCGGCAGTGTAGGATTGCTCCACGCCTTCGCCATTATAATAGCATGCGCCCAAATTATATTGCGCCGTTGCATCCCCCTGCTCCGCCGCCTTGCGGTACCACTTCACGGCAGCAGTGTAGGATTGCTCCACGCCATTGCCATTACAATAGCACACGCCCAAATTACATTGCGCATCGGCAAGTCCCTGCTCCGCCGCCTTGCGCCACCACTTCACGGCCTCGGAATAGTCCCGCGGAACGCCATTGCCATTCTCATAGCAACAGCCCAAATAAAATTGCGCCTCTGCAAGCCCCTGCTCCGCCGCCTTGCGCCACCACTTCACGGCTTCGGAATAGTCTTGCTCCACGCCTTTGCCATTATAATAGCACAAGCCCAAATTATATTGCGCCTTGGCATCCCCCTGCTCCGCCGCCTTGCGGTACCACTTCATGGCTTCGGAATAGTCTTGCTCCACGCCATCGCCTAAACAATAGCAATTGCCCAATTTTTTTTGCGCATCTGCATTTCCTACAAATGCCTTTATCTTCATCCAGGCGATACTGTCGCCATCTTCTGCTTTGCTGCAACTCGTCAGCATCGAAGTGAGGCCCAATGTCATAACGGTCACGAGCCAAATGGCAAATGCTTTTTTCATAATTTACAGAATTTTACGATTTTCGCTGCAAAGTTACGAAATTCCCCAAAACTATGCAATAGCCCGTAATGAAAAATTTTTACTTTTGAGGGGGGGCGTGCCCGGAGGGCTGTGATAGCAAGGGATGCGTTACATGGAGGAGACAACGTCCTCATAACACGTGAATCAAGGGGTCTGACCCCCTGATTCAGGAAAAGGGAAAGTGAATCAAGGGGGTCTGACCCCCTGATTCGCGTCAATTGTCAATTGTCAATTTTGACGCATAGAGGGGTGGGGGTAAAATCGCTATTATATATATAATATATATAATAAATTTTTGAACTGATAATTTGATAAAATTGACAATTGACACAGTTGACAATTGACTCTCCCCCTGACGGTGCGAAAAGCTGCCGGAAAAAGATGAATAAGGGGGTAGGGGCGGGATGCCGCACGCCGGGGGAGCAAGGGTGTTCTCGGCAGGGAATGCGCATGGCGACCTGGGCGGTGGGCGATGGATTTTGCGTCAATTGTCAATTGTCATTTTGACGCATTTGACGTGAACTGAAAGTCGCGCCACTGGTATATAAAATCGCCCCCTCTAAACAGTGGCTCCCTGCACAGTGGTCACGCTGCTGATTTAGGCAGGGAGACGGCTGACTTGGGCAGGGAGACGGCTGACTTGGAGAGGGAGACGGCTGACTTGGTGAGGACGTCATTTGCTGCGGCTTCGTGAATCAGGGGGGCATGAATCAGGGGGTCTGACCCCTTGATTCACCATCCGAAGGCTTCGGCGTTGTGCATCCATTTGCCTTGGGCGCGGAGGACTTGCTCCACGACGTCGCGGACGCAGCCTTGGCCGCCGGCGAGGGGGCTGACGTAGGTGCTGATGGCTTTGATTTCGGGGGCGGCATCGGCGGGGCAGCAGGGGAGGCCGCAGTGTTGCATGACTTCGTAGTCGGGGATGTCGTCGCCCATGTAGAGGACTTCCTCGGGACGGAGGCCGCGCTTCTGGAGCCACTGGCGGAAGGCGTGGATTTTCACGCTGGCGCAGTCGTAGATGTCGGTGAGGCCGAGGCCTTCGTAGCGCTGGCGCACGGCTGGGCTCTTGCCGCCGGTGATGATGGCCATGGGATAGCCGAGGCGGGCGGCGTGGTGGAGGGCGTAGCCGTCTTTGATGTTGGCGGTGCGGTGGGGCTGGTCATCGTCGAAAAGCAACACGAGGTTGCCGCTCAACACGCCGTCTACGTCAAAGCAGAAGGCTCGGATTTGGGTGAGGTCGTGGTTTATCATATAGGAAGCCCCCTCCCCGCTCCCCCTTTGGGGGGAGTGCTGTAGAGAGGGAATGAATGGGGGCGAGGGTTAAGGTTAATGTTAAGGTTATGGTTAAAGTTTAGGTTTTTATTTCCTCACGGGGTCGGAGGTGACGCTGCAGCCGAGTTTTTTGAATATTTTGCAGTCGATTTCGTTGAGGATTTCGGTGGAGTGGACTTGGCAGCCGTCGAGGAGGGGCAGGGCTTCAAGGGCGCGACTGCAGTTTTTGTCGTGGAGGCTGAGGACGGAGAGGGCTACGAGGACTTCGTCGGTGTGAAGACGGGGGTTGTTGCCGTGGAGCATCGTGGTCTTCATGTGCTGGATGGGGGCGATGAATTCCTGGGAGATGAGTTTTACTTCGTGGTTGATGCCGGCGAGGTGCTTGGTGGCGTTGAGCAGGAGGGCGGCGCTGGCTCCGAGGAGTGATGAGGAGTGGCCGGAGATGAGGGTGCCGTCCTGCAGTTCGATGGCTGCGGCGGAGACGGATTGTTCGCCGCGCATTACGCCTTTGTCGGGGTTTTGTTCTAATTCACGTGTGGCTTCTTCTACGGCTTGGCGGGCGGCGAGGGTGCAGCGCCGATAGTCGGTGGTGAGTTTCATCTGGCCCATGAGGAGCTTGACGGTGCCTACCTCGGTGCTGTTGTCGCGGCCGTCGGCGAAGGAGACGAGGGCGTTGTAGTAGCGGCGTATGATTTCCTGGCGGCTGGCTTCGCAGCATACTTCGTCGTCGCTGATGCAGAAGCCTGCCATGTTGACGCCCATGTCGGTGGGTGACTTGTAGGGGCTTTGGCCGTAGATGCCTTCGAAGAGGGCGTTGAGGACGGGGAAGATTTCTATGTCGCGGTTGTAGTTGACGGTCATCTGGCCGTAGGCTTCGAGATGGAAGGGGTCGATCATGTTGACGTCGGCGAGGTCGGCGGTGGCGGCTTCGTAGGCTACGTTGACGGGGTGCTTGAGGGGTAGGTTCCAGAGGGGGAATGTCTCGAACTTGGCGTAGCCGGCCTTGATGCCGCGCTTCTGCTCGTTGTAGAGCTGGGAGAGGCATACGGCCATTTTGCCGCTGCCGGGGCCGGGGGCTGTGATGACGACGAGGGGGCGTGTGGTTTCTACGAACTCGTTTTTGCCGAATCCTTCGTCGGAGGCGATGAGGTCCACATTTGTGGGGTAGCCCTCGATGAGGTAGTGGTAATAGACGTTGACGCCGAGGCGCTCGAGGCGTTTGCGGAAGGCGGCGGCGGAGGCTTGCCCGTTGAAGTGGGTGATGACGACGGAACTGACGTAGAGGCCGCGTTTGGTGAATTCGTCGCGTAGGCGCAGGACGTCCTTGTCGTAGGTGATGCCGAGGTCGGCGCGCACTTTGTTTTTCTCGATGTCGGCAGCGGAGATGACGAACACGACTTCGGCTTCGTCCTTGAGCTGCATGAGCATGCGGAGCTTGCTGTCGGGCTGGAAGCCGGGGAGGACGCGGGAGGCGTGGTGGTCGTCGAAGAGTTTGCCGCCGAACTCGAGGTAGAGCTTGTCGCCGAAGCGGGCGATGCGCTCCTTGATGTGTTGGGACTGAATTTGAAGGTATTTTTCGTTGTCGAAACCTTGTTTCATTTATTACTTTTTACTTTTTATTTTGCAACAATATATTATTAGTCTCCGTTGACTTTTCTTTTTATCAAGAATTAAAGAATTTTTTCCGTGCAGTGGGATTTGGAATTTCCGGGATTTGCAGAGCGAGCTCTGCCGGAACCATACGGACTGCAATGCTGCTGCAACGCAGCAATTCCTATAAATTCTAAAAAATCATATAAGGTAGGTTCTATAAATTAGTTTTCTCTTTCATTCAGGGTAGCATTCTATGCTCGGCCGCTTTTGGTCTCTTCTCTTGTATCTTCCTTTCTTTCATTTAGTCACGTAGCCCGCTACGCTCCTGCATGAAAGAAAGCAATCTACTGCGGAAGAGCCGCAAAACCGCCGCGAGCTAATTTATAGAACCTACCTTAATTCTTGTATGTATTTTTACTTTTCCACCTTGTGCGGGCTGAACAGAGAGAGCGCCAGGGCGGTGAGTACGCTGACGGTGATGCCGATGACGCTGTAGAGGAGGAAGCTGACGTCGGTCCAGGCGCTGGTCATGAATACGACGGCCGTGCCCACTACGAAGCCGGCGAGGGCTGCCTTGCCACCGATGCGGGGGAAGAAGCGCCCCATCACGAAGAGGCCGCAGAGGCCGGAGGTGAGGAGGCCGAGGATGGTGTTGAAGTAGTCGAGGAGCGAGAGTATGTTCCACGTGCACATCAGCAGGGCGATGCCTACGCCGAGGATGCCGCATCCTACGCATGCCCAACGGGCCACTCGGAGCAGGCGCTGACTGTCAACGTTGGGGCGCCAGCGCTGATAGAAGTCCACGCTGAAGGCGGTGGCCACGGAGTTGATGTTGCTGGCGATGGTGCTCATCGTGGCGGCAAAGATGGCGGCGATGAGGAGTCCTGCCACGCCTGCCGGCATCTGGCTCATCATGAAGAAGGGGAAGATGGCGTCGGTCTTGGCCATGGTGATGTCCATTGAGGCGGGGTGGGTCTTGTAGAAGGTGTAGAGGCCCGTGCCGATGACGAAGAAGGCGATGCTGATGAATACGGACATGAGGCCGTTGAGCATGATGCCGCGGCCTGCGGAGCGCTGGTCCTTGGTGGTCATATAGCGCTGGATGACGGTCTGGTCGGAGGTGTAGCTGACGAGGTTGTTGGCCAAGCCGCCGAGGATGACGACCCAGAAGGTGGCGCTGCGCCAGTCGAACGACCAGTCGAAGAGCCGCATCTTGTCGTTGTCAACGGCTATCTGCCATGCGCCGGAGAAGCCGCCCTCCGTGTTGCCCCACAGATAGAGGCAACTGAAGATGGCGCCGCCCACGAGGAGCAGGCCCTGGATGACATCGCCCCAGATAACGGCCTCTACGCCGCCCATGGTGCAATAGATAATGGTGACGATGCCCATCAGTACGATGCTGATTTCCATATTGATGCCCGTGACGGCGGAGAGGGCGAGCGACGGCAGGTAGAGGACGAGGGCCGTGCGGGCCACCATAAAGGTAATGAAGAGTGCCGAGGCCATCAGGCGGGTGAGGGCGTTGAAGCGCTCCTCAAGATACTGGTAGGCCGAGGCTACCTTCAGGTTGCGGAAGAAGGGAAGGTAGTACTTGATGACGGGCAGGGCGATGATGAGTATGGTAATCTGCATGGGGTAGTACGTCCAGTCGGTGCCGTACGCCTTGGCAGGTATCGTCATATAGGTGATGGCGGAGAGCATCGTGGCGTAAATGCTGATGCCGGCAGCCCACCAGGGTATGCGGCCGCCGCCCTTGAAGAAGTCTTCGGCGTTCTTCTCGCGGCGCATGAAGTAGAGGCCCAGCGCCAGCATACCGATGAGGTAGAGCACCAGCATGCTCCAGTTGAGCCAACCGAAATGGCGCTCGGAGTCCACGGCTACCTCGTTGACGGCGCTGGAACGCACGCCGGGCTTAAGTTCGCCGCCGACGATTGTCCAGCTGTTGCTCTTTTCCTCGGAGGGCGAGGGCACCAGCATGCCTCCGGCACGGGCTAACGCCTCACCGCCGCTCATCTCACACCATGCGTTGGTGATGAGGTTATAGACGAGGGCATTCTGGCGGAATTTGTACCATTCCTTCTCGTGAAGGAGGTAATCGTCACCGAAGCCGCCGTTGAGAGCCTTGGTGAAGATTTCGGCATTCACGCCGCCGAAGATTATTATGCTGCATGCGCCAATGGAGGTGGCCTGGGCACCGGCTATGCCGCAAGGCATTGCTGATGATTCGCTCCACGCCCCCGCGTGAATATTATATATTAAGGAGTGGGTGGGCAGCGTCTTGCTCTCGGGATCGTAGCCGCCGACGAGGACGAAAAGGGCGTTACCCACGGCGTCTTTCTGCACCGCGGCGCAGGGTTGCACGCGCTGGCAACCGGGCATGGCAGGCAGTTTCTCCCACTTGCCAGGTTTGCCTTTCTCGTAGGCCATGCGGTAGAAGTTGCTGGTCTTGCCGCCGGCCACGTAGATGTAGCCGTCGTGATAGGCCGCGGCAAACTCCGCCATAGGCTCGGGCAGGTCGGCCAGTTCGGTGACGACCGTCTCTCCCTTACCTGTCAGGCCGGGCTGCGTGGCAGTGCTCACGGCGTCGGCAATCATCACGCTGCTGATGAGATACACCTTCCGCGTGGCCACCCCCGTGGAGTCCTGACCGCCGAGGCAGACGAGCCCTTCCGGCACCTGCGCGGAAGCGCCGTAGGCCAACTTCTGCGGCAGGCGTCCCACTAACTTCCACCAACCGTTCTGGTTGGCCATTATGACGTCGTAGTAGGCTTTCTCTCCGCCCTTGAAGACGGGCGTGGTGGGGAAGTTGCTACCGCCGGCGATGACCTCCTGGCCTTCGATGATGCCGGCAAAGGCTGCGCTGACGCCCTGCGTGCTGCATCCTACGTTGCACGAGTTCTGGGCGGTAACCTTCAGCGTATTAAAGCCCACATCGCCCTGCGCACAGAGGGCGGCGCAGAGCGATGTGAGAAAGATGAGGGAGAATAAACGTTTCATATATAAAGGTTTGCGTCTATTTGTTGCACCTTTCGAAGAAGTTGATGTCTTCCAGTTCTTGCTTGAGCCGGGCCTCTTCTTCGGGCGTCACGTTTTGGAAAGGCGTGCGGTTGGGGCCCATATCCAGGCCGATGAGTTTCATAATGCGCTTGCCGCCCACGATGTTGCCGCGGAAGTGGCAAATCACGTCAATCACGTCCTGCGAGAAGTTCTGCAGTTCGCGGGCCTTCTCCAGGTCGCCCTCTTCCCAGGCCTCGATGATGCCCGTGAGGCAGCGGCCGTTGTAGTTCGTGGTGCCGCCGATGCCACCCTGGGCACCGCCCATTGCGAGGCAAGGCAGGATGGTCTCGTCCTGGCCGTGCAGCATGTCGAACTTGCCGTTCTTGTACCTGCGGCAGCGGTTGTATTCATAAAGGCTCTCAAAGGTGTATTTGATGCCGGCGAGGTTGGGGATGCGGTCCTCGGCAGCCTTCAGGAAGTCGAGCATAGAAAGGAAGGCACCGTTGAAGGCGGGGATGTGGTAGAAGTAGAAGGGCAGGGCAGGGGCACCGCAGGCAATCTCCTCGCAGTACTTCACCAGCTCTTCCACGCGGCCGATTTTCGGGAACGGCGTAGCCATGGCACCGATACCCCATGCGCCGATTTCCTGGGCGTGCTGGGCCAGGCGGAACGATTGCTTCACGCAGGTGCTGCCCACGTGGACGATTACCTTGAAGGCCTCGCCCTTCGTGGTCTTAACCTCTGCGGCAGCCTTCACCCAGGCTTCAGCCAGTTGGCGGCGTTCCTCCTCGGTGAGCATATAGCCCTCACCGCTGGAACCGTTGATAAACACGCCTTTCAGGCCGTTGCGTGCCAGCAGCGCGGCGTAGGCAGGAATAATGTCGAGGTTGATGCTACCATCCTCATGCATCGGCGTAAAGGGGGCGTCGATGAGTCCCTTAATCTTTTCAAACATAGGAAGGCCCCCTCTAACTCCCCCCCAGGGGGAGGACTCAAATAGGGTAATGGAGTCTGATTGAGCCCCATAGCTCCCCGAGAGGAGAATACTATTGGGGCTGAAGTTTTAAGCTTTTGAGTTTATTGTTTTTTTTTATTAAGGATATGTACCTTTAGACGTATTTTTTATTAAGGATATGTACCTTTAGAAGTATTATCCCCCTCCCTAACCGGGGAGGGGTGGCAGGGTGCCGCAGGCAGCCCTGACGGGGAGAGGCCGGGGAGAGGCTGGGGAGAGGCCGGGGAGAGCTTTCTACCCCAAATACTTCGTCAGCATCTTCATATTAGGGTCTTCACGCAGGCGGCGGAGGGCGCGTTCCTTAATCTGGCGTACACGTTCGCGTGTGAGATTCAGGCTGTTGGCCACCTCCTCGGCCGTCATTTCCGTGCGACCGATGCCGAAGAGCATCTTCAGCACCACGCGCTCACGCTCGGTGAGAATGCTCAGTGCCGAATCGAGGTCGGTGGAGAGCGATTCCCTCTCCATTTTGTCGTCCGTGCCTTTGGCGTCAGCGTCCGTCATGATGTCGATGAGCGCATTGCTGTCGTCCTCCTGGAAAGGAGCGTCCACGCTCACCTTCTTGCCGTTCGTGCCCATTGCGTCGCGCACCTTTTCCACGTCGGTCTCCAACAGGTCGGCAAGCTCCTGCATGGAGGGACGGCGCTCGTGCTCCTGTTCAAAGTTTACGATGGCTTTCGTCAGCTTGCTTTGGAAGCCCACCTGGTTGAGCGGCATCCTGACGATGCGGCTCTGCTCGCTGATGGCCTGCAGAATGCTTTGGCGAATCCACCACACGGCATAAGAGATAAATTTAAAGCCGCGCGTCTCGTCAAACTTCTGGGCGGCCTTAATCAGTCCGAGGTTGCCTTCATCGATGAGGTCGTTCAAGGCCAACCCCTGATTTTGGTACTGCTTGGCCACACTCACCACGAAGCGCAAGTTGGCTCGCGTGAGTTTCTCCAGCGCGCGCTGGTCGCCGTGGTGGATGCGCTGGGCCAGTTCCACCTCCTCGTCGGTGTTGATAAGTTCTTCACGACCAATCTCCACCAGGTACTTATCCAGTGCTGCACTGGCGCGATTGGTAATACTTTTGTTAATTTTTAGTTGTCGCATCTATATAATAAGTGAACAGTTTTTCGGTGAAAGATATTTGATAAATTATGCGTAGTCGCCTGTATGTTTGCGAGCGGCTCCTTGCCTACAGTGCACAATTCACCCAATATAGGCTGCAAAAATACAAAAATTATCAGCATCTACCAAATTAGAAGGTGTTTTTTTTATAAAATATAGTACGAAATGCTGAAAATTCAATAAAAGATGAATTTTTCTTTGCAATCGAGACTTTTTGTTACGTACTATTGCGCTGCTTTCACTTTTATTATTAAATGCGCTTTTTGCAAAAAAATATCTATGCAAAAGTGTAAAAAATCTTGACAATTTTTTTGCAGAGATTTTGGGCCGTTTTCGAAGCTCGCGATAACCTAAGCCCGCTCTAAGCCAGAAAACGCCCGTTTTCGAAAATTTAAAATCAGTCCAAATTTTTCCAAAAATCCATCATTTTCTTTCAAAATCCCACTCATTTTTACCGATACCCTGTTTTAGTAAAACTAAAAGGGGGATAGTTTCAATTAAAAGGGCGATACATTCAACTAAAAGGGGGATAGTTTCAATTAAAAGGGGGATAGTTGCGGCTCCCTCGCCGCTCACCCGAGTGGAAAGGGCTGCAAATTGGGACAAAAATTGCGATAGAAAATACGGATATAAGGGGGCGTAGAAGGCCTTTTAGGGAGTCGTTATTATTTGTACAAACATTAAGTATGTGAGAACCAAATAAATAGCAGCATCTCTGAAAATCGCACAGAAATAAACGGAAAAATTTTTTTTGAAAATACGGCCCGTTATTGAGGGGTAAAAGTCAAAAAAATCTTGACAAATTAATGGGCAACGAATACTATACTCTTCGTCTCAAAATATTCCTCCTCGAAATACTGGGACAAGGGGGTAACAACGGCGCGGGCACCGAAAGGACGTATTTCTTCTGCGAGATTGCCACCCTTTAGGGTTATAATACCATTTGGTAAAGCGTTGAATTGATGCTTTATATCAATATTCTTATGAACAAGTCGTGCAAGTTCGCTCAAATCCATTACAGCACGGCTTACGACGAAGTGGAAACGGTCTTTTTCTTCTATGACATTGCGGTGGACGCACTCCACGTTTTTCAGTCCCACGGCGTCGGCTACGGCCTGGGCTACGCGCACTTTTTTGCCTATGCTGTCGATGAGGCGGAAGCGGGCTTCGGGGAAAAGAATGGCGAGGGGTATGCCGGGGAAGCCGCCGCCCGTGCCGAGGTCGAGGATGCGCGTGTCCGGACGGAAGTGAATGAGCTTGGCAATGGCCAGGGAGTGAAGGACATGGTGCTCGTAGAGGTTGTCGATGTCCTTGCGGGAGATGACATTGATTTTGGCGTTCCAGTCTTCGTAGAGAGGCTGAAGGGCGGCGAGCTGGGAGCGCTGCAGGGGCGTGAGGGTGGGGAAGTAAGAGTAGATTTTTTCTAATTGAGTTTGCATAATGCGGCAATTTTGGTGCAAAGATACACACATTTTATAATATATACGGGCGCGTGTGGGATTTTTTTTGTATTTTTGCCAAGAAATTGTGTAATATAACTTATAGACATGTCAAAGAAATTCACCGAGCGCCAGTCGCTCAACCTTTCCGAAGTCAACAAGGAAGTGCTGACGGGGTGGGACAGCCTCGACCTCTTCCATCGCAGCATAAGCGAGCGTGAGGGCTGCCCCTCGTTCGTATTTTTTGAGGGTCCTCCCTCGGCCAACGGCCATCCGGGCATTCACCACGTGATGGCTCGCACCATTAAGGACGTGTTCTGCCGCTACAAGACGATGCAGGGCTACCAGGTGAAGCGCAAGGCCGGCTGGGATACTCACGGCCTGCCCGTGGAACTCGGCGTGGAGAAAGAACTCGGCATCACGAAGGAGGATATCGGACGGAAGGTGAGCGTGGACGACTACAATCTGAAGTGCCGCCAGAACGTGATGATGTACACCCAGGAATGGACCGACTTGAGCCACAAGATGGGCTACTGGGTGGATATGGAGCATCCGTACGTGACGTATGAGAACAGCTACATCGAGAGCCTGTGGTGGCTGCTGCAGCAGCTCTACAAGAAGGGCCTGCTGTATAAGGGCTACACCATACAGCCGTACAGTCCGGCTGCCGGTACCGGCCTGTCGAGCCACGAACTGAACCAGCCCGGTTGCTATCGGGACGTGAAGGACACGACGGTCACGGCACAATTCAAGACCCTCCCCGAACCCCTTCCTCAAGGGCGGGGGCTGGACGCCCTTTATACGCTTGGGCTGCCGGTATATGTGCTGGCGTGGACTACTACGCCGTGGACACTGCCCAGCAACACGGCACTCTGCGTGGGTCCGAAGATAGACTATGTGGCCGTGAAGGGCAATAATCCCTACACTGGCGAAGAAGCCATCTACATTCTGGCCGAGAGCCGCCTGGGCGTATATTTCCAGGCCGAGGAAGGCGAGACGCTGGAGATACTCTGGAGCGGCAAGGGAGCAGACCTCGTGGGTTTGCACTATGAGCAGTTGATGCCGTGGGTGAAGCCCTGCGCCGTAGAAGGCGGCAAGGCCGTGGACAAGAGTAGCGAAGCCTTCCGCATCATACCCGGCGACTACGTAACGACCGAGGACGGCACGGGCATCGTACATATCGCCCCCACCTTCGGTGCCGACGACGCCAAGGTGGCCAAGGATGCCGGCGTACCCTCGCTCTTCATTATTGATAAGGCCGGCGACACAAGGCCTATGGTGGACTTCACGGGTAAGTACTTCGTGGAGGACGATATGGACGCCGACTTCCGCAACCTCTGCGTGAACGAGGCTTACTGGAAGCATGCCGGGCAGTTTGTGAAGAACGCCTACGACCCGCGCTTCAACCAGGGCGGCAAATACGACGAGAAGGCCGCGCAGAAAGAAATGGACCTCAACGTGGTGCTCTGCCTCGAGATGAAGGAGGAGGGCAGCGCCTTCAAGATAGAGAAGCACGTGCACAACTACCCGCACTGCTGGCGTACCGACAAGCCCGTGCTCTATTACCCGCTGGACTCCTGGTTCATCCGCAGCACTGCCGCCAAGGAGCGTATGATGGAACTGAACGACACCATCCTCTGGAAGCCCGAAAGCACTGGTACGGGCCGCTTCGGCAAATGGCTGGAGAACCTGAACGACTGGAACCTCTCCCGCTCCCGCTACTGGGGCACGCCGCTGCCCATCTGGCGCAACCGCGACACGAAAGAGGAAATCTGCATCGGCAGCATCCAGGAACTCTGGGACGAGATAGAGAAAGCCGTAGCCGCCGGCGTGATGAAGAACAATCCCTTCAAGGACAAAGGCTTCGTGCCCGGCGATTACTCGGAAGAGAACTACCACAAGATAGACTTGCACCGCCCCTACGTGGACGACATCGTACTGGTGGGCGAGAGCGGCCAGCCGCTGCGCAGAGAACTGGACCTCATTGACGTGTGGTTTGACAGCGGTTCGATGCCCTACGCCCAGATACACTATCCCTTTGAGAACAAGGAACTGCTGGACAGCCGCACCGTCTATCCCGCCGACTTCATCGCAGAAGGCGTGGACCAGACGCGCGGATGGTTCTTCACGCTGCACGCCATCGCCACAATGGTGTTCGACAGCGTAGCCTTCAAGGCCGTCATCAGCAACGGCCTCGTGCTGGACAAGAACGGCCAGAAGATGAGTAAGCGTCTCGGCAACGCCGTGGACCCCTTCGGTGCCATCGAACAGTACGGCAGTGACCCCCTGCGCTGGTATATGATAACCAACTCCGCCCCGTGGGACAACCTCTCGTTCGACCCCGACGGTGTGAAGGAAGTGAGCGGCTCGTTCTTCGGCAAGCTGCACCAGACTTACGGCCTCTTGGCGATGTATGCCAACGTGGACGGCTGGGACAACACGCAGGAGAAAGTGCCCGTGGAGGAACGCGACGTGCTGGACCGCTGGATAATCAGCGCCCTCGGTGCTTTGACGCAGGAAGTGAAGAACGCCTACGAGGACTATGAGCCCACCCGTGCCGGCCGTGCCATACAGACTTTCGTCATCGACAACCTCAGCAACTGGTACGTGCGCCTGGCCAAGAAGCGCCTGTGGGGCGAAGGCCTCAACAAGGACAAGTTGGCCTGCTATCAGACGCTGCACGAGTGCCTGTTGACCATCAGTCAGTTGATGGCTCCCATCGCTCCGTTCTTTGCCGACCGCCTTTACAAGGACCTCGGCGGGCAGGCCGACAGCGTGCATTTGGACAAGTTCCCCGTGGCTGACGCAAGCCTCATCGACACCGTGCTCAACGAAAGGATGGAGCGCGTGCAGAAGGTATGCTCCATGGCCCTCTCGCTGCGTAAGAAAGAGAAGATAGGCGTGCGCCAGCCCTTGCAGCAGATTGCTATCCCCGTGACCGATGCCACCGTGAAGGAAGGCATAGAATACCTCCAGCGCATCATCCTGGAAGAAGTCAACCTTAAGGGCATTACCTTCGTTGAAGGCCAGATGATAGAGAAGAAAGTGAAGCCCAACTTCCGCGTGATGGGAAAGAAGTTCGGCAAGCAAATGAAGGCCGCCGCCGCTGTGGTGGAGGGCCTCTCGCAGGAACAGATAGCCCAACTTGAGGCCGGCGTGCTGCCCATAGAAGTGGAAGGAACGGCCTACGAACTGACGCGTGAAGACGTGGACATCCTCGCCGAGGACATTCCAGGCTGGAGCGTAGCCAGCGAAGGCACGCTGACCGTGGCCCTCGACATTACCATTACTCCCGCGCTGAAGCAGGAAGGCGATGCCCGCGATCTGGTGCGCGCTATCCAGACCCTCCGCAAGAGTAGCGGATTTGAAATCACCGACCGCATCAAGGTTACCCTGCCCGCCGAGGCCCGCGAAGCCGCTGAAGCCTTCCGTGAATACATCACAACACAAGTGCTGGCCGTGAGCATGGAGTATGCAGATGGCATTGAAACGCCACAAATAGAAAAGGCATGAAGCAACGCACAATCATTTCCATCGCCCTTATCATTGGAATCGTCGTAGTTGACCAATGCGTCAAACATGCTGTGATGAACACAATGATGCTTGGCGAGCACACGGAAGTTACGTCGTGGTTCTACATATGCTACACTCAGAACCAAGGCATGGCATTCGGCATGTCCTTCTTTGGAACATGGCTGCTGGCTTTGCTGCGCATTTGCGCGATATCAGGCTTCGGCTGGTATTTGACGCGCTGCATCCGTCGGTGCTATCCCATGGGCTTCGTTGTGTGCGTGACCCTGATAATCGCCGGTGCTATCGGCAATATCATTGACAATGTCTTAGGCTATGGTACCGGTGAATGGCTTAACGGTCGCGTCACTGACATGTTCTATTTCCCGCTCTTTACATGGCCTGACTGGGTGCCTTTGCTGCACGGACGGACCTTCTTCGGAGCCGTATTTAATGTTGCAGACGCCAGCATATCATGCGCTGCCATCGCCTTGCTGCTGTTCTACGGGAAGTTTATGACACGTAATACAAAATAATGCAAAGACTTTCGGCTTATATAACCTGTGTGCTGGGTTTCATTCTGGCTATGTGTTTCTCTCTCTCCTCGTGTGAAGAGGGCACGTCTCACCTTAGTCAGAAGGATATGGCCGAATTGATGTACGATCTCCACTGTGCACAGGCAATCGCTTCACAATATGGTGACTCTACGGCTTTCTATGAAAAAATGCTGTGTGATGCTGTATTACGAAAGCATGGCCTGACGCAAGAAGACTTGGATAACAACTTGCACTATTACACTTCTCGTCCTGAAGAGTTTTATAAGGTGTATGAAAAGTTGTCAAGCCGATTCGATGACGGCGGAGGAACAGGCGGAATGATGATGGAATCGTTTGGCTCAAGCGATACTCTAAATATCTGGCCAGATGTCCCGAGAGTACTCTTGGTAAATAAAGGTCGCAATAGGGTTACTGTGAAATTTGAGATTGACACAATCGTTAAGCCCGGCGACAATCTTGAGCTTATTTTCCAAGCGAGCAATATTTATTCTGAAGGCGAGCGCAATCTTGAAGCCTTTGTGAAAATGCAGTACGCCGATAGCGTGGCAACACAGTCAATGTTCATTGGTGGAGTGGGGTATCAGCAGGAATCGCTCCAGCATGATTCAAAGCGTCGCCTCAAGAGCATAAGTGTCACTTTCATCCAGAATACATTATGGAGTGAAAAAGTGAAGATTCTTATGCTGAATAATATCCACATTCTAAGACTTCGGCAAAAGTCAGAGCCTCAGGAACCTGCTCCAGCGCCTGACTCATCTACAACAGAACAAACCGACAGCACAGAATCGCAAACAGCCAGCCCGGTTGAGCGTCCTGAAAAAGCAGAATAAGACCTAATAAACCTTAAAGTATGTGAGCATATTATAAGAATTGAACGTAAAATAACTTTTTTGAAAAGAAAGAGTTGATATTCTCGTTCTTTTTTAGTAACTTTGCACACACTTTCAAATAAAGCCAATACAATTTTGTATCTATATTAACATAAACTCATAAACACATTATGAAAAAATTCTTCACTTATCTTTTTGTAGCCGCCTTCGCTACTGTAGGCAGCAATCTTAAGGCACAAGATGTGCAAGTAGATCTCAATGAGGCCGAGCCCATGACTCCGGAAATCGAGGCTCTCGCCAAGCAGACCATTGAGATGAATCTCTCCGACCCTGACGCAGCCAACAAGGTTTTCTCTAAACTCATCAAAAAGGCTGCCAAGAATAATGCCCAGTGCGTAGCTGCCGGTAAGTTCTTTGTTGATCAGAAAATCTATCCTTGTGCCAAGCAGTTGGCTCAGCAGGCCTATAAGCTTAACGGTACCGATGTGCCCACTCTGAAACTGAATGCCGCCGTTGCCCTTATGCGTAAGGACTATGGCACTGCAGGTGCAAAGGTGGACGAAATCCTTATGCAGGACGAAAACAATGAAGAAGCCCTTCGTCTGGGCGCACGTATTTATAAATATGTGAACCCTATTGTTTCTGAGGAGTACCTTGACAAGATTCTTGCCCATAACACTCAGAACTGGAATGCTTATAAGGAATACGGCGACATTGAATATAGCCTTGACGAGTACAAGAAGGCTTGTGACAAGTACGAAGTTTATTTCAACAACACTCCCGCTTCTGAACTCAGCATCCTCTCCGCCGAGCAGTATTGCTACTCGCTCATTGCTACCAACCAGTGGGAGACCCTGTCCAAGGTAGCTGACGTGTGCGAACCTCTTAAGGAAGACGATATCGTGTTCAAGCGTGCCCGCTTCTATAGCGATATCGAGACTTTCAAGCTCAGCAACACCGAGAACAGCGTAAAGTATATCACTGAAAAGATGTATGGCGATTCTACTTACATCTATCGTGACTATGCCTATGCAGCCAAGTATGCAGAAAACAACGACGACCTCGCCGGTGCCATTGAATACTACAAGAAGGGTCTTGAATTAGACGAGAAACAGCTGCCCGCTTATCAGCAGATAGCCACGCTCTATCGTCGTTTGAAGGACACAGACAACGCTCTCACCTACTACAAAAAGTACATTGAACTTAAGGGCGATAAGGCTGAACTCACCGACCATCGCGGTCTGCTTCAGACCTACATCGCTGCCAAGAACAATGCTTCCACCATTGAGGAAAAGCGTGCCTATGCCGAGCAAGGTGATCCCATCGCCGAACTCATCACTACCGAGAAGCCCGACTCCTATCAGGGTCCCTACTATCGCGCACAGCTCTGGATCCTTGACAACAAGGAAGGTGAAGACAAGCCTTACGAATACTACACCAAGGCTCTTGAGCTCCTCGGCGATAACGCTGACTATGACTCCTTCATCATACAGGCTGCCACTTACTGCGCTTTCTACAACTTGAAGAAGAACAACGACGCCAAGTGCATTGAACTTTGCAACAAGGTTCTCAAGTTCGATCCCAGCAACGCTACTGCAAAGCAGTTCCTGGACATCTTGAAGTAAGTCTGGTGAATATTGAAAATAATCTTTTCATTTCCTTAAATACACAAAACAAATGAAGCGTTTTTCATTCTTAATGCTTATGGTGGCCGTCTCTCTCATGAGTATGGCCCAAAGCCTCAGCCCCTCTACCCAATGGCATTGGGAAGAAGGTACCATCGTTGTTAATACCCCCGAACGTCCTGCTGGTCAGGAGCACGTTCTTGGTCTCACTGCCGACAAGCTTTCCACTGTACGTGTCGCATTCGTGGGCCTCGGCATGCGCGGCCCCGGTGCTGTCAACCGTTTCTGCCATATCCCCGGCGTGAAGATAGTAGCTCTCTGCGACTATGAGCAGAAGCGCGCCGAAGATTGCCAGAAATACCTTGAGAAGGCAGGCCTTGCACCCGCTGCTATCTATTATGGCGAAAAGGGCTATGAAGAGCTCTGCAAGCGCAATGATATTGACCTTGTTTATGTAGCCACCGACTGGGATCACCATTTCCCTGTAGCCAAGTGCGCTCTGGAGAATGGTAAGCACACTGCCATCGAAGTACCCTCCGCCATGAATCTTGAGCAGATTTGGGAACTCATCAACCTCAGCGAGAAAACCCGCAAGCACTGCATGATTCTCGAGAACTGCTGCTATGACTACTATGAGATGAACGCCCTCAATATGGCTCAGCACGGCGTGTTCGGCGAAATCCTCGCTGCCGAAGGTGCCTACATACACAACCTCGATCCCTTCTGGAATGCCTACTGGAAGAACCCCGATGGCTCTGACACTGAAAACCTCCACTGGCGCATGAAGTACAACAAAGAGAACCGTGGCGACGTCTATGCCACCCACGGCCTCGGTCCCGTAGCCCAATGTCTGGACATCCACCGCGGCGACCGCTTCAGCACACTCGTAGCCATGGACACCAAGAGCTCCCACGGCAAGGAATGGGTAGAAAAGAAGACCGGCAAGCCCTGCACCGAGTTCCGCAACGGCGACCACACCACCACCCTCATGCGTACTGCTAACGGCAAGATGGTGCAAATACAGCACAACGTCATGACCCCCCAGCCCTACAACCGTCTCTATAAACTCATCGGCGACAAAGGCTATGCCACCAAGTATCCCCAGGAACATTTCTCCCTCTCCTCCGAACAGTTGGGCGAAAGCGGCGTAGAGCCCCAGGTTGACAACCTCTCCGGCCACGAGTTCCTGCCCCGTTCTGAGCACGAGGCCCTCATTAAGAAGTACTATCACCCCATCCTCACAAAGTATGGCGAACTCGGCCGCGAAATGGGCCACGGCGGTATGGACTTCATCATGGACAGCCGCCTCGTTTACTGCCTGCAGAACGGTCTGCCCCTCGATATGGACGTTTACGACCTCGCCGAATGGTGCTGCCTCGCCGAACTCGGTTCCCTCTCCATGGACCACAACTGCGCCAGCGTAGCATTCCCCGACTTCACCCGCGGTCACTGGAACGACCAGAAGGGTTTCCGTCACGCTTATGCTACTCCTGAACAGGAAGCTGCCCAGGAGGCTGCCGCCGCTGCCAGTACTTCTGCTCAGAAAGAATGCGTGAAGGCTTGCAACCTCTGGGAACTTTACAAAGCTCAGAAAGATGGCGATGCCAAGGCCGTGAAAGCTTATCAGAAAGCCCTGAGCAAGTATGTCGTAAAGGTAAACAAAGCCCTGAAGAAGTAGTCTTTGAACACCTTCTATAAAGATTAACGCCCGCTTCGGATTGAAGCGGGCGTTTTCTTTTCCTTTGCAATCTGACCAATACTTGCTCTATACTGCCATAACGAAGAAAAAGAGATGTCTATCTCCCTTTTACTTCTAATTAAAAGGGCTTTAGGCAAAATTAAAAGGGACATCGGCAAAAATAAAAGGGGCTTCGTTAAAAGTAAAAGGGACTTCGTTAAGACTAAAAGGGGGATTGTTAAAAGTAAAAGGGGCATTGTTTCTCCTATATCTATGAGGGATGATATAGAGTGCCGTTTTGATTTTTGGCAGACTTTAGTATACAAAGAAGAAGCACGGGAACAATGTCTCGTGCTTCTTCTATTTGTTGATAATACTTTGTTTCTAAAAACTAAATGAGGTCCACGCTACGCTTGATGAATTGCGTGAGGGCTTCACCCTTGAGAAGACCGGCCTGAAGCAGGGCAAGGTCAATGAGCTGGGGAACGAGAGGACTCTCCTCTGGCTTTTCGGCTGACTGTACGGCCTTGACGAGGCGGTGGTCGGTGTTAAGCATGAGGCTGTAGGATGTGGGGATGTCGCCATAGAACGACATGCCTTGCTGCAACTGGCTCATTTCCTTCATTCGGCGCATGTATTCGCTCTGGGTGACGATGAGGGGCATGGCGTCGGGGCCTGCAGGTGCGGCCTGCACGGTGAACTCGGTCTTGTCCAGCGTGGGCATGAGGCTTTGGAAGGCTTTGGTGAGGGCTTCGGTGGCTTTTTTCTCCTCTTCGGTCTGCTCGGGAGCGGCGTCCTTGGTAATGAGGCGGTCGATGGTGTCGGCATCTACGCGGGTGAATCGTACCTGACGCTTGTTCTCGTTTTCGTTGCCGTTTTCGTTCTCGCCCATTACCCACTTCTGCTCAAGAGTGCTGACGAGGGGAGCGTCGAGCTGGCCATTGAGAAGAAGGACGTTGTAGCCTTTGAGGCGGGCGGCCTCTATCTGGGCGTGATGGAGGGCAGGGTCGTGAGTGTAGAGGCATACGAGGGTGCCGTCCTTGTCGGTCTGCTGGTCCTTGATGAACTCCTGGTATTCGGCGTAAGTGTAGTACTTGCCTTCCGTATCCTTGAGGAGAGCGAAGTCACGGGCCTTGTCGTAGAAGTCCATTTCGGAGAGGATGCCATAGTGGATGAAGAGTTTGAGGTCGTCCCACTTCTTTTCGAATTCCTCGCGGTTCTGACGGAAAATCTGCTTGAGGCGGTCGGCCACCTTCTTGGTGATGTAGCCGGAGATTTTCTTAACGTTGGCATCACTCTGGAGATAGGAACGTGAGACGTTGAGGGGAATGTCGGGGGAGTCAATGACGCCGTGGAGCAGGGTGAGGAAGTCGGGGACGATATTCTCCACCTGGTCGGTAACGAATACCTGATTGCAATAAAGCTGTATGCCGTCGCGGCGCACGTCGAGCTGGTTTTTAATCTTGGGGAAGTAGAGCACGCCTGTGAGGTTGAAGGGATAGTCCACGTTGAGGTGAATCCAGAAGAGGGGCTCGTCGTGCATGGGGTAGAGCTGCTTGTAGAAGGCGGTGTAGTCTTCATCCTTGAGGTCGGCGGGCTTGCGGGTCCAAAGGGGATGGGTGTCGTTGATGACGTTGAGCTCGTCGGTTTCCTTCTCCTGGCCGTTTTCCCATTTTGTCTTCTTGCCGAAAGCAATCTCTACGGGGAGGAACTTGCAGTATTTCTTGAGGAGTTGCTCTATGCGGTACTTCTCAAGGAATTCCTTACAGTCGTCGTCGATATGCAGGACGATGTCGGTGCCGCGGTCGGCCTTCTCGATGTCAGTCATCTCAAAGGCGGGGCTGCCGTCGCATGTCCATTTCACGGCTTTGGCATCGGGCTGCCAGGAGAGTGTGATGATGTCCACGCTCTTGGCCACCATGAAGGCGGGATAGAAACCCAGACCGAAATGGCCGATGATGGCTGCAGCATCGTCCTTGTATTTCTCAAGGAAGTCGGTGGCGCCGGAGAAGGCAATCTGGTTAATGTAGCGGTCCAGCTCGTCGGCGGTCATGCCAATGCCGCGGTCGGAGATGGTGAGGGTGCCGGCCTCCTTGTCGAGGCGCACGTTGACGGTGAGGTCGCCGAGTTCGCCCTGAAACTCACTCTTTGAGGAAAGAGTGCGTAATTTCTGGGTGGCATCAACGGCGTTGGCCACGATTTCGCGGAGGAAGATTTCGTGGTCGGAGTAGAGAAACTTCTTGATGACGGGGAAGATATTCTCTGTGGTTATTCCAATGTTTCCTTTCATATATTAATAGTATTATTGTATGTGGAGAGTTTTCTTTGCAAAATCGGCAATGAAGTCAGCGGTTGCTGGAATGCCGAGCGTGGAGGAGTTGATGATGAGATGATAAGTGTCTGCCGTGCCCCAAGTGCCCTGAGTGTAGAAGTTGTAGAAGTCGGCGCGCTTGCGGTCTCCTATTTCAAGCATGCGGAGAGCCGTGCGGCGGTTAACGCCTTCCTTTTCCATGACGCGCTGGCAGCGGTCGTTGATGTTTGCACTGACAAAGACGCTGATGCAGCGTGGATGCTGGCGCAGCACATAGTCGGCGGCGCGACCGATGAACACGCAAGACTTCTCCTCGGCCGCTTGGCGTATCGCCTCGCTTTGTAGAGCGAAGAGATGGTCGTCAGACAGTTGGTTGCCATAGACATCGGAGCTGCCTATGGGGGCCGGTGAGAGAGCGCTGAAGACGTGGCGCAAAATGCCACGGTGCTCATCAGAACGCATGAATACTTCGCGGCTCATCCCGCTGTGGTCCGCTGCGAGGGATAGAATCTCGCTGTCGTAGTAGGCCATGCCGAGCTGCTGGGAAAGAAGTTTGCCAATTTGGCGGCCACCACTGCCTAACTGGCGGCCGATACAGATTATGTAGGGGCCGGTGGAGGCTGTGGGCATAGGGGGAGAGTAGGGCGTCACGAGGAAGAGAGCGTTAATAGTTTATTTGGTATTTTATTTCGTTGCCGTCAAGGAAACTGAGGAGAGCAGGGGTGATGTTGATTTTCACAGCCGTGCTGTGCAGAGTAATGGAGGAGCCAAGTTGCTTGTCGTATATTAGAATTTGCAGTTCGGCTGGGCCTGGGTTTTCCTCGGCGATGCTACAGAGCTCTTCAATAAGAGGAGCGTTGAGAACGTCGGAATCAAGGAACAGGCAGATGTTGCGTATTTTATTCTCCTTCACGTCGCTGAGCCACTCTATGTTGGCAATGCGAATGTCTGCCTGCGAGGGATCCCAGCGTCGGGGCTCAATGCGCGCAGTGATGAAGACGCTATAGCCCACCTGCAAGTGGCCGCTCCACTTGGCCCATTCGTCGCCGAAGAGACTAATCTCGCCACTGCCATCGTAATCGGCAATGCGCACGAAGCCGTAGGGCTTGCCATTCTTCTTGCTGAAACCCGTGCGAACGTCGGTGACGATGCCGGCAAAGGTGACGTCTTTGCCAATGTTGGAGTCAAGTTCAGAGAGCTGAGCTGCCTTGAGATTGCACATGGCGCGTAACACAACTTGATAGGCATCAAGAGGGTGGCCAGAGATGTATATGCCCACGAGATCCTTCTCCTTGTTGAGGCGCTCGAGGTCTGTCCAGCGTGTGAAGGAAGCAGGGGGTATAGGCTTCGCTATTTCTATTTCCTCCGTGTCGCCGAAGAGAGACTGCTGCATTTGAGCTTTGTCGGCATGGTAGCGCTGGGCGTAATTAACAAGGGTATCGAGATAAACCGTGTCGCGGCCTGTCTGGGCGAAATACTGTTCGCGGCAGATGTCAGAGAATCCGTCGAAAGCGCCAGCGAGAGCCAGACACTCCAGGGCCTTACGGTTTATTTGTGAGGGACTGACGCGCTCTACGAAATCGTAGATGGAAGCGTAAGGGCCGTGAGCGTTGCGCTCTGATATGATGGCTTCCACTACGCTTCCGCCAACGCCCTTAATAGCGCCGAGACCGAAACGTATCTGGCCAAGGTGGTTGACGCCGAACTTGAGATAACTCTCGTTTACATCCGGACCGAGGACAGGTATGTGCATAGCCTTACACTCGTCCATGAGCTTAGTAATGTCGCTGATGGAGTCCAGGGCGCGGCTCATCGTACCAGCCATGAACTGCGAGGGGAAGTTGGCCTTAAGCCATGCCGTCTGGAAGGCCACCCAAGAGTAACAGGTGGCATGTGATTTGTTGAAGGCATAAGAAGCAAAGGCCTCCCAGTCTGCCCATATCTTTTCGAGCACTTTGGGATCGTGGCCGTTTTTCTTGCCGCCCTCAATAAATTTAGGCTTCATGGCATCAACGATATCCTTCTTCTTCTTGCCCATGGCCTTTCGTAAGGCATCGCTTTCGCCTCGGGTGAAGTTGGCCAGCAAGCGGGAGAGAAGCATGACCTGCTCCTGATAAACGGTAATGCCATAGGTATCGCGGAGATATTTCTCCATGATAGGAATATCATATTCTACAGGCTTGCGTCCCTGTTTGCGGTCAATGAAATCGGGAATATACGACATGGGGCCCGGACGATAGAGGGCGTTCATGGCGATGAGATCCTCGAAGCAGTCAGGCTGGAGGTTGCGCAGATGGGTCTGCATGCCGGCAGATTCAAACTGGAAGGTGCCTATGGTAAGGCCATCGCGGTATAGCTGGTAGGTGACCTGGTCGTTGATATCTATGTGGTCAATATCAATTTCAAGGCCGACGGATAATCGTATGGCTTCTACTACCTCGCGTATTTGCGAGAGAGTCTTGAGTCCGAGGAAGTCCATTTTGATTAGTCCTGTCTCCTCAATCACATGGCCGTCGTACTGTGTGCAGAGCACCTTTTTCTTCGTGTCTTTATCAATGGCGGTGCTTACGGGTACCCAGTCGCTGATGGGGTCACGGCAGATGATGGTGCCACAGGCATGGACACCAGTTCCTCGAATCGAGCCTTCCAGCATTTTGCCGTAGCGAAGGGTGTCACGTATGGCTGGGTCGGGACTGGTTTCGGCCTCTTGCAGTTCGCGCACTATGTTGATGCAATTCTGGAGGTTCATTTTGAGAGCCTTGCCGTCTGCCCCCTCGGGCATTCTGTCGGGAATGAGTTTGCAGAGGCGGTTGCTCTCGGCTATGGGAACGTTTTGCACGCGGGCCACGTCCTTGATGACCATCTTTGTGGCCATAGTGCCGTATGTGATAATGTGGGCCACCTTCTCTGCTCCATATTTCTGCGTCACCCAGTCCAGCACGCGACCACGGCCGTCGTCATCAAAGTCCACGTCAATATCAGGCAGGGAGATGCGGTCTGGATTGAGGAAACGTTCGAACAGCAGGTCGTATTTCATCGGATCCACGTCGGTAATCCATAAACAGTAGGCCACCACGCTGCCGGCAGCAGAGCCACGCCCCGGCCCTACGCTTACGCCGAGTTCCTCGCGGGCAGCTCGGATGTAGTCCTGCACGATGAGGAAGTAACCGGGGAAGCCCATCGTCTTCATGATGTGGAGTTCGAACTTGATGCGCTCAGCCAGTTCTTCAGAGAGCGGGTCACCATAACGTTTGCGAGCTCCTTCATAGGTGAGCTTAGCCAGGTAGTCGGCTTCAAACTTGATACGATATAGCTTGTCGTAGCCGCCCAGCTTTTCAATCTTGGCCTTAGCCTTGTCCTCGCTGAGCACCACGTTGCCGTTCTCATCCTGTGTGAATTCATCAAAGAGGTCTTTCTCCGTCAGCCGCTGGCGATATTCCTTTTCGGTGCCGAACTCCTCGGGGATAGGGAAGTTGGGCATGATGGGAGCATGGTCTATGCAGTATTCGCTCACCTTGTTGCAAATTTCCACCGTATTGCTAAGCGCTTCGGGCACGTCAGAGAAGATTTCATTCATCTCGGCGCGAGATTTGAACCACTCCTGCTTGGTGTAAAGCATGCGGTCAGGATCGTCAACCTTCTTTTCCGTAGAAAGACAGATAAGACGGTCGTGAGCCTCGGCGTTTTCTTCATCAACGAAGTGTGAGTCGTTGGTACAGATGAGTTTCACGCCATGTTTATGTGCCAACTCTATCAGTACCTCGTTACATTGCTGTTGCAGCGGGAAAGTCTCTCGGTTGGCGCGCTGTGTTGGATTCTTCACTTCATGGCGTTGCAATTCCAGGTAGTAGTCATCCCCGAAAATCTTTTTGTGCCAAAGTACAGCTTCCTCGGCTCCCTTTATATCTCCAGCCAGAATTTTCTGCGGCACTTCGCCACCTATGCAGGCCGAGCAGCAGATAAGGCCCTCACGGAAACGTTCCATGTCTTCGTGATCGGTACGTGGCCTGTAGTATTCACCGTCCACCCATGCTCGGCTAACGAGGCGTATAAGGTTGTGATAGCCCACTTCGTTTTTGGCCAACAGGATTAGGTGCCAACCCGAGCGGTCTTCCTTCGTTTCCTTCAGTTCCTTCTTGCGGCGTGCCACATAGACTTCGCAGCCGAAGATCATGCGGAAGTCCATCACGCGTTGTTCCTTGGCTATCGTGTCAACGGCCTTCAAGCGTTCTTCCTCGCTGCTTTCGGGGTTATCCAGCACGGCCTGAGCCTTGGCAATGGCTTTCTTTGCCTTGCCGCGCAGGCCATTCATGGTATTGTAGTATTCCTTTACGCCCATCATGTTGCCATGATCGGTAATGGCCATGCCCTTCATCCCATCGCTTATGGCTTTGTTTATAAGTTTGGGAATGGCGGCCTGTCCGTCAAGTAGGGAATACTGCGTATGGACGTGAAGGTGTACGAAATCTTGCATGTATTGTCTCTATATTAAATATAAGGAGTGCAGGTCTGATTCTACGGAGAATAGGGTAGGGACCGGCTCTATTCAAATTCCACTACCGTGATTCCGGCACCGCCGAACTGCACGTGCTCGTCGTGGAATTTCTTCACGCCAGGCACGGTGCCAAGGTACTGTCTTACCATTTGTCGGAGTGCGCCCGTGCCCGTGCCGTGGAGGATGCGGACACGTGATTGCTCACACTGAATGGCGTCATCGATAAAGAGGCTCACATGGGTCAGTGCCTCGTCGCCCCGCATGCCCCTCAGGTCAATCTCGGGCTTGAAGTGCAGGGCTTTCTCACGCATCAGGTCACGGGTGTCGCGGCTCACGAAGGTGCTGCTTTGCTGCAGAGGACTCACTTTGGGTTCTTCGGCGTGTTCCAAGCGGGCTATAGGAACGCTTGTGTACACCACGCCGAAGAGCACACGGGCCAGTCTTCCGGTCACGGCATCCACGCGGCCCACGGTGTTCTGTCCTTTCAGTCTCACCGTGTCACCGGCTTCAATAGGCTTCTTGCCCTTGATGCCACTGAGCACTTTCTCCAGCGCAGCACCGGCCTGAGCTATGTCCGACGTGCCTGGCACGTTCTCTTGCAGGCTTGCCGTTTCTTCATGCCGTGCCTCATCCTGTGCGAACTGCTGCTTGCGTGCAGCGCGGCGCTCTTGGCGGCGGCGTATCTGCTCCATTTTGCGTTCAATGGCGTCGTTGGCAGAGTTTTCTTCCTTTATCTCTGCGCGGAAGTCGGCCAGCTCTTGGCGCACCTCGCGGGTACGTTCTTTTTCGGCCTGTGCCTCCTTGATGTCGCGTATGGTGCGCTCTATGCGGGCGTTACTCTCTTGCAGCAGTTGCTCAGCCTCCTGACGTGCATCGCCGAGGATGCGCTTGCGATCCTGTTGCAGTTTTTGCATATCTTGTTCATAGCCCGCCAGTGTGGCTTCCAGTTTCTTCTCGCGCTCATGAATGTGGCGGCGCTTGTTCTCCCAGTACACCTTGTCGCGAACGATATCCTGCAGATACTTGTCGCTCATCACGTAGTCCTTGCCCACGAGGTCGCTGGCGTAGCTTATCACCTCCTCGGGCAGACCAATCTTGCGCGCTATCTCTATGGCGAAGCTTGAGCCGGGATGGCCCACTTGCAGAACAAAGAGAGGCTGCATCAGGTTTCTGTCATAGAGCATCGCACCGTTCACCACGGCTTCCGTACTCTCAGCAAAATGTTTGAGGTTCTGGTAGTGCGTGGTGATGACACCCATAGCGCCTTGTTTCACCAGACGCTGAAGTATGGCTTCTGCCAGCGCACCGCCTATCTGCGGCTCTGTGCCGCCGCCGAACTCGTCAATGAGGATGAGCGACAGCAGATTGCTGCGCTTCATCATCGTCTTCATGTTCAGCAAGTGTGAAGAATAGGTGCTGAGGTCGTCTTCCAGACTCTGCTCGTCGCCTATGTCTATCATGATGTCGCGGAACACGCCCATCGTGCTGTTCTCTCTCACCGTCACGGGCAGACCGCACTGCAGCATGTACTGCAGCAGGCCTACGGTCTTCAGCGTCACGCTCTTGCCACCGGCGTTGGGGCCCGAGATGAGCAGGATACGCTGCTTGTCTTGCAGGCGGATGTCCAGCGGCACTATCTTTCCACCTTTTCTCTCCAGGCTCTGCTGCAACAGAGGGTGGCGGGCTTGCACGAGGTCAAGTGCTGAGCCGTTCACAACGTGGGGCACAATGGCGCCTGCCGAATCAGCCCATGTCGTGAGGGCACGCAGGAAGTCCACGTGGGCCAGGAAACGCTGGCTATTCAGCAGGTCTTGCAGATGGGGGCGCACGGCCGATGTCAGTTCCTGCAGTATGCGCATAATTTCGCGCTTCTCCTGGGCTTTAAGCTCACGCACGCGGTTGTTGGCTTCCACCACCTCAGCCGGTTCTATAAACACGGTCTTGCCGGTGGCGCTCTCGTCGTGCACGATACCTCTTATTTTCCTTTTTAGCGCGGGTGCGACGGGTATGACGAGGCGTCCGTCGCGCAGGGTGGGCGTGACGTCGCGATCAATGAAGCCTTCCTCTTGCGCTTCCTGCACTATGGCGCGCAGCGCGTGGTTGACGTTGCGGTTCGACACCTCTATCTGATGCCTGATGCTCAGCAGTTCTGCCGATGCCGTATCCTTCACTTTGCCGTACTTGTTAAGCACGCCGTCTATCATCTTGACGATTTCAGGATGGCACTCTATGCCTTCGGACATGCGGGACAGGGCAGGGTACTTCACCGCCTCCATGCCGTCCATGCCGCGTCTCACCATCTTGCAGATAGAGCCTACGGTCTGCAGTGACCGCTTCAGGTCGAAGAGCTCTATCTCTTCCATGTAGGTGCGTTCAGGACGGATGCGCATCAGCGCCTGTCGTACATCATAAAACTGTTCGTCACCGGCTTCGTCCTCTTCCTCCGTCAGGCGGCGGAAATCTACGACCTGCAGCAACTTTTCTTTTACGTCCTCGAAGTCGCAAGAAAAGTTCACGTGCTCATCCACCCATTCCGTGCCAAGCGTGGACATGCAACGCCCGCGCAGTTGGGTCCTGATTTCCGCAAATCCTATCTTTCGTTCGAGATTTTCTGGATAAATCATAGCGTATTTGAAAAAAAAATGATATTTCGCTGCAAAGTTACAAAAAAATCCCGTAACTTTGCACTCCGAATTCCACGAATTTTTGACTTTCAACATTCAATATTTATTATTCACTGTATAACTGTTCACTGTTAACTCCAAAATGAAAGCACTCACCTCCCGTCTCATCCTTATGAACTTTCTCGAGTTCGCCGTCTGGGGAGCCTATCTCACCTCTATGGGCGCCTTCCTTGCCAGCGCCGGATTCGGACAAAGCATTTGGCTCTTTTATGCCATGCAAGGCATCGTGAGCATCTTCATGCCCGCCCTTATGGGCATCGTGGCCGACCGCTGGATTCCAGCCCAGCGCCTTCTGGGTCTCTGCCATCTCTTCGCCGGCATCTTTATGGTTGCCGCCGGGCTCTATGGTTCGGTTGACAATCCTCAATTCGGCCTCGTCTTCGGTGCCTACTCTCTCAGTGTGGCCTTCTTCATGCCCACCATCGCCCTTACCAACTCCGTAGCGTTCATTTCCCTCACTCGTGCAGGGCGCGATACGGTAAAGGCCTTCCCTCCTATCCGCGTGTTCGGCACTGTCGGTTTTATTTGCACCATGTGGGCCGTTGACCTTCTTGGCTTCCAGAACAATGCCAACCAGTTCGTCGTCAGCGGTGCCCTGAGCGTGCTCCTGGCCCTCTATGCCCAGTCGCTCCCGAACTGTCCCATATCCAAGGGGGAGAAGAGCACCTCTCTCGTCAAGGCCCTCGGCCTCGACGCCTTCGCTCTCTTCCGCCAGAGGCGCATGGCTATCTTCTTCATTTTCTCCATGCTTCTCGGCGTAAGCCTGCAGATCACCAACGGATATGCCAATACGTATATCCAAAGTTTCAACGGCGTAGCCGAATACGCCTCCACCTTCGGTGTGCAGCACGCCAACATCCTCATTTCCCTCTCTCAGATAAGCGAAACGTGCTGCATCCTCCTCATTCCCTTCTGTCTGAAGCGCTTCGGCATTAAGAAGGTAATGATGATTTCCATGCTCGCCTGGGTACTTCGCTTCGGCCTTTTCGGTACCGGCAATCCCGGACCCGGCGTGTGGATGTTCATCCTCTCTTGTATCGTTTACGGCGTAGCCTTTGACTTCTTCAATATCAGCGGCGCCCTCTTTGTGGACCAAAACACTGATGAAGGCATTCGTTCCTCTGCTCAGGGGCTCTTCATGCTCATGACCAACGGCCTTGGTGCTACTCTCGGCACCATCGTGGCCGGCCGCGTATTCAATCATTATGCATTGGATCTCCCCTCAACACCCATTGAGCCCGTCATCGAAGGCTGGCGTACATCCTGGTTCATCTTTGCAGGCTACGCTCTCGTGGTGCTCATTCTCTTTGCCATACTTTTCAAAGAGAAAAAAGCCCTCTCTCAGCCTTCCGCTCTCAAGTAAATTACGCCTCATAGGTTTAACAACCGCAAGTGCCGCAACCCCATTTTCGGAGTTGCGGCACTTTTCGTTTTTTTTGCAGATAAACATTCATCGCTCGCTTATTCCCCTTTTTCTTTCTCCCTTTTAGTTAAAACTATCCCCCTTTTAGTTTCTCCGATGTCCCTTTTAATTTTTCCGATGTCCCTTTTAGTTTTTGCTAAAATAGGGTATCGGAAAAAGTGAAATAGGGTATCGGAACAAAATAAAAGGGGCTTATTGAATTTACTCTTACTATTTTTTCGAAAAAATCACCCGAGAAAAGCGTTACACCCTCTTTCTTTTTTTCAAAATTATTGCTGTCAGGGGAAAAAGAAAGTAATCTTTCGCATTGCTTGTAAATGCAGGAGGTATGGAAGGTTGTAAAGAGGGGGGCTTACCCTTTATGAAACGGGCTGAAAGCCCAGAAGTGTCCAGCCTAGGGCAGAGTGACCGAAGGGAACGCCGCCCTAGGTTAATAAAGCAAACGCTGGGTAAGTGTCCCTCCCCCGCGGGGGAGGTGGCGCGGAGCGCCGGAGGGGGGGGCTATATCCTTCAGGCCAGTGCATTGGGGCGCTGCCCCGAAACAATCATGCCGCG
>JAZUDS010000043.1:0-22636 GCA_045639805.1 Alloprevotella sp.
TGGGATGCTATATTGGGCATAAACATTCTGCCATTCCCCTTTAAGTAATAGTAAAAAAAATATTGCTGTCCGGGGAAAGTTGAAATCTCTTAGCATTGGGCTGAAGGCCCTTAATTGTAGAGCCTAGGGCAGAGTGACCGAAGGGAACGCCGCCCTAGGATGTTTGGTTGTCGCACTTGCGACCGCCGCCGCAACGCGGCATGATTGTTTCGGGGCAGCGCCCCAATGCACTGGCCTGAAGGATATAGCCCCCCCTCCGGCGCTCCGCGCCACCTCCCCAGGCCTCTCTCCGGCTCCGCCACCTCTCCCCTGTTGGGGAAAGGATCCGCTGCAAACAGCGGGGGAGGGACACTTACCCAGCGTTTGCTTGATAAACCTAGGGCGGCGTTCCCTTCGGTCACTCTGCCCTAGGCTTTACACTTCTGGGCTTTCAGCCCGTTTCATAAAGTGTAAGCCCCCCCCTCTTTACAACCTTCCATACCTCCTGCATTTACAAGCAATGCGAAAGATTACTTTCTTTTTCCCCGGACAGCAATAATTGTGAATATGATGTATGACTAAAAGCATTTCGGGGCACGACCTCGCAGGAGTATTTTCCCCTCCCTACAGGGGGAGGGGTGGCAAAGTGTCGGAGGCAGCTTTGTCGGGGAGGGGCTTTCGGCTGGGGCATATCTCGCGGAGCCCGCAGGCGGTGCATTTGGGGTTGCGGGCTGTGCAGACGTAGCGGCCGTGGAGGAGGAGCCAATAGTGGGAGGCGGCTACGTCGGCCTCGGGGATGTAGCGGCGCAGGGCCATCTCGGTGGCGTAGGGGGTGGTGCACGTGGCGGGTACGAGGCCGAGGCGGTGGCTGACGCGGAAGACGTGGGTGTCCACGGCGAGGGCGGCCTTGCCGAAGGCTACGGCCTGGATGACGTTGGCGGTCTTGCGGCCTACGCCGGGGAGGCGGGTGAGTTCTTCGAGGGTGGAGGGCACCTGGCCGCCGAAGTCGCTGACGAGCATGCGGGAGAGGCCTACGAGGTGGCGGGCCTTGTTGTTGGGGTAGGAGACGGACTTGATGTAGGCCAGCACGTCCTCCTCCGTGGCTGCGGCCATGGCGGAGGGGGTGGGGTAGGCGCGGAAGAGGGCGGGCGTCACTTGGTTGATGCGCTTGTCGGTGCACTGGGCGGAGAGCACCACGGCTACGAGGAGCTCGAACGTGGTGGTGTAGTTGAGTTCCGTCTCGGTGGCGGGCAGGTGGGCCCGGTAGTAGGCGAGGACTGATGAAAAGCGGTCTTTGCGGGTCATTTCTTAATTAGCAAATTAGCAAATTAGCAAATTAGCAAATTAGCAAATTAGCAAATGTGAGAATTAGCAAATTAGCAAATGTGAGAATTAGCAAATTAGAGAATTAGAGAATTAGCAAATTAGAGAATTAGCAAATTATGAGATTAGTCCGCAGGGCATTTGCTAATTCCCGAATTTGCTAATTTCCGAATTTGCTAATTTCCGAATTTGCTAATTTATAAGTTCCTGCATCCTTGCGAGGTATTTGCCGAGGATGTCGAACTCGATGTTGACGATGCTGCCTTCCTTGAAGTTGTGGAAGTTGGTGTGCTCGTAGGTGTAGGGGATGATGCACACCTTGAAGGTGTCGCGCGTGGGTTCGCATACGGTGAGGCTTACGCCGTTGACGGTCACGCTGCCTTTATCGACGCAGAAATAGCCGCGGCGGGCCATGGCGCTGTCGAAGGCGTGGCGGAAGGTGAATACCCACGAGCCGTCGGCCTCTTCAATGTGGATGCACTCGGCGGTGAGGTCCACGTGGCCCTGTACGATGTGGCCGTCCAGACGGCCGTTCATGGGCATGGAGCGCTCGATGTTGACTTCGTCGCCTATGCGGAGGAGGCCGAGGTTGGAGCGGCGGAGCGTCTCTTGCATGGCCGTCACGACATAGCGGGGGCCGTCGGTGCTGACGACGGTGAGGCATACGCCGTTGTGGGCGAGGCTCTGGTCGATGTGGAGCTCGTCGGTGAAGGGGCACTCGAGGGTGAAGTGGAGGTTTTCCTGTTCCTTGCGGATGGCTACGACGGTGGCGGTGGCTTCTACTATTCCTGAAAACATGAAGGGAATTTTGAATTTTGAATTTTGAATTAAGAATTCATAAAAGGAGGTACAAAGGTACGAAAAACGAAAATGAAAGACGAAAACGAAAACGAAAAACGAAAGAGGAAAGAGGAAAAACGAAGAAAAATACGTTTTTGCTTTGCTATCGTCTGGCTTTTTCGTAATTTTGCACGCAATATGTAAACTCGCGCGCGAATAATATATAAAGTAGATATGACAACGCAGGAAGAATTTCAGAAGGTAATGGGGCGCTGCCGCAGCCTCTTCGTAGATAAGATGCACGACTACGGCACGGCTTGGCGCATCTTGCGCCCGTGCTCCCTCACCGACCAGATATTTATCAAGGCCAACCGCATCCGCACCCTCCAGCAGA
Source organism: Alloprevotella sp. (assembly GCA_045639805.1). Classification (GTDB taxonomy): domain Bacteria; phylum Bacteroidota; class Bacteroidia; order Bacteroidales; family Bacteroidaceae; genus Alloprevotella. Next base: position 2,477 of record JAZUDS010000043.1, read on the forward strand.
CGGGTGAGGCGATGGTGGACGAGGGTATCGTGCCGGAGTTCATCGGCATAGTGAACTACTGCCTCATGGCGCTCATCCAACTGGAACTGGGCGACAGCGAGGACGGCCGCGATCTGCCCAACGACCGCGCTGCGGCGCTCTATGACGAGAAGGCCGAGGAATGCCTCAACCTGATGCTGCGCAAGAATCACGACTATGGCGAGGCCTGGCGCTCCATGCGGGTGAGCAGCTACGTGGACTTGATTCTGATGAAGGTGTTCCGCACCAAGCAGATAGAAGACCTTGAGGGCAAGACTCGCGTGAGCGAAGGCATTGCCGCAAACTATATGGATATGCTGAACTACAGCGTGTTTGGCCTGATACAGTTGGGCGAGGCCAAATAAGAAGCAGCCTCCGAACATCATCCTCCGTGACAGCATGAACGTACTGCGAAAACTCCTTACGGGCCTCGTGTGGCTGAGCCAATTAGTGGCCGGCCTCACGTTCCTGGCGTCGAGTCTGGCAAAGGCCAACGACCCGCTGGGCATGACCATCTTGCTGCAGGACTACCTGGGGCTGATGGACGTACACACGGTGTATGCCAGTGTGCCAGTGACGTCGATGGCCGTGGTGCTGGCACTCGTTGAGGCCGCCATGGGCATAGGACTGCTGCTGGGAGCCTGCAAGCGACGCGCCACGACGGCGATGCTCATCTTTATGGTGCCCATGCTGCTCATCACCGGTTATAATGCAGCCACCGGCGCCGTGCCGGAGTGCGGTTGCTTCGGGAGCGCGCTGCACATGACCAACGGCCAGTCGTTCATGAAGAACATCGTGCTCGCGGCCATCGGCGTGCTGCTCTACTGGCGGCGCGAGGCGATGTACCAGCTGCCGGGCCGGCAGGTAAGGGCGTGGGTGGCCAACGTGGTGGTCGTGCTTGTGGCAGCGCTGGGCATTTGGTCGTGGAGGCATCTGCCGCCGGTTGACTTCACGCCCTACAAGACCGGCACCGACGTGATGGCCGCCATGATGGGCGAATACGACGTGGTGGACGGCAAGAGCGTAGAGATAGCGGCCCCCACCATCAAGGACTTCGCGCTGACCGACGCCGAGGGCAACGACCTTACCGACGATATTCTCATGGCCGAACAGGAGATGACGCTCATCACTATTCCCAGCGAGGAGCGCGCCGACACGGGTAATAGCGATCGCCTCAACAGTCTGTGGGATGAGGCCTGCGACAAAGGCCGCCCCTTCTACCTCGTAATGGCCGAGGACAAGGTCGCCGCCGAGCACTTTAAGGACCGCACAGGCCTCAACTGCCCCGTGCTCTTCGCCAGTCAGGAGATGCTGCAGACCATCGTGAGAGCCAACCCCGGCATCGTGAGGCTGAAAGACGGCGTCATCAAGGAGAAACTCTCCCTCAAACATTTGTAATCCCCAGCGTTCAAACGCATTATTATAAACCCCTAAAACATATAAACAAAACAAAATGAGAAAGCACATTGTAGCAGGCAACTGGAAAATGAACAAGACCCTGCAGGAAGGCGTGGCACTCGCCACCGAACTGAAAGAAATCCTCGCCGCAGAAAAGCCCAACTGCGAAGTAATCATCGGCACCCCCTTTATCCATCTGGCCACCGTCAGCGAACTGGTGAAGGACAGCGTCATCGCCGTCAGCGCCGAGAACTGCGCCAATAAGGCCAGCGGTGCCTACACCGGCGAAGTGAGCGCCGCCATGGTGAAGAGCACGGGTGCCGAGTACGTCATCCTGGGCCACAGCGAGCGTCGCGAATACTATCACGAGACCCCCGAAATCCTGAAGGAGAAGGTAGATCTCGCCCTGGCCGAAGGCCTGAAGGTCATCTTCTGCATCGGCGAAAGCCTGGAGCAGCGCGAGGCCAACGAGCAGGAAGCCGTCTGCAAGGCCGAACTCGCCGGCAGCGTGTTCCATCTCACCGCCGAACAGTGGAAGAACATCACCATCGCCTACGAGCCCATCTGGGCCATCGGTACCGGCAAGACCGCTACGGCAGAGCAGGCCGAGGAAATCCATGCCTATATCCGTAAGTGCGTGGCCGAAGTCTATGGCGCTGAAGTGGCCGACGAGACCAGCATCCTCTACGGTGGTAGCTGCAAGGCCAGCAATGCCCCCGAACTCTTCGCCAAGCCCGACATCGACGGTGGCCTTATCGGCGGTGCCAGCCTGAAAGCTCCCGACTTCAAGGGCATCATCGACGCCTGGAAGTAATACTGCGTAGCAACAATCCGAAAAACCGTTTGTAGTTTCTATCGTTCACATCGCTCTCATGGCCATGACAAAGAAATTACTCATCATTATTGCTCTCATGCTGTCCGCTCCCGTTGGGGAGTGGGCAGTCATGCGGGCTCAAAGCGCACTGATAGGCGATTATTCCAGCATCGACACCATCGGTGTGCCCCGTTCGCAACACTACAAAGCGCCTGGTTACCGCATACAACTGTATTCGGGTGCCAACGGACGGAAATCAAAAACGGAAGCCCAACGAATAGGCGAATTAGCACAGACAATATATCCCGAACTCTCCGTGTATTGCCGCTATAAAGCCCCGAGATGGGTGTGCCGCGTGGGAGATTTTCCCACACTGGAGGCTGCCAAGCACTATTTAAAGGTGCTGAAGCGCTCTGCCCTGTTTAGTGAATGTCAAATAGTGAAGTCACAGGTGTTGCTCCCCATTAAGGAGGCAGAACCCCTCGTTAAGGAACCGGACGTCCTTAACATCCTACCATAAGAAAATGATTGAAGACCACATACAAGCCATCCTCCAACATATAGGTGAGGATCCCCAGCGCGAGGGACTGGTGAAGACACCAGCTCGCGTGGCCAAGGCGTTGGCAGAAGTCACCACGGGTTATCATCAGGATGCCCGCGAAATCCTGCGCAGCGCCATCTTCGACGCCACCGACAGTCAAGGACTCGTACTGGTGCGCGACATACCGTTCTATTCCCTTTGCGAGCACCATATCTTGCCCTTCTTCGGCCAAGTGCACATCGCCTATCTCCCCGGCAGCCACATCACTGGTCTAAGCAAACTGGCCCGAACCGTGGAGGTTTTTGCCCGCCGTCTGCAGGTGCAGGAACGCCTCACACGCCAGATAGCCGAGGCCATCATGGAGGCCCTCGATGCACAGGGCGTGGTCGTAGTCGTAGAGGCCCAGCATATGTGCATGCAGATGCGGGGCGTAGAGAAACCCGGCACCATCACCACTACAGTGGCCGCCCTCGGCTGCTACGAAAGCGATGTGGCGCGACGCCAGGAAGTGCTCACGCTCATCCGCAAATAGCCTCGGAATAGTATAAATGAAATCTCTCCCCAAGCAAATATCTATTTTATGAAGCAATACATACAACTTGCGAGTGTATGCCTCATCACACTCCTCCTTTCTGCCTGCCACGCACAGCAGAACGTTATTTATCTTCAAGACATTGAGGCTGATGGTCAAGTGATGGCACAGGCCGAGCGTCTGCTTACCTTCCAGCCTGGCGACAAACTGGCCATAAACGTCAACAGTGCCGCCACCCCCGACTTGGCTATCCGCTATACTACAGGGCTTATCACCACAAAGTCGTCCGGTGCCAACTATGCCCAGAACCAGACGCTCTACACCGTGGATGAAGAGGGCTACATCACCGTGCCCGGCCTTGACCGCGTAAAGGCACAGGGCCTCACACGCTCGCAACTTGCCGCCACTTTGCAGGAGGCCCTTCGCAAGGATTTGCTCCACGATGCCGTTGTCACCGTGGACTGCTATCAGCGCTACGTCACTGTGCTCGGCGAGGTGAAAATGCCCGGCCGCTTTGAAATAACCAAGGACCGCATGACCATTCTTGAGGCTCTCGGTGCTGCCGGCGATCTCAACATCCAGGCTAAGCGCGAGGACATCGTCGTCGTGCGTGAAGAAGGCGGCCAGCGCTCCACTTATCACCTTGACCTCCGAAGCAAGGACATATTCTCCTCGCCTGCCTACTATCTGCAGCAGAACGACGTGGTCTATGTCCAGCCCAACAAGTTCCGTAGCGGCCAGAGTACCATCAACGACAACTCCTTCCGCTCCGTAGCCACCTGGCTCAGTGTCGCAAGTGTCCTGACCAGCATCACCATCCTGATCACGAACGCCGTGAAGTAAAATTTCAAAAAGACCTCCCCCAGAACCTTTTTCTCGCAAGAGTATCTTCCCCCTCCCTAACAGGGGAGGGGTGTCAAAGTGCCGCAGGCAGCTTTGACGGGGAGAGGCAGGATTTCTTAATGACCCCCTTAGCAGAGCGGCTCCGCCCATCAACTCTTGACCAGTACATAGGCCAGCAACACCTTGTTGGCCCGGGGGCTCCTCTGCGCCGGATGATAGAGCAGAAGCGCGTCAGCAGTTTTATTCTCTGGGGCCCGCCGGGGGTGGGGAAGACCACTCTCGCCAGCATCGTGGCCAAGGCCCTTGACGCACCCTTCTATACCCTCTCTGCCGTGCAGAGCGGCGTAAAGGATGTGCGCGAGGCCATTGACAACGCCGCCAAGAACCGCTTCTTCCAGCAGGCCTCGCCCATACTCTTCATTGACGAGATACACCGCTTTTCCAAGTCGCAGCAGGACAGTCTCCTCGCCGCCGTAGAGCGCGGCACCGTCACCCTTATCGGCGCTACGACGGAAAATCCCTCCTTCGAAGTCATCCGCCCGCTCCTCTCCCGCTGTCAGGTCTATACCCTCCAGCCCCTCTCGCGCGACGAACTCCTCCAACTCCTCCACCAGGCCGTCACCACCGACCCCTTCCTCTCCTCCCGCGAGGTGAAGGTGGAAGAATACGAGGCCATGCTGCGCTACAGCGGCGGCGACGCCCGCAAACTCCTCAACATTCTCGACCTCATCAGTGCCGCTGCGCCCAGCGAAGGTCCCATAATAATAAATAATGAGGTGGTCACGTCGCAACTGCAGCAGAATCCCATGGCTTACGACAAGCAGGGGGAGATGCACTACGACATCATCTCGGCCTTCATCAAGTCCATCCGCGGCAGCAATCCCGATGCGGCGCTATACTGGATGGCCCGTATGATAGAAGGCGGCGAGGACCCCGAATTTATTGCCCGCCGCCTCGTCATCAGTGCCTCCGAGGACATAGGCCTGGCCAACCCCAACGCCCTTCTTCTGGCCAACGCCGCCTTTGATGCCGTCCACAAGATAGGATGGCCCGAGGGCCGCATACCTCTCGCAGAAGCCACCGTCTATCTCGCCACTTCCCCCAAGAGCAACAGCGCCTACAAAGGCATCGGTGCGGCCCTGGAAGAGGTGCGCCGCTCCGGCAACCTCCCCGTGCCCCTTCATTTGCGCAACGCTCCCACGCAACTTATGGCTGAACTCGGCTATTCCGACGGCTATAAGTATCCGCACGACTTCCCCGGCAATTTTGCCCCCCAGCAATACCTCCCCGACGACATTAAGGACGCTTCCTTCTGGCACGCCTGCCACAACGCACAGGAAGACAAGATGGATGAGCGTATGAAGGCACTGTGGGGAAAAAAGTAACCCTTATTATGCGTAATCTTTCCGTTTTCCTTTTTTCTGTATTACTCCTGGCGGGGTGTACGGCCGACACCTCTTTGCAGCACCTTCTCATCGGCAGTGCCGCCACCGACAGTGCGTCCGGTGCCTTGCGGCTCTATACTTTCAATCCCGCCAACGGCGAGGTCCAGAGCGTCTGCGAGAACACGCAAGTCAACAACCCCACCTTCTTCTGCCTCTCCGCCGACCACCGACGCCTCTATTCCGTAGGCGAGGAGCCGCAGGAGAAGACGCCGTCTGCCAACCTCCTCGCCCTTGATGCCGAGGCCGGCACCATCAGCCTTCTCCAGAGCCAGCCTACCCGTGGGGCTTCGCCTTGCTTCATCACTTTCACGCCCGACAGTTCCGCCATTATCACCGCCAACTATATGGGCGGCAGCATCTCGCGCTTCCCGCTCTCTGCCGACGGTCGCCTCGGCGACGCAGAAGTCACGGCTTTCCAGGGCCACGGCCTCATCCCCGACCGCCAGGAGCAGTCCCACCCCCACGCCGTCTATTTCACGCCCTCCGGCCAGGTGCTTGTCAACGATCTGGGCTGCGACTGCACACGCTTCGCTCCCATCAATTACGAGGCCTCGCTCACCGGCGAAGGATGGAAGACCCTCCAATACAAGCCCGGCACGGGACCACGCCATCTCTGTTGGGATGCCGACCGCTCCCACGCCTATCTCGTCAGCGAGATTTCCGATGAGGTCTTCACCCTCGTGCCTTCCGCCGACACCCTCCGCGTCGTGCAGACCCTCCATGCCGACAGCCTCTCCGCCACCGGCAGTGCCGACATCCACCTCACGGCCGATGGTCGTTTCCTTTACGCCTCCCATCGCCTTGCCGGCGACGGCATCAGCATTTTCCGCGTGGGCTCCGACGGCCTTCTCACCCGCATAGGTTACCAGCCCTGTGGCCGCCATCCCCGCAACTTCCTCATCACGCCCGACGACGCCTACCTTCTCGTGGCCTGCCGCGACGACAACCGTGTGGAGGTTTATCGCCGCGACACCAAGACGGGCTTCCTCACCCCCACGGGTCAGCACATCTCCGTCTCGGCTCCCGTTTGCGTGAAGATTTTTTAGGACAGTCCAAAGCCTCTGCCCGTGAATCCTAATCTCGAACTCCAGCACCTTTCCAAGCGCATCGGCGACCTCGTCCTTCTCGACGATGTCAGTTTCTCCCTTCACGAAGGCCAGCGCCTCGGCCTCATCGCCCGCAACGGCACCGGAAAGACCACGCTTCTCAATATCCTCGCCGGCAAGGAGGGGTATGAGGAGGGCAGCATCGTGCTCCGCAACGGCCTCACCGTGGGCTATCTGGAGCAGGAGACCCACTTCCCGCCCCATCTCTCCGTGCGGGAAGCCGTGATGGCGAAGGTGCCGGACGACGACGACAATGCCGCCCTCCGTGTGGAGCAGATACTCACGAAACTCGGCCTCCGCAATCTCGACCAGTTCGTCAGCAACCTTTCTGGCGGCCAGCAGAAACGCGCCGCCCTGGCTGCCGTGCTCGCCCAGAACCCCGACATCCTCATTCTCGACGAGCCCACCAACCACCTTGACATTGAGATGACGGAATGGCTGGAAAACTATCTCGGCCGCCTCAACGGCAGTCTTCTACTCGTCACCCACGACCGCTATTTCCTCAACCGCATCTGCACCGACATCCTCGAGATTGACGGCCAGCGCCTCTACCACTACCGCGGCAACTACGAGTATTACCTTGAGAAGCGCCAGGAACGCCTCGACGCCACCAACGCCAACATAGACCGCGCCCGCAATCTCTACCGCACCGAACTGGAATGGATGCGCCGCATGCCCCAGGCCCGTGGCCACAAGGCCCGTAGCCGCGTGGATACTTTCGACGACCTTGAGCGCCTCGCCAAGACGCGGCAGTCCGAAGCCGCCGCACGCCTCGAGATGAAAGCCACCTACATCGGCTCCAAAATCTTCGAGGCCGCATACGTGAGCAAGCAGTTCCCCGACGGCCCCGTCATTCTCAAGGACTTCTACTACAACTTCTCCCGCTACGAGAAAATGGGCATCGTAGGCCCCAACGGCACGGGCAAGAGCACCTTTGTCAAACTCCTTCTCGGCCTCGTGAAACCCGACAGCGGTCGCTTCGTCATTGGCGAGACCGTGCGCTTCGGCTACTATTCGCAGGAAGGAATGGAGTTCGACGAGCAGATGAAGGTCATCGACGCCGTGCGCCGCGTGGCCGAAGTGGTGGACCTCGGCGGAGGCAAACGCCTCACCGCCATGCAGTTCCTCACCCACTTCCTCTTTCCCCCGCGCCGGCAGCAGGACTATATCTACAAGCTCTCCGGCGGTGAGCGTCGCCGCCTCTATCTCTGCACCGTGCTGATGCAGCAGCCCAACTTCCTCATCCTCGACGAGCCCACCAACGACCTCGACATCGATACTCTCCAAATCCTTGAAGACTACCTCGCCAACTTCCACGGCTGCGTCATCGTGGTGAGCCACGACCGCTATTTTACCGACAAGGTGGTGGACCACCTCCTCGTCTTCCACGGCGAGGGTCGCGTGGAGGACTTCCCCGGCAACTATACGCAGTTTCGTGCCGCCCAGAAGGAGCGTGCCGCCGAGGCCGCCAAGGTTTCCGCCGCCGCTTCCCCCACCAAGCGCGACTGGAAGTCCCAGTCGCCGCAGCCCGAGAAGAAGCGCCGCCTCTCCTTCAAGGAGCGCCAGGAATACGCCGCCCTTGAGGAGGAAATCGCCGCCCTTGAAACCGAAAAAGCCCAGATAGAAGCCGACCTTTGCAGCGGCACGCTCGACGCAGAGGCCATAACGGCCCACGCGCGTCGCCTCCCCGAACTCACCGCGCGCCTCGATGCCGCCTCCGATCGCTGGCTGGAACTCGCTGAGTACGCCGAATAGATGCTTTTGTCGCCTTGCAAGAAATTTCTGGTTCCCGATAAAATGTTTAATCTCCTGCATCCTTTGTAAATGCAGGAGATTTTTTATTAGTTAGTACGGTACGCGCTCCAGTTTTCCCCTACAAGGATTGGAGTTTTCCCCTATAAGGATTGGAGTTTTCCCCTACAAGGATTAGAACGTCTTCCTGAAGCGTGTTTACCCCTTGCCTTTTAGCCTCCAATTTTTCGCCTATAGACTGCAGTCCTCGCCCTTAGGACTGGAGTCCTCCCCCTAAGGATTGCAGTCCTCCCCCTAAGGATTGGAGTCCTAAGGGGGAGGACTGCGACTCCTTCCCGTATGCGAAGAACGCGAACCATTATTAGTAAAAATAAGGCGCCCTTAATTCAAAAGGACGCCTTATTATTAGATGGTATTGTTACTATACTTTAAAAGTTTAGAACTTGTATGAAATGCCAAGGTTAGCATTCATGGCGTTGAAGAGGAATGCGCCATCCCAGTCTCCATTATTGTCCGTTGCGCCAATCAAGCCGAAGTCTGTGTAGAAGTGTAGGTGATCGTTGACTTTGAAACGTACAGAGGGGCGCACACCAATATTGGCTGCAAAGAATTCTCGCTGGAACTCCATCATGGAAATGCCCTTTACGTCAAGTGCAATCCTATCGTTTTGCCATGCCGTGAAACGTACAAAGGGATTAGCAAGGCCGAATACTTCCGAGTCACCATCACATGTTATGGTTTCAAGGCCCAAGCCTACACCTACAGCCCACCGGTCGTTGATTTCATATCCCACTTCTGGAAGAAGGCCAACGGAAAATGTATCATTAGAATAACCGATTTTGCCGGAACCGCCAACAAAGAGTTGAGCCTGTGCGGATACTGCGCACAAAGCAAAAAGAATTACAAAGATTTTTTTCATGATGATAAGGATTGGTAAGTCAGAAGCGGTTAGCTATCATTGGAAATCAATAATTATTTCACGAGTTTCAACTTAAAAATAAGCGGAGCGTACTGCGGAATGCTGCCGCTGCTGCCACGCACGCCGTAGGCCAGATGGAAGGGAATCGTTACCTCCCATTCGGCGCCGGGATTCATCAGTGTGAGAGCCTCGGTGAAGCCTTTGATGAGGTTGGAGGCGGGGCAGGTGAGGGGCTCCTTGTCATAGTTGGAATCGAACACGGTGCCGTCCATCAGACGACCTTCATAAAGGAATGTAACCTCGTCCGTGGCTTTCGGGCTCTGGCCGCTGCCTTCGGTAATGACGCGATAGAGCAGGCCGCTCTCCGTGCGCGTGAGGCCAGGCTCCTTGGCGCGTGCCGTCATGAAGGAATCGGCCTGCAGTTGTGGGGTGGGGTAGCCCTTTTCAAAGGCTCCCATGTAGCAACTCTGGTCGGCGGTGTAGAGAATGTAGCCTTCGGGGCCCTCGGGAATGCTGTCGGCATTCACGGTGCCGGTGTAGGTGCCTTCCATGGCGGGCGTGACGGCCGTGGCAGGCACGGTGTAGGGCATGTTGGTAACTTCCGTCAGGCCTGAACCTTGGCAAGCGGAGAGGGCGAACAGAACTGCGGAGAGGGAGAGGAGGGAGGGAATGATTTTCATAAGATGTAGATGTTTTTTCTTCTTATAGGAGGCTTATTATGCCGCAAAAGTACAAAAAAAGAACGAGAAAATGCGGAAAAAGGTGCTTTTTCCTGCTTGTTTGTCATAGTTTTGGCTACTTTTTTGTAACTTCGCACCATAAATTCATTATATACAAATGAGAAAACATCATTTTCAATTTTTCTGCATCCTTCTGACGATGGCTTGCATGCTCTTTACGGCGGCACAATGTGAGCGGAAAGTCAGCCAAGTCACCCCTTCCGTTGAAGAGAACCATTCAGTGCCGGTTTTGAAACTGGCCCATATCGTGTGGGCCGACAGTATGGCGGTAAAAGATGCGCAGAGCCTGGTGAGATATGACTGCGTGCTGCCCGTTGACGGCCCCAAAGCCTGCGTGGACAGTATGCTGGGGTGGATAATACCCATGCTCGCCGACAGTACGGCGGCCGCCAATTTCCGTCACACGGCAGAAGGCGACTGCAAGACGTTCATAGAGCGCCAGGGACAGGACTACCTGCAAACGGACTATGACGAACTGAAAAGCATGGCTGAGGATGGCTTTGCGCCAGGAACGGAGCGCGACATCCGCGTCAGCGTGGTTTATGAGGACAGCACGTGCATCACCTTCCTCGTCACCAGTTATACATATCTTGGCGGCGCTCACGGATTCTCTGCCGCGCTGGGAGCCACTTTCTCAAAGACCGACGGCCACCACATGAGCTACGCCGACCTCCTGGCCGACCGCAGCCCGAAACAGTTGCGCAAGGAGATACGCGAAGGCCTGAAGACCTATTTCATGGTAGAGACCGACGAGGAACTGCGCGATAATCTCTTTGGCCTGCAGGACTTAACGATGAATGCAGACGAGTATGAGAACATCCCCCTGCCCAGTGCAGAACCGTGGCTGGAGAAGGACGGCGTGCATCTGCTATATCAGCAATACGAGATAGCCTGCTATGCCGCCGGAATGCCCGCAGTAGTGCTCAAGCCCTCCCGCCCATGACGACCGCTTCCGACGAACTCTTCGTGTTCCGCCGCTTCCTCATGGATGAGGATGCCGACCTGCTGCAGCGCGTGCAGGAAGCCGCCGTGGAGAAACTGCAGACGCTCTTCCCCGGCCATAGGCTTGTGGTGTATGATGCCCTCACCATAGGCATCGATACCGACTCGCCCATGAGCGAGACAGGCGTGGACACCTACGAGACCGGCCTCGTGGACGGCGAAGTGCCCGCCATGCGCAACACGCGCGACGGCCACGTCATTACCCTAAGGGTATAATAGCACCTTATTATATATATACGCGCGAGGCACTTGCCCCGCCCCTATAAAACCTAACCAATCCTCCCAAACCATTCCCCGCCCTTTAAGGGAGGGGTTAGGGGAGGGTCTCTAATATGCCACTCATCAACGACCCCGTACACGGCTTCACCCCTATACGCAGCGAACTGCTGAAGCAGGTGGTGGCGCATCCCCTTTTCCAGCGCTTGGAGCGCATCCGCCAACTCGGCCTCTCCTCCTTCGTTTATCCCGGAGCGACCCACACGCGCAAGGCCCACTCCCTCGGCGCCTACACCTTGATGCAGCGCGCCTTCCGGGTGCTGCGCGAGAAGGGCTATTTCATCTTCGACAGCGAGGAAGAGGCCGCCGAAGCCGCCATGCTGATGCACGACCTCGGCCACGGGCCCTACAGCCACGTGCTGGAGAGCGAAATCGTCCGCGACTACTCCCATGAGGACATCTCCCTCATGATGATGGAGCAAATCAACGCCGACCTCCACGGCGCCCTGAACCTCGCCATACAAATCTTCAAGGACGAATACCCTAAGCCGTACCTGCACGAACTCATCAGCAGTGACGAACTGGACATGGACCGCCTCGACTACCTCTGCCGCGACGCTTTCTATACCGGCGTGCGGGAGGGCTCCCTCGGTGCCGACCGCCTCATCCAGATGCTGGAACTCACGGAGGATGAGCACCTCACGATGTCCGCCAAGGCCGCATATCCGATGGAGAACTACCGCGTGGCGCGCCGCCTGATGTATTGGCAAGTGTATCTCCACAAGGCCACCGTGGCGGCTGAGGAGGTGCTGCGCCGCGCCCTGCGTCGTGCCCATCAGTTGGCCGAGGGCGGGGTAGAGCTGCCCTGCACGCCCGCCCTCCATTACTTCCTCTATCCCGCCGAGCAGACGCCAGAGACCTTCCTCGCCCACTACGCCGCACTGGACGACAGCGACATTCTCTGCGCCCTCAAGTCGTGGCAGTATGTAGCCGATGAAGAACTCGCCCAGTGGGCCCGGATGTTCCTCACCCGCCGCCTCCTCAAAGTGCACGTCGACCCCGAAAGCACCGACGGCTATCTCTTCACCAAAAAGGTGGAGAAAGAAGGCGAAAGTCATATTTACGCATTCTATAACCAACCTATATAACCAACTATGCTAAAACAAATTATTACTACTCTGGCCGTCGCCGCGTGCTTGACGGCGCAGGCTGAAATCAACGTCATTCCCCGCCCTGCACAGGTGGTGGAAAAGACAGGAACGTGCCACATTACTGGCCTTGACGCCAAGAACGTGAAGTGGCAGAAGGACAAGAAGGTAAAGGGCGACGAGGCCTACACCCTCAGCGTTACGCCCAAAGGCGTCGTAGCCAAGGCCAGCACCGATGCCGGCCTCTTCTACGCCCGTCAGACGCTCATCCAACTGATGGACAAGGATGGCAACGTGCCCTGCGTGGAAATTAAGGACGCTCCCCGCTTCTCCTATCGCGGTCTGCACCTCGATCCCTGCCGCCACTTCCACAGCGTGGCAGAGGTGAAGAAGCAACTCGACCTCATGGCCCAGTACAAGCTCAACCGTCTCCACTGGCACCTCACCGAGGACCAGGGCTGGCGCATTGAGATTAAGAAGTACCCCGAACTCCTCGAGAAGGGTGCCCAGCGCGTGGAGGCCGACGGCTCCATACATAAGGGCTACTACACCCAGGAAGAAGTGAAGGACGTCGTGGCTTACGCCGCCGCCCGCCACATCACCGTGGTGCCCGAACTGGAAATCCCCGGCCACGAACTCGCTGCCATCGCCGCCTTCCCCAACCTCTCCTGCCGCGGTGAGCAGACCACTCCGCGCATCGTCTGGGGCGTGGAGGACATTGTGATGTGCCCCGGCAAGGAGGATATGTTCACCTTCCTTCAGGACGTTATCGACGAGATGGTGCCCCTCTTCCCCGGTACGCTCTTCCACATCGGCGGCGACGAAGCCCCGCGCGGCGAATGGAAGAACTGCCCCAACTGTCAGGCCCGTATGAAGGCCGAAGGTCTCACGAAGGAGGCCCAGCTTCAGAGTTACGTCATCGGCCGTATTGAGAAATACCTGCGTGGCAAGGGCAAGACCATCATCGGTTGGGACGAAATCCTCGAAGGCGGCAACCTCGACACCACGGCCATCGTGATGAGTTGGCGCGGCGAAGAGGGTGGCATCATCGCCGCCAAGGCCCACCACCACGTACTGATGACTCCCGGCAGTCAGGGTCTCTATTTCGACCACTACCAGGGCGACCCGCAGGCCGAGGTGCAGGAGTGCATCGGCGGCTACAGCACGCTGGAGAAGGTTTATTCCTACGACCCCGTGCCGCAGTCCGTTCGCGAGGCCGGTGCTGCCGACTATGTGCTCGGCGTGCAGGCCAACAACTGGAGCGAATACATCCATAACGACGCCGAACTGGAATGGCGTATCTGGCCCCGTGCCCTCGCCCTTGCTGAGATTGCCTGGAGCCCTGTGGAAGGCAAAGACTTCAAAGACTTCCAGCGCCGCGTTGATGGCCCCGCCACGCAGAACCTCGTGAAGGCTGGCATCAACTTCCATATTCCTTCCGTGGAGCAGCCCGGCGGCTCGTGCGACAATCTCGTCTTCACCGACAAGCGCGACCTCACCCTCTCCACCACGCGTCCCCTCGCCATCCACTACACCCTCGACGGCACCGACCCCGAACTTGACAGCCCCCTCTATACACAGCCCCTCCGCCTGACGAAGACCACCGTCGTGAAGACCTGCGCCGAACTCCCCGGCGGCATCCTCGGCCCTGTGCGCACCATCACCGCCAAGAAGGTGAAGGGCCTCCAGCCCGCCGCCAAGCCCGCCGTGGCCGACCCCGGCCTCGTGTGCAGCATCCACTACGGCAACTACCGCAGCGTGGCTTCCTTGCAGGACACTCCCGACGAAGTATGCGTCATCGACAGCCTCTATCAACTTCGCAACCGTGTTCCCGTTCCCGCCAGTGTCCGCAATGTCCGCGACTACGCCGCCATCGGCGAGGGCTATGTGGAGATGCCTGCCGACGGTATCTACGAGTTCCGCACGATGAACACCCAGCTCTGGATAGACGGCCGCCTTCTCGTGGACAACAGCGCCAGCCCCCTCCAGCGCCACAGCCGTAAGAATGCCGAGGTAGCCCTGGAGAAAGGTCTCCATCAGATAAAGGTCGTCTTCCTCGGAGGCATCTTCACCGGCTGGCCCACCTACTGGGATGACGCCGCCGTGGGCTACCGCCTCTCCGGCCACAACCGCTGGCACAATATCCGTCCTGCCCAGCTCTTCCATTAAGCGAGCTCCCAATTTGCTAATTCGCTAATTCCCCCATTTGCTAATTCGCTAATTTCCTCCATTTGCTAATTTCCTCTCCCTATCGCCCTCATAACCCCGGCCACGATTACTACGAGGCCGGGGCCTATCTCATCACGCTTGTCGTGACGGAGCGGGAGCGTTGCCTCAGTACGCTCGGCACCGACGCCCGCCAGCCCTCCGTCGCTCTCTCGCCCACGGGGCGCATCGTCAGCGAGGAGTGGGAAAAGACGGCGGCAATCCAGCGCGAGAAGGGCCGCAAGATACGCACTCTTGCCCAGGTCTGTATGCCCGACCATTGGCACGGCGTGATAGTGGTGGAGGAGCGCATGGATATAGCCCTTGGCACTATTATTAATGCCTTCAAGTCCGTATGTACGAGCCGTTGGCGGCAAGAAGTGACGGCATATGTCCAGCCGCCGTGCACGGCGGCGATGATTCGGCGCATGAGCAAGGAGGCCCGCCGCGCCTACTACGCCTCCCGCCCTCGCATTGAGCGCCCCCTCTTCGACGACGACTACGACGACACCATCTGCATCGACGCCGATCATCTCCAGCGTATGCTGGCCTATGTGGCCGACAATCCGCGCCGCGCCATCCTCCGCCATCAGCATCCGCAGTTCATGCAGCGCTGTCTCCACGTGAGTATCGGTGGCGAGGACTACGCAGCCTTCGGCAATCTTTTCCTCCTCCGCTGGTCCAACAAGCTGCAGGTGTTCTGCCACCGCAAGGCGCGTCTCGCCCAGCTCTCCCCCGCCGAACGCCAGCAGCACGGCTACACCTACGACGCCCTGCCCACCCTCACCACGACCGTTCCTTACGAATCCACCCTCCATTTCCAGCGCCAGCGTGAGGCGTGGACTGCCCGAATACTGGCGGGTGCCACCGTCCTCGTCACTCCCGGCATCTCCAAGGGCGAACTCACAATGAAGAACGACTGCCTGTCCCACGGCTATCCTCTCATCCACCTACAAGCCGAGCCCATCGGCCCTTATTGGAAACCCGAACAGTCGCGCTTCGAGGCCTGCGCCAATGGCCGCCTCCTCATCCTCGCCCCCTGGCATTTGGACGAAAAAGCCCCCGTCAACGGCATACCCTCCGACAGCGCCTACTCCCGTTTTCATAACCTCAACACCCTCGCCGCCCAAATCTGCGCCTTCGACGGCGAGGCCCGCATCATCGGTCTATAGCCGTCAGTCCTAATAAAGTAAAGCGCCAGCCCCCCCGTCCGAGGCTGGCGCTTTACACCTTATTTCAGATACTTTTTCTTCCCGTACTTATAGCGGGTAATCTTGTACCATTCTTCGGGAATCAGGTACGGACCTTTCACGTCGTCAACGATGAGGAGGCATATTCTCTTTGCTTCGTTGTCTATTTTAAATAAGTGGTAGTCGTTGTAGCGCGTGGAGTTCTCCTTCATATTCGTAATGAAGTGGTAGGTTTCTTCCTTGTGCTCCGTCGTGTATGTTTGGACGGCTTTGTTGAGCGGCATAATTATCAGAGGAGCAGCGTTCTTGAAGTCTTCTGCCTTGCTGACATACAGCCGGCCGGTTACCTCTCCGCACGATTCGGGGTCGTTCTTGTCGCCGTATTCGTATTTCACGGCATGTTCCTCCAGCACGCCTTTTCCTTTCAGGCTGTCGGCCAGTTCGTCAATCCATCGCAGGTCGGCGGGCAGGGGCAGCACGTCGTTTTCCTTCTCCTGGATATATTGTACCGTGCCTTTGTAGAGCCCGTCTTTCCCATATAACTTATAGGCAATCCTTTCTTTGAAGAGCCCGTCTTTCCCGAATGACTCATTGGCAATTCTTCCTTTAAAAGTATCATACATATTGCGGTGGAAGAAAGTAATCTCCAGCGTGTCGGCATGGGGAAGGTGTACCTCGCGACGCAGGATGTTGTTCGCATTTAGGCTCGTCAGGCGCTGACAGAGGCGTGCCACGGAGTCGGCATCGCTGGTAATCTCCGTCGTCATGATGATTTGTGTGGTCTTTCCTCCCGTGGCCTCAATGCGAGTGACGGGAATGTGGCCGATGCCCAAAGATTTCAGCGTCTCTGTTCTCCATGGAAAAATTATGCGCGTATCATTGCGTCTGGGCGTCCCCGCTTTATCCAGGGCCGCATAACTGGGCAGGAGTTCCACCTCGCCGTGATTGTAAGACCGCATCTTCTCGTAGTTATGCGGAAGGGCGAAAGTGGAGTCTATCCGGTCAATGTAGAGCATCACCAGCCGCCCGAAGTCATCAAGTGTCGTGCAGAAATGGTCGTTGGTGAAGTCATTTAAGTTGTCAGTATCCAGGCTGATGTCCTTGTACTCTGTGGAAAAGCCATACAGGAAATAGTTGTCCTTATGCTGTGTCACGTAATCATAAATCCGGCTTGCCGTCCATTTAGCGATACTGTCGGCTTTCTCTGCGGGGAACACCAGCATCGTTCCCCTGCACGCCCCGTTCTTGGCTTTAGGGTTGCTTCCGTGGTTCGTGAGCACCTGACGCCCGAGGCTGTCTTCTGTTACGGTCTCATACGGCAGACAGAGATTCATCTCCTCTTCTCCAATATTAAAGACATACTCCACCTCATACTTTTCCGCGTCGCTCCTGCGGGCAAGAGTCTCAAAAATATCCTTGACGGGCTTCATGTCCAGAGCCTTCGTCACCCTTTGTGTCGTATCCCTCTTGTTCAGTTCTACAGCCATATTCAGAGAATTTATATTCTCCTTATCAAACAGATATTTGAAGTGGGCGGCTTCCTTCGTGTAGAAGCAGGTTCTATCAGTATCAAACTCCGGCGTGTTTCCAGCCTGGCCTCCGTCTATGGCCAGCGCATACCGTATAGTGTCAATTCCGTCCTGTGAAATACATTGCTGATAACTATGGGTAACGCGGCCCGCGAGCTTGGAGAAGGTGCTCTCGGCGCTGTCCTTCAATGCTCTGAGCGCATCTTTTTCCTCGATTTTTCCATAGTAAACACGCCACTCATCAGATTCATAGTAGCCTTCGCCCAAGTTGATGATGCCCTTACGATAGTGGCCGGGGCTTTGCTCCTCCATTTTGTGGATGAGCCGCAGCACCTCGTCGCTGGCCTGTGCCATAGAGAGCAAGGGCACAAGACCTAATAATATAATAATGTATCGTTTCATAATATCGTGTCGTTTTCATTGTAAGCGAACTCTTTTTTACTGAAGGCGCGTTCGCATTCTGCCTTTAATTTGCGGTGAAGATTGTCAAAGTCAGCCAGAGGGTCGTCCTTGCTGTCGAACATTTCCTGCACCGACACGAGGTCGGACTGGTCGTATTCCTCCGTTTCGGTATAGGAAGCCAGTACAGGCGAGGGTGCGACTGCGGGAATAACCTCGGGCTTCAAAGTGTCGGGGCAGGGGGCGACGGCCTTTGTCGTTGCCACGGTCTTTTCCCCCGTGTCGCTCACTCTTGGCGGCTGGAGAATAACGGCCAGAATGGCGGCGATGCACGCGGCCACTCCTGCGGCCCAAACTATCCGGGTATGCACGCGGACAGGTTTGGGGGCAGGCTTGCTCGTAAATCCTAAAAACATCACCCTGTAAGCCTGCCATTCCGCAGGAATGTCTTCGTGGGAGAGGAAATAGTCTTTCAGCAGGCTCTCCTCCTGTTCCGTAGTCTCGGCGGCCAAGAACCGCTCAAGCAATTGCTGTATTTGCTGTTCCGTCATATCATTCGTTGTTTAATAAGGGTGAATAATCTTGTGCGGGCTTTGCTCAGGGTGCCTCTTACGGATGATTCCGTCGTGCCGAGCGCCTGGGCTATTTCGGCAAAGGTCAGGTTGTGGTCGTTGCGCATCAGGAGAATTTTCTGCCAGGCCGGAGGCAACTGCATGAAGGCTTTCCTGTAAATCTCTACGGCCTCCTTGTCTTCCAGCCGCGACTGCGGCGTTTGCTCCGCAGCCTTCTCTGCGAAAGTGAAGGTCTCGTCGGCGATTTTGTCATCGTGGTGTAGCAGGCGGAGCAAGGGATGGCGCCGGCGGGATTTGAGGATGTCCAGGCTCCTGTTCCGTGCCAGGGTGACGGCATAGCCCTTCAGCCGCTTGGTGTCGGCATCCAGCGTGGCGTGTTGCTCCCACATGCGGAGCATCACGTCCTGCACCACATCTTCGCGGTCGTTCTCTTCTGCGAAGAAACGGGCCACTTCCGACGCGGCCACCTTGCGGAAAATCGGGGCCAGGGCTATGTATTCGTTCTTGTCCATCTACTGTTATTTACGACGCTGCGACAGAAATGCTACGCAAAAGTACGGAAAAATGATGAGGACGACAAATTTTTGTTTCCCGAATAAAAATTTTTGGCCGTCTCGGAAATATTTTGTAATTTTGCAAAGAGATAAAGAAAGGGAGGCCCAGCCTCCGATGTTTAACCTTAAAATTCATTTTATATTATGAAGAAAGTAAATTATGACGAAGTGCCCGTATCATTTGCGCACTGTACGAGCCAGAGTTGTCCCATGCGCGAAAAATGCCTGCGCTCCTTGGCGTGGCAAGCCCTGACGGAAGAACCGGAATACGTGACGGCGATAAATCCCGCCCGCACCCGAGAGGCCGCGGACTGCCCTCTGTGGGTCTCCGCCGAGCCTGCGGTATATGCCCGCGGCTTCCTCGGCATACAGCAGAATATGCTGACGAAGCATTACACGGCCTTCCGCGAAATTCTCTGCAAGAAGATGGGGCGCAACCACTATTTCGATTGCCGCAGCGGGAAGGTACTCACCACGCCTCGCGAGCAGGCGCTCATACGCCAGACCCTCGCAGAAGTGGGCGCCGACCCCGACCTGGCTTTTGACGCTTACGTGGAATCGCTCCTCTGGGAATAACGCCTGCAGGGCTCTTGCCACATGTGGGAAAGGGCAGGGTGAGGAGAATATCAGAAATCGTTTGTCATGAAGGGCATGGACTGAAAAGTCCGGCCCTTCTTTTTTTGCCTTCTCAAGATTTGCGCGCAGTCCTCCCCCTAGGACTGCAATCCTAAGGGCGAGGACTGCAATCCTTAGGGGGAGGACTCCAGTCCTTAGGGGGAGGACTGCAGTCCTTTGGGGATAAATTGGAGCCTCATGGGCGTTACTCACCCCAAAACAGGGGGTAAATGAGCAGAAAGGGGGCTTATTGCCGTTTTAGGCGGGCGAAAGTTTGGTGGTGTCGCAGGAAAAGTGTAAATTTGCGGCGATATTATGTAGAGCAATATGGAACATCAGAATTTTATTACCGTAGCAGACATGACGCGCGAGGACATACTGGACTTCCTCGCCCGTGCCGCCGAGTTTGAGAAGCAACCCAACCGCCACCTGCTGGATGAGCGCATCGTAGCCACCCTTTTCTTTGAACCCAGCACCCGCACGCGCCTGTCCTTCGAGACGGCCGCCAACCGCCTTGGCGCCAAGGTCATCGGCTTTGCCGACCCCAAGGTGAGCAGCGGCGTGAAGGGCGAAACGCTGAAGGACACCATCATGATGGTGAGCAACTACGCCGACATCATCG
>JAZUDS010000044.1:0-61956 GCA_045639805.1 Alloprevotella sp.
AGAAGCGTGGGGCGGGGTGGATGCGGTAGCCCTTGGGTGAGCAGTGGCTGACGAGGTAGGCGGTCTGGCCGCTGACGGTGGGGGCGGTGACGGGCTCTTCGGAGGCCGTGCAGCGGGCATAGGCGTGCTCGTGGCCCTGGAGAACGAGTCGCACGCCGGCATCCTGGATGGGGCCGCCCAGGACGAGGTGTTGCACGCGGTTGTTGCTGGGGCGCTTCACGCTGTAGAGGGGGTGGTGGAGCAGCACTATCTTGTGCGGGGCCTTGGCCTCGGCGAGGGCATCCTTAAGCCAGGCGCGCTGGCGGAGGAGGTAGGGCAGGCCGCGGTCGGAGTCAAGGAGGAAGAAGTCGGCGGCGCCGTAGGTGAGGCGGTAGAGGTGGTTGGCATCGCCGCGCTCGTCCATGCCGCGCAGGAAATAGGGGAAATGCAGGGCGAAGCGGCGCTCGCACTTGCGCTTGAGGTATTTCAGGTAGTCGTGGTTGCCGGTGACGACGAGGCAGGGTAGGGCGGTGCAGAGGCTGTCGAGGGCACTGAACGTCTGGGCCCAGTAGGCATCGGTGGGTCGCTCGGTGAGGTCGCCGCCAAAGGCAAGGAACTCCACCTCGGGGTGCTCCCTGACGGCGCGGCGCAGGATTTCGCCGGCGCGGGTGCCGAGGGTGTCCTGGAGGTCGCCGATGTAGAGGAAGGAAAAGGGGACTCCCTCCTCGTTCGAGGCCTTCTCACCGCTCAAGGCTCCCTCCCCACTCCTCCTTTTGGGGAGAGCCCCGGCGTGGGTGCGGAAATGGTACCAAGGTGACTGCTGGCTGCCGGTGGTGACGGCGTAGGCGTACTCCGTGTTGGGGGCGAGGCGTGTGAGGTGGGCGCGGTAGTAGGCGGCCTGACCGCTGCGGGAGCGGAACACTTCGCCGACGGCGGTGAGGCGCGCGGTGTCGCCCTGACTAGCGAGGAGGAGCGTGGCGGGCTGCACGACGCTGTCGCACACCCACGACACATAGCGGGAGTCGGCCCCTTCATCGCCGAAGGTGAGGAGGACTTGCTTTATCTCCGGCCCGGTGGTGTAGGGCGCCTCGGGAGGATTGTGGAACCAAGCGGGCCAGCGGGAATAGGCCCACAGGCCGAGGCCGATGAGGATGATAAAGAGGAGAAAAAGCCTCACCCCGCCAAAGCTGCCTGCGGCACTTTGGCACCCCTCCCCTGTTAGGGAGGGGGATGATGCTCTGGTAAGTTTGGAGGAGGTTCGCATTGTAATAAAATCTTTAGGAGAATATTCCCCTCCAGCCCCTTTCTGGCTGCCGCCTTCTGCATTTTGGGCGTTGCCAAAAGCCTCTTATTGGGGCAAAAGTCCGCTCTGCAAGCGTGGGGAGGGGTGTCAGAGCAATGGAGGTCGCTCTGACGGGGTGAGGCTTCTTTATTCCGCGCATTCCAGCGGCTCGACGTGGAGCGTGATGTGGTTCTCGTCGCCGTATTCTTCGTAGATGAGGGCCTCTATCTTGTCGGTGATGACGTGGGCCTGGGCCACGGTGAGGGAGGAGTCCACTACGATGTGGGCGTCCACCACGAAGTAGCGGCCCATCTGGCGCGTCTGGATGTGGTGGACGTTGCGCACGCCTTCCACGCTGCTCATAAGGGAGTGAATGCGTTGCTCAATGTCATCGGGGAGTGAGGAGTCGGTGAGTTCCTGTAGTGCGGGCAGAATCATCTTGACACCGATGAAGAAGATGAAGATACTGATGACGCCGCCCACGAGAGGGTCGAGAATGGCCCACTGCCCCCCGAGATAATAGGCGCCGGCAATGCCGAGGGCGGCGGCCACGGAGGAGATGGCGTCGGTGCGGTGGTGCCAGGCGTTGGCTATGACTACGGGGCTGTTGATGCGCCGCCCCACGCGGGCCGTCCACTGGTAAAGCACCTCCTTCACGGCGATGGAGACGAGGGCAGCCCAAAGGGCGAGGAGGCTGGGAGCTTGCAGTGTGGCTCCGTGATATACGGCCATGATTTGCTCAAAGGCATGCACCAGCATCTTGCCGGCCACGATGAGCAGGAGGAGGCTGACGCAGAGCGTACCGAGCGTCTCGAAGCGGCCGTGGCCGAAGTCGTGCTTGTGGTCGCTGCCGTGGGAGGACAGGCGTGAGAAGACAAGGACTACGGCATCGCTGATGAGGTCGGAGAGGGAGTGGAGGGCGTCGGCCACCATGGCGGCACTGCCGCTCACGATTCCGGCGGCAAACTTGACGACGGTGAGAAGGATATTGCAGACGGCGCCCCAGAGGGTGACGTGCTGGATTTGTTGGAGGCGTTGCGGCATGAGTTAATAATTAAGGAGAGTGAACAATGAAGAGTTTACTGTTCATTTCACCACCAGTTCGTTTTTGTTCATCCGGTGCATATACTGCTGGATGACGGCCTGGAGGCGGCGGGTGTATTCGGCGGGCTCCTGGCCGCGGAGGTCGTGGCGCAGGAGCGGATCGGTGCGGTAGCGGTAGGCGTGCACCACCTCGCGGCCGTCGTACTGGATGAGCCATTCGCCCTGAATGAACTGGTAGAGGTCGCTGCCGGTGAGGTAGTTCACGGCGAAGGTCTCCGCGGGCGGAGTGTTGAGCGCGTCCTGCCCGAAGGCCACGTACGGGCGGTCGTAGCCCATGAGGCCGAGGACGGTGGGCATGATGTCGGCCTGGCTCACTACGCGCTCGTTGTCCACGCCGGAGAGAGCGGGCAGGCCGGGGGCGTAGAAGATAACGGGCACGGCGTACAGGCCCAGGTCGGTGGTGAAGGCCGGGGCGTTCTGCATCGACGTGTGGTCGGCGGTGATGACGAAGAGCGTGTTCTTGTACCACGGCTGGCGGCTGGCCTTCTCAAAGAAGCGGCGCACGGCGTGGTCGGAGTAGGAAATGGTGGCGAATAGCGGGTGGGAACCCTCGCGGAAGCGCCCCTTGTAGCGGTCGGGCACGCGGAAGGGCGAGTGGGAGGAGGCCGTGAAGACGCCGGTGACGAAGGGCTCGGGCATCTCCGTCATTTTGTCGCAGAAGAACTGCAGGAACTCCTCGTCCCAGATGGCCCAGGTGCCGTCGAAGTCGGCGCGGCCGCCATAGTGTGGGTCGGCCTCATACTCCGTGCGGCCGTAGTAGTCGGTGAAGCCGGAGGAGCGCGCGAAGGCCTGGAAGCCCATCGACCCGTTCTCGGCGCCGTGGAAGAAAGCCGAGTGGTAGCCCTTGTGGTGGGTGAGTTCGCCGGCTATGCCGCTGATGTCGTTGAGGGCGGCGGGGGTGAGGAAGAAAGGCTCCACGAAGCATGGTATGCCGGCCAGCACTGAGGGCATCGCATCGATGCTCTTGCGTCCGTTGGCGTAGCTGTGGGCGAAGGAGCGCCCCACGTGAGCAAGCGAATCTACAAATGGCATGAAGCCTTCCTCCTGTGCCTGGCGGCCGAAACTTTCAAGGATGAGAACAACGACATTCGGCCCCCTCCCCGCTCCCCCTTTGGGGGAGAGCCTCAACGAGGGTTCCTCATTGCTCTTGGAGGACGGTTGCTTGACGGGCGACCATATCCTCTCTGCCTCCTCCATGCTCATATACTGCGGCTCCACGAAGGGCTTCTTGTCAATGGTGCGGATAAGGCTGAACGGCGTGTTGAGCACGATGCCGGCGTCGATGGCCTGCGTGACGTACTGGTTGGCGTTAGAGAGCGTTATGGGCCGCACGGCCTTGGTGAATCCGCCGCGAATGCCGCCTATGGCCAGGCCGGCGGCAAGGGCGAGGGCGAGGGTCTGGCCCACGTAGTACGCCGCCAGTCCCTTTTTCTTTGCGGGCAGCGGGGCCGGCGTGCAGAAGAAATGCCAGAGCGCCCAGAAGAGGGCGAGGCCGATGCCGACGAGATACCAGTAGGGCAGCATCTCGTGGAGGATGATGCCCCAGAAGTCCGCTTCGCCGCCGAATTCCTGCATCACGCTCCAAGTGGTGCGTCGGCCGGAGAAGGGGAAATAGGCGCAGTCGCAGAGGTTGGCGCCGAGGCCTATTCCGTTGATTATGACGAAGAAGACGCGCACGGCGCGGTAGAAACCCGGCCTCTCCTTCCAGTGCAGCGGCAGGAGGAAACAGAGGATGAGGGGCAGGTTGAGATAAAGGATGGCCGTCGTGTCGAATCGCAGTCCGGCGCCGAAGAGTCCGAGGAGATAACCCGCCGAAAGGTGGCTGCCGAAGAGACTCCAGTTACATGCCACGAATACTACGCGCGTGAGCGTGTATAATATATATAGGAGCAGGAAGTTGCAGAGCATACTTCCCGGCGGCGTGCGCCGAATGGCGGCGGAGTAGCGTTGCTTGTGAGTCATAACGACTGCAAAATTACGTTTTTTTTGGCATTCTTCTGAATTTTAGTGCAAATTTCTTCGTGCGTGAGGCGAAAAGAGTGTGGTGCGGCCCCCTTTTCCGTATGTATTGGGCGGAGTGAGAGGTGGCAAGTTTTTATTGCGTCGCATCTGTTCGGGTGAGCATAATTGTTCATGGCTGTTCATTTGAAAGTGTAAAAAATAGTGACAAAACGAAAAAAGGAGAAATCGCGGCGCTGTGCGACCTAAACGCACCATTAGGTGAAAAACGCGCGCCGACCCGTCATTTTTTTCTCCGCCACACCCCTTCATTTTTTCCGATGTCCCTTTTAGTTCCGCGTAAGTCGGCTATCGGAAAAATTAAAAGGGACATCGGACGAAATAAAAGGGAGATAATTTCAACTGAAAGGGGGAAAGTTTCAACTGAAAGGGCTTTAGTTTTTGCTAAAAGGGACAAATTTTCGAAAAAAATCGCAAAAACGACATCGCGCGGCGGCCTTTTTTCGCACTTAAAAGCGAGTGTGGCGCGCCCGAAGGAATCTCCGTCCAAAAACTTGCGGACATAAGCGTTTATAAATGATCCGTGTAACGGCGTCTTAAAAATGGCGTTTTTTCCGTCCCCTTTATCGCGCGCTCGCCTCCACGGTCTAAAATCAATAAGAAAATGCACGAAAAATGTAAAAAATATTGACAATTTTTTTAATGCCTGCGTCCGTTCAGTTAAAGTAAAACTATAACAGTTCGCCTCGCGGCCGGGGCCGCGCCGTTCTCCGAGGCTTCATCGTGAAAAAGGAGCCGCCGCGGTCGCTGCGGGATAAGAAAAAACGAAGCCCTGCCTTCCGTCGGTGGAAAGCAGGGCGATGAAGCTTGTGTGCGGGTTCGCAGTTTACTTGCGGAGGCCGAGGGCCTTCACGAGGGCACGGTAGCGCTCAATGTCGCGGGCCTTGAGATACTTCATCAGGGCGCGGCGCTTACCTACCAACTGCACAAGCGCACGTTCGGTGGTATGATCTTTACGGTTGCGCTTCATGTGCTCCGTCAGGTGGGAAATACGGTAGGAGAACAAGGCCACCTGGCTCTCAACGGAACCAGTATCCGTGTTGGACTTTCCGTACGTTCCAAAGATCTCCGTCTTCTTAGCAGAATCTAAGTACATTGTGTAAGTTAAGGGTTAAAAATTAAAAATTATGAGTGAAATGCTTGGCCTTATTGGCGCAAAGCGGGTGCAAAATTACGAATAATTTGTGATTTGCCAAATGTTTCGGCGTTTTTTTCAATAAAAATGTGTAAATTTGCGCACGAAATTGTAAGCAAACATTATGTTAGAGACACTAAAATCCTTTTTTCGCCGCTATGCAGCAGACATAGTGGCCGTTGTGGCTTTTCTCTGTATCAGCCTGGCTTATTTCTTCACGCCCTTGTCGGAGGGCATGGTGCTCAATGGGCACGACTCGCTGGCCGCGATAGGCCAGGGCAACGAGAATCAGACGTATTATGAGCGCACGGGCGAGACGTCGCGCTGGACAAACTCCATGTTCAGCGGCATGCCTACGTATCAGATTTCGCCCAGTTACGGTCCGTCGAACGTCCTGACGAAAGTGTCCGGCGCCTTGCACCTGGGCATGGACGGGGCGTGGGGCTACGTGTTCCTGTACCTCGTGGGCTTCTATTTCCTGATGCGCGTGCTGAGGAAGAAGCCGTGGCTGAGCGCTGCGGGTGCCGTAGCGTGGGCCTTTAGCAGTTATTTCCTGATAATCATTGCCGCCGGCCACATCTGGAAGGTGAACACGCTGGGCTTCATCCCGCCCACGATAGCGGGCCTCGTGCTGTGCTATCGCGGCAGGCTGCGCTGGGGCACGGCCGTCACGGCCTTGTTCACGGCGCTGCAGATACTGTGCAACCACGTGCAGATGTCGTACTATTTCCTCTTCGTGATGGGCTTCGTGGTGGTGTGCTACCTGGTGGACGCCCTGCGCCCTGCCAACCGGCAGTACTGCGCGCTGGGCAAATGGGCGAAGGCCACGGGCTGCATCATTGCCGGCGGTCTGCTGGGCGTGATGGCCAACCTGCCGAACCTGTACCACACGTATGAATACAGCAAGGAATCGCTGCGCGGACAGAGCGAACTGAAGGCCTCCTCCAACCCCTCCAATGAGGAGAGCGCGGAGACGGGCGGCCTGACGCGCGACTATATCACGCAGTGGAGCTACGGCGTGGACGAGACCGTCACGCTGCTCGTGCCCGACTACAAGGGCGGCGGCTCCGGCGCCATCCTCGACGAGACGGGCGGCATCAAGGAAGAATGGCAGGAGAGGCCCGGCTTCGAAAAGTTTATGGGCAGTGCCTATGGCGTGCAGGAAGCCATGCCGAAGCTGAAGGATGAGGCGCCCATGCCCGGCCTGATGACCTACTGGGGCGACCAGCCCTTCACGGTGGGCCCCGTGTATGTGGGAGCCTTCGTGCTGCTGCTCTTCTTCGTGGGCCTGTTCATCGTGAGAGGTCCGCTGAAATGGGCCCTGCTGCTGAGCACGATGCTCTCGCTGCTGATGGCGTGGGGCAGGAACATGATGCCCGTGACGGACTTCTTCATCGACGTGCTGCCTATGTACAGCAAATTCCGCACGGTAAGTTCGGCACTCGTCATAGCAGAATTTACCATACCTCTGCTGGCTATGCTCTCGCTGGCAGAGCTCCTGCAGACCAACTGGAGGGAACTGTGGGCCAGCAAGCGCGGCAAGGCCGGCGTGATAGCCGGCAGCGTGATGACCGTGCTGCCCTGCCTGCTGCTGATAGTGCATCCGGGCAGTTGCCTGAGCGGTGCGGAGACGTCGGCAGCCGAGCAGCTGCAGCAGTTTGTGGCCGGCGACCAGTTGCAAGCCTTCCTCAGTGGCGTGGCAGAGATGCGCGGCAGCGTAGTGAGCGCTTCGGCATGGAGGAGCCTTATTATTATATTAATAGGTGTGCTGCTCATCGTGGCCGGATGGAAGAAGTGGCTTGACAGTAAGGTGGTGTGCGCCCTCGTGGCCGTGCTGTGTCTCGCCGACCTGTGGATGGAGGACAAGAAGTACCTCAACGATGAGAGCTTCACCGACCCCGTGGCACAGACACAGGCCTACGACCAGAAGACACCGGCCGACGAGTACATCCTGCGCGACAAGGACCAGAACTATCGCGTCATGAACCTCGCCACCAGCACTTTCAACGAGACAAGTAACCAGACGTCGTACTTCCATAAGAGCATCGGCGGCTACCATGCCGCGAAACTCCATCGCTATCAGGACCTCATCGACCGCTATCTGAACAAGGAAGGCCAGGCCGTGATGATGGCTATCAACGCAGCCTCGGAAGAGGTGCCGGAAGGCGTGGACGACCCCTTCAAGGCCATTATGGAAAAAGTGCCGGGCGACAGCATAACGCCTGTGCTCAATATGCTCAACTGCAAATACTACATCGTGGGACAGGGAGGCCGCTACGCCGTGCCCAACCTCTACGCTAACGGCAACGCCTGGTTCGTGGACGAACTCAACTTCGTGGACAACGCCGACCAGGAACTCGCCGCCCTCGGCAAACTCAACCCGAAGAAGCAAGCCGTGGCCAACCGCCGCTTCAAGGATGAACTGGAAGGCTGCCTGGGGCAGGGCAAGGCCACACTGATGAAGTATGAGCCCAACGAACTGCACTACTCCGTGGAGACGAAGGGCGGCGGCCTGCTCGTCTTCAGCGAAATCTATTATCCCGGGTGGACCGCCACCATCGACGGCAAGGAGGCCGACCTCGGCCGCGTGAACTACGTGCTGCGAGCCCTGCGAGTGCCCAACGGAAAGCATGAAGTGGTGATGGAGTTCCGCCCCGGCTCCGTGAGCGTGACGAGTTATGTGGCCTACGGTGCCATCGGTATCATCGTGCTACTCTTCGGCTGGGCCCTGTATAGGAGGAAAGACTCCGAGAAGGAAGAAAACGTTAAGGAATAACGCCGCCGCGCTGATTTATTGTTCACTGATTCACTGTTCATTGTTCACTGATTCATTGTCCTTTTTATGAAAGAAGAACTCACGCCGATGATGCGGCAGTTTTACGACCTCAAGGCCAAACACCCTGACGCCTTGTTGCTGTTCCGCTGCGGCGACTTCTATGAGACCTACTGCCAGGACGCCGTCGAGGCCGCCCAGATACTCGGTATCACGCTGACGCGCCGCAACAACGGCAAGGCATCGGCCCCCACCGAGATGGCCGGCTTCCCGCATCACGCGCTGGACAACTACCTGCCGCGCCTCATCAGGGCTGGTCGGCGCGTGGCCATCTGCGACCAGCTGGAAGACCCCAAACTCACGAAGAAACTCGTCAAGCGCGGCATCACCGAACTCGTCACGCCCGGCGTGGTGCTCGGCGATAACGCCCTGGAGGCACGCCAGAACAACTTCCTCGCCGCCGTACACTTCGGCGGGGCCGCCATGGGACTGGCCCTTTTGGACGTAAGCACCGGCGACTTCTTCGTGGCCGAGGGCGAGGCGGAATATATCGACAAACTCATCAGCGGTTTCGAACCCAAGGAAATACTCGTGGAGCGCGGCAAGAAAGGCCGCCTGCAGGGAATGTTCGCCTCCCGCATCTTCACCTTCGAGCTGGAGGACTGGGCCTTCAACGAGGCCACCGCGCGCCAAAAAGTGCTGCGGCAGTTCGGCGTGAAGAACCTCAAGGGCTTCGGCGTGGACCATCTGAAAGCCGCCACTACGGCTGCCGGTGCCTGCCTGTCGTATCTGGAAATCACGGAGCACAAGGAGCTGGGCCACATCACCCGTCTGCAACGCATAGAGGAGGAACACTTCGTGCGCCTCGACAAGTTCACCATCCGCAACCTCGAACTCGTCCACACCAGCGGCGAGGACGGCCGTTCGCTGCGCGAGGTCATCGACCGCACCCTCACCCCGATGGGCGGCCGTCAGATGGTGCGCTGGCTGCAGTTCCCCCTGCGCAAGGTGGAGGCGATAGAACAGAGGTTGAGCGCCGTGGAGTATTTCTTCCGCGAGCCCGAGTTTGCCGAACTTGCCGAGGTGGAACTCGCCAAGGTGGGCGACCTCGAGCGCCTCGTCAGCAAACTCGCCACGCGCCGCATCAATCCCCGCGAGATGCAGCAACTGCGCGCTGCCCTGGAGACCGTAGTAATCTTAAAGAACGCTTGCGTCCACGCCGAGGAGGAGAGCATCCGCCGCATCGGCGAGCAACTGGAGCCCTGCACCGAACTGCGACAGCGCATCCAGCGTGAAATATGCCCCGAGCCGCCGATGGCCATCGGTAAAGGCCAGGTCATCATGAGCGGAGTGAATGCCGAGCTCGACGACTACCGCCGCCTGAGCACCTCGGGCAAGGACTATCTCCTCGACATGCAGCAGCGCGAAATCAGCCGCACGGGAATACAAAGCCTGAAGATAGGCTACAACAACGTTTTCGGCTACTACATTGAGGTGCGCAACACCTATAAAGACCTCGTGCCCCCCGAGTGGATACGCAAGCAGACCCTCGTCAGCGCCGAGCGCTACATCACCGAGGAACTGAAGGAATACGAAAACAAAATCCTCACCGCCGAGGACAAAATCCTCACCCTCGAGACACGCCTCTACGGCGCCCTCGTCGAAGCCGCCGCCCAACTCGTCGTGCCGCTCCAGCAGGACGCACGCGCCCTGGCCGACCTTGACTGTTTCCGCTCCCTCTCCGACGTGGCTCGCACCAACCGCTACGTGCGCCCCGTGGTGGACGACAGCCTCGTCATCGACATCAAGCAGGGCCGCCACCCCGTGATTGAGACGCAGATGCCCGTCGGCGAGGAATACGTGGCCAACGACGTGTTGCTCGACACGGCGCAGCAGCAAATCATCATCGTCACCGGCCCCAACATGGCCGGTAAGTCAGCCCTCCTCCGCCAGACGGCACTCATCACCCTCCTCGCACAGATGGGCTCCTTCGTGCCGGCCGAGAGCGCCCGCATCGGCGTGGTGGACAAGATATTCACCCGCGTCGGCGCCAGCGACAACATCTCCGCGGGCGAATCTACTTTTATGGTGGAGATGACCGAGGCCTCCAACATCATGAACAACCTCACGGAGCGCTCCCTCGTACTCTTCGACGAGCTGGGCCGCGGCACCTCCCCCTACGACGGCATCTCCATTGCCTGGAGCATCGTGGAGGCCCTGCACGAACGTGAAGGCCGCCATGCCCGCACCCTCTTCGCCACCCACTACCACGAACTCAACGACATGGCCGACCTCTATCAGCGTGTGCGCAACTTCAACGTCAGCGTGAAGGAAGCCGGCGGCCGCGTAGTGTTCCTTCGCAAGTTGCAGCCTGGCGGCAGCGAGCACTCCTTCGGTATTCATGTGGCCCGTCTGGCCGGCATGCCCAGCGGCATCGTGAAGCGTGCCGAGGAGGTACTGGCCCAACTGGAGCAGCGCGAGCAGACCACCGTGCACAAGAGCGTGGCAGTGGACAACGGACAACAGGCAGCGGACGGCGGGACGGCCGCCCAGATGTCCTTCTTCCAACTCGACGACCCCGTGCTGGCCGACATCCGCGACCGCATCCTCGGACTCGACATCGACTCCCTCACGCCCCTCGACGCCCTCAACCGTCTGCACGACATCAAGAAAATCATCACCGGCAAGTAAGCGCCGCGTTTCCACAGGGCAGAAGCGCACCTTCTGCCCCTTATTATTCTTAAATCCCCCTACATTATGAAAAAGAAAGAACAACACTCCACCGGGCGCCTCAAGAAGAAGGACGTCCGCGCATTTCTCATAGACCTTTTCGTAGGCCAGCCCGACGAAGGTTTCACCCTGAAAGACCTATTTAATATTATACGCGCGAAGAACCACCCCACGAAGATGCTCGTCGTCGATGTAATCGACGAGATGCTCGAGGCCGAGTTCCTCTTCCAGCCCACGCGCGGCGTCTATGCCCTCAACCCCGACAGCATCGAGGACGACGACGAGGAGGAATCCTTCATCGGCAAGCGTTGTGTGGGCCGCCTGGAGGTGGAGCGCAACTACGCCTTCCTCAACGTGGTGGACCGCCGCCTGGGCCGCGACATCTTCATCCCCAGGGCCAGCCTCAAGGGCGCCCTCAACGGTCAGAAGGTGGTGGCAGAAATCGTGGACTGGCCCAGCCGCGCCAAGAACCCCATAGGCCGCGTGGTGGACATCCTCGGCAACTCCGGCGACAACACGGCCGAGATGCACGCCATCCTCGCCGAGTACGGCCTGCCCTATGAGTACCCCGCCGCCGTGACGAAGGCCGCAGAACGCATCGACCCAGGCATCACCCGCGAGGAGATAGCCCGCCGCGAGGACTTCCGCGACGTACTGACCTTCACCATCGACCCCAAGGACGCCAAAGACTTTGACGACGCTCTCTCGTTCCGCACCCTGAAGGACGGCCTGTACGAAGTGGGCGTGCACATCGCCGACGTCAGCCACTACGTGCGTGAGGGCGACATCATCGACCGCGAGGCCCAGCACCGCGCCACCTCCGTCTATCTCGTGGACCGCACCATCCCCATGCTCCCCGAGCACCTCTGCAACTTCGTGTGCTCCCTCCGTCCCAACGAGGAGAAACTCTGCTTCAGCGCCATCTTCACCCTCGACGCCGAGGCCAAGATTGTGCGCTGGCACCTCGCCCACACCGTCATCCGCTCCGACCGACGCTTCACTTACGAAGAGGTGCAGCCGGTGATTGACAAGAGACAAGAGACAACGGACACCAGGGAACTCACCGAAGCCCTCCGCACGCTCTGGTATCTCGCCGACAAGCTCCGCTCCCGCCGTTTCAAGAGTGGAGCCATCGGCTTCGACCGTCCTGAAGTTCGCTTTGAGATTGACGAAAAGGGCACACCCCTGCGCACCTACATCGTGGAGAGCAACGAGAGCCACTGGCTCATCGAGGAGTTCATGCTCCTGGCCAACCGCAGCGTGGCCGAGAGCGTGGCGAAGTGTCATATCGGCACGAGCGACCCCATGCCGGCCAAGGGCAATCCCAAGGTGCTGCCCTACCGCATCCACGACGTGCCCGACCCCGAGAAGATGGAGAACCTCCGCGCCTTCACCGCCCGCTTCGGCTACAAGCTCAAGACCGAAGGCACCAAGACCGAGGTGAGCCGTTCGCTCAACAAACTCCTTGCCGACGTTAAGGGCAAGAAGGAGGAGGCCCTCGTGGAGATGGTGGCCCTGCGCTGCATGATGAAGGCCCGCTACAGCATCCACAACATCGGCCACTACGGCCTTATGTTCCAGCACTACACGCACTTCACTTCCCCCATCCGCCGCTATCCCGACACGATGGTCCACCGTCTCCTCACCCACTACCTCGACGGCGGTCGCAGCGTCTCCGCCACCAAGTACGAGAACCTCTGCGAGCATTCCTCCGAGATGGAGCAACTCGCCGCCCAGGCCGAGCGCGCCAGCATCAAATACAAGCAAGTGGAGTTTATGGGCGCCCGCATCGGCGAGGAGTTTGAGGGCACCATCAGCGGCGTCACGGAGTTTGGCCTCTACGTGGAGTGTGACGACAACCACTGCGAAGGCCTCGTGCCCATCCGCGACCTTGAAGGCGACTACTACGAGTTTGACGAGAAGAACTTCTGCCTCATCGGCCGCCGCCAGCACCACCGCCTCGCCCTCGGCGACAAACTCGTCATCCGCGTGGCCCGCGCCAACCTCGAGAAGCGCCAACTCGACTACGCCTTCGTGAGAAAAGTAAAGACCCCCTCCACCTCCCCCGAGGGGGGAGAGCTTTAAGAGCGATGAATAAGTTTGATTCTGTAGGAAATTTCCAAGAGCGATGAATGACCCTAATTGCAGTCCTCCCCCCTTGGGGGGAGTTAGAGGGGGGCCTGAGGTTAGAGAGGGTCTCCTTTTCCTCTCCCTCGGCTCCAACCTCGGCGACCGCGCCGCCAACCTTCGCGCCGCCCTCGCTCTCCTGGCAGACGAGGTCGGCCCCATGCTCGCCGTGTCCTCTTTCATTGACACGGCTCCCGTGGATATGGCCTCGCCCCACCGCTTCCTCAATGCTGTGGCCGCCTTCCGCACGACGCTTTCTCCGGCCCGTCTCCTCGCCGTGACGCAGGACATAGAGCGCCGCCTGGGCCGCACGGAAAAATCGCACGACGGCCAGCATCCCGACCGCACCATCGACATCGACATCCTCCTCCTCGGCGACCTCCGCGTGGATAACGAAGAAGTCATCCCCGGCCACCGCCTCACCATCCCCCATCCCCGCATGCAGGAGCGCGACTTCGTCATGCAGCCCCTCCGCGAAGTGCAACGGATGCTGGAAGAAAAGCACGGATATACCTTCTAAAATTCCCTAATCCTATCAGGGAAAACGCATCAAATAGGTTGTTTTATACTTTTAGCATATTATTAGCCTCGTGATGAGGCTGGAAGCCTCCACAATGCGTAAAAAATATCAGGAAAATGAGGCTGGAAGCTTCTACAATGTATAGGATTGTTAGGAAGATGAGGCTGGAAGCCTCTACTTTGAGTAACCCGGGACGCAGTCTCGGGTTTTAACATCGCTTCTCTTTGCCTGGCTGGAAGCCAGTACAGCGAACGAAGTGAGCGGTAAGTAACCCGGGACGAAGTCTCGGGCATTCATCAGCCCTCATGGAGGCTGGCTGGGGGCCAGTACCTTGTGGATAGGGTCTTGCCGTGTCCCGTCTGGAGGTACTGGCCTCCAGCCAGTTCATAAGTGCGACAGCCGAGTTCCCGAGGCTTCGCCCCGGGTTACTCAGAGTAGAGGCTTCCAGCCTCCTCCTTCAAAGGCTCTCGTTTTTTAGAGGCATAGCGTCTTCTCAAAGTAGAGGCTTCCAGCCTCCTCCCTCAAAGGCCCTCGTTTTTAGAGGCATGGCGTCTTCTCAAAGTAGAGGCTTCCAGCCTCATCCCTCAAAGGCCCTCGTTTTTTAGAGGCATAGCTTCTTCTCAAAGTAGAGGCTTCCAGCCTCATCTCTCAAAGGCCCTCGTTTTTTAGAGGCATAGCTTCTTCTCAAAGTAGAGGCTTCCAGCCTCATCCCTCAAAGGATCGTTCGGGATGGGATTTCTTATCGGCCAACAGCGGGAGTGGATGAAGTTCAAGGTAATAAGGTTATTTCTTTTGGTACTCAAGTCCGGCAAATCACCCTTCCGGTTTCGTTTCCACATATGTAGAAAGTAATTTCCACAATTGTGGAAAATGTTTTTAACATATGTAGAAAATTGTTTTCACATATGTGGAAATATAATTACAAAAGCATTTGTGCGTAATAGGACGGCCTTCCGGCGGGGAAAGGCCGTGTTATTTTGTACCATATTATATAAAAGAGGTGCGAAAGTTAAACTCTTATTTTACAATTTGACACGAAGAAATGGGGAAAAAGGTGAAAAGTGGAGTTTTTTGAGCGTTATCTTATAATAAAGTGGTAAATTTGCGCCTAAAATGAGTGTCAGGCTGATAAAATGGGGCAAATTGCCTAACAAAAAGAGAGCCGGCCCATCCGAAAATGTATTATGAAAAAGAAAAGTATAGTCCTTTTTATTATTGTTATGGTCTCCGTCCTCTGGGCGGCGGCGCAAGACGTGCTGACGCTTCACATGAAGGACGGCAGTAGCGTGCAGCTCTCACTTAAAGAGCTGGTAAGTGTAGTTTTCAGTGAGGAAACGGTCAGCACTACGGGTCAGGTGCGGACGTATCGGCGTGCCGACATCGCGGAGATTACGTTTGACGCCGTGGCAGACCCCGAACCGCCCACACCCAGTGACGAGAGCACGCAGTTCTCTATCGTGTGGAACGGCACGGAAGCCACGGTGACGGGCGCACATCCTGATGTGACGGTGAGCAATCAGGGCGGCGTGGTGAGCGTGACGAACAGCAACACGACCGAAGAGTTCACCTATACGCTTCAGGGGCAGGGCACGGGTGCCTTTGTGCTGAACGGCAACTATAAAGCCACCGTGGTGCTTCAGGGCCTCACCCTTACGGGTACGGGCTACGGCGCTGCCCTTGATATTCGCAGCGGTAAGCGCACGGCCCTCATCCTTGCCGACGGCACGGAGAACGCCTTGAGCGACGCCGCCGACGATTTGGGACAAAAGGCTGCGCTCTACTGCAAGGGACATCTGGAAGTCAGCGGGGCGGGTGCCCTGCAGTTGACGGGGCACGCCAAGCACGCCCTTGCCACGAAGGAATACCTGCAACTGAAGAAAACGACGGGCACCATAGAGGTGCTGGCAGCCGCCAATGACGGCTTTCACGCCGGGCAGTATTTCCTTATGAACGGCGGCAGCGTGACAATGAAAAACCTGGGCGGCGACGGCATACAGGCCGAGGTCACCGACGACACGGCCGACGAGGACAACGGCCGGCTTACCGTCAATGGCGGCACCCTGGATGTCACTCTCACGGCTCCCGATGCCGCGGCCTTGAAGAGCGATAGCCTCATGACTGTCAGCAGCGGCACTGTCACGCTCACGACGAGCGGTGCCGGCGACAAGGCCTTGAAGAGCAAGACGGCCCTTGCCGTGAGCGGGGGCGACATGACGATAAAGCAGACGGGCAAGCCCTATGTGGTGGACGGCGACGTGGCTTACGTCAGTGCGCTGAAGGCCGAGAGCGTGGCACTTACGGGTGGCACGATTCGCATAAGCAACAGTGTGACAGGCGGCCGCGGCATATCGTGCAGCGGCGACGTCATAGTGGACGGCACGGCCGACATTGAGATGACGCTCACCGGCAACGGCGGCACCGCAGCCGACGCCGTGGAGGGCACAGCCAGCGACGAACCCTCGTCAGAGCCGGAAGAGGACTACCGCGTGTACGTCAATCTGCCTGCAAGCAGTCAGGGCGGCAGTCGTCCCGGCGGCGGTGGCAACGCATGGAGCGCCGTGGCACTCTATAAGTCGGACGGCACGCTGGTGAAGACCCTTACGACGCAGGTGTCGGCAAACGGCACGACCTTCTATGTCTGTGACTTCCAGAAGGCCGACACCGGCACTTACTACTTCGGCAATCCCAACGGCTATCAGAGCGGCGGCGGCTTCGGCGGCGGCACAACCTATACCATTCGCACCTCCACCTTCAGCGGCCCCACCGACGGCAAGCCCCATTTCTATCGCGCCGCCAGCAGTTACTCCACCAGCGGTACGACACGCACGTATCAACTCTCCGACGTCACCTCCACTTACAAGGACGCCACCATTGGGAGTGCCACGACGGACGGTGACGGCTTCACGGCCAAAGGAATAAAGACCGACGGCAACTGCCAACTCCTCGGCGGCAGCCTCAATATAAAGATGAGCGGCACGGGCGCCAAAGGCATCAAGGTGGAAGGCAACTATACGCAAGGCCGCACCGACGGCACTGGCCCCACGCTCAACGTCTCCACCACCGGCGCCAGCTATGGCAGCAGCAGTAGCGGCGGTATGGGCGGTGGCGGCGGACGTCCCGGCGAGAGCAGCGGAGGCTCCAGCAGTAAGGCCATCAAAGTGATGGGCACGGCGCTCCTCCAGGGCGGAGAAACGGTAGTGACTACCGCCACCAACGGAGCAGAAGGTCTGGAGACGAAGACGGCCCAGCAGGGCAGCATCCGCATTACGGGCGGTAAGCACTATTTCAAATGCTATGACGATTGCCTCAACTCGGCCGGCGGCATCACCTTCGACGGCGGCACCACCGTGTGCTGCTCCACGGGCAATGACGCCGTGGATTCCAACTACGGCCGCAGCGGTGCCATCGTCATAGGGAACGGCACGATACTTTCCTACACCTCGGCCGGCGACCCGGAGGAAGGCCTCGACTGCGACAACAACTCCTATATACAAATTACCGGCAACGGTCGCGCCGTAAGCCTCGGCGGCAGTCAGGGCGGCGGCGGTGGTGGTGGCTGGGGCGGCAGTAGCAGCGGCGGCATAGGCTCTGCCGTTCAGGGCTACGGTCTCCTGACGACCAGTGCCTCGTATTCCGCCAATCGTTACTACACCCTTGCCGACGCTTCGGGCAACAACCTTCTCACGTTCAGCCTGGAAGGCAGCGTAAGCAGCAGCTTAAGCCTCTTCACCGCCCCCGGCATGACCTCCGGCCAGAGCTACACCGTAAAATACGCCACCACGGCTCCCACCGATGCCACTCTGACTTGGCACGGCCTCTATATAGGTTCCACGGCCAAGGGAACTTCGAGCACGGCCTCCTTCACGGCCAAATAGCGGAGGCCCTTTCACAAAAAATATCAGCCGCCAAAACTTTGCTCTGGCGGCTGATGTTTTTGTTTATGGGGGAGGCGGACAGTATCTACTCGGTTTCCTCTGCGGGAGCCTCCTTCTTCTTGGCGAGGTACTCGGGGAGGGCGAGACCGGCCTGGTCGAAGAGTTCCTGGAGGGGCGGCACGCTCTTCATCAGCCCGCTTACGAAGCCGGCCGTGGAGCCTTTACCGTCGCCACCCTGACCGGAATCCCAGACGGTGACCTTGTCGATGTTGATACCCTTGATGGCCTCCACCTGCGTCTTGACGAGTTCGGGGAGTTTCTCGAGGAGCAGCAGCGTATAGGCCTTCGTGGCGTCGCCGCCGGCAGCCTGTATCATCTTGTCGTAGCCCTGGGCCTGTTTGGTAAGGATTTCGTAGAGACCCTTGGCCTCGGCTTCCATCTTGGCGTAGATGGCGTCGGCCTCACCCTTGGCGTTCACGCGCTTCTGTTCGGCTTCGGCCTCGGCGGCAATGACGAGGCGCTGCTTTTCAATCTGCTGACTTACGAGCACGTCGGCGTTCTGCGTGCTGCGTTCACGCTCGGCACGGGCTTCTTCGGCCTTGCGCTCGGCGGCGTAGGCTTCCTCCTTGGCGGCAGCCTCGGCCACCTTCTCGGCAGCCGTTGCCTTGCGCTGGGCTTCGGCCTCGGCCTCGCGGCGGTCGGCGTCACTCTGGGCGATGGCCACCTTGGCCTCGTTCTCACCACGCACGGCGGCAGCGTTGGCCTCGGCGGTACGGATACGGGTCTCACGCATGGCGTCGGCCTTGCCGATTTCGCCGAATTTGTCCTGTTCGGCCACG
This sequence comes from Alloprevotella sp., assembly GCA_045639805.1. Taxonomy (GTDB): domain Bacteria; phylum Bacteroidota; class Bacteroidia; order Bacteroidales; family Bacteroidaceae; genus Alloprevotella. Next base: position 18,384 of record JAZUDS010000044.1, read on the forward strand.
CGCACCTTGGCCTCGTTGATGGCCTTGGCGGCGGCCTCCTGGCCGAGAGCCTCGATATAGCCGCTCTCGTCCTTGATGTCGGTGACGTTCACGTTGATGAGTTTCAAGCCAATCTTCTTGAGTTCCACCTCCACGTTGGCGGTGATGGCCTCAAGGAACTTGTCGCGGTCGGAGTTCAGTTCCTCAATGCTCATCGTGGCGATGACGAGACGCAGCTGGCCGAAGAGGATATCGCGGGCCAGTTCCTGAATCTGTGCGGAGGAGAGGCCGAGGAGTCGCTCGGCGGCGGCGAGCATCGTGTCGGGGTCGGTGCTGATGCCCACGGTGAAGCGGCAGGGCACGTCCACGCGAATGTTCTGTTTGGAGAGGGCGCTGGTGAGGTTAGCGTCGATGCCGATGGGCGTGAGGCTCAGGTACTGATAGTCCTGGATGATGGGCCACACCATCTTACCGCCTCCGTGAATACACTTGGCGCTCTTGCCCACACCGCGTGAGCCATAAATGACGAGAATCTTGTCCGACGGACAACGACGGTAACGATTCAGAAAGCCGACAACGAGGCCGAAGGCAACGACGGCGATAATGACGAAAATGTATGGTTCCATATAAAAAATTAAAAGTTAAAAATTAAAAATTAAAAGAGAAAAGTTTATCGCTCAAGGGTATCTCCGCCGCAGGCGGACACGAGCGCAGCGAGGCACTCCCCCTTGGGGGAGCGGGGAGGGGGCTGTGGTTATACCCTCTCAACTAACACGCTATCGCTCCCCAGCACTTCCTTCACACGTACCTTCGTGCCGCTGGGGAGTTCCTCTTCGGCATCGGTGTAAGCCTGAAATTCGTGCACGCTGCCGCCCAGGCTGACCTGCACCTTGCCGGCACGGCTGCGCGAAGGGCCGATGCGGAGATACACGTCGCCCACTACGCCCACGGCATCGTGGATGTCGTAGTTGCCGGCGCTCTCCAGGCGGAACATAAGTTTCCAGAGCAGCGCGAAGAGCAGGAGAAAGACGAGGCCGGTGACGAGGCTGATGATGACAATGGCCGTGGTGCTCTCCACAAGGTTGTAGAAACACACGCCGCCCCAGCCCAGGCCCAGCATGAAGTTGATGAAGTTGCGCACGCTGAAGAGTTCCCACACGCCGCCGGCGCCCAGGGCGTGGCCGCCGTCGGAGAGGTCGGCGCCAGAGGTGTCGGCATCGAGGCCGCCGGCGTCTGCACCGTCAGCATCGCCGATGCCGATGAACGTCATGATGTTCTGCAAAATAAAGAACGTGCTGAAAAGAATAGCAATGCCCCAGAAGGTTTGCAAGAGAGTGGGGAGGGATTGAAACCAAGTCATAGTAATTTACAAGTTTAGCAATTTACAATGTACAATATAGGTTGTATCGTGATGAGGTTGGGGAGTGTCAGGCCGTAGAGTAGTCGTAGCATCCCGTTTCCGTTGCAAATTTAAGCAAATGTTTTGATAAAATGAAGCACAAACCTCACAATTCGTCACAAAATAATAAAAAAGTTGCAAAAAGTAGCCTTTCGCGTGCGCGTTATTAAATATAATGTATTATCTTTGCCGCCCAAAAGAAGGGAAAAGCGCAAAAAAACATCTTTTTTCGCCTTCTTCACACTCAAAACGAACCATTTATAAACCCTTGTACTATGTATTGGACACTTGAATTAGCGACCTACCTTGAAGACGCGCCGTGGCCCGCCACCAAGGACGAACTGCTGGACTACGCTCAGCGCTCCGGCTGTCCTCTCGAAGTGATTGAGAACCTTCAGGAACTGGAAGAGGAAAGTGAAATCTACGAGACCATTGAAGACGTATGGCCCGACTATCCTCAAAAGGATGATTTTCTGTGGAACGAGGATGAGTACTAAACGCTCTTCTTGACGTTCTACAAAGTCTTTGAATAGTAGCGGCGGCCTCTGCCTTGGAGCAGGGGTCGCCGCTGGTATTTCCAGAAAGGGGAGGAAGGACTTATGTCCGGCACTGTTCCGCAAAGGACGAACGGCGAAGAATGTGTTTGTGGCCTCAGAGTAGTCGTCCTTAATCGGCATTCAGTCATCATGGCCACAGTAGTGGCCAAGTATGCGTCACAGCTGTGGCCAAGACGAGCGGGTCGGGAAAAGCCCTGACGGAAAGAGTGAAAAACAGCCGGCAGACGGGCGTGGGCCTGTCTGCCGGCTGCGAAGGGCGGGGCGGAAAGGGATTTTACTGGATTACCTTGCGGCCCTGTTGGATGAAGATGCCGTGAAGCCCCCCTCGCTCCCCCTTAAGGGAGGAAGTATTGAGCGTGCGGCCCGTGAGGTCGAGGAGACCCTCTAAATCTCCCTTAAAGGGAGACTTCCCAGCGTCGTCTGTTGTCTGTTGTCTGTCGTCCGTTGTCTCCAGCGTCTCGATGCCGTCGGCTTCTTCGGGAAGTACGCGGCAGCGGGCGGCGTTGACGATTTCGCCCTTGGTGTTGAAGACGAGGGCGGTGAGGTAGATGGCGTCGTAGTCGAGGGCGGCCTTGAGGGCAGCGCGCGTGGGCATGGTGAGGGTGAAGGCGTCGATGTCGTAGATGTCGCCGGGCTGGCCGGAACGGGTGCCGGAGGGCAACGTCTGCTTGAGGAGGTTCTTGCCCTCGGCATCCCAGGAGGAACCGATGAGCACGTCGTTATAGACGAGGGTGACGTGGTCATTGCCATACTTGCCGCCGGTGTAGAAGTCGGCGAAGCTTTCCATGCCGGGGATGAGGCGGGCCTTGCCGACGTCCTGCAGGGGATAGTAGTTGCTCTGCTGCCAAGCTTTGGACTTGCCCGTGAGGCCGTCGGCCGTGAGGACATAGCCCACGGTGAGGCCCGACTGCTCGCCGAGGTACTCGATGGAGGAGGTGGCGGTGACTTTCTTCTTGTCGGCGCTGAAGGTGCCGTTTACCTTGACGGCTACCTCGGGGAGGATGGCCTGGCAGGTGTGGAAGGCGTTGAGGATGTCGTAGTAGGGGTCGATAATGCCGCTGCGGCGGTCCACTATGCAGGAGGGGGCACCGCCGAGGTCAATCTTGTCGTACTCGTTGCAGTACATCGGGTCATCTACATTGAACTGGTGCACGGCAATGCCGATGAAGGCCTCGGGGAAGGCCTCGCGCATGTGCTCCATGCCCACCCAGCCGCGGGGACAGTTGCCGCAGGACGTGCCGGTGTTTTCCTCAATGACGGTGTAGCGCTTCTCGGCGCGCAGGAGGTTCTGCATGTCGAGGGTGAGGGGCTTCATGGTGGAGGCGTTGGCCTTGCCGTTCACCTTGTTGACGGTGAACTTGGCGGAGTAGTGGCCCAGTTCGGCGGGAGCGGTGAAAGTGATCTGCACGTTGCCTGTGCCGTGGTCGCCGGGAATGGAGGGCGTAGCGAGGTCAGCGTGGCCGGTATAGGCGTTATCGCCGATTTCTACGGTGTAGTCGATGTTTTCAACGGCCTTGAGGCAGGGGCAGGAGAGGGTGGCGCCGATGGTCTGCTCCACTCCGGTGGCGGTGCCGTAGGAAGCGAGGTCGGTGAACTGGGCTGCGTAGGCGGGGAGGTTGACGTCGGAGAGGTAAATCTGCAGGGCGGACACGCCGATGAAGAAGTTGGAGTAGTCGCGCCACCCGGTGCCGTTGTTGAGGTAGATTGAGCCTGCGGCCTCGCCGGGATGGGTGACGATGCACTCCTTCTCGAGGTCGGTGGTGCCGGTCACGGTGAACGTATAGCCCACCATGACGCCTTCCTCGGGGATGGTGACGGGGGAGGAGAGCGTCACGTAGTTGTAGCCCATGTGAATCTTGGCGATATCCTGGGAGGTGAGGCGCTTATTGAAGTCGTTGGCGGCGCTGACCCAGGCCTTCACGTTGGTGAAGCGGGAGGTGGTGAGCGGCACGTTGATGGCGCGTATCTTGGCTCCCTTGAGGGCTTCGTTGCCGGGTACGAAGATGGCGCAACTGAAGGTGCCGGTGGTGCCGAAGCCGTAGCCGGGCGTGGCGCCGTCCATATCGGTGTAGTAACCCCAGAGGAGGTAGTCGCTCTGGGCGCGGGCGGTCTGCACCGATGCCGTCAGGAGGCAGGCAAGGGCCAGAACGAGGAGACGGAGGTAAGAATTATTTTTCATAGGAAAGTAAGGGTGGGATGACGGTGTGGCTGTTGGAGTTGTTCGTTTAAGGCATTTATATACCAGTTGGCGCAAGCCTGTCTGTTTTATTTATCAAGAATTAAAGAATTACGGAATTATTTCATTATCCTTCTGCTTGGAATTCTTTTGAATTAACTGCATGGTGCAGCAGAATTATCGCTGTCCTACATTCAGCAGTGCCCGGCACTGCATAATTCATATAAATTCATGGTCAGGACGAGATAAAAATTCTTTAATTCTTGATAAAAAATAAGAAAAACGTCCGTACGTTAGGAATAAAAAGCCCCCTTCATCTCTGGAGAGAGTTGGAGGGGGCAGAAAAAGTCTTTTGATTAGATGCCAAGCTTGGTGCGAATCTTGGCGGTGACGTCTTCGCTGAGGGCCTCGTTGATATAGAACTGGGGCGAGCTCTGGCTCTTGTCGAGAATGTAGATATAACCGCCTTCCTTGGCTACGGCAGCCACGGCGTCGTTCACCTTGGCGAGGATGGGCTGCATCTTAGCCTGCTGGAGCTCCTGGAAAGCCTTGGAGTTTTCTTCCTGTGCCTGCTGGAAACGCTGCTGAAGGTCCATGATTTCCTGCTCCTTGCGCTCGCGGATGTTCTGAGGGGTCTGGTCGTTGACTTCCTTCTGATACTTTTCAATGCGAGTCTGGATTTCCTTCTGCATCTCCTCGAGGTCGGCCTGATACTGCTTGCCGGTGGCTTCAAGCTCGGTGGTAGCGGTCTTGTAGTCGGGCAGAGCCTGAACGACGGTGGCGTAGTCGAAGTGAGCGAACTTCTGCGCGCTGGCAGTGAAGGCTGCGAGGGAGAGGGCAGCCAGGAGAATGATTTTCTTTGTCATGATGTTTGTGATTGTTTATTAATTAATAATATTGTGTACGGGGAATGAAAAGGGGACTGTTGCTCCTCTGCTTAGTTGGCGTAGCCGAGTTTGCTGAGCACGTCGTTGCTGATGTCGATGCTGGGGGAGGCAAAGATTACGGAAACGTTGTCGGCGCGGTCCATAACGAGCTGGAAGCCCTTGCTTGTGGCGAGGTCTTTGATGGCGTTGTACACTTCTTCCTGGATGGGCTGGAAGAGGGCGGTGCGCTTCTTATAGAGTTCGCCTTGAGGGCCGAAATACTTCTTTTTCAGTTCGGAAGCTTCCTTTTCCTTATCGACGATGGCCTGCTCGCGGTCCTTCTTTTGCTGTTCGCTGAGGAAGACGCTTTCGTTCTGGTAGTTCTTGTAGAGGGTCTTGGCCTCTTGGTCGAGGGCCTCCACTTCAGCCTGCCATTTGCGGCTGACCTGGTTGAGCTGTTCGTTGGCGCGTTCGTAGGCGGGGATGTTGCTCATGATGTACTCCATGTCAACCATGGCGAACTTCTGCGCGCTTGCGGTGAGGGCTGCCACGAGGAAGGCAGCGAGGGTGAGAATCTTTTTCATGTTGCTATGTTGTTTTTAAAGTTTAGGCGGAAGGTTGTGGCGCAGGCGGCGTGGGCCTTAGAATTCCTGGCCGATGATGAAGTGGAACTGCGAGCCGCCAATCTTGGTGCCCACGTCGTTGTACTTCTGGAAGCCGTAGGCCCAGTCGATACCCATAAGGCCGACCATAGGCAGGAGGATGCGCACGCCGGCACCGGCACTCTTCTTCAATGAGAAGGGGTTGAACTTGCTCACGTCCGTCCAGGCGTTGCCGGCCTCAGCAAAGGCGAGGGCGTAGATGCTCGTGGAGGTTTGCAGCATGATGGGCACGCGGAGCTCAAGGGTGAAACGGGTGTAGGCGTAGGCGTTGTCGTAGTTGGCACCGGCCAGTGAGCCGTTGTCGTAGCCGCGCATGCCGATGGTCTCGGTGGCGTAGCCCGTGCTGTAGCCCGACATACCGTCGCCGCCTACGTAGTAACTCTCGAAGGGGCTCTTCTTATATTTATTATAGTGGCCCAGGATGCCTACCTCGGCGCGCGTCATCAGCACGGGGGTGTGCTTCTGACTCTTGGCCAGGGCGACGTAGTTGCGGAACTTGAACTTCCACTTGTGGTACTCAATCCAGCGGTACTTCTCCTGCGACTCGGCGCGATAGTCCTTGCTGTAGTAGTTAGTAGCCAGGTTCTTGTAGTCGCGGCCGTCCCAGAGCGAGTAGGGCGGCGTGAAGGTGCCGGACAGGAGGAACTCCGAGCCGCGGCGGGGGAAGAAGGAGTTGTCGGTTGACGTGCGGCTGAGCGTCAAGTTAAGGTTGAAGTTGTTGCAGTTGCCGTTCTGAATGATGAAGTACTGCCAGTTCTTCAGCATATAGCGGGTGTAACTGAGCTCGGCCATGAACATGAAGAAGTCGTCGGGCCAGCGCAGGCGCTTACCGAAGCCCATCGACACGCCGAGAAGCTTCACGTATTTGTCGGGGTCGTAGTAGTTGCTGTAGTTGTAGTAGTTGGACGACGTGCCGTAGCCGTAATAGTAATTATAGTAGTTGGCGTAGTTGCTGTAGTAGTTGGAGTTCACGTCGGTCTGCTTCGAGTAATAGACACTGAAGGAGAACTGGTTGGGACGCTTCTTGCCGAACCACGGATCTACGAACTGGAGGGAGTAACTCTGGAAGTATGTGCCGTTTGTCTGGCCGGAGATGGCGAGTGTCTGGCCGTCGCCCTGGGGAATGAAGCCTGCGCGCTTGTAACCCTTCTTGCCGAAGAGGTTTTGGATACTAAAGTTCGTGAACTTCAGGCTTACGCGGCCTACGATGCCGGTCTGACCCCAGCCGGCGCTGAGTTCTATCTGGTCGCCGCCCTTTGTGACGAGCGGGTAGGTGATATCTACGGTGCCGCTCTGCTCGTCGGGCTTAATACCCTTCTGTATTTCTGTTTGGAGGATTTCTGGGTCGAACTGGTTCATGCTGGCCAGTTCGCGAACGGAGCGTTCGAGGGCGTCCATGGAGAAGAGGTCGCCGGGCTTCGTGCGGAGCTCGCGGCGGATTACCTCCTCGTAAACGCGGTCGTTGCCGCTGATGCGTATATGGTTGAGCGTGGCCTGACGACCCTCGTATATTCTCATTTCAAGGTCCACGGAGTCAGATTCCACGTTCACTTCCACGGGGTCGAGGCGGTAGAACACGTAACCATTGTTGTAGTACTCCTTGCCGATGGCGTCCTCGTCCTCGTTGAGGCGTTTGCTCATGAACTGCTGGTCATACACGTCGCCGCGCTGCATCTTCAGCACGCTGCTGAGTTGGTCGGTGGTATAGACGGTGTTGCCTACCCAGTTGATGTTGCGGACGTAGTATTTTTGGCCCTTGTTGTAGTCAAGATAGATGTCCACGTGTTTCGGGTCAAGGGTTACTATGGAGTCCTTCACGAGGAGTGCGTCGCGGTAGCCCCAGCCGTTGAGTTTGTCGATGGTGAGCCATTTGTCCTCCTCGTACTTCTCGGGGATGAACTTCTTGCTTTTGAAAAAGTTGACGAGGCTCTTCTCGTGTGTCTTCTTCATTGCTCGCTTCAGCTTGCCGATGCTTTCGCCCTTGGGCAGGGAGTCGAGGCCGGTGACGTAAATCTTGTGGACCCTTATCTTCTCGTTCTTATTGATATTGACGTCCACGAGCATAGAGTTCTCCTTCGTCACGTCCTCTTTCTGCTGAATGTCAATCTCGGCGTTCTTATAGCCTTTGTCATCGAAGTAGCGCTTGATGAGTTTCTTGGCATTGTCGATGAGGTTGGGCGTTATCTGGTTGCCCACGGTGAGTCCGAGGCGCTGCTCGATGTCTTCGCGCTCGCTCTTCTTCACGCCGTTGTAGCGGATGCTGCTGACGCGGGGCTGTGCCGTGAGTTTCACATGCAGATAGATGGTGCTGCCCACGATACTGTCGGCTTCGATGCTGACGTTGGAGAAAAGCCCCTGCTTCCAGTAGTTGTGGATGGCCTGACTGATGTCGGCGCCTGGCACTTGGTAGATTTTGCCCACTTCCAGTCCGGAGTAGGAGAGGAGTAGGTCGTCGTCGTAGCCTTTAATGCCGTCCACGGTGAGTCCACCGAGGATGTACCGCGTGTTGTTGGCGGTGTATGTGATGTCGGGCGTCACTGCGGTTTGCGCAGACAGGCTTTGGCTGCAGAGCATCGTCAAGAGACCGCAAAGGAGGGCGAAGAAGGAATATTTACGCATGAGTTAGAGGACAACGGGCAACGTACAACGGACAAAAGTTCGCGCTTGGCGTTCCGTCTTTATCTTTTATTTCAAATTAGGCTTATTATCGTAACTGTCAACTGTCAACTATCAATTATCAACTCTGAACCACCTGCTCCGAAGTCTTGCCGAAGCGTCGTTCGCGGGCGTTGTAGGCCTCGATGGCCTGCATGAGGTGTGGCTCGTCAAAGTCGGGCCAGAGCGTATCAGTGAAGTAGAATTCGGCGTAGGCGAGTTGCCAGAGCAGGTAGTTGCTCAGGCGGAGTTCGCCGCCGGTGCGTATGAGGAGGTCGGGGTCGGGCATGAAGTTTGTGGCCAGGTGGCGGGCGACGGTCTCCTCCGTGATGTCGGCGGGCTGTAGTGCGCCGTCCTTACACTCGTTGGCTATTTGCCTTACGGCCTCTGTGATTTCCCATTTGCTGGAGTAGGAGAGGGCAATGACCATTGTCATGCCGGTGTTGACGCTTGTGCGCTCCTCGCAGTGGCGTATGCTTTTCACGACGTGTTCCGGCACGCGGCTGATGTCGCCTACAATGCGCATTCTCACGTTGTTTTTCATGAAGATTTCCTCCTCCAGCGCCTCGAGAATGAGTGCCATGAGGGCGGCCACCTCTTCTGCGGGCCGGTTCCAGTTCTCGGTGCTGAAGGTGTAGAGTGTGAGGTACTTTACGCCCAGGTTGGAGCACGCGGTGGTGATGCGCCTTACGGCTTCCACGCCTTCCTGGTGGCCGAGGGAGCGGTTGAGGCCACGGGCCTTGGCCCAGCGTCCGTTTCCGTCCATTATTATGGCGATATGTTGGGGAATGCGCATAAGGGAGACCCCCTCTAACTCCCCCTCAGGGGGAGAATAGATGCGGGGAGTTTATTTGAGGTTTTTATATATTCTGTTTCTTTTTTATTCTGTCTTTTCCCTCTTTGCAAGTCCCCCTTCGGGGGATTTAGGGGGTCTTTTTATTCGTCCCTGTTGCACGTGGGGCATTTCGGACTGATATCGTAGGTGAGCGAGAGCATAGTTTTGGAGTAGAAGTCCTTGCCGTGGAAACCGCTTCCCTCAATGCCGGCGGGCGCTGCGAGGCCGTCGAGTTTGTCGCTGGGAGTGAAGTGCATCGTCCAGTCGAGAGAGAGGTTGAGGCGCTTGCCTATTTTGTATTTCAGGCCGAGGCCTACGGGCAGATCCACGGTGAAGGCTTTTCCGGCGGTGCTGTAGAGCATGCCGATGCCCAGTTGCAGATAAGGTGTCAGGCGTTTGTGGCCCAGATAGTTCTTGTACCAGCCGTAGGGCAGGAAGTGCAGTTCGTAGAGGGCGTTGAGGTCGATGATGCCGCCGCTCATGCTGTATTGCAGTCGTTCCGTGCCGCTTTGTCCGACTACGGCGGGATAGAAGTCCTTCACCCCTTCCGTGTCGTCCTTGATGGCGTTGTAGCCGAGGGTGGTCTTGATGGCCATGCGGGGCGAGAGGATGAAGCGCATGACGGCTCCGCCGCTCAGATGGGGGGCCCCGTACCATTTGTTGTTAAGGTCGCTGAGCATGAAGTTGAGCCCTGCACTGGCGCCCACCTCCTTGGTGTATTCCAGGTTTTCCTCTTGTGCCCGTGCCTCGTTGGCGCCGATGGGGCTCAGCATGCCTGCCGCAAGGACGAGCATGCAAAGGCAGTGGCGGGTATGTAGGTGGCGCAGTGTCATAGAGGAGTTGCGGGTGTGAGGTGTTCTTGTCTTATCTTACAGCGTTCGCGTCTTTCCATCCCAGACGGTTGAGGCGTCCGCGCCACAATTGTCCGTCGGCCCCGCAGAGTACCCAGATGAAGTTCTCATTGTCGGTGGTCATGACGGCCTTTGCCTGTGTGGGCAGTTGGGGGAGCAGGATTCGTGTGGGGTCCCATGAGCGACCGGTGTCGTCGCTGAGATAGAGTGCGGCGTATCCGTTGGTCTTAGTGCCGAGCAGTGCTGCTCCTCCGCCGTAGAAGGCCAGCGAAGGCAGGCTCACGTTGGGCATTTGTCGGTGGTTGCCGTTTTCGGCGCTGATATGTGTCCAGCGGAAGTCGGCCACGCCCTCCAGTTCGGCGGTGCGCATTTCGTTACGCTTCCATGCCACGGAGCGTCCGCCGGGGGCGGTGCCCACGAGGATGATTTCCTCCACGTCGGAGTTAGCCAGCGTGGGGCGTGCGAGGGCTCTGACGTCGGCCACGGGGATAGAGTCGTTGCGCGAGGCGGCATCGGCCGTCCATGTGTTGCCGTAGTCGGTGGAACGCAGGAATCCTTGTGCGCCAATGCCATAGAGGCTGCGTGTGGAGGCTCCTGCCAGAATGCCAAGACCCTCAGGACGCTGGTTCACAGAGGTCCAGACGAGGCCGTCGGCACTCTTCACCACATGGGTGGCCGTCAGGCCGTAGAACGTGTCGGCCTGCTTCACGATGCTGGCCGGCAGGGGTGCATTTTCGCCTATCACGCTCTTCTGCCACTCCCCGGCGTTGCTGCGCAGTGCCCAAAGGACCACTGTGCCTCCCTCACTTGTTCCCCAGGCTACGAGGCTGTCGCCGCGCGTCATCAGCCGCAGGTCGTCAAGGCCCTGGGCCGGTGTGGCCGTAGCCTGCTGATGCCAGCGCACGGAGTCGCCTTCTTCCTGGTGGACGCGCAGTTCCATGGTGTAAGTCATGGTGCTGCTGCCGTCGAAGCCGTGGATGGTAATCTCGCGCGGCTGTCGCAGGTCGGTGGAGTCGGTCGTGGCGAAGATGGTGTCGTTTCCCGTCGTGAGGCTCTTGATGGTGGCCGTGCCCTGGCAGGTGAAGTTGGTGAAAGTCACCTTGTCCACGTGGGTATAGGTAGGCAGGGAGTCGCAGTTGAAGATGCGGTGGCCCACCTGGTCGATGGTGAGGGGATACGTGCTGCCCTGGACGGTGCTCACGCTCACGGTGTCGGTGCCGTCGGCTTTTTTGAAGGGAATATAGCGCTTCATGCTGCCAATGATGACGTTGTTGACGTGGCAGAGGCCGGCGTAGTCTTCAGTAGGTTCGTCATCTTTCAGGCAGGAGGTGAAAGCCGTGGCGGTCACGGCGAGGGCTATCAGGAGGGAAAGGTATTTAGGCGTCTTCATGCTTATTTTGTGCGTCTTCTTACTCATTATAATATATACGTAGCGGGCGTATGCGCGCGTTTGGTCTGCAAAGGTACGTTATTTTTTGCAAATAGAAAAGCCTGTGGCCTAATTTTCGCCGTTTTTTATGTTTTTTTATAAAGAATACAAAGAAAGAGCAGCGGGTGATTTCTCTTTTTTCACCCGCTGCTCTTTCTTTTGAAAAATTAATCTCTACACCGGAATGCTCCATTGCCGGTAGGCCACGCCGTGGGCGCCGAAGCCTTCTTTCTGGGCCTGCAGACCTTCGTTGAGGAAGCGTCCGCCCTGTTCGTTGCTGATTCCGAAATCAAAGTAGCGGAGGGACGGACGCTCCTTTTTCATTTCCTCTAAAACGTGGAGGAAGAGGAGGTCCATCACGCCGTCCTTCTTGCCCTCTTCGCTGGCGTGGGGATATTGCGAGTGGGCCACCGTGCCGGTCTCAAACAGGAGAAGAATGCCGGCCTCGCGCCTTGCGGCCTCCTGCGGGGCATCGGCCACCCACACCTTGATATTCTCGGGGAAGCGGCGCATGAGCAGTTGCATCTCCTGGCAGGAGTGTACGGGCCGTGTGGCGTGGCAGGCGAGGAGGTTCTCCTCTATGAGGGGCCAATAGGCGCTGAGTTCGTCGGGGTCGGCAAGGCGCCTTACGCGATAACCCAGTCGGGCGGCGCGGCGCTTACCCCGTCCGCGGCGCTCCTCCATTGGGGCCTGCAAGGGTGAGAAGAGGTCGATGGCGGTGGCGATGTTGCACACGCTGAGGCGTGCCCCGATGCGCCAGAGGGCGTATTCGTCGTCCTCGGCCGGCTGGCGGTGGTAGATGAAGGGCACCTGTTTGTAGTGCCACTGGTGGAAACCGGCCGCATGCAGATATTCGCGCGTCATGTCGAAGAGAGCCATCAGCGTGCCGGTGCCCACGCGGGGTGCCAGCACGAAGCCGCCGTACGTCAGGCCCTGGTGCGAGAAGAATTCGCGCTTCCCGTCGGGCTCTTCAGCCTTCGGTCCCTCGTTGGCGGGCAGCAGGGCCACCCATCCCTTCTCGTCGGTGAAGATGAGGGAGTGGTCGGTAAAGCGGTCGGCATGGTAGTCCATGAAGTCGCGGCGAAAGAGGAAGGTGCCGTTGCGGGAGGCGTTGACGAAGGCGTCCCATTGCGACTTATCGGCGGGAGAATAGCGGCGTATCTGCATTTGATAGGCGTTTATTAAGGATTTGTGCTTGCAAAAGTACTATTTTCTTGCGAGAAAGCCAAGTCCCGCGGGAAAATGTTTGCCCATGTCGCGCGAAATGAGTACTTTTGCCCCGAATATAAGCCGTATGGCACAACATTTAGCCGCATATTATGATACAGACACAGGAACAACTTGAGCGCCTCATCCGTGACTGGGGCTTCATGCCCTTTTTCCGCAATGGCGTGGCGGGTTTCTCCATAGAGGAACTCACGCCGCCGGAACTTCTCTTCGGCGATGATTTTGAGCGTGGTCCGTGGAAATGGAAGGGCCCCATCATTGCCAACTGGGAGGCCGCCTACGGCAAATTCTTCGGCAGGAAGATGGCCGGCTACGTCAGTTTGGCGTGGCTCCCCGACCTTATGAACTGGCGCCGCGGACAGTATCCGCTGGCGCAGGAGGCGGCCGACGCCCGCCATATCCTGGACGTGCTCGTGGAAAACGAGTCCTTGCTCTCCAAAGACCTGAAGAAAAAGAGCGGTTTCAGCCTCACGCGCAAAAAAGTGCACTTCGACCCGCAGCATCCCGCCGAGCCCATCGTGGAGGCGAAGAACGGCACGGCCGCCGATGCCCATATCGCGCAGCTGCAGATGGCCACGCGCGTGTGCATCGCCGATTTCGAGTATAAAGTGTCGAAGAGCGGCGAGGTGTATGGCTGGGGCGTGGCACGTTATTGCACTCCCGAAGCCATGTATCCCGAGTTGTTCCCCATAGCCTCTGCCGTGGAGGGCCGCACGCCGCAGCAGTCGCGCGAAAGAATCCTCGCGCATCTTGCCGGCCTCTTCCCCGACTGCCGGGCCGGGGCCTTGGAAAAACTGATTTAGACACGGGCGGACCCGGAGGCGGTCCGCTTTTTTTGATGCCTGCATACAGTCAGGCTTTTATAGGATTTACGGATGATTTACGGGCATGTAGCTTCTGCACCCTCCCTTTTCACCACGCAGAATAAATCATAAAAATCATACTCCATCATATAAATCATTATCGCGCCGCAGGCTTAATGCGCTGCGCGGCTATGATGATAAGTATGATGCCTTATTATGATTTTTATGATTTAGAGCCCTTATAATTTTTTATTCAAAATACGAAGCGCTTCATAACGATTTTTGGAAAATGTAAAAAATTTTGATGAAACGAAAAAAGGAGAAAACGCGGCGATGTGAGGCCTAAACCTTCTTTCTGCCGAAAAGCGCGCGCAGCCCCGTCATTTTTTTCGCCGTCAGCCCCCCCTCATTTTGTCCGATAGCCCTTTTACGCAAAACTAAAAGGGACATCGGAAAAATTTAATGGGACATCGGACAAACTGAAAGGGCGATAGTTTCAACTGAAAGGGCTTTAGTTTTTGCTAAAAGGGACAAAATTCCGAAAAAAATCGCAAAAACGACACCGCGCGACGGCCTTTTTTCGCGCTTAAAAGCAGGTCTGGCGCGCCCGAAGGAATCCGCGCGGAAATCCTCATGGAGCTAACCGTTTATAAATGAGCCGTGTAACGGCGTCCTCAAAATCGCGTTTTTCCCGTCCGAACCTCCGCGCGTTCGCCTCCACGGCCAAATTTCGCCAAGAAAACGCCCGAAAATTGTAAAAAATCTTGACTGAAAAATTCAAGTTACGTCCGTTCAGTTAAAGTAAAAGTTGAACAACGTGGCTCATCGTCGGCTGGCTACCCTTTCTCAGGCCTACGGCTTTCTATGGCGCAAAACCGCCGGCGAACGGGGCAAAAGCGCGTCTAATAAGGCTGACAAACAGGAATTTTAGGGCTGCACATCAACTAAATGGGGGATTAGGGCGGAAATATGGGAAAAAATATGTAACTTTGCGCCCGAAATAGTGTGCCTTGCGCCCTAAGGGGCGCGGAAAGGCCGCAAAACGACGACCGGAATACAATAAAAACATCAGAAATGGAATACAACTTTCAAGAGATTGAGGCCCGCTGGCGCAAACAGTGGGCAGAGATGAAAACCTACCACGTAGAGGCCGACCCCGAACGGCCGAAATACTACGTGCTGAATATGTTCCCCTATCCCAGCGGCGCGGGTCTGCACGTAGGCCATCCGCTGGGCTACATCGCCAGCGATATCTATGCGCGCTACAAGCGCCTTAAGGGCTACAACGTGCTCAATCCCATGGGCTACGACGCCTACGGCCTGCCCGCAGAGCAGTATGCCATACAGACGGGCCAGCATCCGGAGGTGACGACCAACGCCAATATCGCGCGCTACCGCGAGCAACTGGACAAGATAGGCTTCTCCTTCGACTGGGACCGCGAAGTGCGTACCTGCGCACCGGATTATTACAAATGGACGCAGTGGGCCTTCCAGAAAATGTTCAACTCGTATTTCGGTCCCCAGGCCCCCGGCGGTCAGGGTGCGGCGCAGCCCATAGCACGCCTCGTGGAGCACTTTGAGAAGTGCGGCACGGAAGGCCTTGAGGGCGTGGCCTGCAGCGTGGAACTCGCTTTCACGGCCGAGGAATGGAAGGCCATGAGCGAGAAGGAGCAGAGCGACGTGCTGATGAACTACCGCCTGGCCTTTATGGGCGAGACGATGGTGAACTGGTGTCCCGAGTTGGGCACGGTGCTGGCCAACGACGAGGTGGTGAACGGCGTGAGCGAACGCGGCGGCTACCCCGTGGAGCAGAAGAAGATGCGCCAGTGGTGCCTCCGCGTGAGTGCCTACTCCCAGCGCCTGCTCGACGGACTGGATACCATCCAGTGGAGCGAGAGCATCAAGGAAACGCAGCGCAACTGGATAGGCCGCTCGGAAGGCACCGAGATGCGTTTCCAGGTGAAGGGCCGCGACGAGCACTTCACGATATTTACCACCCGCGCCGACACAATCTTCGGCGTGACCTTCATGGTGCTGGCACCCGAAAGCGAACTCGTGCAGCAACTCACCACTGAAGCGCAGCGCGAAGAAGTGGAAGCCTACGTGAAATATGTGAAAGGCCGCACGGAGCGCGAGCGTATGATAGACCACAGGGTGACCGGCGTGTTCTCCGGCTCGTATGCCGTCAACCCCTTCACGGGTGCTGAAATCCCCGTGTGGATTAGCGAATACGTCCTCTCCGGCTACGGCACGGGAGCCATCATGGCCGTGCCCGCCCACGACAGCCGCGACTACGCCTTTGCCCGCCACTTCAACCTGCCCGTCGTCCCCCTCATCGAGGGTGCCGACGTGAGCGAGGAGAGTTTCGACGCCAAGGAAGGCATCGTGATGAATTCCCCCGCCGAGGGCGTGGAGACGCTTGCCGGCTTCAGCCTCAACGGCCTCACCGTGAAGGAAGCCATCGCCGCTACGAAGAAATTCGTGACGGAACAGAAACTGGGCCGCGTGAAGGTGAACTACCGCCTGCGCGACGCCATCTTCTCGCGCCAGCGTTACTGGGGCGAACCCTTCCCCGTGTATTACAAGAACGGCGTGCCCACGATGGTGCCCGAAGAATGCCTGCCCGTGATGCTGCCTGAGGTGGCCGACTTCAAGCCCACCAAGACCGGCGAGCCCCCCTTGGGCAATGCGCAGGTGTGGGCCTGGGATGAGGCCAACCGCTGCATCGTTGACAAGGCCCTCATCGACGAAAAGACCGTCTTCCCCTTGGAACTTTTCACCATGCCCGGCTTTGCCGGCAGCAGCGCCTATTATCTGCGCTACATGGACCCGCATAACGGCGAGGCACTCATCAGTGAGGAAGCCGCCGGCTACTGGAAGAGCGTGGACCTCTACGTGGGCGGCAGCGAACACGCCACCGGCCACCTCATATACTCCCGTTTCTGGAACAAATTCCTCTTCGACCTCGGCGTAAGCCAGAGTGAGGAACCTTTCCAGCGCCTTGTGAACCAGGGCATGATACAGGGCTGGAGCAGCTTCGTGCATCGCGTGAAGAACACGCAGAAGTACGTAAGCTTCGACCTCCTGGAGGAACGCCTCAGCGCCGACAAGAAGACCAAGCAATACTTCTACGAAGGCCAGGAGACTGACCCCATCCACGCCGATATCAGCCTGGTGAGCGGCAACGTGCTCAACGTGGAAGGCATGCGGCAGTGGCGCCCGGAATTTGCCGAGGCCGAATTCATCGTGAACGAGGCCGGCCAGTACATCGTCAGCCAGGCCGTGGAAAAGATGTCGAAGTCGAAATACAACGTGGTAAACCCCGACGACATCTGCGAGAAATACGGTGCCGACACACTGCGCCTGTATGAGATGTTCCTCGGGCCCGTGGAACAGTCGAAGCCGTGGGACGTAGCCGGCATTGACGGTTGCTTCCGCTTCCTGAAGAAAGCCTGGGGCCTCTTCGACAAGGCCCTGGAAGCCCCAGCCGCCGAAGCCACGAAGGACAACCTCAAGACCCTTCACAAGCTCATCAAGAAAGTGAGCGAGGACATCGAGGCCTTCTCCTATAACACCTCCGTGCCCGCCTTCATGGTGGCCGTGGGCGAGCTGCAGCAGCAGAAATGCCAGAGCCGCGAGGTACTGGAAGTGCTGGCCGTGCTCTTGGCACCCTTCTGCCCGCACTTCGCAGAGGAAGTGTGGCACCGCATGGGGCACGACACGACGGTGTGCGACGCCCAGTGGCCCGCATGGAACGAGGAATATATGAAGGAGAGCGCCGTGACGCTCGGTGTGCAGTTCAACGGTAAAGTACGCTTCTCAATGGACTTCCCCGTAGATGCCACCTCGCCCCAGATGCAGGAAATGGCGAAGGCCGCTCCCGAGGCACAGAAATATCTGGACGGCATGCAAATCGTGAAGATAGTGGCCGTGCCCGGAAGAATCGTCAACTTCGTCGTGAAGCCCGCGTAAGAATATTCAGCATAAGAATTAGAACGAACGAAAAACCGTCGTCAATGACACGCAGCACAGTTTTCCGTGAGGTAAAGGACTATGGCGTCATCGCCCTCGGCTTGGTGGTTTACGCCTTGGCATTTACCTTTTTCCAGTTGCCCCATCAGATACCGTCGGGCGGGGTGGCCGGTGCCGGTGCCATCATCTTCTACGCCACAGGCTTCCCCGTGCAGTTCACGTATTTCGCAGTGAACACACTGTTGCTCATCGCAGCAGTAAGGACCCTGGGATGGAAGTTCTGCGTAAAGACCATCTACGCCGTAGCAGTGCTTACGTTGCTGCTGAGTTTGGCCAAGTCGGGTTGTCAGTACTACGGCGCCCTGCATCCTGAACTCAACGTGTCGCCGCAGGGTCTCCCGATGTTGTTGGACGACGCCTTCATGTCGTGCATTTTCGGAGCGCTGCTGCAAGGTTTCAGCATCGGCTACGTGTTCCTCCACAACGGCAGCACGGGCGGCACCGACATCATCGCGGCCATCACCAACAAATACCGCGACGTCAGTCTGGGGCGCGTCGTGATGCTTTGCGACCTGCTCATCATCTCGTCCTCCATCCTCGTGCCGGGCTTCACTATCAGCAATCTCCTCTACGGCTTCTGCACACTGATAATCTCCTCCATCACCATCGACTACGTGGTGGACCGCCGGCGGCAGTCCGTGCAGTTCTTCATCTTCAGCGAGAAGTATGAGGAGATAGCCTCCGCCATCAACGCCACAGGCCGCGGCGTGACGATGCTCAAGGGCGAGGGATGGTACACGAAGTCGGACAGAATGGTGCTCGTCGTAATGGCACGCAAGAGAGAAAGCAACCGCATCTTCCGTATCATCCAGACAATCGACCCCGCCGCCTTTGTAAGCCAGTCGAAGGTCATCGGCGTTTACGGCTACGGTTTCGACAAACTGAAAATAAAGGCCGACAAGCCCGCCGGCGCCAGTCCGCAACCCGGCGCCGACCATCAGCCTGCCGCCAACGTCCATCCCAATAACGAACAAGACAATGCGTAAAATCATCTTCGCCACCAACAACGCCCATAAGTTGGAAGAGGTGCGGGCCATCCTTGACGGGAGCGTGGAAATCCTCTCGCTCGCCGACATCAACTGCCACGAAGACATCCCTGAGACAGCCCCCACGCTGGAAGGCAACGCCCTGCAGAAGGCTCACTTCGTGTATGACCGCTACGGTCTTGACGTCTTTGCCGATGACACGGGCCTGGAGGTTACCGCCCTCGGTATGAGACCCGGAGTGCACACCGCACGCTACGCTTTCCCCGACCGCCACGACCCCAAGGCCAATACCCTCAAACTTCTCGGCGAATTGCAGGACAAGACAGACCGTACGGCTCGCTTCCGCACCGTCATAGCACTCATAGAGGGCGGAAAAGAGACGCTCTTCGAGGGAATAGTGAACGGCACCATTGCCATAGAGGAGCGCGGCACCGAGGGCTTCGGCTATGACCCCGTATTCGTGCCCGACGGTGCCGACGGAAAGACATTTGCCGAACTGGGCGTGGAGATTAAGAATACGATAAGCCACCGTGCCCGTGCCGTAAAGAAGTTGGCGGAGTACCTTACGCGTTAGAGCGCGTCGTTGGCCGGCGTATCCTGACCTGAAAACCGCGCCCTACTGATATGAAAACCCCTTCATACCTCAAAGATATGAAAAGAATACACATTATTATATATATAGCACTCCTTTTGTGTCCCCTCACGCTCCGCGCACAGTGGACCTTCCACAGCAGTTACCAGACACTGACCGACGCCGTGGAGTGTGGTCCGCAGATTGTGGGGCTCTATGAGGGCGGCTCCATCCTTTCGTACGACAAGGAGAGCGAGGAAGTGCGTTTCCTCAACCGCTCGACGGGCCTCAGCGGCACCGTGGTGAAGTTTGTGGACTGGTGCAGAGGACTGAAGACCCTCGTCGTCGTGTATGAAGACGGCAACATCGACCTTCTCCGCCTGCCCGCCGAAGAGGTCACCAATCTGCCGCAACTGCAGCAGAGCCCCGAAGGCGCACCGCTCATCAACGCCCTGTGGACGGGAGAACGTGAGGCCCTAATCAGCACCGGTGAGGGCGTTATCCTCCTCAACGTGGCCGAAGCCTCCATAAAGGGATACTATCGCATAGGAGCCATAAAGGAAGCCCGCATCCATGAAGGCACAATCTACGCCTGGAAGGCCGACGGCAGCATTGTGAAGTGCGCCCTCACGGCCAATCCGCTTGATGCCTCCTCATGGACGGCGGGAGGCAGCAAGCTGCCCGGCACGTCCCGCGACAATAAAAACGCCCTCGCCACTCTGAAGAACAATCTCGCCCCCTACGGCCCCGCCTCCAGCTATCATTATGCCCTGCGCTGGGACGCCGGACGCTTGCTCAGCGTGGCCGGAAGAGTGGATGCCACCGACCTTGTGCACACTCCCCCCACTATAATGACCTACAACGGGCGGGATTGGCAGCAGTTCAGCACCGATTTCAGCAAAGACCCCGAGCCTCTGCCGTTCAACCAGTATTTTAATCCCTCTGACGCCATTACCGACCCCGCCGACACGAGCCATGTCTTCGTGAGCTACGGCAGTGTGGGCCTGGCCGAATATAAGAGCGGCAAACTCACCACCCGCCACGGCGTGAAGAACTCCCCCCTCGTCTGCCTCGTACCCGGTCGCAGCGACTACATTCGTTTGAGCGCCTTAGCCTTCGATGCTGAAAACAACCTCTGGATGGCGAACGACGGCACCGACACTGTTCTCGTCTGCCGCAAGGCCGATGGCACGTGGAAGAAGCATTACTTTGCCGCCCTCAAGGGCAGCACCGAGGTGGAGCACATTGCTTTCGACCAGGAGGGGCGCCTGTGGCTCGCCGACAAGCGTTATGCCGGCGCTCACCGCGGTGGCATCTTCTGCTACGACCCTGCCACGCGAAAGAGTCAGTTCCGCTCCTCCTTTACCAACGAGGACGGCACCTCTTACACCATTGGCTCGTGCTATACCCTCGTCGTGGACCTCAATAATCAGGTGTGGGTCGGCACGGACGAGGGCCTCTTCGTCGTGGATAACCCTGCCGACTACCTTTCCGACGATTTCCTCATGCTGCAAATCAAGGTGCCGCGCAACGACGGCACCAACTATGCCGACTATCTCCTTTCCGGCGTAGCCATCACCGCTATCGCCGTGGACGGAGCCAATCGCAAATGGATAGGCACCGCCGACAACGGCCTCTATCTCGTCAGCGCCGACGGCATAGAGACTCTCCATCACTTCACCACCGAGAACTCCCCGCTGCCCTCCAACTATATCTATTCCCTGGCCATCGATCCCGCCACGGGTGAGGTGTACGTCGGCACACAGGGCGGTCTCGTCAGTTACGCCGGCACGGCCACAGAGCCGCTGCCCTCCCTCCAGAAATCCAACCTCCACATCTATCCCAATCCGCTGCGCCCCGAGCATCCGCGCCTCATCACCATCCAGGGTCTCACCCAGAACGCCGAAGTAAAGATAGCCACGCTCGCCGGCCAGGTGGTCAACTGCGGCCGTTCGCTCGGCGGAGCATATCAGTGGGACGCCACCGACTTCCAAGGCCGCCCCTGTGCCTCCGGAGTGTACCTCGTGCTTGTCAGTGCAGAAGAAGGCAAAACCTCCATCGCCGGACGCTTGGCCATCGTGCGCTGACAACCTTCACGAGAGCGTCGCCGCAATTTCTTTGCTGGGCGATGTAAAAAGCGCAAAAGTGGCATTGCTACTGCAAAAAATGTACAAAAAGAGGGCTGAAATGGCCGAAAAAGAGTTTTTTTTGCCCTTAAATGCAAAAAAAGTGGAAAAAAATTTGGAAGATAAGCCTAACTATCTATAAATTTGCACTATGAAAAGCAAATAATTTGCTCAGAAACACCATTTATTAACCCTTTAATAAAAAATTCTCACTATGAACAAGACTCAGCTTATTGAAGCCGTTGCCGCTCAGGCAGGCCTGACCAAGGTTGCCGCTAAGGCTGCCGTTGAAGCAACTGTTGACGCTATCGCCGCCGCTCTGAAGAAGGGTGAGGCTACTCAGCTCATTGGTTTTGGTACTTTCTCTGTAACCAAGCGTGCCGCTCGCATGGGTAAGAACCCTCAGACTGGCGCTCCCGTTAAGATTGCTGCCAAGAAGGTCGTTAAGTTCAAGGCTTCTTCCGCTATTAAGCTCTAAGCTTTAAGCGAACCCTTAAGCAGAACACAAGGGGCCGCACACCTGCCAAAAGCAAGAGTGCGGCCCACTTCTGCACATATTATCATACATCCTGCACCTTCGCTCCTTTCTGTTCAAAGAGTGACTCTTACGGGCCCTGAAAGTTCTGCGAGACAAGGTTCTTTTCCAAGGATGTAACAACAAATTTATACAATCATTAGCGAATGGCTATCAGAAAACGTAAGGCAGGCGGCTTCAATACCTTTACGGCCTGTATCAGTACCACTATGGTGCTCGTGCTCATAGGCACTGTGGCATTCTTCATCAGTGTGGCCGACAATTTCGGTCGCTCGGTAAGGGAGAACCTAAGCGTAGAGATTCTTCTCTCCGACAGTATCTCGCAGAAGCAAACCAAAGATTTGCAAGCCTACCTGAGCAAGCAGGTTCCCGTGAAGAGCGTCACCTACACGTCGAAGGAACAGGTGGCAAAGGACCAGTCGGAACTTCTCGGCTCCGATCCCGAAGAATTCTACGGCGTAAACTTCTATCCTGCCTCCTTTGAACTGCTAATCAAGGCCGACTATGCCAACAAGGATTCCCTCAACAAGTATTTGCCCGCGATAAAGTCGCGTCCTTTCGTGACGGAGGTCATCCTTCCCGACGAACTCATGGATGACATCAACCGCAACATCCACATGGCCGCCATTTTCCTGCTGAGCATAGCCCTTCTGCAGGTTTTTGTGTCGTTAGCGTTGATAAACAACACGATGCGTTTTTCGGCCTATGCCAATCGCTACACCATATACACGATGCGTCTCCTCGGTGCCCGCCAGAATTTCATACGCCGGCCCTATCTGCGCCAGGCTTTCTGGATAGGTTTCGTGGCCTCGCTGTTGGCCCTCGGTTTACTTGCGGGAGCCTTGCAAATCCTGCTCAAGTGGGACGCAGCATTCCAGCAATACATTGACTTGAAGGTGTATGTCGTAACATGCAGCAGCGTGGCCATCATTGGCATACTGCTCACCGTGGTATGCGCTTTCTTCAGCGTGACGCGCATCCTTCGCCTATCGGGCGACAAAATACATTTGCAATAATCCGATTCTTATGAAATCTCTCCAAACAGAAAACACCCCCAAAGAGCAAGCCCACGTTTTCGCCTTTTCACGCATCAATTACATTCTTCTGGCCATCGGCATGGCCATCGTAATCCTTGGCTTTATCCTGATGAGTGGCGAGGGCAGTGGCGAGACCACCTACAATCCCGCCATCTTTGATGACCTCCACATAAAAGTGGCCCCCGTCATCACCCTTGCGGGCTACCTTTTCATTCTCTTCGCCATACTCTTTAAGAAAAAGGGAAAATAGCGCATGGATACCCTTCAGACCATCATCATAGCCATAGTAGAAGGCCTCACAGAGTTTTTGCCCGTATCTTCCACGGGCCACATGATTATCACGCAGCATCTGCTCGGTGTAGAGCCTGGCGATGCTTTCGTCCATGCCTTTACCTTTATCATCCAGTTCGGAGCCATCCTCTCCGTCGTGTGCCTCTATTGGAAGCACTTCTTTCAGATTCGCAACAAGACCGACTGGGAAGAAAAGAAACGCTTCTACGGACTCCTCATTGTCGGCGTCCTGCCCGCCGTTGTCGTAGGCCTCGCCGCCAAGAAGAGCGGTCTTTTGGACTGGCTCCTCGACAGTGTGTGGGTTGTCGCCATCACCCTCGTTTTGGGCGGCATCTTCATGCTTTTCTGCGACAGGATTTTCAACAAAGGCTCCGAGGACAATAAACTCACGGCCCGCCGCGCCTTCTGGGTCGGCATGTTCCAGTGCCTCTCGGTCATCCCCGGCATGAGTCGCTCCATGGCCACCATCGTGGGCGGCATGGCTCAAAAACTCACCCGTCGGCGTGCGGCCGAGTTCTCATTCTTCCTCGCCGTGCCCACCATGGCGGGCGCCACTCTTCTCGACCTCTTCGACCTCATGAAGGAAGAGGCCGGCTGGGCCACCACCCACAACATCACGATGCTCATCCTCGGATGCGTCGTCGCCTTCATCGTGGCCATACTCGCCATGAAGTGGTTCGTCAACTTCCTTTCCAAATACGGCTTCAAGGCTTTCGGCTGGTATCGCATCATCGTGGGCGGCATAATCCTCATTATGCTGGCCACCGGCACGTCATTGACAATGGTAGATTAAATCCCCGCCGATGGAAACGTTGCAAGACAATAAATACTTCCAGGGCCAGGTGCTGGCCTTCGACAAGCCCTTGCGCTGCACGTCGTTCCAACTCGTGGGACGCGTACGCTGGCTTCTCTGCCGCCACCTCAAGGTGAAGAAACTCAAGGTGGGACATGCCGGCACGCTTGACCCCCTCGCCTCTGGCGTGCTGCTCCTCTGCACGGGCAAGGCTACGAAGCGCATAGAGGAACTCCAGGCCCACGAAAAGGAGTATGTGGCCACCCTTCAGTTAGGAGCCACCACGCCGAGTTACGACCTGGAGCACCCCATCGACGCTACCTATCCCACCGACCATATCACCCCCGCCCTCGTCGATGAAGTGCTCCGACGCTTCACGGGGCCGCAGATGCAAGTACCGCCGGCCTTCTCAGCCTGCAAGGTAGATGGCCACCGCGCTTACGACCTTGCCCGCAAGGGCCACGACGTGGAACTTCAAGCCAAGCCCATCGTCATACATTCCATCGCCCTTGAGCAAGCCGACTGGGAGAAGAAGTCCCTCACCCTCCGCATCCGCTGCTCCAAAGGCACCTATATCCGCTCCCTGGCCCGCGACATCGGTGAGGCACTCCAGACGGGAGCCCACCTCACCTACCTCCGCCGCACCCTCGTGGGCGAATACACCGAGGCCCAGTGCCTCACGCTCGAGCAGTTTGAGGACATGCTCCGCGCAGAGGTGAAGGAGTGGCAAGGAACAACCGAATAATAAATAATTACAAGATATGAAACTTTCCCAATTCAAGTACAAACTTCCTCAGGACCAGATTGCCCAATTTCCCGCCGCGCATCGCGATGAGTGTCGCATGCTCGTGCTCCATCGCAAGACGGGAGACATTGAGCATAAGGAGTTTAAGGACCTCCTTTCCTACTTCTCCGCCCACGACACCTTCGTCTTCAACGACACGCAGGTGTTCCCCGCCCGCCTCTACGGCAACAAGGAAAAGACCGGCGCCATCATTGAGGTATTCCTCCTTCGTGAACTCAATTCCGAGCAGCGCCTGTGGGACGTGCTCGTGGATCCCGCCCGCAAGATACGTATCGGTAACAAACTGTACTTCGGCGATGACGAAGGCATCGTGGCTGAAGTCATCGACAACACCACTTCCCGCGGCCGTACCCTCCGTTTCCTCTACGACGGCGAGCACGACGAGTTCGTACGCTCCCTCTACGCCCTCGGATATGCCCCCATACCCCATTACCTCGGCCGCAAAGCCGAGCCTGAGGACGTGGAAAACTTCCAGACCGTCTTTGCCCGCAACGAAGGCGGCGTGACGGCCCCCACCGCCGGCCTCCACTTCTCGCGCCACACCATGATGCGCATGGAACTGGCCGACATCCATAAGGCTTTCGTCACCCTCCACTGCGGCCTCGGCAATTTCCGCGAGACCGACGTGGAAGACCTCACGAAACATAAGCTCGACTCCGAGCAAATGTTCGTCAACGAAGATTGCTGCAGCATCGTCAACGCCACCAAGGAGCGCGAAGGTCGCGTGCTGGCCGTTGGCACCACCGTGCAGCGCGCCCTTGAGACCGCCGCCGGCCCCGACTGCCGCCTCAAGCCCTTTGAAGGGTGGACGAGTCGCTTCATCTTCCCTCCCTACGACTTTAAGATAGCCACCGACATGCTCGTGAACTTCCACCAGCCCTATTCCACGCTGCTGATGCTCACTGCCGCCTTCGGTGGCTACGATGCCACCATGCGCGCCTATAATGTGGCCCTCAAGGAAGGCTACAAATTCGGCTGCTACGGCGACTGCATGCTGATTGTGGATTAAAAGACCCACCCCTAACCCCTCCCATAGAGGGAGGGGAATGGAATGGGGGAGGCGAAGGAAAGCTATAGTGCTAATAAGGTATGCCGTAGGCATGATATAAGGTAGCCAGCCATGAGTGAGGCGTAAGCCGAGCGTCATGGCTGGTTTATTGTATGCAGACATGCGCCTGCCTTTAGGTAGGCGATGGGAGAGGGCTATCATGAGAAAGCAGAGGGCAGATTTATCGCCTACCTAACGGCAGGCGTCGTTCTCCGCCCGTTTACCAGCCATTGCGTCCTCCCTTCGGTCGTCCTTATGGCTGGCTACCCTATCTCATGACTACGGCATTTTCATGATGAGTAGCGGCGCAAGCCGACGGGGGCCTCGCGGTGTTCAACCTTTACTTTAACTGAACGCACATAACCTTGGCAAAAATGTAACGATTTTTTACATTTTTCGTGCGTTTTCTTGGCAAAATTTGGGCGTGGAGGCGAGTGCGCGGAGGTTCGGACGGGAAAAACGCGATTTTGAGGACGCCGTTACACGGCTCATTTATAAACGGTTAACTCCTGGAGAAATTCGGCGGTGATTCCTATAAGCGCGCTACACCCGCTTTTAAGCGCGAAAAAAGGGGGTGGGGCGATGAAAAAAGGAAGACCCCCCTAAATCCCCCCGAGGGGGGGACTTTCAAAGAGCGAATGCTGACTTAGGTTGCGGCACTCCCCCCTCGGGGGAGCGGGGAGGGGGTCCCTTCTTTAGCCCTTTTATTTCGTCCGATGTCCCTTTTAATTTTGCCGATGTCCCTTTTAATTGCGCGTAAAAGGGCTATCGGAAAAACTGAAAGGGGGTGACGGAGCAAAAAATGACGGGGAGTAGCGCGTTTTTCGGCTAAGTGCGCGCTTAGGACTCACAGCGCCACGATTTCTCCTTTTTCCGTTTTGTCAAAATATTTTACACTTCGGAAAAAATCGTTATGAACAGTTACGTGATCATGCGAATGGGTGAAACGAAGGAGCGAAAATGTTAAGAATGCGTCCTCGTGAATGCAAAAAATTCGTAAAAAGTAGGAAATATTATGCAAAAATGAAAGAAAAAGTAGCGAGAACCGAAAATTCTGTGTAAATTTGCACGCAATATTATTCTTAATGCGCGTATGAAAGCGTGCGCGTGTGAGAAGACACCAGGCCCGGTGCCTCGCCGAATAAAGTAAATAAACAATAATAACTAATCAAATAAACACTAAACATTATGAAACTTCAGAAACTCCTCCTCGTGCTCTGCGCATTCGCCGCAGTGACCGCCGCAAAGGCCCAAGTGCCCGCATTCACCCTCAACGACATGGACGGCAACAAGGTGCAGACCGACACCCTCGGCACCCACGGCCAGCCCGTCATCATCGACTTCTTCGCCACCTGGTGCAAGCCCTGCAACCGTGAGCTCAGCGCCATCAGCGAAGTGTACGACGAGTGGAAGGAAGAGACCGGCGTGCGCCTCGTGGCCATCAGCATCGACCAGGCTCAGAACATTCACAAAGTAAAGCCCCTCGTGGACGAAAACGGCTGGGAATATGACGTGCTGCTCGACCCCAACAGCGACTTCAAGCGCGCCCTGGGCATACAGACTATCCCCTACGTGCTCATCATCGACGGCAACGGCAAGATTGTTTACCGCCACAACGGCTATACCGAGGGTGCCGAACTCGAGCTCCTTGAGAAGCTGCGCGAGCTGAAGGCTGCCCGCGAGGCCGCTCCCGTGGCTGAAGAACCCGCTGTGGAACCCGCCGCTACGGAAGAGTAATTGGGAATTATGAATTATGAATTAAGAATTAAGAATTTTGAATTAAGAAATTCTTTGTCAGTCTAATCCATGAAATATTCTATGAGAAAGACTCTTCGCCTCGCCGCGCTCGGCCTGCTGGCTGTCGTCGGCGGGCAGCAGATGATGGCTCAGGTGAGCGTCACCGGCTCCGTGCAGAGCGACATGATGGTGGCGCCGCTGCAGGATGAGCGCATCGGCACCTCAGAGTACGACAATAAGTATTTCCTCACCAACACCTACGTGGACCTCATGCTGCAGAGCAAGAGCGTGGATGCCGGCGGCCGTTTCGAACTGACGCAGTGGCCCATGCCGGGCTTCGCCACCCCGCCCAACGAGGACTTCAAGGGCTGGGGCGTGCCCAACCTGTGGGTGAAGGGCCGCCTGAAGAGGCTGGAACTCACCATGGGCTCCTTCTATGAGCAGTTCGGCAGCGGCTTCATCCTCCGCACGTATGAAGAGCGCACCCTCGGCGTGGACAACAGCCTCACCGGCGGCCGCGCCGTCATCACCCCCGTGGAAGGCCTGCAAATAAAGGCCCTGAGCGGCGTGCAGCGCAACTACTGGGAGCACAACGGTAGCATCGTGAGCGGTGCCGACGTGGAGATGAGCCTCGACCAGTGGATAAAACCCCTGAAGAACAAAGGTATGCATCTGCTCGTGGGCGGTTCATGGGTGAACAAGTGGGAGAACTACAAGGATAAACTCTACAGCAAGAACCCCGGCTACAGCCTTAACGTGCCTGAGTTCGTCAACGCCTTCGATGCTCGCGTGAACTTCCGCAAGGGCGGCTTCAACATCCTTGGCGAATATGCCCAAAAGAGCCAGGATCCCAACTCCCTGAACGGCAACATCTACCGCACAGGCCGCGCCGCCATGCTCTCTGCCACTTACTCGAAGAAAGGCCTCTCCGTCCTGCTGCAGACCAAGCGCAGCGACAACATGGCCTTCCGTTCGAAGCGCAACGAGACGCATTCCACCACCTCTTTCATCAACCATCAGCCCGCCTTCTGCCTGGACCATACCTACGCGCTGGCAGCACTCTATCCCTACAGCACCATGGCTGAGGGAGAGAACAACGGCGAATGGGCCTACCAGGGCAGCGTGGGCTACAACTTCAAGAAGAAGAGCGCTCTGGGCGGTAAGTACGGCACAAAACTGAAACTGAACTACTCCCTCGTGAAGCCCATCAACTACAACTGGCACGGCGTGGACGCCGAAGGCAACGTGACCGACCTCCTGGCCACCACCGACGGCTACGGCTCCGCCTTCTGGAAATGGGGTCACGACACCTATTATCAGGACCTCGACATCCAGTTGGAGAAGAAGCTCAGCAAGAAATGGGACATCCATGCCATGTATATGTATCAGGACTTCAACCGCATCATTCAGAAGCACGAAGGACACATCCGCTCCCATATCTTTATCTTCGAGCCCAAATGGAAAATCAATAACAAGCTCACGCTGCGCGCAGAGGCCCAGTACCTCTACACCGACCATGAGAGCGGCGACTGGGGCTTCGGCCTCCTTGAACTCAGCGTAGCCCCCTACCTGATGTTCACCGTCAGCGACCAGATAGGCCGCCCAGAGAAGACCGACAGCTACGGCGACGTGACGCACTACTACAACTTCAGCGTGACAGGCAGCCACAAGGGCCACCGCCTGCAGGTGGGCTTCGGCCGTACACGTGCCGGCGTGAACTGCACCGGCGGCGTGTGCCGCTACATCCCCGCCTCGAAGGGCTTAACCATCAACTACAACTACAACTTCTGATTTTCCCCATCTGAAATGAAGCATATACATCTCTTTAGCCTTGCCGTGGCTGCCCTGCTGGCCGCCTCATGCAACAATATCAGTTATGAAGACCGCCTCGTGGAGGAAATGATCGAACCCGTCGTGCCCACTATGGGGGAAGCCCGCAATGTGCTCATTGAGGACTTTACCGGTCAGAACTGCCCCAACTGCCCCACGGCAACAACCGTCGTTGAAAACTTGGAGCACTTTTATTCAGGCCACGTAGTAGCAGTGGGTATTCACAGCGGCATGCTCGGCATGGGCACTCCCCTTTTTACGAAGGAGGGACAGGAATATTTCATGAAGCTCGGCAACGAAAATCTGCCTCAGCCCGCCGTGCGCGTCAACCGCATCGGCGAACCTCTCTGCGGCGGCCCCGAGGTGCAGAACCGACTGCCTGAACTCGTGATCACCAACGTCGCACAGGCCACCCCCGTGAAGATTGACGACTACACCGGCACAGCCAGCGAAAGCGACGCCAACACTTATGACGTAAACTTCAACATCAGCACCACGTTGAGCCTCCACGCCCTCGTACAGGTGTGGGTGACGGAGAGTGATATCATAAGTTGGCAGAAAATGCCCGACGGCTCGCGCAACCGCGAGTTCAGACACAACAATGTGTTCCGCACCACCCTCACGCCTATAGATGGCGATGCCGTAACTCTGACGAAGGACATCGCCATGCCCTGCCACTACAGCCTGGCAGTCAACAGCGCGTGGACACCAGCCAATATGAGCATCGTGGTAATCGTGTCCTCTAAGGACGGCGAGATGCTGCAGGTTAAGCGCTTCCCCCTCGTGAGCGCTTAACTTGCGGCATGCCGCAACATAAGAAAAGAAAAACATAATTAATAACTCAAAAACTTATATTTTTATGAAGAAACTTTACGCTTTTTTCGCAGCCGTACTTCTGGCTGCCCCCACCTTCGCCCAGAAGGAAGTAGTCCTCGTTAGCCCTAACGATGGCAAAGAGTACAAGGACGGTGAGACGATGATTATTCATCCCGAGGTTGACCCCGAGTGGGGCGATGTAATCTTCGAGGCTCCCTTGTTAAAGAATAACGGCACAAAAAATGCTACCGTCGCTATTGAATATACGGTGGATTATCCCCACGGTGGTTTCCAGGAGTGCATCGGTGGCATGTGCAAGAGCCGCCAGCCTGGAACATACACCAGTGACAATGTAAGTGTGCCTGCCGGAGAAGCTGTTACAACTATGACAGAGTGGAACTGTATGGATATGAAGACCTATGAATATGTAAAGGGCACCTGCACTTGCACCTTCGTTATCTACGTTAACGGTGCCAAGGGCAATACTGTCACTGTGAAGTATGTTTATGACGGCACCGAAGGCATTCAGCAGGCCACTCTCAACAACAAACAGCAGAAGACCTACGACCTCCAGGGCCGCGTAGCCTCTCAGGACGCCAAGGGCCTCCTTATCAAGGGCGGCAAGAAAGTTATTCGCTAATTTGTAAAGAAAATAAAGATGAAGAAAATACTTCTTTTCGCTGTGGCCGCACTGTTCGGCCTCAGCATGCAGGCCCAGCCTCTCCACAAGGCTCACATTAAGGCCCAGGGTCCTCTCCACGCCGCCAGCCTTGACGGCACGGACATGTGGGGCTATACTTACGACGAAAACTTCGGCTATGCTTGCGTTGGCACAGGCGGAACCGGCGAGTTCGGCGCTGCCATCAAAGTGGTCGTAGACGAAACAATGGACGGCGCCACTATCCAGGGCGTGGCCGTTCCCTTCTTCACCACGAAGGCTACGGGCGTATCCGTATTCGTTACAAAGACCCTCGGTAGCACTGACCTGGCTTCCGGCACGCTCTCCGGCAGTACGAAGCAAGGCTATAACAACGTAGCATTTGAAGAAGCCTATAAGATGACAAAGGGCGAGACGCTGTACGTGGGTTATAAGTTCACCATCAGCACGGCTTCGGCACAAACAGAGCAGTACCCCATTGCTACGGGCTCCGACCTCGTTCCCGGTGCTCTCAACCTGCTGCTCGGCGGTGAGTGGCAGGACTATTCCAGCCAGTTCGGCGCCAGTCCTCTGCAACTTCTCGTGAAGGGTCTCAAACTCCCCGAGAACAATGTGGCCGTCTCCTCCATTGACGCCCTCGTTGGCGGTATGGGCACGAAGGCTACCCTTAATTGCCACCTGCTGGGCAACAGCGGCAACGCCATTACCAGCGTAGGCTACACGGTAGAACTCGACGGTGCCACCGTATCCGGTCAGGCCAGCGTCCAGGTGGCCAGCGGTGTCAATAAGCGCGGCACCCTGCCCATTGAGATTACCCTTCCCGCCACGGCCGGCAGTTACAAGGCCAAGGTGACCCTTACCAGCGTGAACGGCGTGGCTGTTACCGCCGCGCCTGTCTCTGGTGATGTCATGGTATTGCTCCGTACTGTCAAGCGCAACACGGTTATTGAGGAGTTCACCGGCACGACTTGCCCCTGGTGTACCCGCGGTTGGGCCGCTATGGAATATATTAAGGAGTTCCGTCCCGAAGTCATCGGCATTGCCATCCACCAGTACGACTCTGCTGACCCCATGTACAATAACAACTACGCCGCTCTCCAGTGGCAGGGCGCTCCCGGCGCTATGGTTGACCGCAAGGATGGCCAGGTTGACCCCTATGAGGGCGGCTTCGGCACCACCATCGATGCCGACCTGGAATACTACGGTGCCATCGTGCCCTTCGTTGACGTGACCGTCAGCGGTGCCTACACCGACGCGACTCACTCCAAGGTGGACGCCAAGGCCAGCATCGAATTCCTCACCGACTGCGAAGGCTACGAGATTGCCTACGTGCTGACCGGCGACGGCATGACCTGCCCCGAGGGTGCCAGCACCACCATCCGGAACCGCTGGAAGCAGTACAACAACTACTCCAACTACACCACAACTCAAGCCGGTTTCGACACCAAGACCGAACTCGGCAAGAAGGCTGCCCTCATCTGCAAGGGTGGTAAGTATGGCCAGAGCCAAATTCCCAATCTCGTCTTCAACGACGTGCTGATCGGCAGTTCCTGGGGTACGACCCACAAGAACAAGGCCACGGCTCTTCCCACCCTCTCCAAGGCTGGCGAAAAGGTTGACAACGAATACACTGTCAGCATTACCGCTTCCTCTTACGGCAAGTCCGCCATCAAGTACGACCAGGTGAACGTCGTAGCCCTCGTGCTCGATAAGATTTCCGGTGAAATCGTCAACGCTGCCCGTGCTAAGGTTGAAGAAGCCGAAGGCATCGGTACCGTATTGAGCGAGCCCGCCAGCCAGCAGGCTCCTGCCGTTGACCTCTCCGGCCGCATCGCTACCCAGACTCACGGCATCGTGATTCAGAACGGCAAGAAGGTGCTCCGCTAACCCTGAAGCTCCGTTACTATTAGCGGAGAAAAACACTTTTTTCCAAACACTTTAACTCCCCTACGATAGGAATGCCTGCAAGACAGGTGTTCCTATCCGTAGGGATATACCTATTTAATAATAACGCGTACGCATACGTACGTAAGAAACACGCGTATGAAGAAACCTTTACTCCGTCCCCTCCTTTTCGTATTCCTTTTCGTTCTTCCCCTCACTGCGTTCTCCCAGGAAACCCTGTGGGGCTACAGCACCGCGCCTGATTTCTCCGTAGCCGGCAGCGGTGGTGGACGGACGGAAATAGCCATGTGGGTGCCCGGCGACGGCGAACTGAAGGGCGCCAAGATAACGGCCGTAAACCTTCCCTTCGCTACCGACGACGCCACAAACATCAGCATCTGGTCAGTGCCCACCATAGAGTATGCCGCCGCGTGGCTGCCTACCAAGACCTTTGAGCAGAAATACAGCGGCCAGGTGAAAGGCAACGGCTATACGCGTGTGGACCTCAAGAGCCCCCTCGCCATTCCTGCCGAAGGCTTTTTCATCGGCTACAGTTTCGACACCAATTACTATTATCCCATCTGCACTGCCGACGGCACGGCGAAGGACGGCCTGTGGCTCTACGAGAACAAGTTCGGCCGCTGGTACGACTATCCCGAACTCGGCGTGAGCGCCTTGCAACTCTTCGTCACCGGTATGCAGCTCGACGAGAGCAAGGTCAGCATCCTCCAGGTGCAGAGCCGCAAGTGCCAGAAAGGTGGCGAGGCCCGTGCCGAACTGACGTTAGCCAGCAGTAGCGCAGAGCCCGTGCAGAGTATCGGCTACGCCGTGGAAATCGACGGCAAGACGCAGAACGGCACTGCCACACTGGCCGAGCCCATCCCCGCTGGCCTCAATCAGTATGGCAATGTGAACATCTCCTTCACGGCCCCCAAGAAGGCCGGCACATATGAGGCCCTCGTGCGCCTTACGGCCGTAAACGGCAAGACCTACGACGACCACAGCGCCTCCGGCTTCGACCTCGACGTGCGCGACGAGCTTCATCAGCGCCTCACCCTCATAGAAGAGTTCACCGGCACGTGGTGCGGCAACTGTCCGCGCGGCTGGCTGGCCCTCGAACGTGTGCATGAGAAGCAAGCCGACCAGGCCCTGGTTGTAGCCATCCACCAATACAACAACAACGACCCCATGTACTGTCCCGACTATGCCGACCTGCCCTGGGACGGTGCGCCCAGTTCGTGCGTGGACCGCACGGCCATCAACATCGACCCCTATTACGGCGAACGGGGCGAGGGCATGGCGCAGTGCGTGAATAAGTACAGCGACGTGGACCCCACCGCTGTCATCACAGTGGCAGGCTCCTGGGCTGATGCCAACCACAACAGCGTGAGTGCCACCGCCGACGTCAAGTTCCTTGCCGGCAGTCCCGGCAGCCGTGTGGCCTTCGCTCTCACCGCCGACGGCATCACGGGCACCGGCAGCCCGTGGCGTCAAAACAACGACCTGTATCAGACCGACCCCAACGGCATGGGCGACCTCGCCGTCTTCTGTAAGGGCGGCGCATACGGCGACGGCTTCATCTTCCTGACCTACAACGACGTGATGTGCGGTTCCTCGTGGACAAAGCAGACCAACGGCAGCATCAAGGACGGCACCGTGGCCCTCTCGCCCACCACAAAGGGTTCCACCGCAACCGCCTCCGCCATTGTGGCCCTCAACGTTTCCAGCCTTATGCGCCAGGCCATGGACTTCGGCAAGGTATATCTCACCGCCTTCGTCATCAATGCCGACGGCACCGTGGCCAACGCCGCCCGTTGTCAGGTGGGTGAGACCGAAGGCATCGGTGTGCTGAGACAACAGCCTGCAAACGACAGTCTGCAGCCGACAGACCTCTCCGGTCGCGCCGCCGGTGCAATGCGCCACGGCAATATCTACATACAACACGGCAAGAAGGTAATAGCAAAATGAAAATAAGGAAAATCCTTCTCTTCATTGCCGTCCTCTGCCTCGGCAGCGCGTATGTGCAAGGCCAGAACAGCCTCGCCCCCAGCGTGGACGGCACCGTGGCGTGGGGCTTTGCCACCGGCGACCCCGCCGAGTGGAAATACACCAACGTGAGGATGCTTACCCGCATCGGCGTGGCTATGAAGATTCCCTACGACAAGACCGTGAAAGGCGCCACCGTCAAGGCCATAAGCATACCTTTCGTTTCCGACAACGTCAGCAAGCTGCAAATCTTCGCGGGTGCCACCTTCAGCGAGGAGGGTGATTCCTTCATGCCCACCGACAGCGTGCTCGCCACCGCCTCTTACTCCGGCACAATCAACAAGGGCGGCT
This sequence comes from Alloprevotella sp., assembly GCA_045639805.1. Classification (GTDB taxonomy): domain Bacteria; phylum Bacteroidota; class Bacteroidia; order Bacteroidales; family Bacteroidaceae; genus Alloprevotella. Next base: position 53,309 of record JAZUDS010000044.1, read on the forward strand.
ATACCACCGTCTTCTTCGACGAGCCCGTGGCGATTCCCTCCGACGGCCTCTTCGTAGGCTACACCTTCAACGTCACTCGCCTGCAAACCACCGAGGACGCCGAGGCCGTAGTGATGGTTGACATCGCCAGAGCCGAGCATTCCCTCTGGCTGATGTCAGGTACCTCGTGGGGCAACAACTCCTGGACCGCTTACCCGACGGCCATGCTGGCCCACGTCGCCGGCACTTCGCTCCCCGACGTCAATATCACGCTGAAGGGTGCCGAGGCCCCCACTGCCCCTGCCGGCTCCACCGCCGTGGTGAACGCCTCCGTTGTCAGCAACAGCGCCGAGCCCATCACCACCGTCACCTACACCGTGGAAGTCAACGGCACGGCACAGACCTACACCCAGACCCTCGCCACGCCCGTTCCCGCCGGCTTCAAGCGCCGCGGCACCCTGCCCCTCGCATTCCAGGCTCCCGCCGCCATAGGCCCCTATGAGGGCAAACTCACCCTGACGGCCTTCAACGGCAAGGCCTCGCAGAAGGCCGTAGCGCCTGTCTCGTTCACCTCTAACACCCTCGGCCGCATCGTGGAGCGCCATTCCATCGTGGAGGAGAGCACCGGCACGGGCTGCCTCTACTGTCCCCGCGGCTGGGTGGCTATGGAGTATCTCAAACAGCACGAGCCCCACTTCATCGGTATCAGCGTGCACAACTACAACGGCGACGATGCCATGGTCTGCCCCGACTATCCCAATATCTTCACGGGCTCTCCCACCAGCGTCATCGACCGCAAGAACGAGCCCTGCGACGCCTACTACGGCACCTTCGGCCCCCTCGGCATCCGCACCGACTTCGCCACCTACAACGCCGAGCCTGCCGACGTAGATATTCAGCTTACCGCCACCTTCAGCGCCGACGGCAAGAGCGTGAACGCCAAGGCCGCCGTGGAATACCTCGGTGAAGTGGCCTCGCCCAGCATCGCCTTCGTCCTGACGGCCGACAGCCTCCGCGGCAACTCCGCCCTCTGGCGCCAGAAAAACACCTGGGGCAGTTCAAGCAAGGAGGCCATCCTCCTCACCGAGGCTTACGGCGGCATGAACGAGCTCGGCGAGTTCGGTGCCGGCGGCAAGTACGGCAGCAATGAGGTCTTTATTCACTACAACGACGTGTGCATCGCCCACTCCTTCCATCCCACCACGGGAAAGTCGCAGGCGCAAATCGCCGCCGGCACCACAGGCAGCAAAGTGGAGTCGGCCTACACCCTTGCCCTCCCCACGCGCGACGTACTCCTCCAGGCCCTCCGCCGCGACCAGATTTACGCCGTCGCCTTCGTGATGGACGCCGACGGCAAGGTGTGCAACGCCGCCCGTGTCCGCGTGGAAGAACCCACCGGCCTGAACGTGTTGAGGACGGCGCAGGACACTCCGCAGACCTACGACCTTGCGGGTCGCCGCCTCACCTCTTCGCCCGCCGCCCACACCCTGCGCATCTCCGCAGGTAAGAAACATTTTTAACGGCGCGGCATGGAAACGGGCCGGCCGTATTACAATAAATCGCTTCATAACGGTTTTTTCAAAAGTGTAAAAAATAGTGACAAAAAACTCACAGTTACGTCCGCTTTGTTAAAGTAACACTATAACTCAGCAACTGCCGCTTGAACCGAAAATAATGAAACGCATATCCTTTTTAATCCTTCTTCTCGCCAGCCTCTGCGGCACGACGCTCCGCGCTGCCGACGACACCTTGCTGTGGGGCTACACCCCCGCCGACTATGCCGCCCTTCAGGCCAACGGCTTCAATCAGCAGAATATGTTCGGCGCCGCCGTGCTCCTCACGGTGGACGATATGTTTGACGGGGCCAGCATCACCGGCATCGACGTGCCCTTCAACACCGAGGAAGCCTGGGAAGTGACGGCCTTCGTGGCCTCTGCCGACGATATCAACACGCCCCTCGTCAGCACCTTCAACGACGACGGCTCCAGCGTCGGCTACAACACGTACACCTTCCCGCAGCCCTACAAACTGGAGAAGGGCAAGAACGTGTATGTGGGCTATACTTTCCGCATCATCTCCACGGCCACCAAGGAAGAGCGCGCTCCCATCCTCACGGGCGGCGAGGCTATGCCCGGCGGCTTGATGATATACAATAAAAAGGAATGGAGCGACTACTCCGGCGCGGGCTGGGGCAACAGCGGCTTGCAGGTGCGCCTGAAAGACCTCGTCCTTCCCAGCGACAACGCCACTATGGGCAAGGTTTACGACTTCAGCGGCGCCATCAACGCCACTGCCACCTTCCAGGTCCTCATCCGCAGCAACAGCGCCAACGCCATCAGCAAGATAGGCTACAGCGTGACGCTCGGAGGCCAGACCAGTGAGGGCACGGCCGACGTCAATATCCCCGCAGGGTCCAGCCAGACGGCCAGCGTCACCCTCACTGTGCCCACGCTCCCCTCTGTGGGCCAGTATCCCGTCACCGTGACGCTGACATCCGTCAACGGTAAGCCCGTCAGCCCCACCACTGCCGCCGCCACCGCCACCCTCTACACGCGCATCGTGCCCCGCTACACCGTGATGGAAGAAAAGACCGGCACGGGCTGCATGCACTGCACCCGCGGCTGGGCCGGCATGGAGTATATGCGCAACCACTACGACCGCTTCATCGCCATCAGCGCCCACAACTACAACGATGACGACGCTATGGTGAACAAGAACTACCCCGATATAGGATTAAGCGGTGCGCCAAGCTGTGCCCTCGACCGCAGGACCGGCCCCATCGACCCCCTGTACGGTTCTGACACCGGCGCCCTTATCATCGCCGACTTTGAGGCTTGCAATGCCATCGTGCCCGAGGTGGAAGTGCGCGCCGCCGGTACGCTCCAGCCCGACGGCACCACCGTAGCCGTCAAGGCCAACGTGGATTTCCTCTACGACAGCCCGGGCTACAGCGTCTTCTACGCCCTGACGGCCGACGGCCTCACCTGTCCCGCCGATGCCGACGCCAAGACGCAGCGCCGGTGGATGCAGGCCAATATCTTCGCCCAAGCCGAGACGCGCGAACACTTCCGTCGCGACGGCAGCAACGAGCTCCGCAATTTCTACGCCGAGTTTGCCAAGGGCGGCGAGTACGGCAGCACCGAACTCTACGGCCTCGTCTTCAACGACGTGATGATAGGCAGCAGCCAGACCGCCGCCGACGGACAGCCGACCACCGACGCCCTCCCCGCCGAGGGTAAGGCCGGCACCTCCGGCGAGACTTCCCGCAACGTGACCGTCACTTGCAACGATGTCTGCCGCGCCGCTTTGCAATACGACAAGATATACGTCGTGGCCCTCGTCCTCGATGCCCAAGGCCGTATCGCCAACGCCGGCAAGAGCCGCGTAGAAGTGCCCGAAGGTATCGGCAGCGTGCTCGCCGAACTGTCAACTGCTAGTTCTCGACTGTCAACGCCCTACGACCTTCAGGGCCGTAAGTTGCAGAGCCAGCTGGCGGGTCACTCCCTCTTTATCAACGACGGAAAGAAAATAATCAAATAACTGCAATATGAAAAGAACGCTTTATCTCGTAGCTCTCCTGTGCAGCCTCTGCATCAGTAGCCTCCGCGCTGCCGACGACACCTTGCTGTGGGGCTACACCGACAACAACTTCAGCGCCCTTCAGGGCCACGGCTTCTCCACGCAGAACGTGTTCGGCGCAGCCGTACTCCTCACCGTGGACGACAAGTTCGACGGCGCCACCATCACCGGTATCGACGTGCCCTTCTCCACCGAGGAGGCCTGGGAGGTAACGGCCTTCGTAGCCTCCGCCGACGACATCAACACGCCCCTCGTCAGCACCTTCAACGACGACGGCTCCAGCGTGGGCTACAACACCTATATGTTCAAGGAGCCCTACAAACTCGTGAAAGGCAAGAACGTGTACGTGGGCTACACCTTCCGCATCATCTCCACTGGCACCAAGCAGGAGAAGGAACCCATCCTCACCGGCGGCGCCTCGCAGCCCGGCGGCCTGATGGTATATAATAAAAAGGAATGGAGCGACTACTCCGGCGAAGGCTGGGGCAACAGCGGCCTGCAAGTACGCATGAAGGGCGCGGCTCTTCCTGCCGACTACGCCGTGATGGGCCATATTGACGACTTCGGCGGCGGTATCAACACCACTGCCAACTTCCCCGCCATCATCTGCGGCAACAGCAGCACGCCCGTCAAGCAGGTGGGCTACAAGGTGGACTTCGGCGGCAAGACTACCGAGGGCACGGCCGACGTGAACATTGCCACCGGCTTCAACCAGCTGCAGACCATCAACATTGTGGTTCCCACTCCCGCCGAGATAGGCCAATACACCGCCACCGTGACCCTTACCACCGTCAACGGTAAGCCCGTCACGCCCTCTTCCTCCACCGCCCTCGGCACCATCTACACCCGTCTCGTGCCCCGCTACACCGTGATGGAAGAACACACCGGCACAGGCTGCCAGCACTGCACCCGCGGCTGGGCCGGCATGGAGTATATGAAGACTCACTACGACAACTACATCGCCGTCAGCACCCACCAGCACAATCAGGACGATGCCATGTATAATCCTAATTATCCCTCCCTCGGTCTCTCAGCCGCACCCTCCTGCATCCTCGACCGCCGCACCAAGGCCCTCGATCCGCTCTACGGCTCCGACCCCGACGAGTGGATTATAGGCGACTTCCTGGCCTGCAACGCCATCATGCCCGAGGTGGAGGTACACGTGAGCGGCACGCTCCAGCCCGACGGCAAGACAGTAGCCGCCAAGGCCAGCGTTGACTTCCTCAACAACTGCCCCGGCTGCAAAATCTCCTACGCCCTCACCGCCGACGGCCTCACCTGCCCCAAGAACCCCGACGACAAGACCCTCCGCATGTGGCGCCAGGCCAACGTCTTCGCCAAGATGGAGACGCGCAACAACTTCCGCGGCGACGGTACCTGCGAAATACGCAATCTCTACGCCGAGTTTGCCCAGGGCGGCAAGTACGGCAGCACCGAACTCACCAACCTCGTCTTCAACGACGTGATGATAGGCAGCAGCTACACGCCTGCAGAGGGTGAGCACACCGATCCCCTGCCCGCCGACGGCAAGGCCGGCACCACGGCCGAGAACGCCTGCAACCTGCCCATCACCTGCAACGAATACGGCCTCGCAGCCCTGAAGTACGACCAGATATATGTCGTGGCCATCGTCACCGATGCCGAGGGCCACGTGGCCAATGCCGGCCGTGCCAGAGTGATGAGCGCAGAAGGCGTAGGCAGCGTGCTCGCCGAGCCTTCAACTGTCAACTGCCAACAGTCAACTTCCTACGACCTCGCCGGCCATCGTCTGCCCTCCGCCCCTGCCGGCGGGCTCTACATCCAGAACGGCAAGGTCCGCCTCGCTCGCTAATCCCCTAACCCCTAAATATCAACACACAAATGAAAAAACTCTTTACACTCCTCGCCGCAGCCCTCTGCACTTTGACGGCTGCCGCACAGGTCAACACGGACGGCCTCACCTCCGAGCCTCCCGTTGACGGCCAGAGATTCTACCTTGTCTGCGACAACGGTTACTTCGTTACCACCAAGGGCTCCTCGGTGATTACCTCCACCATCGCCCCCGACGAACCCGAATGGAGACTTGAGAAGAAGAACGGCGCATGGGTATTCCACGCCAACGGCTCCAACTGCATGGACTGGGATTCTCCTAACAGCATTATCTATCTCTCCTCCAACCCCAAAACCTGGGACATCAAGGACAATGCCTTCCGCAAAGGTTGCTACACCATCAGCGCCGACGTGCTCATCAGCTTCTTTGGCGATGAGTTCCCCGACAACGACTTCATCTATATCGACGGTGAAGGCACCGCCATCTCCGGCTGGCCCACGGAGTACGACGTCGTCGACAAGTCCATCAATGGTTCATGTACGGACTTCCTTTTCTTCCAGACCCTTCCCGCCGAGATTGACAACCGCAGCACCGGCGGTGGCGAGGAAGAAGAAGAGGAAGAAATCGACATCGAGCCCAACGACATCGAGGGCGACTTCCAGGCCAACTGGGCCAAGAGCATGCAGGACGCCAAGGTGCTGACCTACGCTCCCATGGACAACAAGAGCGTGTACATTCAGCCCTGGATGCCTTACCGCAAGGGCGTGTCCAGCTTCAACTATGTCATCTACCGCGAGGACGTTGTCAGCCAGTTCTACGGCAACAAGGTGAAGAACCTCTGGTTCATGCTGCCCCCCAACGCCGCCGAGATTCAGTTCTTCGTTATGGACCCCATGGAGCAAGACCCCGAGAAGAGCCTCCTCTGGAGCGACTACTACGACTTCACCGAGACCGTCAACCACATCATCGCCAAGCCCAACGGCCTCAAGGAACACTGGATTGGCGCTGATGAGGAAGAAGAGGACGTTGCCGGCAAGGGCACCTTCTACGGCTACGACCTCAACCTCGACGTCAAGGACCCCGATGACCCCTACTACAAGTGCAACCAGGTGGTAGGCATCCCCTGTGACTTCACCATCACCAAGGACCACCCCAACCTCCAGATTGGCTACACCATCGTCTATCCCGGCGAATACAAAGAGAACTACAAGAACGGCCGCGACGAAAAGGGCGGCCTGAAGGACGGCTACTGGTACAGCTGCTCCTACCTCCTCCCCACCTCCCGCGCCTACTATGCCTTTATGAGCGGCGACGACGACCCCGACTGGCACAACGGCCGCGTAGAGGACTACACCACCTACACCTCCAGCCTCATGTCGCAGTATCAGTGGACCACCTACGCCAGCCTCTTCTGCTATGTTGAGACCGAGGGCCAGGGCGGCTTCCCCCACAACGACATCCGCTTCGACGCCGTGAAGTCCTCACGCTGCTACGCCGGCGACAGCAAGGTGGCCTTCAACACCACCTTCACCAACTACGGCGTAGATGCCATCAAGAGCGCCACCTTCGACGTCACCGTGGGCGAGAACACCCAGAAGATCCGCTTCAAGGACGGCATCCGCTTCCTTGAGCAGGCCAACCTCAACGACGACATCAAGGCTCCCGCCGAGCCCTCCCGCCAGCGCCTCCAGATAAAGGTCAGCAAGATTAACGGCAAGGACGTAGATATCGCTTCCGACGTCAACGGCTCCATCATCGCCGTCAACGAGAGCGAAGACGTGGACCGTATGCCCGTCATCGAGGAGAATACCGGCACATGGTGCGGCTGGTGCCCCCGCGGCCTCGTAGGCATGGAAATGCTGCGTGAGAAGTACGGCGAGAACATCGCCCTCATCGGCATCCACACCGGTCAGGACCAGAAGTCCAACTACATGATGGACGACGTCCTCGCCACCTTCGGCGCCACCGCCGCTCCCTCCTGCATCGTCAACCGCCTCTACACCTGCGACCCCTACGGCGGTACCTCCAACGGCTACTTCGGCATCAAGGACGACGTTGACGCCGTGCGCCGCCAGATAACCGAGGCCACCATCGGCTTTGACAAGGTAGTACGCTCCAAGGACGGCAAGCATATCGCCCTCCAGACCAGCACCACTTTCAACATCGACTGCGCCTACTGCCCCTACCTCCTCACCTACGTACTCGCTGAGGACGACCTCCAGTATGCCCAGCAGATGAACTACTTCACCTCACAGGTTGACGCCGCCACCAAGGACCTCTACAAGAAGAACGCCCCCGAGCTCTACGAACTCACGCAGAAGCCCGCCAACTGGCGTCCCGTATATAACGACGTGATGGAATACTGCGCCGAAGGCCTCGGTCTGGTAGGCAGCCTCACCGGTGCCATCGTCAAGGGCGAAGCCAAGCAGCACTCCTTTGCCTTCGACGTTCCCAGGTACACCACCGGCAAGTCCCTCGTCACCGATCTTGACAACTGCCGTCTCATCGCCCTCCTCCTCGACGCCGAGAGCATGGAAATCGTCAACGCCGCCCAGATACGCATGGAAGATGCCATCGTCAGCGACGACGATCCCCTCTTCACCGGCGTAGGCACCGTGCTCGCCGAGCCTGCCACCACGAATGCCCCCGCCTATGACCTCCAGGGTCGTCCCGCCGCTGCTTCTCACGGTGCCATCCTCGTGAAGAACGGCAAGAAGGTAATCCTCTAAACAATAATCCCTCCCATACCAAAGCCGGCGAGCCCTGTGGCCCGCCGGCTTTTCTTTTTTACCACGAATTGCACGAATCTTACGAATCATACAAGTTGACGAATGGCTGCTTGATGCAGCACGAATCTGACGAATACCTGTCGCTCACATTCGTGCAATTCGTGCTGCATCGTGCAGCCATTCGTCCATTGACGGGATTCGTGCTATTCGTGCTATTCGTGGTCTTAAAAAATAATTTCTTTTTATTGCTGTCCGGGGAAAAAGATTGTAATCTTTCGTATTGCTTGTAAATGATAGCGATTTGAAAGGTTACCAATAGAAGGGGCTTACTTTTTAACCTGCAACGACAAAGCGCCTAAGGTGCGACAGATTGAAGGATAGGGCGCGAGCCCTATCTTTTGTGTATGACCCTTTATGGGAGCGCTGTAAGTGCGATATAATTACCACTTTACTTGAATTGTGTCGCACTTACAGCGCTCCCAGAACAAATGGCAACGAGTGCGGTAGGGCTTGCGCCCCACCCTCCGTTATGTCGTCCTTTCAGGACTTTC
>JAZUDS010000045.1:0-9920 GCA_045639805.1 Alloprevotella sp.
AGGCGGCCACAAACTGGAAGAGGAAGCCCGCGTTGTCCGCCGTGATGTCGTCGCCGGCCATCAGCGGAGAGTTCGACTGGCGCAGCACGCCTTCCGAGGCCTTTTCATAGTTGTATGCCTCGCGGCCGCGGTTCAGCATCAGATACCACTGGCCCGCCTTAAACGAGGCCGTGGGCGAGGCGTTCACCTTCGTTACGGTCTTGCCCACGAGGTCTTCTACTTGGCCGTACACGGCCGTGCTGCAACACATCAGTAGCATCATGCCGAGGCACAAGCTTCTCATCCATAAACTTTTGATAGATTTCATAATCGTTTAGTTTTATTTTGTTAATTGTTTCTTCTCTACATTGCCTTGGCATGGGCGCATAAGACCATTTTTATATAAGCGCGAGGCGTGCGCATGCGTCATGCGCGTAAATATTCCACCGCAAAGGTAAGCATTTTTTTGCACACTCAAAGGCTTTTAAAGAGAAAAACGTGCAAAATGCGCCGCTTTGTCAAAAAAACGGAACATTTTGGGCTATATTTTTTCCATTGTCCTTTATGGTTAATAAATGCGGGTTTCGCTTTTTTTCCTGTTCACTGAAAATTATGTAAAACCAGATTTAATTTTTGTATAAATTTTTGACCGTTTTCGAGCCTCGCGATGATTTAAACCCGCTTTTGGCTAAAAAACGCCCGTTTTCAAAAAAACGAAAACAGTCCCGTTTTCTTCAAGGTTTAATCCAATTTTCCCGACACCCTATTTCATTTTTCCCGATAGCCCTTTTACGCGGAACTAAAAGGGACATCGGAAAAAATTAAAGGGAGATAATTTCAATTAAAAGGGCTTTAGTTGCGATTAAAAGGGCTTTAGGGGCGACCCTCTCCCCGCTCCCCCGAGGGGGAAGTGCTGCAAATTGGGACAAAAATGCGATTCGTTTTTCGCCTATAAGGGGGATTAGAAAGGCTTTTAGGGAGGCGTCTTTATTCACCCTCGCGTTAAACACAAGAGAATCAGCAATGTAGCAACTCCTCCCGGAATCGCACAGAAGTAAACGCGAAAAATTTTTTTGAAAATACGGCCAAATTTTGAGGGTAAAAGGTGAAAATATCTTGACAAAAAGTGAACGGCTTTTTTTTACAAAATAAATTAGGCTTTAAGGGAGAGACGCGGTCGGACGCACAAAGCTTGATGCTTTGCTGAACTGAAAGGTCGCAAGTGCGACAACCAAAATTATAAAAGAATTTTTTTTCAGGAATTTATTTTTAAGACCACGAATAGCACGAATCTTACGAATACGTTTTGTGTAATAAACAAATGGAGACCCTTCCCACCCTTCCCTTAAAGGGCAGGAGGTCGCTCTCCAAGCGAAGATGCAGCACGAATCTGACTAATGCCTGCCGCTCGCATTAGTGTAATTCGTGTTGCATCGTGCAGCCATTCGTAAGCTTGCAATATTAGTGAGATTCGTGTAATTCGTGGTAAAATTACATCATTCTCAACAAAGCGTAGGCCGGTTGTGGCCGGAGCGTAAAAAGTTGTTTTTGTTGTATTTGTTGTCTTTAATTATACTTTTTATATAATGTGTCGATGAGGGTACGGAGTGTGTCGTCGTTCGTGCCGCTTTTCAGGGAGCGCCAGAGGGGGAGGAGGGGGTGGGCGGCCTCGGGGTGCTGCAGGATGCGGTGGCAGATGAGGAGGGCGGAGGCCTTGAGGTATTGCAGGCGGCGGGAGTCGCGCTGGGCGCGCGGGCCGTCAGTCTTTATGGTGCCGGCAAGGGCGCGCATGCGGAGGGCCTTGGCAATGTCTTCCTCCGTGGGCGTGGCGGCGAGGAGACGGTCGGTGGCCTCGGGCTGCGTGAAGAATGCGAAGAATGCGTCGTAGGGCGCGTATTTGTTGCTGGCCAGGGGAGCGGGGGATACGATGCGTAGCTGCCCGTCGGGGATGGGGAGCGCCACGCCGAGGTCGCCCATCAGACTGACGAGGACGGCGGTGTGACCCTCGGGCACTTTCTCCTGACTGGGAGCAATGTGCGCACTGAGGCCTTTATAGGGACCAGCGGTGACGAGGACCGAGGCGCCGGCCTGCGATGTGGCGTCAAGTTCTATGAAAGGAATGTCGGGCGTGCCGGCATAGGACGTATAGGCGCGACAAAAGAGGAAAAAGCGGTCAATTTCGGCTGCGGGGATGGTGTCGGCCACGAGGCGGTCACCATTGTGGTGCGGATGGAGGAGGCGGGCATCGAGTGCGGCGTCGGGATGGGTGAGAAGGCGCTGGAGAGCGTCGAGGTTGTCGGTGCAGACGAAGACGTAGCGGAAGAGGTAGCGGCGTGCTTGAGTAGAAGTGAAGGTTCCGGGTGATGACTCCTTGGAAACGAACTCATTAGGCGTGCGCACTTCGGCATCAAATGTATGGCCCTCAAGCTTCTCGAAGACGGGCTTGAAATCAAGGAACCGCTGACGGAAAGTGAGGGGGGAATGAGCGTAGAGGATGTACCACTTGTGGGGCATGGGTCAAGGGTAATGGGTCAAGGGTAATTATTTTTATCAAGAATTTAAGAATTTAGGAATTTCTTCGTTATCCTTGTGCATAAGAATTTCTTTGAATTAGCTGCCTGATGCAGCCGAATTCCTTGCGGTCCCATCTTCAGCAGTGCCCGGCACTGCGTAATTCATAAAAATTCATTGTTTGGGCGCGTAAAAAATTCTTTAATTCTTAAATTCTTGATAAAAAAGATTCACTGTTCACTTTTTATTTCAGAATAAAAGGCCCCGTGGGTTGTACGCGATTGAGGGGGATGGGGGTGCACTGGAGAGGCAGGTCGGCGAGGGCCTGCTGGGTGGTGCGGGCGGCGAGGTCGGGGCGGTTGTTCTCTTGCGAGAGATGGCAGAGCCAGAGGCCGCGGAGGATTTCGGGGTTGACGTGCTGGCGGAGGAGGGCGGCGCACTGTGGATTGCTGAGATGGCCAAGGCCGCCGCGGATGCGCTGCTGGAGAGGGAAGGGGTAGGGACCGGAGGCCAGCATATCGGGGTCGTAGTTGGACTCTATGACGAGATATTGGGCGCGGGCCACGTGGCGGGTGATTTCAGGCGTGACGGCGCCGATATCGGTGATGAGGCAGAAAGACGTGTCGCCGCAGGTGATGAAGTAGCCCGTGTTGTCGGACGCATCGTGGGGCACGGGGAAAGGCTCGATGAGGAAGGGACCGAGCGTGAAGGGAGTGCCGTGGGTGATGACGCGGACGTTCTCCTCAGGAATCTTATTGCGAATGACGGGGTTGCGGTTGATGCCGGCGAAGACCTTCTCCGTGGCATAGACGGGCCAGTGGAGCTTGCGGCTGAGGTTGCCGGCGGCGCGGACGTGGTCGAGGTGGTCGTGGGTGAGGAGGGCCGCCTGGACGTGGGGCAGCTTACAACCGTAGGCGCTGAAATCCTTGAGGAAACGGCGGACGCCTACGCCGAGGTCGATGAGAATGGCGTAGTCGGCATAGCGCAGGTAATAGCAGTTGCCGCTGGAACCGGAACCGAAGGAAAGAAAGTCAAGAGGTAGGGAGAAGAGAGAAGATTGCTGTAGCATTGCTTGTGGTGGCAGTGGCGATATCTTCAGGCGTGAGCTGGTAGATTTCTGCCAGTTTTTCTATGACGAGGGGTATATAGGCTGACTCGTTGCGCTCTCCGCGGTGCGGCGTGGGGGCAAGCCAGGGAGCATCGGTCTCGAGGACGATGCGGGAGAGCGGCACGGACTGGAGGAGCGTGTCGGGGAGCTTGCACTTCTTGAAAGTCAGCACACCGCCGATGCCGAGGGCGAAGCGGGGGAAGCGGCGGAGGAGTTCTTCGGCTTCTTCGCGGCTTCCGCTGAAGCAATGGAACACGCCGCGCAGGCGGTCGGCATAGGGGAGGAGGGCATTGACGAGCTGACGGTGGGCGGAGCGCGAGTGAATCATGATGGGGAGGTCGTAGCGCAGGGCCCACTGTATCTGGCGTTGGAACGCCGCGAGTTGCTCCTCGGCGCGGCTGGCATCCCAGTAGAAATCGAGGCCCACCTCTCCGATGGCGATGAAGCGCGAGGGGTTGGCGTCGAGGAGACGTTCCATCTCGTCGAGCGTGGCATCCACGTCGGTGGCCGGGAGTTCGGTGGGGTGGAGGCCTATCATGGGATAGCACAAGTCGGGGTGGGCGTCGCAGAGGCGGAGCATCGGCTCAATGGAACTGGCGTCCACGTTGGGCTGCAACAGGGCCACGGCACCTGCCTCGCGGGCCCGCTGAATGACGGCCTCGCGGTCAGCGTCGTAATCGGAGACGTAGAGATGAGTGTGGGTATCGATGAACATAACTACCCTCCCCCAACCCCTCCCATAAAGGGCGGGGAGTAAAATGGGGGGCTATATGTGAAAAATTTGAATGTTTCGCTTAAGCGAGTAATGTGAACGCTGCGCTTAATGTGTAGTCGCTCGTGAGCGTCTCCGCCGTAGGCGGACTCGAACGAAGCGGAGCGAGTGAGGCACTCCCCTTTGGGGGAGCGGGGAGGGGGCTTTTATTTCTCCCTCTTAAGCAATGACTCCGCATACTCCCAAAGCACTTCTTTGCGCTCGGCGGGTACGTTGAGCTGCTGGAGGATGGCCTGCGCCTTGTCGTAGTAGAACTGCATCTGCTCGCGGGCCAACTGGGGGATGCCGTAGCGCTCGTAGAGCGGGAGAACGACGGCGGGCTCGCGGCTGGTGAGGAGCGTGTGGGCGTCGGCGGGCGTCTCGCACTTGCTGACGGCGCTGATGAGCATGAAAGTCTTCTTGCCGCAGCGGATGTCGCCGCCAATGGCCTTGCCGAAGACGGCGGGGTCGCCGTAACAGTCAAGGTAGTCGTCCTGCAGTTGGAAGGCAAGACCGATGTACTGGCCGAAGTCGTAGAGAAGTTGCTGGTCGGCAGCAGGGGCGTCGGCGATGAGGGCACCGGACTGAAGGGCACAGGCGAGGAGAACGCTGGTCTTGAGGCGTATCATCTCAATGTACTCGGGGATGGTGACGTCGGTGCGCGTCTCGAAGTTGACGTCGTACTGCTGGCCCTCGCATATCTCCTGCTGTGTGCGGAGGAAGAGATCCATGAGTTCGCGGAGATGGGGCGTAGGGGTCTCCATCATCTTGCGGCAGGCCATGATGAGCATGGTGTCGCCGGAGAGAACGGCGGTGTTGGCATCCCACTTCTTGTGTACGGTGGGCATGCCGCGGCGCACGTCGGCATTGTCCATGAGGTCGTCGTGGAGGAGCGTGTGGTTGTGGTAAGTCTCCAGGGCGAGGGCTGCCGGCAGGGCCCGCTCGCAGTCGTCGCGGTAGAGACTGTAGGCCAGGAGGGTGAGCACGGGGCGCAGACGCTTGCCGCCCATGGAGAGGACGTAGCTGATGGGCTCGTAGAGGCCTTCGGGCTTCTCGGGGTAGGGGAGAGCCTTGAGGGCCGCGTTGATAATGTCGAGGTGGTTCATCGTATTAGGATAAAGTTTAGCAAATATCTTTTATTGAGTGATGGGGCCTTATTTTAGTTGGAAATGAATGGGCAGAGTAATTTGTGCGATGATAGCCTTACCGCCGCTACGGCCAGGCCTCCACTTGGGCATCTGCTTGATGGCCGCCATAGCGATACGGTCAAGTGAGGCGTTGAGCGACTTGGTGACTTTTGTCTCTCTCACCATGCCGTTCTTATCAATAATGAAGGTAATCTCCATGTCGCCCTGCACCTTTTCTCTGATGCTGGCGGGCGTATAGATAATATGCTCGTCCAGCCATTTCATAAGAGAGCCAATGCCTCCGGGGAACTGGGGCATTTCTTCCAAATCTTCTGCGGGAGTGAGGCGTATGCCGTCTTCGGGGAGGTCTTCGGCAAGCAATTTGTCAATGCTGTCCTGATTGAGGAATAAGAGGTCGTCCTCAATGTTTTTCACAGCCTCGGGACCATCGTTGCCGAGGGGTAAGGTAAACGAGATACCCTCAATAATCTCGGGCTTTGACATGGAGGCACCCGGTGACATGTGGGGCTTGACACGCCGCCCTTGAGCTACTTCATGGACGTGGTTGTCTTTAATGGTGAGCTCTTCCATCTGGGTGATTTGCTCAAGTTCCTCAATAGCACTATGCACCTGCTTAAACACATAGAGCCCTATGGCGGCTGCAATAAGAACGAAGACAAGAATTGTGCCAAAAAAGAGTCTGAGCGCCACGGCATAGCGATGCCCTACGGTGCGTCGCAGTTCATAGGCACCATAGTCGCGATTGCGGCCCTCAAAAATGAGGTCGCACCACTCTTTTGATAGCAGTTCTTGGTTCTTCACGCCACTTTTCTATAATTGACTGCAAAAATACGGCTTATTTCCGAAAAAAAGTAGTATCTTTGCCACAAATTTCAACAAGATGCCCAAATTTAGCGTTTTTTTAACCTTTTTTTTCTCTCTGGCGCTCGGAATTATGGCACAGCAGAGCACAGCAACTATGGAAGTGCTCAGTCTGCCCACCTCGGTGCGGGCGGCGGCCATGGGCGGCGAGAACGTGAGCGTGGTGGATGATAATGCCGGACTGGCACTGCACAACCCTGCATTATTATATAATGTGTCGCCGCGCACGCTCTCCTTTGACTTCACAACCTACGCCGCCGGAAGCAAGATGATGGGCGCGCAGTATGCCCATTCCTTTGGCGAGCGCCACATGGGCACGGCCTTCATGCGCTACCTTTCCGCCGGCAGCATGGACGAGACCGCCACGGACGGCACCGTCCTCGGCTCATTCACGCCCAAAGATATTATGTTCGGCGCCGGCTATTGCTATCTGCTCAGCGACTACTGGACGGGCGGCGCCAATCTTAAGTTTACCTATTCCCATCTGGCCGATTTCTCGGCTTTCAGCGTGGCAGTGGACGCCGGCCTGAACTATTACAATCCCGACAAAGACCTGAGTTTCGGCATCGTGGCCAGGAACGTAGGTGCCCAGATAGCCAACTACAACGACTACACGGAGCGCGTGCCCTTCTCCCTCCAGACGGGCTTCAGCAAGGCCATCGGCCACAGCCCCGTGCATGTGAACGTCACCGCCGTGGACCTCACAAAGTGGAACCACCGGCAGTATTATACCACCAATGAGGACGGCACGGTGAAGTGGACCACCAACGTTCTCAACCACCTCGTCGTGGGCCTGGACTATAAGGCTCCCAGCGACCTCTTCTGGCTCTCCCTCGGCTATAACTTCCGCCGCGCCTACGAACTCAAGGCAGCCGGCAGCACATCGCTTGCCGGACTTACGGCAGGCGGCGGACTGCATGTCAAAGGTTTCAGCCTCGGCCTCAGTTATGCCCGCTACCATCGTGCGGCCTCAAGTATTTCGGCGAGCGCTGCGTATAGTTTTTAATGTAAAAAATGAAAAAGATAATCATTGCCATAGACGGCCATTCCTCGTGCGGCAAGAGCACCATGGCCAAACAGTTGGCCCGCGAACTGGGCTATATATACGTCGATACCGGCGCCATGTATCGCGCCGTAACCCTCTGGGCTCTCCGCCACGACTATTTCTTGGCCGACGGCACCATCGCCGCAGCGTTGCAGAAAGATATTGATGCCGGCCGTGTCACAATAGGTTTCCTTCTCAATGCCGAAACAGGTCTGCCCGAAGTTACTCTCAACGGTGAGAGCGTGGAGGCTTTCATCCGCGGCATAGAGGTCAGCAACCACGTCAGTCCTGTGGCCGCCCTGCCGTATGTTCGCGCTTTTCTCACGCGCCAGCAGCAGAACATGGGCGAGGAGAAAGGCATCGTGATGGATGGCCGCGACATAGGTACTGCCGTCTTCCCGCAGGCCGAGCTCAAGGTGTTTGTCACCGCCACCGCCGAGGTGCGCGCCCAGCGCCGCTACGACGAACTCATGGCGAAAGGCCAGCCCGCCAGTTTCGACGAAATCCTCAAGAACGTGCAGGAGCGCGACTATATCGACTCCCATCGCGAGGTGGCACCCCTGCGTCAGGCCGATGATGCCGTGGTGCTCGACAACTCCAACCTCACCCGCGAGGAGCAGAGTGCATGGCTGCTCAAGCTGGCGCAGGATAGAATGGCGCACGAATAAATTTTTCCGACGTTCTCATAAAACCTCGCACCAATGAAAAAGCAGAGTCTGACCGGGGGGCCGTCCACTTCCCCATTATGCTCCTCTCCTCGCTTGAAGAGCGACCTCCTTCCCTCTAAGGAAAGGCCGGGAAGGCTCTCTGGAGGGGTAGGGGGTGAGTCTATGAACATCGAGATAGACTCCGGCTCGGGTTTCTGCTTCGGCGTGACTACCGCTATACGCAAGGCCGAGGAGGAACTTACCACGCATAAGCAACTTTATTGCCTCGGCGACATCGTCCACAACGAACGCGAGTGTGAGCGCCTTGCCGCTTTGGGCCTTGAGATGATAGACCACGAGGCCTTCCATTCGCTGCATGATGCCCGCGTCTTGCTGCGAGCCCACGGTGAACCTCCTTCCACCTACGCCACGGCTCAGGAGCATGACGTCCATCTCATAGACGCCACTTGCCCAGTGGTGCTCCAACTTCAGCGCCGCATCCGCAGCACGTACGAGGAGCACCCCGACGCGCAAATTGTTATTTACGGAAAGCCCGGCCATGCTGAGGTGCTGGGACTTGTAGGGCAGACCGAGGGCAAAGCCCGTGTCATCGCCGATCTCTCAGAGGCCGACAGCCTCGACTATAGCCGCGACATTTATCTTTTCTCTCAGACCACTAAGCCCCTTGAGGGTTTCCGCCGCCTTGTGGAGCACATAGGCCAGCATATCGTGCCGCCAGCGCGCTTTGAGTACTCCGACACCATCTGCCGCCAGGTGGCCAACCGTCTGCCAGGCGTCAGGGCCTTCGCCCGTCGCCATGACGTCATTATCTTCGTTTGCGGACAAAAAAGCAGCAACGGCCGTGTGCTCTTCAACGCCTGTCTCAAAGAAAATCCCCGCAGCCACATGGTGGACGATTCAGCCGCTATACGCCCCGATTGGTTTGAGGGTGCAGAGAGCGTAGGCATCTGCGGAGCCACCAGCACTCCAAAATGGCTCATGGAACAGTGTCGAGAGCGCATTTTGACATTTTCATAAAGCGATTTGCCGCCTAAAAGACCCCTAATTCGCCATAAAGACAGCAAAAAATGCAGAAAAAGTTTGGCTATATCAAAAAATAGTCCTACTTTTGCACTCGCAAACGGGCGGGACATCCCCTCGCAAGCCATGGTGTCATAGCTCAGTTGGTAGAGCAAAGGACTGAAAATCCTTGTGTCCCCGGTTCGATTCCTGGTGACACCACGAAAAAGACCAGACAATTTCGGTTATCTGGTCTTTTTATTTCTATATGGAGTCTGTGGAGTGTGGCGGCTATGCAAAATGTTATTTCAAATACTTGGTGCCCGGGGGGGGAAGAAAGCAATCTTTCGTATCGCTTGTAAATGCGGGCTTCTTGAAGGTCGTCATCAGGAGGGCAGACGGAAGTTCCGCCGCCGCAGGCTTATTGAACAACGGCTTGGCAAGTAATTCTTCGTATAAGGATTGCAGTCCTCCCCCTAAGGATTGCAGTCCTCGCCCTTAGGATTGGAGTCCTTAGGGGGGAGGACTGCGACTTTTTCACGCTAAAGATTAACACGTACCGTTTTCGGCAAAAAAGACTCACCTATATATTTCGGGGGAATATCCGTGCCTTTTTTCCTATTGACAGTAATTGCAAATTTATTTTATGACCTTTTTGTTGAAGTCAATGTATAAACCGCGGTAAGAAGGTCCCGCAGGTCGCCCTTGGAGGTCATAGTGGCCACGCACCCTCTCTTCTTTTAAGGGGGATATGTTGTCTTGCATGAGGGGAGGAGTTATGCCGTCTGGTTCTGGCTCAGGGATGTATGGCGGGAGGGAGAAGGGTGCAGCATAGCTCGTGAGGAGGTTG
>JAZUDS010000046.1:0-16470 GCA_045639805.1 Alloprevotella sp.
GGCCTGGTACTACACCTACACCATCCTCGGCCGCTTCCTCAACCTCCTTGACTCCGGCACGCTGCAGGGCCTCAGCCTCACCACTCTCCATAAACTTCTGCGCTACACCCTACGCCAGACGTCCATTCCCTTTGAGGGCGAGCCCGCCATCGGCCTCCAGGTGATGGGCATCCTGGAAACGCGCTGCCTCGACTTCGACAACGTTCTCATTCTCTCTGCCAACGAAAAAGTGCTCCCCCGCGTAGGTTCCGACAACTCCTTCATCCCCTACAACATCCGCCGCGCCTTCGGCCTCACCGTCATCAACCATCGCACGGCCGTCTTCGCCTACCACTTCTACCGTCTCATCCAGCGTGCCAGCCACGTCCGCTGCGTCTATAACAGTAGCGCCGACGGCCTCCGCACCGGCGAGATGTCGCGCTTTATGGCACAACTCATGATAGAGAGTTCCCTCCCCATCCGCCACCTCACCCTCACGTCAATGCCCAGCATGCCCCACCGAGGGCCCGAGGCTGTAGTCAAGACGCCCGAGATGGTGGCCGGCATCACGTCGCTCTCGCCCTCATCTATCAACACCTACATCGAGTGCCCGCTCAAGTTCTATTACCAGCGCATAAAGCGGCTCCGCAAACCCGACGACCCCGCCGACATTATTGCCGAGAACACTTTCGGTTCCCTCTTCCACAAGGTGGCCGAACTGCTCTACGACAACCTCTCCGCCCATTTCGCCAAGCCCATCACCGCCAGCGCCATCGAGAACGCCCGGAAGGACACCGCCACCCTCCAGCGCTTTATCCGCCAGTCCTTCAATCTTCTCGATACCCCCGTGGACTACAACGGCGTCATCGCCGAGGTGCTCGCCCACTACGTCCAGCGCCTCCTCGACTACGACTACGGCCTCGCCCTGTCGGGGCCCATCATCATCCACGCGCTGGAGAAGCCATGCCACAAGGACTTCTCCGTCCCCTGTGCCGACGGCAGCGTGCGCACCATCAGCATCGGCGGCTTCATCGACCGCCTCGACGAGGTGGTCATCGAGGGGCGGCAGACGCTTCGCGTAGTGGACTACAAGACCGGCGGAAAGCCCGAATCGCTCAAGGCGGCCGACGATCTCTCGCCCCTCTTCACGCCCGCCACCAACCGCCCCCACTATCTGCTCCAGACGTTCCTCTACAGCCACGTCCTCCTTCCCTCGCCCAAGCCCGTGGCACCCGCCCTCTATTTCCTCAACCACAAGATAGAGAGCCCCCTCATCACGGTGGCCAAGAAGCCTCTCAACGACTTCACTCCCCTCGCCCCCGCCTACAACGAGGGCCTGCAGCGCGTCATCGCCGAGATTCTCAATCCCGACGTGCCCTTCACGCCGCAGACCGAGGCCTGCAAGAATTGTCCCTACCATCTGTTGTGCCATGCATAAGTCCCCCGCCCCCGCCGGCACCTTTGCCGTGACCTGCTCCGCCCTCGCCCCCCTCTACGGCCCCGCTGAGGCCAAGGCCATCGCACGGCTCGTGATGGAAGAGAAATATGGCCTCTCCATGACCGACATTCTCCTGGGCCGCGAGCCCGCAGAGTGGGACCCCGCTATTCTCTCCCGCCTCCAGGCTGGCGAACCCGTGCAGCACGTACTGGGCCGCACCACCTTCTGCGGCCTCCGCGTAAAAACCGACGCGCGTGCCCTCATTCCCCGTCCCGAGACGGAGGGACTCGTCTCCCTCGTCAGCGAACTCTGCCCCGCCCCCGCAGCCATCCTCGACGTCTGCACCGGCAGCGGATGCATCGCCCTCGCCCTCAAGCACCGGTTCCCCGCAGCCCACGTGGAGGCCTGGGACGTCTCCCCCGAGGCCCTCGCCCTCGCCCGCGAAAATTTCGCCCTCCACAACCTCAACATCACCACCCGCCAGCTCAACCTCCTCAACGAGCACGAATGGCCCGCCGAACGCTTCTCGCCCCTTGAAGGGGAAGATGCCCGCAGGGCAGAAGGGGGAATCATCTCGCCCCCTGAAGCGGAGGATGCCCGCAGTCCCCTGGCGGTCATCGTCTCCAATCCCCCCTACGTCCTCCTCAGCGAGCGCGCCGCGATACAGCCCCACGTCCTCTGCCACGAGCCCCATCTTGCCCTCTTCGTGCCCGACGATGACCCGCTCCTTTTCTACCGTCCCCTTGCCCGTCTTGCCCGCCAGCGGTTGCAGGCCGGGGGAGCACTCATCGTGGAGTGCAACACCGACCAGACCGATGCCGTAGCCCGTCTTTTCGCCTCCTACGGCCTCCTCGCCCCTGCCGTCCTGGACGACTGCTTCGGCCGTCCCCGCTTCGTCGCCGCCACCCAGCCCTAAGCCGCACCCTTACATTAACGCAACTCGCCGCAACGAGCGCGCAGTTATATCTTTACTTCAACTGAGCGGACGCAACTTAAGCAATTTTGTAACTATTTTTTACACTTTTCGTGCGTTTTCTTAGCATTTCTTGGCCGTAGAGGCGAGCGCACGGACGTTCGGGCGGAAAAAACGCGATTTTAAGAACGCCGTTACACGGCTCATTTATAAACGCTTAACTTCGGAGAGTTTTCTACGGAGATTCCTTCGGGTGCGCCACACCTGCTTTTAAGCGCGAAAAAAGGCCGTTGCGCAATGATTATTTTGGCCCCCCTGAATCCCCTCTTTGGAGGAACTTTCAAAGAGCGAATGCCGACTTAGGTTGCAGCACTCCCCCCTCAGGGGAGCGAGGAGGAGGCCCTTCCTTCAGCCCTTTCAGTTGAAACTATCCCCCTTTTATTTTCACCGATGTCCCTTTTAATTTTTCCGATGTCCCTTTTAATTGCGCGTAAAAGGGCTATCGGAAAAACTAAAAGAGGGTGACGAAGAAAAGAATGACGGCCGGGGGCGCGTTTTTCGCCCATAGGCACGTTTAGGCCTCGCGGCGTAGCGATTTCTCCTTTTTTCGTTTTGTCAAGATTTTTTACACTTCACAAAAAATCGTTATGGAGCGAAATGTTGTTCATCTGAGCAGGCAGACGAGCCGAAAAAAGTGCTTTTCCTTCTCGCCCGTGCACAAAAAAAGTGCCGCCCGTGCAGTGACGGGCGGCACTTGAAATATCGGCATGGGGTTACTTTTTCACGGTAGTCTTCTTGGCCGGTGCGGCTTTCTTGGCGGCAGCCGTTTTCTTGGGAGCGGTGGCCGTTTTCTTGGGAGCGGCAGCTTTCTTGACCGGGACAGCCTTCTTGGAAGCAGGCGTCTCGGCCGACTCTTCGCCCTCGGGGAACTCGCCATAGGTAGCGAGGCGCTGGCGCAGGTGGGCCAGTTTCTTCTCCATACGCTCCAGTTCATCGCCCTGGTTCTTGATGGTGGTGATGAGGGAGTTGAGTTCTTCGTTCTCGGCGCCGCCGTAGAGATTGCGCACGCGGGCGGTGAAGTCGCCGAGGATGTTCATATAGTTGGTGAAGGCATCGTAGGGACTGGAATAGATACCGCGATAGCCGCCATAGGAGTTGGCCTTGGTGGAGATAAAGCGGAAGTTGTTGGAGGCCTGCAGACGGTCCCAGTCCTGCTGCAGACGGCGGTCGCCGGCGATGCGTACGCGGTCGGCCACGTCGTAGAGTTTATCGAGGGCCTCGCGCTGCATGAGGTTGCCGAGCCAGGGGGAGAGGTCGCGCTCCTCATCCACCCACGAAGTGGGGTACTCCACGTCGAGCGGGCCGATGCTCTTGATTTTGCTGCACACCTCGCCGGGCGTGGAGAAGGTGATGCCGCGCTGCTTGAGCTGGGCGGGGAGGGCCTTCATAAACTCCAGGATGTTGCTGCTCAGGGGTTGGAAGATGCCGAGGGCGCAGAGTTCCATGAAGATACCGATGACCTGCTCTTCCTGCGGCAGTTGGGCTATCCACTCTGCATAGTGGTCAGCATAGAGGGGGTATTCGCTCCACGAGGAGTCGTTGAAGCGGAAGGATATGTCCTCAGAGAGGGCGCCGTCGCGCAGGAGGAGTTTGAGTTTCGGCGCGCGGTTGCAATGGTACACGAAGTGGGGGCTCTTCCATCCGAGCACGTGCTTCGCACCCTCGGCGAGCATGCCCTTGAAGCCCATGTCGGCCACCTGGGCGCCGATTTCGTCGGAATAGATGAGGGCGCTGTTGCGGAAGACGCGGGGCTGCTGGCCGAAGAGTTCCTTCACCTTCTGGCAGAGGCGGAGGGTTTCCTCGCGGAAGCTCTCGGGGTTCTTGATGGAGGAGAAGCCGTGGCTATAGGGCTCGGCGAGGAATTCCACGGTGCCCTTCTCGTTGAGCTCCTGCAGGAGGTCGATGACCTGAGGTGCATACTGCTCCAGCAGTTCTATGGCAGAACCGGAGAGGGAGAAGGCGCACTTGAAGAACTTGCCGTACTGCTCGGCCATCTCAATGAGGGCACGGAGGGCAGGCACGTAGGAGCGTTCGGCTGTCTCGGTGATGGAGCGCTCGTTCTCGTAGTCGTCGTAATAGTAATGGTCGGTACCGATATCGAAGAAGCGGTAGCGCTTCAAATGGATATTCTGGTGAATCTCAAAATACAAGCAAACTGTCTTTGCCATAGTATTAATTAAGAATTATGAATTATGAATTAAGAATTAAAAGTTGATTGTGCGGAGGAGGGAAAGGGGTGAGGAATGGTATATTAACGGCTTGAGGCGGAGGTTAGTTCCATCCTAAAGTTCGTTTGTAGCAATCATAAATGCGCTGGCCCACCTTGTCCCAGGTGATGGCTGCCACCTCCTTAATACCTTCCTCGCGGAGGTATTGATAGAGGCCGTCGTTGGTGCAAAGGGCGTACATGGCGTCGGCCATCGCGTCAATGTCCCAGTAGTCAGTCTTGATGACTTTGTCAAGAATCTCGCCGCAACCGCTCTGATGGGAGATGATGCAAGGGCAACCGCACTGCATGGCCTCCAGCGGGGCAATGCCGAAAGGCTCACTGACGGAGGGCATGACGAACACGTCGGAAGCTTTGTAGCACTCATACACTTGCTGGCCACGCATGAAGCCGGGGAAATGGAAACGGTCGGTAATGCCGCGCGCCGTAGCGAGTTCAATCATCTCATCAAGCATATCGCCGGAGCCAGCCATGCAGAAGCGTATGTTCTTCGTGCGCTTCAGCACCTTGGCAGCGGCCTCTACGAAATACTCGGGGCCCTTCTGCATCGTGATGCGGCCCATAAAGGTGACGACCTTCTCGCCGGGCTTCTTCGTCTCGGGCAAGGCGAGAATCTCGTCGCTGAGAGGATAGACGGCATTGTGCATAGCCACGCACTTGGCGGGGTCTTGGTGGTAGTGGTTGATGACGGTCTGGCGCGTCAACTCACTTACGCACATGATACAGTCGGCATTGTCCATACCGTTCTTCTCCACGCCGTAAACGGTGGGGTTGACGTTGCCGCGGGAACGGTCAAAGTCGGTGGCATGGACGTGGATGACGAGGGGCTTGCCGCTTACCTGCTTGGCATGGACGCCGGCGGGGAACGTCAGCCAGTCGTGGGCGTGGATAATGTCGAATTCCTGCGAACGGGCCACCACTCCGGCGATGATGGAGAAGTTATTGATTTCCTCGTGCAGGTTCTTGGGGTAACCGCCGGCGAACTCCATGGCGCCGATGTCGTTGACGTGGCGATAGGAAAAGTCGGCATAAATGTGATTGCGGAAGTTGTAGTATTCGTCGGTAGAGATGCTCTGCAGACGACCCTTCAACCAATTATAGTCAGGGTCTCTCCATACGACGGGCACCTCATTCATGCCCACGATCTTGAGGAATTTCTCCTCCTGGCCGCAGGGACGTGGCATGCAGAGGGTGGTCTCCACGCCGGGGATGTGGCTCAGGCCGTTGGTGATGCCGTAGGTGGCCACGGCAAGGCCGCCGTAAATTTTGGGAGGGAACTCCCAGCCAAACATTAGTACTTTCATGGCTCCAAATTACGTATTTGGTATCGTTTTAATACTGTGTTGCTACTTGTGTCTGGTGCAGAAGCTGCGAGGGTAAGTGCAGAAGCTGCGTTGTTTAGTGCAGAAACTGCGTTGTTTAATGCAGAAGCTGCGTTGTTTGGAGCAGAAGCGCGGGCTTCTGTTGAAAAAGTCGCAAGCTCAGGTGCTACTCGTCGCTCTTGGCGTGCTCCAGCATATTTATGGCGCGGAGTATGCCGCTCACGTTCATGGCAAATGAGATGGCACCGCGGCCGCTGAAGCTCGGGTTGCCGTCGAAGAGTTCGGGAATGGTGCCTACGCAGTGGTAGAAGAGTTCCTCCTCGAAGCCTATGAGTTGGCGGTCGATGTAGTTGATGCCGCTCATCTTATAAACGCGGAGGTAAGCCTCCAGATAGAAGCCGGAGAGCCACGGCCAGGCCGTTCCCTGATGATAGGCGTAGTCGCGCTCGGCCTGGGTGCCGATGTAGCGGGGATTATAGCCGCCGCTCTTTGGCGAGAGGGAGCGTATGCCTTTGGGAGTGACGAGTTCGCGGGTGCAGATATCCAGCACGCGCTTTCTTTCCTTAAGGTCGAGGGGCGAGTTGTCAAGGGCTATGGCGAAGAGCTGGTTGGGGCGCACGCTCCAGTCCTGCATGGCTCCGTCAACGTAGTCCAGCAGGTAGCCATACTCATTGAGGAACACTTCCTTGAAGGATGCGGCCACCTTTTCGGCCTCTTTGCTCAGTTCGTCGGCATAGGCCACGTTCTTAGCGGTGGGGCACTTGCGGAATGTCTGCTCCGTGAAGCGCAGGGCGTTATACCACAGCGCGTTTATCTCCACGATGTAGCCGGAGCGGGGGGTGATGAGGTGCGAACCCTGGCTGGCGTTCATCCATGTCATGGCGCGGTCGCGGCCGAAGCAGTAGAGCAGGCCGTTGTCGTGCACCTGGATATACGGATGCCGGCCCTTGCGGATATAGTCCACCATTTCGTGCAGCAGGTCGCCATACTGCTCGCAAATCTTCTGGCGTCCCACGTGCTTACCATACTGCTGCAGCGTCCATACGGCCCACAGGAGCACGTCGGGCTGCTCCATCTCGGCCACGTTGACGCTGATGGGCTTGCCGGCGATGAAGTCGCGGATGGCTTTGACGGCAGTGCCGAGATACTTGAGGAACTGATCGTCCTCGCCGATGCTCAGTGTGAGGCCGGGCATGGCGATGAACATATCGCGGGCCCTGCACTTGAACCACGGCCAGCCGGCCATGAGATACGTCTCGGTGTCGCCCTCGGGGGTAACGCTGAACTGATGGGCGGCAGCCACGAGGCAGTTGTAGAAGCTGTCGCGCGGCGAGTGTTTCTCGATTTCCTTGTCGAGCATGGGCTTGAACTGGCGCGGGTCGCGTTCACCGAGCGAGGCGGTGAAGATAACGCTCTGGCCCTTCTTCAGCGGCAATTCAAAATAGCCGGGCACGAGGAGGTCTTCCGTCTCTCCGTAGCCACGCTGGCGCTCCTTGGGATAGTCCAGGCCGCGGTACCAGTCGGGGTGGTGGTGCCACTCCGACTTGCAGTTGAGTTGCATATACAGGTCGGGGTAGCCGCGATAGAGGCACATCTTGATACCGTTCCTCACGGGCTCAAAGCCTGTGTCGGCCTGCCCGTTCTCGTGGGTCCAATGGCGAACGGAGCGGAACGCCAGGTAGGGGCGCAGGCGCAGAGTGGCAGGTCCGTGAGCCTCGAGAAGGGTGTAGCGAATGAAGAGGCGGTCGCTGCTGTCGCGATACATCATTTCCTTCTGCAACACTACGCCTCCTATGCGGTATATCCACGTGGGCACTTTGTCCCACTCGAATGAGGAAATGTATTTATGTCCGCGGGGGCTGAAGTTGTCGCCCTCGTATTTGTGCACGCCGAGATGGAACTCCGCGCCGTGCTGCACCACCGTCTCGTCCAGCGACGAGAGCAGCACGTGGTGCTCGTCGTCCAGTTCCGGCACGGGCACGACCACCAGACCGTGATACTTGCGGATGTTACACCCCACCAGCGTTGTGGAACAGTAAGCCCCCGACTTGTTTGTAAAGAGCAGCTCCTTGAAGAGGCTCTCCTGCAAATTCGTCATCTGGGTCTTGTCGAATTTGAGATAACTCATTTGTCTATATAGTTTATTCTGAGCCGCAAATTTACGAAAAAAATATATCATTCGCCCTTTTACGCACCAAAAAAATGCATTTTTTGCTTCTTTTCCCTCCTTTTGTGCCTCAAAACTTTGTTTTGCCGCATAAAAAATGGTAATTTTGCCACACATATCTCCCCTCCCCGCTCCGTCCGCGCGGTTTCCCGCAGGACGGCCCCTGTTCCTTCATCCCTAACACCCCATTCCACCCTTGATTACCGTCCTCGGACCCACCGCCACCGGCAAGACCACCGTGGCTGCCGCCCTTGCCCGCCGCATAGGGGGCGAAATCATCAGCGCCGACTCCCGCCAGGTGTTTCGCCGCATGACGCTCGGCACGGGTAAGGACCTCGCCGACTACGGCCGCCCCGACGCCCCCGCCGACAGTCCCGATGCCTTCGTGCCCTACCACCTCATCGACATCTGCGAGCCGGGCACGACCTACAGCGTCTTCCAGTTCCAGCACGACTTCGCCGAAGCCTACGCCGGCATCCTCCAGCGCGGCCGCACGCCCATCCTCTGCGGCGGCACGGGCCTCTACATAGAGAGCCTTTTGCAGGGTTACTATGCCGAGCCCCTGCAGTCCAAGGTGTTTGGCATCATGGTGCCGCGCGAGGTGCGCCGCGAGCGCATCAGCCGTCGCCTCCGCCAGCGGCTGGACGAGGGTATGCTGGCCGAAGTGCAGGCCCTCCTTGACGAAGGCGTGCCGGCCGAGCAACTCATCCGCTACGGTCTGGAATATAAGTTCGTTACGCTCCATCTCACCGGCGCCCTCTCCTACGACGAGATGTTCTCGCTCCTCGAGACCGCCATCCACCAGTTTGCCAAGCGCCAGATGACGTGGTTTCGCGGCATGGAGGAGCGCCGCGGCCTCACCATCCACTGGATTGACGGTCTTCTGCCGCTCCAGGAGAAGGTGGACGAAATCCTCCGTCTGGCCGGCGAACAGCCTCTCCCGCAAGCCCCACCGCCCATCGCTTAACCCACCGCCCGCCCCGCGGGCTTTCTTTTTTTGTATGTCTGAAAAAGGGAGTGCTATCCCCGCTTTTATTCACCGCTCGCAAGGCGGGTTTTGCCTTTTTTCTGTTCACTGAAAAATGAGATAAATGCAGGTTTAACTTTTGCATAAATTTTGGGCCGTTTTCGGGGCTTGCGACGGCCTAACCCCGCATCCGGCCGAAAAACTTCTGTTTTACGAAAAACGAAATTTAGGCCTGCTTTTTACGAATTCCCATTCATTTATCCCGACACCCTATTTTAGTTTTCCCGACACCCTATTTCAGCAAAAATTAAAAGGGACATCGGCGAAAATAAAAGGGCTATCGAACGAATTAAAAGGGCTATCGGTTCAACTAAAAGGGGGATAGGAGGCCCCCCTTCCCCGCTCCCCGTGGGGCGAGGGCTGCAAATTGGGACAAAATCGCGCTTGAAATTTCGCCCAATAGGGGGATTAGGAAGCCATTTAGGGGGACGTTTTTATCCACTCTCGCGCGAAACGCAAGATAATCAGCGACATAGTGACTTCGCTGAGAATCGCGCAGAAGTAAACGCAAAAATTTTTTTTGAAAATACGGCCATTTTCAAGGGTAAATAGGTGTAAAAATTTTGACAAAAACGGGTACGCTTTTTTGAACAGTAATTTATCAACGGTAACCCCCGTTTCTGCGGCACGCCGTCTGGCAAGCGAAAGAGGCTATCGCACTATTTCGGTCGGGAATTTGGCCGTGTCGGCAGAAGTTCGTAATTTTGTAGCGCATAATTCCACTGCCAAGGTTTCCGTCACGACTCCCGAATCACGGATAAAGAGGCGGCTTTCAGTTAGTCCTGCAACAATTATTTTCAAATGAAAAGGAAACACGCCCTATTGGTTTTTGCATTCATCGCCTCCTCGCTGAACATGGCGGCACGTAGCCAGCAGCAGGCCGCCGACCTGGCCGCCCGCTTCCTGAACAGCCTGCCTGGCGCATCCGCCGCGGTAAAGGCCGCACGAGCCCATGAGTCCGCAGCCCTCAGTCTGGCCCACACGCGGTATGTACTGCAAGAAGACACGAAGGAAGTCTCGCCCGCCGTAGCCTTCTACGTTTTCAATCAAGCAGGCGGAGGTTACGCCGTCGTCTCAGCCATCGACGGCACGCCCGACGTGCTCGTCTATTCCGATAATGGCACTTTCTGCGCCGACCGGCTCAACCCCAACTTCGCCTTCTGGCTCAACATGCTGCAGGAGGAGCTCTCGGCCTTACCACAGCAGAAGGCCGTCCCCGTGCATACAGACGTTCCTACCACGCCCATCGCCCCCTTGCTCGTCAACTACCGCGGCGAGGCCATCAACTGGCACCAACTGGAGCCCTACAACGCCCTTTGCCCCACCAACTATCTCACTGGCGAACAATGCGCCACTGGATGCGTGGCCACGGCTGCCGGCATGATACTGAACAAATGGCGTTATCCCGAGCATGGCACAGGACAGAAAACCATCTACTGGCAAGACACACGCCCCTCCGGCGAGTCCGGCACCCTGCACGACGAATATATCGCGCTCACAGCGGACTTCCAAAGCACCCACTACGACTGGGACAACATGCTGCCCACCTACGCGGGCGTGGAAGCCACTCGGGAGCAGAAAAAGGAAGTGGCCACCCTGCTCTTTCATCTGGGCATAGCGAGCGAAATGGAGTACGGCGTTGCAGCTGCCGGCGGAAGCGGCACCTATACCGACTATATGGCTGCAGGACTGGAGGAACATTTCGACTACCACTACGACAAGTTCGTCTCTACCCTTTCGGAGGATGAATACACATACTACGGGACGTTTCCGAGCCAGGCCCACACATCGGAGTGGAGCGTCACCAAAGACCAGCTCGCCGACTATTTCAATGCCGACCTGGAAGCCGGGCGCCCCATCATAGTGGGAGGCGAGGACGAAAACGACGGGCACCAATTCGTCTGTGACGGAAGGGACGGCCACGGCTACTTCCACTTCAACTGGGGCTGGAATGGCAACGGCAACAACTACTGCCTCCTCACGAGCTTGGTACCGGAAGGGCAAAAAACCAATTTCTCCCTCTGCATTGACGCCATCATCGGACTGGCACCTAAGTTCACGCCTACCGCCATCACCGCCATCGCCTCACCCAATAGCAGGCCCACAAAGGCCCTTCACCGCGAAAAAATCCTCATACACCACAACGGCAAAACCTATAACGCCCAAGGCATTCACGCAAAGTAAAGCGTGAAGTAAGAAAAGGCCGCAGGCAAAGGAGTGCACCCGCCTTTACGGCACGACGAGCACCGCAAGGCGGAGGCAAATAGCACTTTTTAGGTCAGGAATTTGGCCGTGTCGGCAGAAGTTAGTAATTTTGCAGCGCTAAATTTCGGGGTCGACTGGATTTGACAGCGGGCCGGACGTATAAGTAAGCATGCAGTGCAGGTGGGAGTCAGCACTTAAATCTCGGTTCTCAAAAAATTTAACTGGCAACAGCAACTATGCTCTCGCTGCCTAACCGAAGCACAGTAGGTTAGCTTTATCCCTGCTCCAGGAGCGGGGACGAGACGTCATCCAGGCGCCCTTTTTCCGAGGCAGCCTGACAAGGTGGCGCAGGAAAATCGGGAATAGCCGGCGGCTGGCCTTTGGCCAAAGGCGAAAACTCAAATGAAGGCTAAGGCGGCGGTTGGTGGCTCTGGTCTTGCCGTCGCACGAAAAACCAGTCAGAGATAAGCATGTAGAAAGCCTATGCTTTCCCCGTTTGGACGAGGGTTCGATTCCCTCCGGCTCCACTATCTGAAACGTGAAAATTAGCAAATTAGGAAATTAGCAAATGTGAGAATTAGCAGATCATGGCGCCCGTCTGCAGGGCATTTGCTAATTTTCGAATTTGCTAATTTTCGAATTAAGCCTAACGCCTATGCTCGCATCAGTACACACCGCCGCGCTCAACGGACTGACGGCCATGCACGTCTTCATCGAGACTAACGTGCGCCGCTCGGGCGGCGAAGCCAACTTCTTCATGGTGGGTCTGCCCGACAACGCCGTGCGCGAAAGCCGCACCCGCGTGATGGGAGCCCTGAGCAGCAGCGACGTGTGCCTGCCGCCGAACATCAACGTGGACATCAACTTTGCGCCCGCCGACGTGAAGAAGGAAGGCTCAGGATATGACCTCCCGCTGGCCGTGGCCCTCGTGGCCGGTGTAGGCATCCTGCCCGCCGAGCGGTTGGAGAAGACCATGCTCGTGGGCGAACTCGGCCTCGACGGTTCGCTGCGGCCCATACGCGGCGCACTGCCCATTGCCATCAAGGCGCGGGAGATGGCGTTTGAAAACCTCATCGTGCCGGAACAAAACGTACGCGAGGCCGCCGTGGTGAACAGGCTTAAGGTCTTCGGCGCCAAGGATCTCGCCTCGGTGCTGGCCTTCCTGCGCGGCGAGGAGGCGCTGCAACAGACAGAGATAGACACGCGCGCCGAATTCATGGCCGCCCAGAGCGTCTATGCCAATGACTTCGCCGAAGTGAAAGGACAGCAGACCGTGAAGCGTGCCATGGAGGTGGCCGCTGCCGGGGGACACAATATTATATTAATAGGCTCGCCGGGCTGCGGCAAGAGTATGATTGCCAAAAGGCTGCCCAGCATCCTCCCGCCCCTCACATTGGCCGAAAGCCTGGAGACCACGCAGATACACTCCGTGGCCGGCAAACTGCAAAGCACCGACACACTCATCAAGACCCGCCCCTTCCGAGCACCCCATCACACCGTGAGCGACGTGGCCCTCATCGGCGGCGGAGCAAACTTCAATCCCGGGGAAATTTCTCTCTCGCACAATGGCGTACTCTTTTTGGACGAGTTTCCCGAATACAACCGCTCCGTGCTGGAGACCCTCCGCCAACCGCTGGAGGACCGCCAGATACAAATCAGCCGCGCCAAGTACAGCGTCACGCTGCCTTGCTCGTTCCAACTCGTAGCCGCAATGAACCCTTGTCCCTGCGGCTACTACAACGACCCGCAGCGCGACTGCACATGCTCCCCCGGGCAGATACAACGATACATGAACAAGATAAGCGGCCCACTGATGGACCGCATCGATCTGCAGGTAGAAGTCATGCCCGTACCCCTCAAAGCCCTGGCCGACGCCCCTGCCGGCGAGCCCAGTGCCAACATCCGCGAACGTGTGGTGAAGGCCCGCGCCATTCAGAGCGAGCGCTTCAAGGACGAGCCCGGCATCCACTGCAACGCCCAGATGAATACGCGCCTCCTCAACCGCTACGCCCGCCCCGACGACGAGGCCATGGAATATCTGATGAAGGCCATGACGCGCCTCAACCTCTCGGCACGAGCCTACGAGCGCGTCCTCAAGGTGGCCCGTACCATTGCCGACCTCGCAGCCGCCCCCACCATCCAGCGCCTCCACATTGCCGAGGCCCTCTCCTACCGTAACCTCGACCGCAGCACGTGGGGCGAATAATCACGCCAGCAGGCTGCTCTGTCCCTTTCCATCTTGAAAAACACCCCCCTATGGGCGAATTACTGCAATTACTGGCCTTTCCCTCTTCTGCACTGTTGGCAGCAACATTTCTGCTGACAGCCTTTGCCGTGCATCATTACGCCCACGACAAGCGGTGGGTGCGTGTGCTCGGCTCCGCCCCAGCCGGAATGACGCTGCTGGGCATAGGGGCAGTACTCCTGGCCATTGAGGGCGTATGGGCCGTGCCGGTGCATAGTAGCGGAGCGTTTGTGGTCTATCTGCTGGTGCTGCTCCTGTCGCTGTCGTTCGCCATTCTCAATGGCTTCAGAAGAAAGGCGGGCTATGGCTTTATCCTGAATCATCTGGGCCTCTTCATCATCATATGGGCCTCGCTGTTTGGAGCCCCCGACGTGACGAAGGCAAAGATGATTGTCAGCAAAGAAGTGCCCGTAAATACAGCCTACTCCACCGACGGCCTTGCCGTGCCCCTGCCCTTTGAGGTAGGCCTTGACGAGTTCCGCATAGACTATTATCCCGACGGGAAGAGCCCGCGCCAATACACGAGCCGCCTCATCGTGGGAGGAGAGAAGATGGAAACATCTGTCAATCATCCTTGTTCCTATCAAGGCTACACCATTTTCCAGGACAGCTACGACCGCGAGAGAGGACTGTTCAGCGTGCTCCTGCTGGCACGCGTTCCTTGGCTGCCCATAGTGTATTTCGGCATGTTCTTGCTGACCATCGGCTCCATACTGTTGCTCTTCGGCAGGTGGAAGGCTAAAATCACGGTGCCCGTCGCCCTTGCGCTCACTGTTATCTTCACAGTCCTGACAGTGGCCAAGATAAATTTCGGCACACTGATGCCGGCTCTTCGTTCCTGGTGGTTCGTGCCCCACCTATTTATATATATGGTGGCCTACTCGCTGATGGCACTCGCCCTCCTTTCGATGCTCTTCAACAGGAGGAGAAATCACAAGGAGGAAAAGCCTCACGAAGCCTTGCCGGTCAACCTATTCCGCAGCTCTGCCGCCCTCCTTATCATCGGAATGCTCATTGGCTCGGTATGGGCATGGCAAGCCTGGGGCGACTACTGGGCTTGGGACCCCAAGGAGAACTGGGCCGCCGTCACTTGGTTTGTCGCCCTTATGTTCTTCCACTTGAAAGACCGCCACAGCGGAAAGGCGCTTGTCCTGGTCATCCTCGCTTTCCTTGCCTTGCAGATTACATGGTACGGAGTGGACTATCTGCCGTCGGCGACGAACAGTATGCATACATATAAGTAAAAAAAGTATTAAGTCATATCCCTTCAAAACAAAATCCTATGAAAAAACTAATTGTTTCAACCATTGGCGTCCTGCTGTTGTTGGCTGTAGCCTTTGCCGTTTACCGTTTTTCTTTCCGCAAGAGCATTCCCGATGCCCCCGCTCCTCAGCAAGTGGCTGCCATTCTGGAGCAAAACGGCTGCTCTGAGTGCCACAACACTTCCTCGGAAGCCCCCTTCTATGCTCAGCTTCCCGTTGCCAAGTCCATCCTTGGCCAGCACATTGCTCACGGCTCCAAGTTCTTTGACTACAAGGACGAGGACTTCGACAATCCTTCCGAAGTGCTTCTGGCCATGCTGGAGTACACCGTGCAACACGACAATATGCCCATCGCGCAGTATAAGATGGCCCACTGGGGCAACGGCTTCAACAAGGAGGAGAAGAGCGTCCTGACAAAGTGGATTCAACAGGAGCGTGCCAAGCGCTATGCTTCCGGTCTGGCAGCCGCGGAATTTGCCGGTGAAGTTATCCAGCCCATTCCTGCCGTACAGACCGACCCTGCCAAAGTGGCACTGGGCGAAAAGATGTACAACGACCTGCGCATATCCCTCGACGGTACCGTTTCGTGTGCCTCCTGCCACGTGCTCAAAAACGGCGGTGCCAGCGATGCCGCCCACCGCACCAGCGAAGGTATCAACGGCCAGTTTGGCGGCATCAACGCCCCCACCGTATTCAATGCCGTATTCAACGTAGAGCAGTTTTGGAACGGCCGCGCCCACACCTTGGCCGACCAGGCCGCTGGCCCTCCCGAGAATCCTTTGGAAATGGGCGACCAGACGTGGGACCAGATTGTAGAACGTCTGCGCAAGGACGCCGCTCTCGTGGCCCAGTTCAAGGCCATCTATCCTGAGGGACTTACCAAAGCCTCCGTGACCGACGCCATTGCCGAGTATGAAAAGACGCTCACTACGCCTAACGACAAGCTTGACCAGTATCTTCGCGGCAACAAGCAGGCCCTCACGGCAGAAGAACTCGCCGGCTACCAAGCCTTCAAGGACAACTCCTGCGCCACCTGCCACGTAGGCAAATCGCTCGGCGGGCAGTCCTTCGCCCATCTCGGCATCTTTGAGGACTACTTCACTGCCCGTGAGAAGGATTTCCCCGATGTGAAGTACAACGACGACGACAAAGGCCTTAACGGCTTCACCGGCAAGCCCGAAGACCTCCACAAATACAAGGTGCCCAACCTCCGCAACATATCCAAGACGGCTCCTTACTTCCACGACGGCACTTTGAAGACCATCGACGAAGCCGTAAAAGCCATGTTCCGCTTTGAATTGGGCAAGGAAGCTACTGATGAGCAGGTGACTTCCATCACCACGTTCCTCAAGGCCCTCGACGGCGAAAGCCCTCATTTTGAGAAATAATCCAAGTAGCCCTATTATCAAGTTTACTGAATGAAGCTTTCCCTCCCGTCCATTGTCTGCAGGCCTCTTCTCTTTCTCGTAGCCACCCTTCTGAGCGTCTTTTCCACCCAGGCTGCTACGCTCGATGCCCAGCAGGCCTACAAGATTGCCCGCGAGTCCTTCACCCGTCTGACAGGGCGTGCCGTAAATACCAGCGGCCCCGACCTTGCTTCCGTCCTGCGGCTCACCCACACCCAG
>JAZUDS010000047.1:0-16430 GCA_045639805.1 Alloprevotella sp.
TACTCCACTCTCTTAATTCATAATTCTTAATTCATAATTCCCATGTCCCGTCTCCTCGCCCTTCTCACCACCCTCCTCGCTGCCGTCAGCCTCCACGCCCAGCAAGGCTACTACGGCTACTGCCCTATGGACGCCACCCCCGACGAGGTTAACACCCAGGGCACAGGCCGCAACAACTTCATCGAGGCCGCCGTATGTCTCGACACCGAGGCCGACCCCCTCTTCGACAAACTCCGTCTCTCCGGCGCCACCATCCTCGGCGTGCGCTTCTATATAATCAACGACTACAAGCAGCGCGCCCAGCAGCGCTCCCTCATCGAGATACGCCAGGGCTCCCTCGCCGACGCCCCCGTAGCCAAGAAAGTCGATAACTTCGTCAAAGGCTGGAACGAAGTCCTCTTCTCCGAGCCCGTACCCATCGTCCAGGGCAAGAACTATGTAGGCTATCAGGTCTATGAGACCATCGGCACCCCCTACCCCGTCGCCACCTACAAGCCCGCCACCGTCCCCGGTTCCTGCTTCCTCAGCGCCAACCGCGAGCCCTTCGTCGAGATGACCGACCGCGGCACACTCCTCGTACAGGCCATCATCAGCGGCACCGAAGCCATACAAGGCCTCCAACACGCAGCAATGGTAAGTTTCAGCGGCGTACCCACAATGATGGTCCATCCCGCCAAACTCTTCGACTGCCAGCTCTATGTCCGCAACCTCTCCTCCTCCCCCATCACCACCGTAGAGTTTGAAGGCACCGACGCCGACGGCAATGTCAACACCTACACCGCCACCCTCGCCACACCCCTCCAACCCTACGACGGACGCGTCATCCCCTATCAACTCGTCGCCCCCGCCAGCGAAGGCATCTCCCAGCCCCTCACCCTCCGCGTCACCAAGGTCGATGGCCACACCGCAGCCGACACGCGCCGCACCACCGCCAACCTCTATGTCGCACTCGACGCCTACGAGCGACTCCCCATCGTCGAGGAGTTCACCTCACAGTACTGCGTCAACTGCCCCTTTATGATATACTTCCTCGACCGAGCCATAGAAGCCTACCGAGCCACCGGCAAGCCCCTCCTCTATGTCACCCACCATTCCGGATTCCAGCCCGACCGCTTCACCGTCCCCGCCGACAACGACCTCACATACCTCTTCTTCGGCGACACCTACAACCCCGCCGTTATGTACGACCGCCGCATACTCGCCGAGCAGACAGCCATCGTCCAGTCCGCAAAGGTAGCCGAGACAGAGCCCTACACCAACGCCATCAACGAAATGGCCCTCTATCCCGCCTATGCCGAAGTCAACATCGAGCCCATCAAGGAATCCGACGGCAAGATAGGCGCCCACGTCACCGGCAGCATCAACCGCTATCTCCTCGAGACCGGAGCCGATGTCTATCTCTCCTGCTATCTCGTCGAGGACGGCATCCCCGTCAGCGACAGTTACTTCCAGTACGGACTTGAAGAAGAGGAAGGCGCCCCCGAGGATCTCCAGGAAACCTTCCGCCACAACGGCGTCATCCGCTGCGCCTACAACGAGAACGGCGCCGGCGACCGCCTCACCATCATCCCCGGCGACTCCTACACCTACGATGTCACCTACGCCGCCAAGTCCTTCCGCTCCGACACCAACCTCGACAACTGCGACCTCGTCGCCCTCGTCCATCTCGTGGACCGCAACAACCCCTACAACAACTATGTCCTCAACGCCGGCAGCGCCCGTCACCAAGGCTACTACCTCGGCACCACCCCCGCCGGCATACAAGGACAACAGACAACGGACAACGGACAACAGGCAACCCTCTACGACCTCACCGGTCGTCGCATCGCCCCCACCGCCCGCGGCCTCTTCATCCAGAACGGCCACAAGGTTCTGCGATAAGGCGAGC
The DNA here is from genome assembly GCA_045639805.1 of Alloprevotella sp. GTDB lineage: Bacteria > Bacteroidota > Bacteroidia > Bacteroidales > Bacteroidaceae > Alloprevotella. The sequence goes on from JAZUDS010000047.1 coordinate 1,889, forward strand.
GGAAAGTCAAGCCCCGCTTGAACTTTCCCGAGCCCGAGCAGAAACTCGCTACGAAGTAGCAAGGTTCTGCGATAAAGCAGCCACCGTTCCCGGCGGTTTTCCGCTGGGTTAACCCCCCCCCGTCCCCGGCGGTTTTCCCCCGGCCCTCAACCCCCACCCAGAAAATTCTCACATTTTCAAATTCACATAAAAGCACTATGAACATCAAATTCGACAAGACAGACGCCGTCTCCGGCGTACTGACCCTCTCCATTCAGGCTGCCGACTACGCCCCCAAGGCCAAGAAAGCCCTGAACGATTTCTGCAAGAACGCCAAGATGCCCGGTTTCCGCCCCGGCATGGTACCTATGGGCCTCGCCAAGAAAATGTACGGCACCGAGGCCAAGGCCAAGGCCGTCAACGACACCCTCTCCGAGGCCCTCACCGCCTACATCCGCGACGAGAAACTCCCCATCCTCGGCGAGCCCCTCTCCAACGAGAACCAGAAGCCCCAGCCCATCGAGACCACCGACGACTTCGAGTTCCTCTTCGACATCGCCCTCGCACCCGAGTTCAAGGTAGAACTCACCTCCAAGGACAAAGTCCCCTACTACGACATCCAGGTCTCCGACGAAATGATCCAGCAGCAGGTTGACTCCTTCGCCCAGCGCAGCGGCCACAACGAGAGCGTAGAGACCTACGCCGACCGCGACATCGTACGCGGCACCCTCACCGAACTCGACGCCAAGGGCCACAAGAAGCGCAACGGCCTCGTCGTCGAAGAAGCCAGCGTTATGCCCGCCTACTTCAAGGCCGACGACCAGAAAGCACTCTTCAACGAAGCCAAGGTCAAGGGCGAAGTCATCTTCAACCCCACCACCGCCTACGAAGCCAACGCCACCGAACTCGCCTCCCTCCTCAAGATAGACAAGGAGCAAGTCACCGCCCACACCGGCAACTTCCGCCTCGACATCACCGAGATCTCACGCTACACCGCCGCCCCCGTCGACCAGGCCCTCTTCGACCAAATCTACGGCCCCGGCACCGTCAAGAGCGAGGAAGAGTTCCGTCAGAAAATCAAGGAAGGCATCCAGGCCCAGTTCCAGGGCGACAGCGACTACAAGTTCCTCCAGGACGTCCGCGCCTACATCGACAAGAAAATCGGCGACCTCCAGTTCCCCGAAGCCATCCTCAAGCGCTTCATGTGGGAGACCAACAAGGACCGTGAAGGCTTCACCGAGGAGAAGTTCAACGAAGAGTTCCCCAAGAGCATCCTCGAACTCAAGTGGCACCTCCAGCGCGAGCAGCTCGTAGAGCAGAACCAAATCAAGGTAGAGGACGCCGACGTCAAGGCCGCCGCCATCGAGACCACCCGCTATCAGTTCATGCAGTACGGCATCAACAACATCCCCGACGAATACCTCGAGAACTACGCCCAGGAGATGCTCAAGAAGCGCGACCAGGTCAACAACCTCGTTGACCACGTCATCAACCGCAAGCTCACCCTCGCCCTCAAATCCCTCCTCAACCTCCAGCACAAGAGCGTCACCACCGACGAGTTCTCCAAACTCCTCGAAGCCTAACGCACACACTTACAACAAATAGCAGCCGCGCCAGTCATCGTGATTGGCGCGGCTTATTTTTTTCCATTCGTATATGAAGCGTGATAAGTTCCGAAGAAAATGCGCTTCATCCCGCAACCAATTTCGTTTCCACATATGTAGAAAGTATTTTCCACAATTGTAGAAAGTAATTTCCACATATGTAGAAAATACTTTTCACAATTGTGGAAACGTTTTTGGAACTTGGTTAAGTGGATTCTTTCCTAGGTTTAGAGAGCATTACAGCGCCCTTGCAAACTTGCTGAAAAGAGACGTTGAAAAACGAGACGGGACATAAAGGATTTTCCGCAAAAAGTAGGAACCACGTCTTCCCATCCCGCCCCTCCGTTTTGCGGCCTGAAAATGAAAGAACGGAAGGGAGAAAACTGTTTTTGCTGTTTTTCTCGTGCGTTGACACAATAAGCGTATATGTTTTGCGTTATTAAAGAGGTTTTATGTGTAATATACACGTCCGCACACACGATATTATTAGCGCTATGATAGAATATGTTTCCGGCAAAATCAGCGAACTGACGCCCACGGAGGCCGTGGTGGAAGCCCACGGCGTGGGGTATGTACTCAATATCAGCCTGACGACCTACGCTGCCGTACAGCCAAAGGCGGAGAGCGGCGAGACGGCCCGCCTGTGGGTGCACGAGAGCATCCGCGAGGATGCCTACGACCTCTTCGGCTTCTCCACACGCGACGAGCGTATGCTGTTCCGCGCCCTCATCGGCGTGAGCGGCATCGGCGGTATGACGGCACGAATGGTGCTGAGCACCTTCACGCCTGCCGAACTGGCGACTATCATCCAGAACGAGGATGTGAGGGCGCTGAAATCGGTGAAGGGCGTGGGACCGAAGGCCGCCGCCCGCATCGTGGTGGACCTGCGCGACAAGGCGTTCGCTATTGAGGGAACGGCCCCCTCCACCTCCCCCAAGGGGGAGAGCCCCAAGAATCCCGCCATCGAGGAGGCCGTGGCTGCCCTGACGATGCTGGGCTTCCCCCCTGCCCCGTCACAGAAGACGGTGCTGGCAATAGCGGAGGACTTGCCCGACGGCACGGCGCAGGAATATATTAAAAAGGCGTTGAAGGCGTTGAAGTAAAACGACATACAGCCTCTCCCCGTCAGGGCTGGCTACGCCACCCTGACACCCCTCCCCTGTTAGGGAGGGGGATAATACAAAAAGAGCGACTCGCTAATTTAGTCCATTCACAACCACGATATGCAAATCTTTTCCTCTCTCCTTTCAACCTTCAAGAGTATCCTCCCCCTCCCTAACAGGGGAGGGGTGGCGGAGTGCCGTAGGCAGCTCCGACGGGGAGAGGCTTTCTTTATGCTTCTTTTGGTGTCCCTGACAGTCTCCGCCCAAAGCGTCTATACCCCGTGGGGACAGCAGACGAGGAAGAGCCAGTTGAAGGACCCGGAGAATGTGAAGACGGACGTGTGGTACGACGAGAAGTCGGGAACCTACCGTATGGGCACGAAAATGGGTGAGGAATGGACGGAGGTGCCGTACTTTATGACGGAGGACGAATACCAGGACTGGGCCGTCCGACAGTCGATGCGCGACTACTACGACAAGAAATACCAGGAGGAACGCGAGAAGGCGGGGAAGGACAAGTTCGACTTCACCGATATGCAGTTCAATATCGGCAAGGCTTCCAAAATCTTCGGCCCCGGCGGCGTGCGCATCAAGACGCAGGGCTCGGCGGAACTGAAACTGGGCGCCAACTACCGCTTCACGGACAACCCCTCCCTCTCGGAACGCAACCGCAAGGTGTTCGGCTTCGACTTCAACGAGAAGATTAACCTCTCGCTCAACGGCAAGGTGGGCGACAAGGTGAATATGGACTTCAACTACAACTCGGAGGCTACCTTCTCCTTCGACGCGCAGAACCTGAAACTGAAATACGAGGGCAAGGAGGACGAGATTATCAAGGTGATTGAGGCGGGCAACGTGTCGTTCCCCACGAACTCGTCACTGGTGAGGGGCGCGAGCAGCCTGTTCGGCGTCCACACGGAGATGCAGTTCGGCAAGTTGAGGGTGGGCGTCGTGGCCTCGCAGAAGAACTCGGCGAGCAGCACGGTGAGCAGCAAGGGCGGCGTGCAGACGAGTCCCTTCGAGTTCAGCGCCGACGAATACAGCGAGAACCGCCACTTCTGGCTGGGCCACTTCTTCCGCGAGAACTACGACGGATGGATGGAGCAGATTCCCAACGTGCTCTCGGGCATCAACATCAACCGCATCGAGGTGTGGGTGACGAACAAGAACGGCACGACGACGAACACGCGCAACCTGGTGGCCCTGACGGACCTGGGCGAGAGCCGGGTGTTCGACAAGGAGAAATGGAACGCTGGCGGCTCGGGCGTGCCGGCCAACGATGCCAACGACGAGTACAGTTTCATCGTGCAGCAACTGGACAGCACGCGCAACGTGAGCGCCACGACGGCGCTGCTGGAGGCGCAGAACCTGGTGGGCGGCACGGACTATGAGAAGATTGAGAGCGCCCGCCTGCTGTCGAGCAACGAATACAAACTGAACCAGAGCCTCGGCACTATTTCCCTGCGCGCGGCCTTGCAGCCGGACCAGGTGCTGGCGGTGGCTTATGAATACACTTACAGGGGAAGGACCTACCAGGTGGGCGAGTTCTCCACCGACCTGCGCGACAACACGCAGAGCCTCCTGGTGAAGACGCTGAAGAACACGGCGAACACGCCGAAGATGACCAACTGGCCGCTGATGATGAAGAATGTGTATTACCTCGGCGGCAGCGACGTGCAGCAGGACCAATTCAAACTGGACGTGAAGATTCTCTCCGACACGACGGGCGTGTATCTGAGTTACCTGCCCGAACCGGCCTTCAAGGAGAAGAAGATTATCCAACTCATCGGCCTGGACCGTCTGGACAACAACCAGAAGCACAACCCCAACGGCACCTTCGACTTCGTGCAGGGCCTGACTATCAACACGCAGGACGGTATGGCCTACTTCACCACCGCCGAACCTTTCGGCAGCGCCCTGCGCAAGGCTCTGGGCAACGACGCCATAGCGGACAAATACTGCTTCCAGGAACTCTACGACAGCACGCGCACCGTGGCGAAGCAGATTGCGGAGAAGAACAAGTTTATGATTACGGGCCAGTTCAAGGCCACGAAGAACGACGAGATACGCCTCAACGCGGGCAACATCCCGCCGGGCTCGGTGGTGGTGACGGCCGGCGGCGTGACGCTGACGGAGGGCTCGGACTACAGCGTGGACTACAACAGCGGCATCGTGAAGATTCTGAACAAGAGCATCCTCGAAGCCGGCACCAACATATCGTGCTCCGTGGAGAGCAACACGAACTACGGCCTGCAACGCAAGACGATGCTGGGCGTGAACTTCCAGTATGACTTCAGCAAGAACTTCACCGTGGGCGGCACGCTGCTCCACCTGTCGGAACGCCCGCTGACGACGAAGGTGAGTATGGGCACGGAGCCGCTGAACAACACGGTGTGGGGCCTGAATATGAGCTGGAAGAAGGAGACGCAGCGCCTGACGGACTGGCTGAACGCGCTGCGCATCTTCCACCTGCAGGGCTCGTCGAGCATCAACGTGACGGGCGAGGTGGCGCAACTCATCGCCGGCAAGAGCAAGGACGCCCAGGGCGACGCCTCCTACATCGACGACTTCGAACAGACGAAGAGCGTCATCGACATCAGCAATCCTATGGAGTGGACGCTGAGCAGCGTGCCCTCGCTCCTGCCCAACGCAGCCTCGGCGAAGGACGCCTCGTTTATGAACGACGTGCGCGGCGGCTACAACAGGGCCCGCCTGGCTTGGTACTACATCGACCCCCTCTTCACCCGCAAGAGCAGCAGCCTCACCCCGCCCCACATCAAGGCCGACGTGGACCAGTTGAGCGACTGGGACGTGCGCGAGGTGTATCGCAGCGAACTCTTCCCCAACAAGAGCATCAACTACAAGGAGAGCAACACCCTCTCGGTGCTGAATATGGCGTTCTACCCCACGGAGCGCGGTCCCTACAACCTCGACCCCGTCCTCAACGCCAACGGCTCGCTGCCGGAACCCCGCCAGCGCTGGGGCGGTATGATGCGCAAACTGGACACCAGCGACTTCGAGACGGCGAACATCGAGTACATCGAGTTCTGGATGATGGACCCCTTTATGAAGGAGCGCCAGGCGGGCGGCACGATGCCCGAAGGCGGCGACCTCTACTTCAACCTGGGCGAGGTGAGCGAGGACATCCTGCGCGACGGCAAGAAGTTCTACGAGAGCGGTATGCCCACCGAAGGCACCCTGGCGCAGTATGTGGAGACGGCGTGGGGCCGCGTGCCCTCGCAGCAGAGCGTGACATACGCCTTCAACACCAGCAGCGGCAGCCGCTCGCGCCAGGACATCGGCTTCAACGGACTCACCTCCGAAGAGGAACGCTCCTTCGGCGCCTACAAGGACTTCCTCCAACAGGTGCAGACGCGCGTGGACGCGGACACCTATAATAAGATATATGAGAATCCCTCCGCCGACCGCTACCACTACTTCCGTGGCCGCGACTACGACGACCAGGCCCTCTCCATCCTCGACCGCTACAAACTCATCAACAACCCCAACGGCAACAGCGTGGCTGCCGAAGAGAGCCCCGAGACATACTCCACCGCCTACAAGACCACGCCCGACGTGGAGGACATCAACCAGGACTACACGCTGAACGAATACGAGAAGTACTACCAGTACCGCATCAGCATCCGTCCGCAGGATATGCAGGTGGGACTCAACCACATCGTCGACAAGCGCACCACCGTCACAAAGACGCGCAACGGCGAGCAGCAGACCACGGACTGGTACCAGTTCCGCATACCCGTGGACCAGTGGGACAAGAAGGTGGGCAACATCAACGACTTCTCCTCCATCCGCTTTATGCGTATGTTTATGACCGACTTCGCGGAGGAGGAGGTGCTGCGCTTCGCCACCCTCAACCTGGTGCGCGGCGAATGGCGCGTGTATGAGCAGAGCCTCGTGGCCGGTCAGGCTGCCGACCAGAGCGGCCTCATCTCCGTCAGCGCCGTGAACTTCGAGGAGAACAACACGAAGACGCCCGTCAACTATGTGCTGCCTCCCGGCATCTCGCGCGAGACGGTGCCCGGCTCCGACCAGGTGCTGCAAAACGACGAGCAGGCCCTCGCCATCACCCTCGAGAACCTGCCCAGCGGTGCCGCCCGCGCCGTGTACAAGAACACCACCCTCGACCTGCGCAACTACAAGCACCTCCAGATGTTCGTCCACGCCAATGCCCTCCCCGGCGACGAGACCCTCGCCGACGGACAGACCTCTCTCTTCCTGCGTCTGGGCAGCGACTACAAGAACAACTACTACGAATACGAGGTGCCCCTCACCCTCACCCCCGAAGGCAACTATTCCAGCGGACAGGCCGCCACCGTATGGCCCTCCGACAATATGATTGACATTGACTTCACCCTCCTCACCGGCACCAAACGCAACCGCAACAAGCAGCGCGGTATGGGCCTCATCTCCTACGCCGACATCTACAGCGAGTACGACCCGGAGAAGCCCAACAACAAGGTGACGGTGCAGGGCAACCCCTCGCTGGGCGAGGTGCGCACCATTATGATTGGCGTGCGCAACAAGTCGCGCGAGGTGCAGAGCGTGGAGGTGTGGGCCAACGAACTGCGCTTGCAGAACTTCGCCAACTCCGGCGGCTGGGCCGCACAGGGCGCCGTCAGCCTCAAAGTGGCAGACCTCGGCAGCGTGAACCTCACCGGACATATGGAGACCTACGGCTTCGGCGGACTGGAAGAGACCGTCAGCCAGCGACGCGACGACAACCTCTACCAGTACAGCGTCACCACCAGCGTGGAGGCGGGCAAGATTCTGCCGGAGGCCGTGAAACTCTCCGCTCCTATCTATTACAGTTACTCCAAACAGCGCAACCAGCCGCACTACAACCCCCTCGACACCGATATGACAATGGACGAGGCCTATGACGGCTGCGCCACGCAGCAGGAGAAGGACTCGCTCCAAAACATCGTGGAGACCGTCGTGGTAAACAAGAACTTCTCCATCACCGGCATTCGCTTCAACCACCAGAGCAAGCGCCTCCATATGCCCTACGACCCCGCCAACTTCACCTTCGGCTACGCCCACTCCGAAAAGCACACCACCGGCGAGACCACAGCGTGGGAGCGCGACAACACCTGGAAGTGGAACGCCGGATACCAGTATGCCACCAACTTCAAGACCCTCGAACCCTTCAAGAAGATAAAGAGCAAGAGCAAGTGGCTGCAACTCCTCAAAGACTTCGGCCTCAACTACTTCCCGCAGACCATCGGCGTGACCGCCGACATCAACCGCCGCTACTACGAACTCCAGGAACGCGATATGGACGCCCTGATGAACGGCACCGAGAGCCACAGCCCCCTCACCTGGTCCTCCGACTTCCTCTTCAACCGCTCCTTCCAGATGCGCTGGGACATCACCAAAGCCATCAAGTTCTCCTTCCAGAGCGGCACCAACGCGGAAATTGAACAACCCTACTCCGCCATCAACAAAGACCTCTACCCCGACCAGTACCAGGCGTGGAAGGACTCCATCTGGGACAGCCTCAAAGAGTTCGGACGCCCCCTCACCTACGCCCAGCAGGCCGAAGCCTCGTGGACGCTGCCTTTCAGCAAGATTCCCCTCCTCGACTGGATTAACGCCGACGTGAAATACACCGCCACCTACAACTGGGCACGCGGCACCGAACTCACCGACGGCACCACAATGGGCCACACCATCTCCACACAGCGCAACGCCAACGGCAACGGAAAGATTAACTTCGAGACGCTCTACAACCACTGGGGCTTCCTCAAAGATGTCAACAAGAAGTTCTCCGGCTCCGCCTCCAACGCCAGCGCCAAGAAGCGCGTCAACGGAAAACTCGCCGCCGTGGCCGACAAGGACAAGAAAAAGGCCTTCGAGAAGGAAATCACCCTGCAGGCCGACACCACGCAGGTCATCCAGCACAACCAGAAGACAAAGAAACTCCGCGTCACCGCCATACGCCAGGACGGCACGCGCTACCCCGTGCGCTTCAAGGTCATCGACCAGAACAAGATAGAGATTCTCACGCAGGACACCGTCAAACTAAAACTCACCGTGGCCCCCAAAGCCCCGAAGGAGGACAAGCCCGCCTTCAAGTTCGCCCAGGCCTCGGCACGCTTCCTGATGATGCTCCGCAATGTCAGCGTGTCCTACCGCAACACCTACAACCTCGCCGTCCCGGGCTTCCTGCCCTCCGTCGGCGATATGCTCGGCCAGAGCAAGGGAGGCGGCTCCTTCCGCCCGGGCCTCGACTTCGCCTTCGGTGCCGTGGGCGACGACTATGTCACGCGCTCCGCCGACCGCGGCTGGCTGATGATGAGCGACTCCATCCTCACCCCCGCCACATCCAGCCTGCAGGAGGACATCTCCGTCAAGGCCCTCGTGGAGCCCTTCCGCGATGTAAAGATTGACATTACCTTCAATCGCAACACCAACTCCTCCCACACGATGCAGTATATGTATGAAGGCTGCCCCACCACGCGCACCGGCTCCTTCACGCAGACCATCATAGCCTTCAAGAGCGCCTTCTCCGGCTACGGCAAGGTGGACGACGGCTACAACAACGAGACCTTCAACAAATTCCTCTCCGCCCTCGACTCCTACCAGGCCCAGCAGCAGGCTCGCTACGCCGGAGCCACCTACCCCGTCGGCACCTCCCTCGCCGGACAGCCCTACGACCCCGCCAACGGCGTTGTCGATAAGTACGGCGCCGAAGTAATGATACCCGCCTTCCTCAACACCTACACCAACGGCGGCGACGGCCTCAACATATTCCCCTCGCTGCGCCGTATGCTCCCCAACTGGAGTTTCACCTACGCCGGGCTCTCCAAACTCCGCCGTATGAAGAAGGTGTTCAAGAGTTTCAACCTTACCCACGCCTACAAGAGCACCTACGCCGTAGGCTCCTACAACACCTTCACCTCCTATGTGGAGTATCAGGGCGGCTACGGCTTCGTCCAGAATGTGGCCACCGGTATGCCCGCACCCTCCGCAATGTACGACATCTCCACCGTCAGCGTCAATGAGAGTTTCGCACCCCTCATCGGCCTCGATATGACCTTCAAGAACAGTATGACGATGAAGGTGGAATACCGCAAGACGCGCACCCTCAACCTCTCCCTCACCTCGCAGCAACTCACGGAGAACCACTCCACCGACTGGGTCATCGGCGCCGGCTACAAGATAGCGGACTTCAACCCCTTCCAGAGCAAGACGAAGGTGCGCAAGGCCAAAGGAAGCCGCTCCTCCGGCGATGACGAGGACTCCGATGACGGCACCGCCTCGAAGGGCCGTGGCGCCGCCCGCTCCTCCGGCTTCGCCCACAGCCTCAACCTCCGCTTCGACCTCACCCTCCGCGACCAGGCCACGGTGCAGCGCAACATCCTCACCGCCCTCTCGCAGGCCACCACGGGCCAGCGTGCCTTCACCATCAGCGCCCAGGCAGAGTATGCCGTCAGCCGTATGCTCACCCTCGCCGCCTTCTACGACCTCAAAAAGGACACGCCACTCCTCACCTCATCCTCCTATCCCACCATCACCCAGGACTTCGGCTTCAACATCAAGTTCACGCTGACGAGGTAGGTAAGTCTCCCCGACTGTCAAGGAGGAGTTCCCTCCACAAGAGATACCCCTGCAATGCTGCAACGGCCACTGACATACCCTTCCCTACCCCGACATAATCCCTCTCCGCAATCCCCAGGCCCCTTTTTGGCTTCGCCATCTTTCCCCTTTTGGGGCAAGAGTCCGCTCTGCGAGCGGGGAAGGCAGAGAGGGCTTCTTCTTATGGAAAGGCTTCAAGCCGTCTTAGTTTTCGTTTTCGTTTTCGTCTTCGTTACCCCTTCGTTTTCGTCTTCCGACCTGTTCAGCGTGCCCGACCTGAAACCCCTCATTATGCAGGGCTATGGTCTGCGCAAGGCCATCGTGGTGAACGACACGACGGTGCAGGTAATCATCGGTGCCAGCAGCGTGGAGGGCCGCAACAAGGCCGACAACTGGCGCATCGTCAGCACCGAAGACGAGCGCTATGCCTATGCGCGTTTCGTGAATGTCGTAACGGCGCGGACTGACTCTCTCCAAACGGAGTTTGCCCGTCCCGTAGACATCAAGCCGTTTTCGTCTTCGCCCTCGTCTTCTCTTCCCCTGACGCGGAGCGTAGTGACGCTGACGCTGCCCTACCCCTTGCGACGGGGCGTCACCTACTCCATCATCAGCCAGGGCAAAGGACTCGACGCCGTGACTTGCGGTCTCTGTGCCGTGGATGTGACACCGGGAGAGACGCCGCCCGACGAGGCATTTGCCAACGAACGCGAGGTGGCCGCCCAACTGACAGGCATCAGGCGCGTGGGCTATCTGGGCGACGGCAAACTGGTAGTGGAATGCGGACCGGGCTATTCCGCTGCGGCCGGACGGCAGACGGAGCACTGGATGGTCACCATCAACGGCAAGGCCGTGCACGTGCAAGCCTTTGGGCGGCGCTCTAAACTGGAATGTTACCAACCGGAGGGGTGGCCCTACAAGGGCTTCGTCGGCCACGATATCTTCCTCGACCTCGCCACGCCGCTCCACAATGGCGACAGGGTGACGGTGGCCGTTGATACGACAGTGACCGCCGGATGCCGCACGGCCTCCCTGCACTACGAAGAAGACACCACCCCCACGCGCGCCATCAAGGTGAACCAACTGGGCTACCTCCCGCACGACATCAAGGTGGCCTATCTGGGCTGCTGGTTGGGCTCGATGCCCGAAGCCGACAATGAGCCGGCGGCCAGTCCCGTGGCCCCACCGCCCGCCGCAGCAGAGGTCCCCCTCGACTACGACTCCCTGGCTCCCTACGCCCTGCGCTTCCGCACGCCTCCGACTTTCCGGCTTGTTGATGACGGCAGCGGAGCCACCGTGTGGCAGGGCCGCTCGACCCTCATCCACAACGGGCGCTATGCCGACGGCGGCGTCAATCATTCGGCGGAGAATGTCTATGAACTTGATTTCAGATCCTTCGCCACGCCCGGCCGTTACAGGCTGGTGGTGGAGGGCGTGGGCTGCTCGCTCCCCTTCGACATCGCTGACGACATCTACCGCCGCGCCTTCAAGGTGCAGGCCCAGGGCATCTATGCCCAGCGCTGCGGCTGTCCCATCGACCCCAACCTTTCTGGCGGGTGGGAGCGCATTGCCTGCCACGATGAAGGCATTGCCGCCACGGACCTCCGGCGTCAGGACGACCCCGAGCATCCGGCTTTCAGCCAGCACCTACGGCTGACCGACGGCCACCCCACCCTCCTCTCTGCAAGCGGAGGCCATCACGATGCTGGCGACTACAACCCGCGCAGCCATATTGATGTGGCCCAGACGCTGATGACCACCTATGAGATGTCCCCCCGCCTCTTCACCGACAACCAGTTGAATGTTCCCGAACGGGGCAACGGCATCCCCGACATCGTGGACGAAGCCTTATGGCAGGTGAAACTGTGGGAGGGGCTTCAAGACGCTGACGGCGGTGTGGCGGGCGGCACAGAGTCGGAGGGCGACCCCAGTTTCACACAGACCGTGGAGTTGGACGACAAGGGCGACTATGCGTGGGCCAAAGACACCCGAAGCAGTTATCTGGCTGCCGGCACCTTCGCCCAGGCCTCGCGCATATTGCGTTCTCTGGGCCACCGCCGCAAGGCTCGCCACCTCCTCGCTTGTGCCCGCAAGGCCTATACCTGGGCCACGGCGCACACCGACGGCCACTCCGACAAGGCGGACAGCGACAAGACCTGCGCATTGCGAGCCTACGCCGCTTGCGAACTCTACCACACCACCCGCGAGAAGGCCTATCACGAGGACTTCAAGGCTCTGGCAGCCGCTAACAACGGGCACTTCGCCCCCCGCGACGACCGCGATATGATGCTGGCCGCCTACTCCTACCTGTTACTGCCCGCCCATCAGGCCGATGCCACGCTCCGCAGCAGCATTGAGACCGTCCTATTGAGCGTTGCAGATTTCTATGTAGAGGGCTCGTCAAAAATGGCATACAAGTTCATCCGCCATCCCTACGCCCCCATCACCTGGGGCACGGGAGCCTACGAAAACTATGCCGTCCCCGTGGCCTTTGCCTGGTGGCTGACGGGCAAGCAAGACTATCGCGACTGGCTCATCCGCACCTGCGACAACACCCTCGGAGCCAACCCAATGGGCCTGTCCTGGATTACGGGGCTGGGGCAACGCACCATTCGCTGTCCGCTGCACAGCAGCCGCTATCGTCCCGGGGGAATGCCCGTGGCCGGCTTACAAGCCCAAGGCCCCAACCGCAACGGTGACGGCTACTCGTGGCGGGAGACCGTCTTTCCGGCCCATGACCCCTCCTTTGCCGTTATGCAAGCCTTCTCCGACCTTCACTATGCCATCGTGATGAATGAGCCCACCGTAAACAATATGGCCAACACCCTAATGGTCTTCGGCCTGTTGAGTGGCGAAGCGGGAGGAAATCACCCTTAATACAAGTTTCGCTTAGATGTGCCTGGAAGGCACTACAGCCTAGCAGAGGCGGTCATTAACCGGGTACGAAGTGCCCGGCATATCCATCTGAGAGGACGCTGCCTGGAAGGCAGTACCTTGTACCCAAATACGATGCCTCTATCCAAGGTAGTGCCTTCCAGGCACACATAGCGGGAGAGTCGTTAATCCGGCAGCATCTCCTTCGTCGATGCAACCGGTTACTAAGATACTGGCTTCCAGCCAGAGCCCTACACTTGCCTCAACCTTCAACTTTAAACTTTCAACTTTTCATTTACCCCATGCACACCGAACACCTCATATTCCGCCGCTGGCGCGAGAGCGACGCAGAGGCACTATACAAATACGCCAGCGACCCCGAAGTAGGACCGCGTGCCGGCTGGGCACCTCACAAGAGTGTGGAGGAGAGCCTGACGACCATCCGCACGCTGTTCAGCGACGAAGGGATGTGGGCGCTCACGCTAAAAGACTCCGACGAGCCCATCGGCTGCATCGGCTATCTACTGCCCGGCACCTGCAACATCGCCGTGGGTGAGAACGAGGCAGAAATCGGCTACTGGATAGCCCGTCCCTTCTGGAACCAGGGGCTCTGCACCGAGGCCTTGCGCCGCCTCGTAGAGTATTGCCTCCACGAGAAGAAGATGACAGCACTGTGGGGCGACTTCTTCGTGGACAACCCCGCCTCTGGCCGCGTTATGGAGAAGTGCGGCTTCCTCCCCACGGGCCGCGAGACCCTCTGCCCCAACCTCTACGGCGGTGCCGAAAGGAAGGTGAGGGTGATGAAGTTGGAGGGCGAAGAGAGGCGGCCCCATTTCTCGTCGGGTACCATAGGCCTCTTCACCACCGACAACGCCCGTATGGTGGCTTTCTATCACGAAGTCTTCGGCTTCTCCACCGACTGGAACGGCAAGGAGCCCAATGTGGAGATGCGCCTCGGGACTATGCGCCTGATAATGTTCCCCCGCACGGCCTTCGAGGAGATGACGGGGCAGAAGTACGCCTACCCCGCAGGCCTCAACGGCACGATGGAACTCTCCTTTGATGTGCCCACCTTCCCCGATGTGGACAGAGCCTACGCCTATGCCCTGAAACGCGGTGCCACGCCTGTCTTCCCTCCCACCACCGAGCCCTGGGGCCAACGCACATGCTATGTAGCTGACCCCGAGGGCAACCTCATTGAAATCAGCAGTTTTTGCCACGCGGGGGAAGAGTTAACAATTAACAATTATTGCTGTCCGGGGAAAGTTGAAAGTCCTGAAAGGACGACATAACGGAGGGTGGGGCGCAAGCCCTACCGCACTCGTTGCCATTTGTTCTGGGAGCGCTGTAAGTGCGACACAATTCAAGTAAAGTGGTAATTATGTC
>JAZUDS010000048.1:0-7015 GCA_045639805.1 Alloprevotella sp.
CTCAAAAAGGGCCGCCACAGCCAACACTTTTTGATTAGTGGGGGGGGGCTTACTTTTGAGAATAAAAACCCCGAAGTCCGTGTTTACAGGGCTCCGGGGAGGTTTCTTATGCTGTTTTGAGTTTTACCGGACAGCAATAAATTTAAAGAATTGCCCCCTATGGGCGAAATACAAATAAGGTCAACATAAAAAACGCAAGCAGCCTCCCAGAGGAGACTGCTTGCGTTGTATGTCTGCCCCCTTCTTTATTAGAAGAGGAACAAGGGGTCTTATTACTTGAAGAAGCGGTTGAACAGGCCCTGGAAGCCGGCGCCGTGGCGGGCTTCGTCCTTAGCCATCTCGTGCACGCTGTCGTGGATAGCGTCGAGGTTGAGTTCCTTGGCCACGCGGGCAATGTCCATCTTACCGGCACAAGCACCTTCTTCGGCCATCATGCGCTTCTGAACGTTGGTCTTGGTGTCCCATACTACCTCACCGAGCATCTCGGCAAAGCGTGCGGCGTGCTCAGCCTCCTCAAGGGCGTAGCGCTTGAAAGCCTCGGCCACCTCGGGATAGCCTTCGCGGTCGGCCTGGCGGCTCATAGCGAGGTACATACCTACTTCGGTGCACTCACCGATGAAGTGGTCGTTAAGGCCCTGGCGAACGAAGTCACCCTTCTCGCCGGCGGGAATATCTTTGGCAATGCCGATGACGTGCTCGGTGACGAACTGCAGAGCGGCACTCTCTTTCTTCTCGTTAAACTTGGCACCGGGAACACCGCACTGGGGGCACTTCTCGGGAGCGGCGTCACCTTCGTGAACATAGCCGCATACGGGGCAAATCCATTGTTTCATGATAAATCTAAAATACTTTTGGGGTTAATAATTATTAGGAGTTAATATAGGCTTTGGGACATCGCTGCTTCCTGACACTCGCGGCAGACACCGCGGTAGTACTGATGGACTTCCTGCACGAGGTGGCCCTCCATGCTGAAGGGGTGGCTGGCCTGCAGCGGCGAGAGACCCTGGAGGGGAATGTCGATGATGCGGCCGCAGAAGTTGCAGTGAAGATGAGCGTGGGGGAAGGTGTTGCCGTCCACGTTGATGTTGTGGTCGTCAATGGAGAGGAGCGTAACGGCTCCGTGCTGGGCCAGCATATTCACAGTGTTGTACACCGTGGTGCGGGAGAGGCCCGGCATCTCATCGGCGAGGTCGGCGAAGATGGTATCTACGGAGGGATGCGTGCGGTGCGTCATGAGATATTCCATTATGGCGACGCGGGGACGCGTCACGCTCACTCCGAACCGATGCAGATGGTCGGCGGCGGCGGCTTTGTGGGCCTCGGCCGTGCGGGACTGGAGCTCATGCGTGCGGAGCTGGGAGTCGGCGGCAGGAAATGTAGGGGTGGGAGTGTTCATTTGGGGGAATATCAGATTTGCGGGAGGCTTGGCCTCGTTTTCTGGGTGCAAAATTAGGAGTTATTTGTAATTCTTCCAAAAAAAATGGGAAATAAATTGTAATTATTCCAAAATAATGCCTATTTATTGCCGGTATTGCTACCTTTACAGAACAAAAAGAGAATTTATTGGGCATAAAAACATCTTTTTTGCGAGAAAAAAGATAATTTTAGAGAGAAAAGAGCGTCAATTATAAGAAAATTAGTAATTTTGCATGCAGAAAGGAAAACAAGCAATTAACTTACATATTTAATTTATTATTATTTATTTTTATTTAATCATGAACAAATACGCAGGAACACAGACCGAGAAGAACCTGGAGGCCGCTTTCGCCGGTGAGAGCCAGGCTCGCAACAAGTACACCTATTTTGCCTCCAAGGCTAAGAAGGAAGGCTACGAGCAGATCGCTGCCCTCTTCCAGAAGACCGCCGACAACGAGAAGGAACACGCCAAACTCTGGTTCAAGGAGCTGGAAGGCATCGGCACCACCGCCGAGAACCTGGCCGCTGCCGCCGCCGGTGAGAACTATGAATGGACCGACATGTACGAAGGCTTTGCCAAGACCGCCGAAGAGGAAGGTTTCCCCGAACTGGCCTACCGCTTCCGTGCCGTAGCCGCCATTGAGAAGACCCACGAGGAGCGTTACCGCGCCCTGCTCCACAACGTTGAGGCACAGGAAGTGTTCAAGAAGAGCGAAGTGAAGGTATGGGAATGCCGCAACTGCGGTCATATCGTAGTGGGCACCGCTGCCCCCGAAATCTGCCCCGTCTGCGCTCATCCCCAAGCTTACTTCGAGGTACACGCAGCCAACTATTAATCAGGCAACAGCCCATTAGACACATAAGAGCCGGCCAGCCTACTTGCGATGGCCGGCTCTTTTAAGACTAAACTACCATGTCCCGTTATTCTTTCCCCTTAATTCTTTTCCTCGCCCTCCTCATTCAGGCTTGCACGCCGCACGTCGGCAATGAACAAGGCCCCGGCGACGCGCAACCCGTAGGAGCCTTCAGCCAAGGCGACACCCTCACCGCCTCCGACCTTGCGGCCTACACCGCAGCCACGAAGGGCAACGACTTCTTTGCCCACTGGACACCTCGTCGCGTGAGCCGCCAAGTGGTGGCCGGCACTAACTACCGCTTCTACTGCAAGACGGGCCACAAGGCCGACAATCCGGAAGAAGAAGAGGTGGGCACGCTCGTCGTCTATCAGCCGCTGCCCGGACAGGGCATCACCCGCGTCACCGGCATCAACGGCCAGAACAATGCCGCCCTCGTGGTAATCAACAAGAAGACGAACAAGGTGCTCGGCCGCTACGAAGGCGAGACGGCAAAGGAATACCGCGCCAGCCTTCAGGACGAAGTGCGCGTGCTGAAGTCTCGTGCCCGCCTCGAACTGCGCAGTGCCGCCACCGGCGAAGGCTACGTGTGGCCCCTCAACTACGGCTCGCTCCCCATCAAGCGCTCCCCCACCGGCTATGGCACGCCCCTCGGCCACCTTACCTACAAGGAAGGCACCCTACCCGACGTGCTGCCCTGCACAGGCTTCACAGACGGCCACTATCGCGTCATCATCGACGGCACATACGGCTACATTGAGGCCGACAGCGCCCAGTGGGACGTCCTCAATACCTTCTGAGCCCCGCCCTTTACGCGCGTATATATATAATAAGGTGTGGCAGGACTCCGAAAATGCGCTTGCCTCACCTCTTTTTATGAAAAAAAAAGAAAAAAATCACTTTCCGATTTTATTTTTACCTTTTTCCCCGGTCTTATAGATAGAGACACAGAAAAAATGACACTTCGTCTCATACCCCGCAGCCGCCGAGCCGAGAATAAAGAAGAAGAGCGCTTCCGACAAATCATACAGCAATATCAAGAGCCGCTCTACCAGCACATCCGCCGCATCACCCCCACTCACGAAGATGCCCAGGATGCCCTGCAGGAAACCTTCATCCGAGCCTACCGCCACCTCGACACGCTCAAGGAAGCACAGTCGCTCAAAGCATGGCTCTACCGCATCGCCACCAACGAGGCCATCCGTCTCTGCGAGCAGCACCCCACCGCCGACCTGGACATTGACCCGCCTGCCGAGGATACCCCCGACTACGAAGCGCTCCAACAGGCACTCCAGCAGGCACTCCTCACTCTCCCGCCGCGCCAACGAGCCGTCTTCACCATGCGACACTACGAAGACCTCGCCTACGAAGACATTGCCCTCGCCCTCGGCACCAACGTAAAGGCCGTCACCGCCAACTACCACCTCGCAAAAGAAAAAATAAAAGAAATACTCCTCAAGCTCTAACACTCCCAACGCTATGGCACGCTTCACTTCCCAGCAAATAGACCAGTTCCTCACCGCACCCAGCGAGGAGAAGCCCGTACGCCTCACCGAAGAGCAACTCAAACAGAACGAAGACCAGATCATCAGCCGCATACACTCCCACAACGTCCACCGCCGCACCGGATGGATGGCAGCAGCAGCCTCTATCCTCCTCATTATCGTAGCAGGCATCACCGTTGAAAGAATACCCCACCACTCCTCTGCCACCGCTAACGAGTCGCTGCAAGCCCTCTACGACGTCAATGAGTACACCTCTGACGAAGAACTGGAGGAAGAAGAAACACTCGTCGAGTGTGACACCTTCCTCGAACTCATATAGAAAACACCAACACTACAAATATATATCTAATTAAAAACTTTATTTATTCACTTCTAAAAAACAAATAAAACAATGAAAGCAACCGCCAAAATTCTCTGCGCTATCTGCGCACTCACATTTTCCCTGATTACTTTCACTTCTTGCGATAACGACATTGAAGATGTACACTTCCTCGTAGGTGTCTGGATGCATCAGGACAACGACAGCCGCGACTACTATCAGTTCAATGCAGACGGCACCGGCTATGAATGGGAAGCGCCCCTCACCAACATCCCCGGCTTTGAACCCCGCAAGGAATCTTTCCGTTATAGCGTCAGCGGCAACAAAATTACATTTGTAGAGCGCCACGACAACGATATTGATGTAGAGACCATCAAGCGCATCAACGAAAACCGTATCAAGATAGACGGCGACATATACAACCGCCAGTAACAGATTCTTACGGCTTCCGAACGAAAGAAGGCGCATCTCCATTAAATAAACATTAATTACTGCACTACTAATAAAATCCTCCTTCCCAACCCACGCCTTTCCTTTAGGAGGTCATCAATAAACAATGAAAATACGCATCCTTATCTTCGCTCTTACCCTTGTCGGCATCACCACTGCCTGCATAGCCAAGAACCCCACCTCTGCCAGCGAGATCGTAGGAACCTGGCAGCACAACGATGGCGACGACATCGACTACCTGCAGTTCAATGCCGACGGCACCGGCTTCGAATGGGAAGCCCCCCGCTATGTCACGACATCCTTCCAGCCCGTCAAGAAGTCCTTCAAGTACGAAATCCAAAACGGACGCATCGTGTTCCTTGAAGCAGACGGCGACATAGAGGCCGAAAGCATACGAATTGTAAACAACAACAAAATTCGCATCGACCACGACACCTACACCCGTCAGAAATAACACTACCACCTGTAACCCTTTATGAAAACCATACAGCACACCCTTATCCTCCTTACCCTGCTCTGCGGCGTTTCCACTACAACCGTCTCCTGCAATAATGACCATCTTGACAGCGCACCTTTCCTCACGCTGCAACAGTTATCAGCACAGGGAACGAATGCACAGGATGGCACGTCCGGGCAAGCCGTAAGCATTGTTGGCATATGGGAACATAAGGATCACGATGGAGACAAGGACTACTATCAGTTCCTGGCCGACGGCACGGGCTTTGAATGGGAAATTCCCGCCTATGCGCCTCAAGGGTTCACGCCCTTTAAGAAGCCCTTCACCTTCACTGTCAACGCCCAGACCATCGTATTCCGCGAGGCCGACAGAGACATTGATACCGACTTCTATAAAGTCATTGACGCCAATACTCTTGTCATCGACGGTGACACTTACCGCCGCTACGACGCCACCTCACAGCCCCAGCCACAGAACGACCCGCAGCCCCAGCAGACCACAGTGGAAGAAGCCTCACGCTTCATCGTAGGCACCTGGCAGCACCCTGACGGCGACGATACCGACTACTACCAGTTCCTGGCCGACGGCACAGGCTACGAATGGGATATCCCCGCCTACGCTCCCCAAGGGTTCACGCCCCATAAGAAGCCCTTCCGCTACGAAGTAAAGCAAGACTGCATCATATTCCACGAATACGACGGCGACATTGAAGCCGAACGCTTCAGCATCCTGCAAGATGGCAACATCCTTCTTGACGACGATATCTACAGCCGCCTGTAAATAAGTTCACGAATTCTATTCATTACTAAACTGAGACAATTATGAAAACTCGCATTATCCTCCTCGCCCTTGCTCTCATCGGCATCACCACTTCAAGCATCGCCAATAATCCCAAGACTACTGCCAACACCTCTATCGTAGGCACTTGGGCTCATGAAGACGGCGACGACACCGACTACTATCAGTTCCTTGCCGACGGCACTGGCTACGAATGGGAAGTGTCAAAGTATGCTCCTACTAACTATCAGCCCCGCAAGAAGCCCTTCACCTATGAAATCAAGAACGGCCGCATCATCTTCGTGGAGCTCGACGGCGACATCGAATCTGAGAGCCTGAGAATATCCGGCAAGGGCCGCATCAGAATCGACCACGAAGTGTATCGCCGCGTAAAATAACAACATTTTCAAAGTCACGCACTATGAAAGCACGAATCCTCACTCTTCTACTACTTGCCATGTGTCTTTGTGCCAGTGCCAGTGCCGACAAGAATAAAGGAAAGCAATCGCAAGGTTTGCGACAGGTCAGCATGACCGAGCGCCTCAAATATGAGCTCAACCTTGACGATGCCACCGCAGTCCGCTTCACTCCCATCTACAACCAGTATGTGGAAGAAATGCACGCCGCTTATAAAAAGCACCCTATGATTCGTCCCCAGAATGGTGCAGACGGCAAGAAAGTACGCCTCAGCGACGAACAAATCAAGCGCAATATCGAAGCGCGGTTCAACCTTTCGCAATCCATCCTCGACCTCCGCAGAAAGCATTACAAGGAATTCCTCAAAATCCTTACGCCGCGCCAGATTGAGAAAGTCTTCAAAGTAGAGAAAAAGCAGGCCAAAAAGGTGCAAGACCTCTTCTAAATTAAAAGTACGATTGCCCAGGCCAAGGAACTGGCCACCGTCATCACCTATTAAGGGCATCTTGCCACAGTAGCGACACCCTACGGCAATACATAACAGCCGCCGCCGAGAACTACCTCAGCGGCGGCTGCGCGTATACAAAGCTCAACAAACTTTCATTTCGTCAGCATTTACAAAGGGGACGAAAGATTACATTCTTTTTTAGCGGACACTAATAATATTAAATAAAATAAGGTGATAATATACAACTTGGCACAAACCTATCTGTCTTTTATTTTTATCAAGAATTAAAGAATTTAAGAATTACTTCGTTAGCCTTCTTGCTTAGAATTCTTTTGAATTAGCTGCTTGATGCAGCAGAATTCCTGCGGACAA
>JAZUDS010000049.1:0-8080 GCA_045639805.1 Alloprevotella sp.
GTTCCCTTCGGTCACTCTGCCCTAGGCTCTACAATTAAGGGCCTTCAGCCCAATGCTAAGAGATTTCAACTTTCCCCGGACAGCAATAAAAAAATAAAGAAAGAGAGTGTGCCAAAGTCAGCTTTGTGACTTTTGACACACTCTCTTTCCTTATTCAAATGAAGAATAGAGGCGTTGTCAGTGCTTGGCGGCGCGGCGGAGAGCTTTGGCAGCCGTTTTGACGGCGCGGAGGGTGCCGCGGTCGGAAGAGAAGACGGAGTAGAGGCCTTGCTCCTCGTGGTTGGGGTCGCAGGTGTAGGGGTCGCCGGGCTGCCAGGTGTCGTGAGGCGGGCGGGCAAGGCCGCCCCAGCCCCAGAAGTTGCAGGCCGCGATTTGCGGATGCGACTGCATCTGCTGGAAGATGAAGGCGTAGTAGGCATCGCGCCACGTGG
This sequence comes from Alloprevotella sp., assembly GCA_045639805.1. Lineage (GTDB taxonomy): Bacteria > Bacteroidota > Bacteroidia > Bacteroidales > Bacteroidaceae > Alloprevotella. The sequence continues at coordinate 432 of JAZUDS010000049.1, forward strand.
TGGACGACTCGCGGGAGATGGCGTAGCCGTCGCGGGGGTAGCCGAACTCCTCTATCACAATGGGCCGGCCGCTGCCTTCAAGGGCGTGGCAGGCGCCGTCGATATAGCGGAGGCTCTCGTCGCAGGCGCTTTGGAAGCCTTTGGCGGTGCCGTCGATGCCGTTGGCACGGCGCGCCTCGGCGGTGGGGGACTTGAAGGCTCCCATCCATCCCCACGTGTGGGGCCAGATATGGATGCAGGCGTAGTCTATCTCGGGCAGCGTGTGGAGACGGCGGAAGAGGTCCATATCCACCTCGCAGCCGTAGAGGCCTTCGCTGCCCGTAGTGACGAGGTGGTTGGGGTCGAGGCTCTTGATGAGGGCGGCGAGGTTCCGGGCCCAGTCGAGGAAGGCCTCCTTCACGGCAGGCTGGCGGCTGAAGGCGCGAGGCTCGTTGGCGAGTTCCCAGGCCATGATGGCGGGACTCTCGGCGTAGGGACGGCCGGTGACGGTGTTGGTGCGGGAGACGATGCGCTTCACGTGGTCGGCGACGAGGGCCTTGGCGCAGGTATTCTGCACGAAATGGGAGTGGAAATCCACGAAGCCCTGCCAGTCGGAGGGCTCGGGGGCCTGTCCTTCGCCGGCCCACTCCAGATAGGTGCCGTAGCCGCCGCTCCACTCCCACGAGTTGGTGAGATAGAGCACGGCCGTCATTTGGCGGCGCTCCAGTTCGGCGAGGAAGTAGTCGAGACCGCGCAGGAGCGTGTCGTTATACACGCCGGGCTCGGGCTGAAGTATAGGGCGGATATGGGTGAGGCGCTCCGTGCTGCCCTCGGCGCCTACAAGGACGCGGAGGTTGCGGATGCCCACCTTCTGCATGGCGTCCAATTCGCGCGAGAGGCGCTGGCGGTCGCCGCCCTGACCTTCGGAGGCCAAGATGGGGCCGTACCAGAAGTTGGTGCCGACGTAGGTGTAGGGCTTATTATCTAAATAGAATTGGCCGGAACGGACAGTAACAAATGCCCCCCCCCCCAGCCCCTCCCGGCCTCTCTCTGGCTGCCGCCATCTCTCCCCTGTTGGGGAAAGAGTTCGCTCTCCGAGCGAGGGGGAGTAAGCGCCCTTTGCAGGTACATATGAGAGAAAGGCACAAAGGGCTCCTATTATATATATAATAATGTGTCGCATTGCTTGAAGAGCATCTACTCCCCTCCCTCCACGGGAGGGGTAAGGGGGAGGGTCTTCTCCCACTCCAAATACGCCAGAATGAGGTTCTGCAGACCGAAGCCCTTCATTTTGGGATGGTAGATGACCTCGTAGCAAAGGTCAATGAGAGGCTTGGGGTTGTCGGCCGTAGCAATGAGGGCGCGAATGTTGCACTTCAGTTTGTCGAGCGTCTGCTCGGTGACGTAGCCCGTGCTGTCCACGAGGTCGCGGAAGAGAGCGTAGTCCTGAAGAGTCTGGAAATGGCGCTCGTCCACCTCAAGGTGATGAGTGCCGGATGCGTTGAGTTGGATGGTAAACATAATAATTAAAGCCCCTTCCCGTCAAAGCTGCCTGCGGCACTTTGACACCCCTCCCCCATAGGGAGGGGAAGATACCTCTATAGGTTATGAGGATGTAAGGCTGTGGGGTGTGAGGTTATGGGATTATGGGGGTATTCGGTTGTGAGAATGTAGGGAAACTAACTTTAGGCATTATTCCTTCCCCTATAGGGGGGAGGTGTCAGCGGCGGGTGCCGCTGACGGAGAGGGGCTGTTCTTTATTTTCTTAAAGAGATCGGAGGCGAAGATGAAGGAGTTGAGGCGCTCGTTGTCGGAGTTCATCACCTCGTCTTTGGAGCCCTCCCAGGCGGCTTCGCCCTTGTGGATGTAGATGATGTGCTCGCCGATTCCCATCACGGAGTTCATGTCGTGGGTGTTCATCACCGTGGTGGTGCCGAACTCCTGCGTGATGCCGTGGATGAGTTCGTCGATGACGAGGGAGGTCTTGGGGTCGAGGCCGGAGTTGGGCTCGTCGCAGAAGAGGTAGGTGGGGTTGAGGGCTATGGCGCGGGCAATGGCGGCACGCTTCTGCATACCGCCGCTTATCTCGCCGGGGAACTTGTAGGCGGCGTCCTTGAGGTTGACGCGCTCCAGACAATATAGGGCGCGGCGGGTGCGGTCCTTGTAACTGTCGGACGAGAACATATCCAGCGGGAACATGACGTTCTCCAGCACGGAGAGGGAGTCGAAGAGGGCGGCGCTCTGGAAAATCATACCCATCTCGCGGCGCAACATAGCCTTCTCGCGCTTTGACATCTTTACGAAGTCGCGGCCGTCGTAGAGAATCTCGCCGCTGGTGGGCGTGAAAAGGCCCACGATGTTCTTCATGAGCACCGTCTTGCCGGAGCCCGACTGGCCGATGATGAGGTTGCACTTGCCGGGCTCGAAGGTGGTGGAGATGTCCTTGAGCACCTCCTTGTCCTCAAAGGCTTTGTATAGGTGGCGTATTTCTATCATGAGGAAAAGCGTTTACGAAAGGATGGACGTCAGGAACACGTCGCTGAAAAGGATAAGCATGGAGCATGCCACCACGGCGTTGGTGGAGGCTTTGCCCACCTCCTGCGAGCCGCCCTCTACGCGGTAGCCGTAGTAGGAACTGACACTGGCGATGATGAAGGCGAAGAAAAGGCTCTTGACCACGCCCATCCAGAAGAACCATTGGTGGAAGTCGTGCTGAAGGCCCTCGGTGAGGTCGGCGGGCGTGATGATGCCCATAATGTAAGCCGTGGCGTAGGCGCCGCCGATGCCGCTCGCCGTGGCGAAGATGACGAGGAAGGGCATCATCGTGATAAGGCCGCACACCTTCGGCAGGATGATGTAGGCGGCGGGATTGACGCCCATTATCTCAAGGGCGTCCAACTGCTGCGTCACGCGCATCGTACCTATCTCGGAGGCTATGTTGGAGCCCACCTTACCGGAGAGGATAAGGCACATGATACTGGAGGAGAACTCCAGCAACATTATTTCACGGGTGACGTAGCCGCTCACCCAGCGGGGCATCCACGAGGACTGGATGTTCAGCTTTATCTGAATACAGATTACGGCGCCGATGAAGAAACTGATGAGGAGGACGATGGGAATACTGTCGGTGCCGAGTTTCTGCATCTCATGCACGTACTGTTTGGCATACATCCGCAAGCGTTCTGGCCGCGAGAAGGTGCGGCCCATCAGTTGCAGGTACTGGCCGAGGGATTGGAGGTAGTTGAATGGGAACATAGGAGTAGAGAAGCCTCACCCCGTCAAAGCTGCCTGCGGCACTTTGACACCCCTCCCCCGCTCGCAGAGCGGACTCTTGCCCCAATAGGGGAAAGATGGCGGCAGCCAGAAAGGGGCTGGGAGGGGAAGATACCTCTAAAGGACAAGTCTTGGGGGTATCAGGGCTAAGGGCAAGTTTTTTGTTTATTATATTTAATCTTCCACTTCGGCGGGGATTTCCACAGTAGGAGCGGCGGGAACGACCTCCTTGGCGGGAGCGGGTTCCTCGGCGGGAGCGGCGGGCTCCTCGGCGGGTACAGCCTCGGGGGTAGTCTCATTTTTCTTCGGCTCGCGCAGCGGATAGGCAATGATGGAGAGGAGGAGAGTGATGAGGAAGATATAGAGTTCGGTATCGGCGTCGGGACGCATCATGAAGAAAAGCGTCTCCGTGCAGAGTATGGAAAGGTTGACCACGATGAGGCGCAGCACGCGGTGGCGACGCTGGACCAAGACGCAGTAGCCGGCAGCGAAGAGCAGCACCACGCTTATCATGTGGAAGATGTAGGTGGCCACATCGGGCACATCGTGAAGTTGATGTTCCCAATCGGTAAACACAGGAATTATTACGGCCAAGATGATGGCTATTGCCCACAGGACGAGCTGGGCATACTGGAGGAACTTTGTCGTTTTGGAAACAGGTTGTGACGTTGCCATACTGATTTGTGTTTTATGTTATACGTTTATAGCGGCACGCGGTTGATGATAGAGCGGCCGAGAGTTATTTCGTCGGTATATTCCAGGTCGTCGCCCACGGAGACGCCGCGGGCCAGGGTGGAGAGTTTCACGCCGTAGTCGCGCAGGCGGCGGGATATGTAGAAGTTGGTGGTGTCGCCCTCCATCGTGGGGTTGAGGGCGAAGATTACCTCTGCCACACCGCCCTCTGCCACGCGCTGCACCAGGCTCTCTATTTCCAGGTCGCTGGGGCCGATGCCGTCCATCGGCGAGATGACGCCGCCCAGCACATGGTAGAGCCCTTGATACTGGCCCGTAACCTCCACGGCCATCACGTTCTGCACGTTTTCCACCACGCAGATGAGGGAGTGGTCCCTGCGCGGCGAGGCACATATCTCGCAGAGGTCGGTGTCGCTGATATTGTGGCAACACTGGCAGTAGTGCACCTCCTGTCGCAGCGTGGCGAGGGCGTCTGTGAGAGCCAGCACGTCAGAAGTCTCCTTGCGCAGCAGATGCAGCACGAGGCGCAAGGCGGTCTTGCGTCCCACGCCGGGCAGTTTGGCCATCTCGCCTACTGCGCGTTCAAGGAGTTTTGAAGGGTATTGGTCTATCAAAAATTATGAATTAAGAATTATGAATTAAGAGAGTGGAGTATGAGGCTTTTTCTCTTTTTTTATACATTGCGGGCATAATCCCTTCACCACATAGGAGGCGGAGTGCTGGTGGAAGCCCTCGGGCAGAGCGACGGCGGGCAAGGGGTCAGCCTTGAGGCACCACACCTTCTTGCAACGCTCACATTCGAAGTGCGGATGCAGGTCGGCGAGGCCGTCGTGCTGGTCGTGGCAGTGGCAGTCGGCGGCGCAGAGGGCGTAGCGCGTCAGGCCCTGGCTGTCCTCGATGCTGTGGAGCAGACCTTTCTCCCAGAGCAGCGTCAGCGTGCGGAACAAGGTGCTCTTGTCTACCGTCCCCAGTTTCGCCTCCAACTCGGAGAGCGAATAGGCGCGGTCATCAGGCCCGAAAGTGCCCAAAACAAGCTGCCGAATAGCCGTGGGACGGATGCCGTGAGCCTCTAAACGGGCATCTACCTCTGATTTCATGCTGCAAATATACGAATTATTCGGCAATTATTCGTAACTTCCGACACGCTTTTTAGCTTCTTTTGTCCGGAAAAGCATAGAAAACTGCCAGATTCCTGTGTTTTTCGCTCGCTTATTTGTAACTTTAAACATATTTTTAGTTACTTCCGCTCGGAAAAGCTCAAATATCGCTGCGCTCATTTGGCTTTTCGCTCGCTTATTCGTAACTTTGCGCCGAAAAACGTACATAAACAGATGAAAAACACCCTCTCCCTCCTCGTTTCTTTCCTTTTAGGTTGTGCTTCGGCCTATGCCTTCGACCCCACGACCCTAGTGAATCCCTTTATCGGCACGACGAACTTCGGCACGTGCAATCCCGGGGCCGTAGTGCCGCAGGGCATGATGTCAGCCACGCCTTTCAACGTGATGGGCAGCGACCTGAACCATTACGACAAGGATGCCCGCTGGTGGAGCACGCCTTATGACAACACTAATTCTTATTTCACCGGCTACTCCCACGTGAACCTTTCCGGCGTGGGCTGTCCCGACCTCGCCTCCCTCCTCCTTATGCCCACGAGCGGCGCTCTCGACGTGGACTACCACAACTACGGCTCCACCTACACCGCCGAGGAGGCTCACCCCGGCTACTACACCAACCGCCTCACCAAATACGGCATCACCACCGAGGTGACGGCCACCGAGCGCACCTCCCGCGCACGCTTCACTTTCCCCTCCGGCACCGGCCACATCCTCCTCAATCTGGGCGAGGGCCTCACCAACGAGAGCGGTGCCTGGGTGCGCTACGTCAGCGACACCGAGATTGAGGGCCAAAAGATGCTCGGCAACTTCTGCTACAACTCCCCGCGCGCGTATTATCCTATTTATTATGTCGTGCGCGTGAACCGCTCTCCCGCCTCCCGCGGTTTCTGGAAGCACCAGCGCGACGCCTACGGCGTGGAGAAGGAATGGAACCCCGAGGCCGGCCGCTACAAGCTCTACGACGGCTACCGCCGCGACCTGGCCGGCGACGACATCGGCGCCTACTGGAACTACGACCTCCAGGCCGGCGAGCAGGTGGAGGTAAGCATAGGCGTAAGTTTCGTGAGCGTAGAAAACGCGCGCCTCAACCTCAACACCGAGCAGCCCGCCTCTGCCACCTTCGACGCCCTCCGCAGTCTGGCTCACGACAAATGGCAGAAGGCGCTCTCCACCATTGAGATTGAGGGCGGCACGCCCGACGAGCGCACCGTCTTCTACACCGCCCTCTACCACACGCTCATCCACCCCAACATCCTCAACGACGTCAACGGCGAATACCCCCTTATGGAGAGCGAAGGCGTGGGGAAGATCTCCCAAAAGGCTAACGCATCTTCCCCCTTTAAGGGGGATAAGAGGGGGGCTCACTTCACCGTCTTCTCCCTCTGGGACACCTACCGCTGCACCCACCAGCTTTTCACTCTTCTCTGGCCCGACCGTCAGGAGCAGATGCTCCAGTCCATGCTCCAGATGTACCGCGAGAGCGGCTGGCTGCCCAAATGGGAGCTCTACGGCCGCGAGACCTTCACGATGGAGGGCGACCCCGCCATCCCCGTCTTCGTGGACTCATGGCTGAAGGGCCTTCGCTCCTTTGACATCGAGGAGGCCTACGCCGCCATGCGCAAGGGGGCCGTCACGCCCGGCAAGGACAACCCCCTGCGCCCCGACAACGACGACTACGTGCGCCTGGGCTACTGCCCCCTGCTGGAGCAGTACGACAACAGCGTGAGCCACGCCCTCGAATACTACGTGGCCGATGCGGCCCTTGCCGACCTCGCCGAAGCCCTCGGCAAGAAGGACGACGCCCGCCTCTTCCGCGCCCGTTCCCTCGGCTACAAGCACTACTACAGCCCCGAATACGGCACGCTGCGCCCCCTCCTGCCCGACGGTTCCTTCCTTTCGCCCTTCAATCCCCGCCAGGGCGAGAACTTCGAGCCCTCACCCGGATTCCACGAAGGCAACGCCTGGAACTACACCTTCTACGTGCCGCACGACATTCCCGGCCTCTGCCGCCTGATGGGCGGTAAGAAGAAGTTCGTGGACCGCCTCCAGAGCGTCTTCGACCAGGGTTTCTACGACCCCGCCAACGAGCCCGACATAGCCTATCCCTACCTCTTCTCACGCTGGACGGATGAGGCCTGGCGCACCCAGAAACTCACGCGCGAACTCCTCCACAAGCATTTCCGCAACGCCCCCGACGGCATCCCCGGCAACGACGACACCGGCACGATGTCGGCCTGGGCCGTATTCTCCATGCTCGGCCTCTACCCCGACTGCCCCGGCCAGCCCTTCTACACCCTCACGGCACCCGTATTCGAGAAGGCCACGCTCCACATCCCCGGCGGCGACATCGTAATCTCCGCCCCCGGTGCCGCAAAGAGCGACCGCATAGGCCGCGTCAGCCTCGGCGAGAAAGCGCTCAAGACCTACCGCATCTCCCACGCCGACCTCATGCGCGAGCGCAGCCTTTCCTTCTCTTTCCAGTAAGATTATTTTCGCCGCCGCACGCTTTACTATTCCCCAGCGCCCTTTTATAAGTCGTGCCACCCGGGTGACCCAATCCTGTCACCCGGGTGGCACGACAACAGAAAG
>JAZUDS010000050.1:0-58531 GCA_045639805.1 Alloprevotella sp.
ACGACATGGCTACGACCCGCCTTCATCGGGTCCAAGAGCGCCCCGGTGATGGAGTCCTCGTCTGCCACGACCGGCACGACGCCGTACTTCTTCGCGATGTCGGCGGTGACGGACTTCGACGCCGCCTCGTTGATGGCGTGGGGGTGGGTGGGGGGGCAGATGGGCAGGAGTTCTTCGGCGTTGGGGCGTATGCCAAGGAGGTTGGCCATGCGGACGAGGATGGCGAGGTGGACGTTGGCCAGGGAACGGTCATCGGCAACGTTGAGCCATTGCACGGCACCGGCGATATAGCGGAAGATAGGGGGCGAAGGGGGCTCTTGCCGCAGCACGGCGCGGAAGAACTCAGCGAGAAAAAGGCTGAGGGCGGACTTTATGGGGCCCGAAGTCAGGGGGAGGGAGGCGTACTCCAAGGGTAGGGGGCCATAAGCCGGTCCTTCGGGGGCTTTTTCCGGCGAGGGAGCATATTGGGCCGTGAGAAGAAGGGCAGCGGTGGGCTTGAGGAGGCTGGAGCGGGTGTGCTCGTCCCAGCTGATGTCAAGAAGGGCGAGCGGCTGGAAGAGGGTGTGGGGCACGTTGCCCTTTCTGCCGCCGTGGGATATGCGCACGATGAAGGAGGCGGCACCTGCGGCCTCGGTATAGGTCTCCACGATGAGGCGATCGTCGGCGTATTTCCGGGTGTGGAGGACCAGGGCGGGCGAGGTCATGGCGTGTCCTCCACGCTCTCCTCAGTGGGGAGAACTTCCACCTCGGACAGGTCTTGGGCTTCTTCTACCTCGCAGGGTTTATCCTTCTTTGGGGCGGCGGGCTGTGGCTTCTCGGTTTCCGCGGCCTTCACTTCATGCTGGGGCTGCGGACTTTGAGGGGCGGGAGCTGGCTCCGTCTTCTTCCTTACTCCGCTCCATGCTACGCTCTGGAGTATGCCGAAATAGGCAGAGGTGATAAATGTAGATGTGCCGCCGCGGGAGATGAGGGGGAGCGTCTGGCCTGTGACGGGACCGAGGCCTACCGCGACGAACATGTTGAGCAGTGCCTGCCCCACGAGGAGCACGCCGAGGCCCATGACGAGGAATGCGGCAAAGTCCCGGCCGCAGTTGTTGGCAATGATGCCTATGCGATAGAGAAGTACGAGGTAGAGCAATAGAACGATGCTTGCGCCCCAGATTCCGGTCTCTTCGGCAATGATGGCGTAGATAAAGTCGCTATAGGCCTGGGGGAGATAGTCGCGCTCTACGCTGTTGCCGGGCAAGAGACCGAGCCCGTGGTTGTTGTTGGCCACAGCGATGCGGGCATGTACCACTTGCATGTTCTTATCCGTGAGAGCGAGACTGTCGGGGTTCTCTGTTATGACAAGGCTGTTGCCGAAGATGCGTTCCTTGGCCGTCGGGACGCGCTTGAAGACGCTGCCGACGGAGGTCTTGTAGAAGGGGTCGTCCACCCTGCTGGGGAATGCTTTGAGACTGGCTATACCAATGACGACGAGGGCTATGCCTACGGCTGAGATGGTGAGCATCTGGCGGGTGGGAACACCGGCCACGAACATCATGACGAATACTACGCCGCATAAGAATACGGCCGTACTGATATTCTCCTTAAAGATTAAGATAATAATGGGCAAGGAGAAGAAGGCAACATACTTCCATGCTTGCTTATTGACGCCATTTCCCTCCCTGCATTGCGAGAGGACGAGTGCCACGGTGGCCACGAGTATGCCTTTGGCCAATTCCGACGGTTGGAAGGTGAGTTCGCCGATTTTAGCCCAGCGTGCCGCACCATTGACATCTCCTCCCGTGAAGGCCATGATGAATAGTAGGATGATGATGAAGGGCCATCCTGCAGAGATGTAGCGGTATAGGTGGCAGGGCACGTAGTGCATGCCTATGCAGATGCCCAAGCCTACGGCAAGGAGGGCACCCTGTCGGATGAAAGGCTGCCAGTAGCTGCTGTTTCCGTAGGATAGCATGCTGGTGGCGCTGAATACCTCAACGAGGGATACGGCGCAGAGGGCAAAGATGATGCCCCAGATTACGGGATCGCCTTTTAGACGGATAAAGGTATTGGGCATAAATGGGTCAGGGGTGATGGGTCAGGAGTAATGGGTAATGGCTTTCTATTCAACTTGCGAGGCCTTGATGCAGGCGCGGAACTGTTCGCCGCGGTCCTCCATGTTCTTGAAGAGGTCGAAGGAGGCGCAGCACGGAGAGAGAAGCACGGCATCGCCTTCTTCAGCAAAGCCGCGGCAGGCGCTGATGCAGTCGGCCATGTTGTGGGTGTCCGTGACGGGAAGCCCGAGATGGTCGAAACTCTCGTGGAGCTTCGCGTTGTCGGCACCGAGATAGACGAGGGCGCGGCACTTTTCCTGAATAAGCGGGTAGAGCACGGAGTAGTCGTTGCCCTTGTCCTTGCCGCCCACGATGAGTACCGTGGGGCGGTCCATGGCTTGCAAGGCCACGAGGCAGGCATCTACGTTGGTGGCTTTGGAGTCGTTGATCCAGAGGATGTCGTCCCATTCGCCTACGCGCTCCAGGCGGTGCTCCACGCCGGGGAAGTCCTCAAGGCACTCGCGAATGATGTCGTCGCTGATGCCGGCGGCGCGGCAGGCCAGATAGGCAGCGGTGGCGTTGCGCTGGTTGTGGCGGCCCATCTGCGAGAAGGTGAGGCGGAGCTGGGAGAACACGTCGTCGGTGAATCCGATGAGATTGGGGTGGCCGGGCACGGCGCTATGGCTCGTGGGAGTGGGGGCGGGGGCCCGATAGTCGTCCTCGCGTTTTTTCAGTTCGCGCTGGATGACGGGGTCGCCAGCCCAGTAGATAAGGCAGTTGCGCTTATCCTGATTCTGGATGATGCGCATCTTGGAGTCGGCGTAGTGTTGGAACTCGTAGTCGTAGCGGTCCAGATGGTCGGGCGTGATGTTCATCAGCACGGCGATGGCGGCGCGGAAGCCGAACATGTTGTCGAGCTGGAAGGACGAGAGTTCAAGGATGTACCAGTCCTTGTCATCCTCTGCCACTTGCCAGGCGAATGAGTGGCCGATGTTGCCAGCGAGTCCAGCGTTGAGTCCCGCGCGTGTAAATATATAATGTATGAGGCGGGTGGTAGTGGTCTTGCCGTTAGAGCCGGTGATGCACACACAGTGGCCCTTGGTGTAGCGGGCGGCGAACTCAATCTCGCTCAGCACGGGAATGCCGCGTTCCAGCAGGGCCTGTACCATGGGGGCGGTGTCGGGGATGCCGGGGCTCTTCACTACCTCGTCGGCATCGAGAATGCGTTCGGCAGTGTGGCCGCACTCCTCCCACTCTATCTGATGGGCCTCAAGGGCCTGCACGTATTTGTCCTGTATCTGCCCCATGTCGGAGACAAATACCTCATAACCTTTCTTGTCGGCCAGGATGGCGGTGCCTACACCGCTCTCTCCAGCACCTAATATAACGAGTTTCATCGGGCGTTATCGAATCTTTAGTGTTATGATAGTGAAGACGGCCAGGAGAATGCTGATAATCCAGAAGCGGACGGTGACCATTGACTCCAGGGCGGGCGTCTTGGGCCACTTGCGGAAGATGTATTTGGCGTCGGGGAGCATCTCTTCGGGCTTCACGCGGAAGGTGTCGTGAAGCGGAGCGCGCTTGAAGACGCGCCATTTCTTGCCGCGACGGTTGCCGGCCTTGGCGTATTCTGTCTGGAGGATGACGCTGATGCTCTCCATGAGGAAGATGCCGCAGAGGATGGGGATGAGCAGTTCCTTGTGGATGATGACGGCCAGCACACCGATGGTGCCGCCTATCATCAGAGAGCCCGTATCGCCCATGAAGACGCGGGCTGGATAGGTGTTGTACCACAGGAAGCCGATAAGGGCTCCCAACATGGCGCAGCAATACACCACGAGCTCCTCCGAGCCTGGCACGAACATCGTGTTGAGATAGCCGGCAAAGCCTATGTGAGAGCTGACGTAGGCCAGCACGCCCAGCGCCACGTAGATGATGGCGGAGTTGCCGGCGCACATGCCGTCCATGCCGTCGTTGAGGTTGGCGCCGTTGCTCACGGCGGCGATGACGAAGGCTGTCATCAGCACGAAGAGTATCCAGCCGCCGGCCTGCTTATGGTCTCCAAGGAAGCCCACCACCTCGGCATAGTCCAGATTGTTGTTTTTGAAGAACGGGATGGTGGTCTTGGTGCTCTTTACGGGTTCGCTCTTGTGAACGACTTCCACCGCGCCACCAGCCTGTTGGGTGCTGACGTTCTCACGTATCACGGCGTCGGGGGAGAAGTAGAGCGTGAGGCCCACGGCGAGGCCCGCAATGAACTGCCCCACGAGTTTCCAGCGACCGGCAAGGCCGTCTTTGTTGTGGCGGAAGTTTTTAATGTAGTCGTCGAGGAAGCCTATGCCGGCGAACCATACGGTAGCGGCCAGCATCAGCAAGATGTATATATTGCGCAGACGGCCGAAGAGCAGGCAAGGTACGAGCACGGCGACGAGAATCACGATGCCGCCCATTGAGGGCACGCCTTTCTTGGCCACGCCGTAGGGGTCGATGCTGAAGTCGCGCTGCTCTTCGCTGAGGTTGTGGCGCTTCATCCAGCGGATGTAGTGCTCGCCGAACCAAAGACTGATAACCAGTGCTACGATAAGAGCGAGAAGCGCACGGAAGGAAACGTAGCCCCACAAGCGGGAGCCTGTGATGCCATAGCCTTCAAGAAAACGGAAGAAATAGTATAACATGTTGGATGATTCGATTACTCGATGATTCGATAATTCGATTACTCGATTTAGAATTATTTATTGAAAAGCGTCCCTAATCTCTTCGTGGTCGTCAAAGTGGTGCTTGACACCCTTGATTTCCTGATAGGGCTCATGTCCTTTGCCGGCGATGAGGATGACGTCGCCGGGCTGGGCCATCATGGCAGCAGCGCGGATAGCCTCGCGGCGGTCGGTAATAGCGATGACCTTCTGCCGCTGCTCGCTGTTGAGCCCTGCGAGCATATCTTGAATAATGGCCTCGGGCTCTTCGAAGCGGGGGTTGTCGGAAGTGATGATGACGCGGTCGGACTGGCGCACGGCCTCCTGTGCCATGAGGGGACGTTTGCCTTTGTCGCGGTTGCCGCCGGCGCCACATACGGTGATGACTTGGCCGCGGCCATGGAGCACGTCGTGGATGGCGTTAAGTACGTTCTCCAATGCGTCGGGAGTGTGGGCATAATCCACTATGGCACTGACGCCCTTTGGTGAGCGGATGGCTTCGAAACGTCCGTTGACGGGCTGCAGGAGCGACAGGCCGCGCAGCACGTCTTCCTTGGTAAATCCCAAGGCACGGGCGGCACCATAAACGCCGAGCAGATTGCTCACGTTGAAGCGGCCCACGAAGCGTACGCTCACCTCTTCGCCGTCCAGGCGAAGGAGCATACCTTCCAGACTCTCTTCAATGATGCGGGCCTTGAGGTCGGCGGCGGTGCGCGTGGAGTAGGTCTGTACGGCGGCTGCGCAGTTCTGTGTCATGAAGAGACCGTTGCGGTCGTCGGCATTGGTAATGGCAAAGGCCTCGCGAGATAGTTCGTCGAAGAAGAGTTTTTTTGCGTCGCGGTAGGCCTCGAATGTGCCGTGGTAGTCCAGATGGTCGCGTGTGAGGTTGGTGAACACGCCGCCGGCAAACGTGAGGCCGGCGATGCGGCGCTGATGAATGGCGTGGCTGGAGCATTCCATGAAGGCATATTCGCAGCCTTCAGCTACCATCTCGGCCAGAAGGGCGTTGAGGGTGACGGGGTCGGGGGTGGTCTGGGCGGCAGGCACGGCACGGTCGTCAACATAGTTGCATACGGTGCTGAGCAGACCGGCCTTGTGGCCCAGGAGGCGCACGAGCTGATAGAGCAGCGTGGCGGTGGTGGTCTTGCCGTTGGTGCCGGTCACGCCTACGAGACGCAATTTCTGCGACGGGTTGCCGTAAAATACGGTGGCTACGGCGCCCACGGCGGCCTGACTGTCGGCCACCTGTATATAGGCCACGCCGTCTTGAGAAGCGGCGCTGAGGTCTACGCTATCCACGGGCTCGGTGCCGATAACGGCCGTGGCGCCCAGAGCGAGGGCTTTGGGAATAAAGGCATGGCCGTCGGCCTGCGTGCCTTTCACGGCGAAGAAGAGGTGCCCGGGCTTCACCATGCGGGAGTCAAGGCTTACGCCGCTCACTTCCGTGTCGGCCAGGCCGGAGGAAGCTATGACGGCTATGTGGGATTGTGTGAGGAGGGCTGAGAGTAGCATTTCCTTATATTGTTTTGCGCATTTATCCTTGATTATTATGTTCCTATGCTCAAGGAAAGCGCTGTTCTATTCTTGGCTTTGCGCTGTATCACTACAGGCTTGCGCTAACCGTTGTGTCTATGTCGCCGCAGAAGACGGCTGATGAGTATCTTCGGGCTGCTGAGGCGGACTGGCGGGGTGGTTTCCTGTTTTCTTGTTGCTGTTTGAAAGTTCAAGGGATACGCTGGCGCCTTTTTTTATTTTCGTGCCCGGTGCAATGCTTTGCCTTACAACGCGTCCGCAGCCTGCCACTTTCACTTTGAGCCCCATCTTCTCCAGACGGAACACGGCGTCGCGCAGACCATATCCGCTCATGTCGGGCATAATGTTGGTTTGTGCGTTCTCGGTGCTGAGGGCGTATGACTTGCCCTTTTGTGTGGCAGAGCCCCAGGTCTTGTTGTTGCCAATGGCGTTGCAGTTGATACCAAGGGAATTGAGGCTCTTTTGGGTAGCTATGAGGTTGCCGGGCTTTACAAGGGGTTGGAGCGAGTTTACGCTGTCAACATTCATGGCGAGGTTCGTCTCCATATTTTGTGCCATGAGGTTCTCGGCTACTTTTCTGAAGACGGGGCCGCAGGCTGTACCGCCATACGCGGGATAGTCCTTCTGAACGCACACGATCATGCTGTACTTCGGCTTCTCGGAGGGGAAATACCCCACGAACGTCACGAAGTATTTGTTGCTGCGCCCGTTCTTTGTCCATACCTGCGCCGTGCCCGTCTTGCCGCTGATACTGAACTTTTTAGAGCCACAGTTCTTGCCGGTACCTTTAATTACTACGTCGCGAAGTATCTTGTGAAGGTCGCGCACGGTGCTGGCTTTGCACATGTGTTCCTTCAGGATGCGAGGAGGAAACTCTTGGATGATCTGCCCGTCTTTCTCAATGCTTTTGACAAAGCGCGGGTACATCATTTTTCCGTTATTGGCAATACCGTTGTAGAAGGCGAGGGTGGATATCGGCGGCACCTGTGTCTCATAGCCTATGCTCATCCAGGGCAGGGCCGTGTTGCTCCAGTTTTCCCAGTAGCGTCCGGTCTTGTCCTTCTTGGGCTCTCGTATTTTGGGCTTAGCATAGCCGGGGAGAGGGAGTTGGAGGTCGGCGCTGATGCCTGTGCGATAAGCGGCTCTGACATATTCTTCGGGTTTGTCGTGATAGTATTCGTCTATGAGGCGGCTGGTGCCGATGTTGCTGGACTTGACGAACACCTGCGCTGCATTGATAAGATGGTTGCCGCCGGAGGACTTGTTGGAGTCCGTCATCCTTCTTCCGTACATTTTGTATTCGCCGGAGTAGGTCTCGACATTGGTGTCGAGAGTGAAGGCTCCTTCGTCAAGTCCCACCATGAAGCTAACACCTTTGAAGACGGAGCCTGGCTCTCGGAGCAAGCTGATTGCGCGGTTGCTGATTTCGGCATACGAACCGTCGGACAGACGGTCAAGGGAACTCATAGCCTTGATATCGCCCGTGCTTACCTCCATCACGGCGCATACTCCGAAGTCGGCACTGATGCTTTGCAGGTGCTCGCCCAGGGTTTTCTCAACGATGTCCTGAAGGTTGATGTCGAGTGTCGTACGGATGTCACTGCCGTTCTCGGGCATCTCGTCGTAGATACTGACATAGTTGTTCAGAACCTTCTGACGGTGGCAGTTGCCGGGCTTGCCCCGCAGGAGTGAGTCGTAGTACAGTTCCAGGCCGCAGCGGGCGGAGTCCTTCTCGCCGTATAGGTCGCCAATGGTGCGGGCGGCCAACTTTCCGTAAGGGTTCTGCCGGGTGGGGTAGTCCTTCACGTGGAATCCGCTGCGGTTACCCCCGTGCTTGAAGAACGGGAGTTTCTTTACTTGGCAGTATTGTATATACGTGACTTTCTTGTTCAGGAGGGGCCAGTGCTTATTTTCTAATTTACGACCTTCAATGAGGTGCTTGCGGAAGGCCGCTGGGTCAATGTCTTCGGGGAATATTTTATGCATGCCCTCACACAGCTCTGTCAGCACGCGGCGGCAACTGTCGATGTGCGCTTTTTGCGTGGCTTCGGGTATGACTTCCTTGTGGCGGTTGAGTCTTCCGGGAATCACGCGCAGGGTATCGGCGCAGATAATGGAGTCGCGCCATACCTGGGCTTTGTGTTGCAGAGCGCTGTCCTTGTCTTGCGCCATGAAGTCCATGTAGAGGCGGTATTCGGGCAGGGTGGTGGCCAGTATCTGTCCGTCGGCGGAAAGGATGTTGCCGCGCTGAGGGGGAATCTTCACGTTTTCGCGCACAAAGCGCTGGCTTACAGCCTTCCAATAATCGCCTTGGAGGAAAGTGAGCTGGCACATACGGCCTACGATGGTCAGACCGCAGATGAAGGCTATGGCAATGACCACAAAGTAGCGGTTCATCACCTTCGTGCGGTTACCCTTGGGCTTGGTCTTTTTGTTTTTCTCTTGCATCTTGTTTGCGTCTGGGCCTGACGGGGGCGGTCTTGGGCATAGGGGCTGTTATTTCACTACGAACAGAGGGTCTTTTGACGTTCTCAGAGTGGTATCGGCCACGCTTTCCTCCACGAGGGAGCGGCGCGTGGCTCTCTTCAGCTGGCTCATGGCTGCCAGAGCCTTGTAGCTGCGGTCCATAAGGGTGTCGTTCAGCTGCTTACCTTCCAGCATGGCCTGCTGACACTGATAGCGGTTGCTGATGTAAACGATGGCGAGCACGATTATCAGCAGCAGATACTTGATGTTGCGGCGCATAGGCTCACCTATCAGGTACTTGCCGCCCATCACTTCGCGCCAGAACTCAAAAGGCGAGCGAAATTTTCCGTTTTTCTTTTTCTTGCTCATGGTAGGCTATATCTTTTCGGCTATTCGCAGTTTGGCCGAGCGTGAACGAGGGTTGGCCTCCTGCTCTTCTGCCGAGGGGATAATTACTTTATTGTTTACGGCCTTGAGGGGTGCCAGACGGTTGCCGTAGAAGTCCTGCTCCACGCGGCCTTCCACGTTGCCGGCCTTGATGAAGTTCTTCACCATGCGGTCCTCCAGCGAGTGGTATGTCAGCACCACCAGCCGTCCGCCGGGCTTCAGGCACGCTATGGCGGCGCCCAGCATCTCTTCCAGGGCCTCCATCTCGTGGTTTACCTCTATGCGCAGCGCCTGGAAGGCTTGTGCCAGGATACTCCCCGACACCATCTCGCGCAGCTCCCCCGTGGTGGTCAAGGGTTGCTGCTGACGCCTTTTTATAATATTACGTGCGAGCGCGCGTCCCTGGCGTATCTCGCCGTAGAGTTGGAATATCTTCGTGAGCTGCTCCTCATCGTAAGTGTTCAGCACGTCGGCGGCCGTCTTACCCCCGCGGCCGTTCATGCGCATGTCGAGCGGCGCGTCGAAGCGGAAACTGAAGCCGCGCTCCTCGGTGTCGAAGTGGTGCGAGCTCACGCCCAAATCGGCCAAAACTCCATCCAGACAGCACCACGCACCTGCCTGTTCCCCGTCACTTCTTATTTCCTCAAATCGCTCGTAAGCATCTCCGCCGCAGGCGGACTCGAGCGAAGCGAGGCTCTCCCCCCTGGGGGAGCGGGTGAGGGGGCTATAGTATCTCATCCAGTTCTTCAGATACCTGAAGTTGGAGCGTACGAAGGTGAAGCGTTCCTTGTCTTGAAAGACAGAGCCTTCGGGCGCTGCCGTGGCGTTCTTCTCAGCGTCGGCATCCTGGTCGAAACTGTAGAGATGCCCGTTCGGCCCGAGCGCCTCCAGTATGCCGCGGCTGTGGCCGCCGCCGCCGAAGGTCATATCGGCATACACGCCGTCGGGTCGCGTCACCAGCGCTTCGATGCAGGGGCGCAGCAGCACGGGAATATGGTATGTAGGGCACTTTTCCATCCGAGAAATTTTTCCACGCTGCAAAATTACTAAAATAATATCACATAGCGTCATCCAATCTTAACTTTTTCTCATTCTTAACCTTGCAGTCCCCCCGCGGCTCTTTCCCTCATTCTTCTTAAAGACGTAGTCCGCGGGCTATTTCCTGCCCGCTCTTCATTGATGGAGCAAAGAAAAAAGGGCCGCACCCACGGGGGATGCGGTCCTTATCATTATGTGTTCCAGGCAGGGCCCTGAGGGCTCTGCACTCTGGGAAGTGCTTACTTCACAACAACCTTGTGGCCGTTGATGATGTAGAGGCCTGCGGGCAGCTTGCCGCTTACCTTCTGACCCTGGAGGTTGAAGGTGCCGCGGTTGTTGCTCTTCTTCACTACGACGGCGCTGTCGATACCTTCAACGGTACCTACGCTGGAGTCATAGTAGATGGCGAGTTCGCCTTCGCGACCGCAGTCAGTACCACGGAGGAGGAAGCCGGTGTTAGGATTGATTACGTCGCCGTCTTCAGCGGCTACGATCTTCTTACCCCAGAAGATACCAACGCCGAGAGGAGCCTTTTCAATGCCTGCGAGGACACCGAACATGCCTTCCTGGCTCTTGGCCTCGGTGGTGTAGGTCAGCTTGTCGAGTTCGCCGGCAGCGGTGCCGAACATATCAACGCTGAAGCCTTCATCTTCGCTGTAGTAGAGCACGGGAGTGCCAGCGGGGATAACGGCGTCGTCTTCATAGTAGTCGAACTGGAAGGCGCCTTCATAGGTACCTACGAGCTTGTAGAGAGGTTCGTTGCTGTCGTTCACTACGTCGAAGGGCAGGGTGATGATCTGGGGCTTGCCAGCTTCGTAGTAGAAGCCGTAGTCGCCGCTCCATTCCTCACTGGCCTCAACGAAGGCGAAGGAGCTGTTGTCAGCACCGATGGCGCTGCCCCAAGTAACGATGACGCCATTGGGATCAGCGTTCATGAAGTTGTTCTCACCGAATACGATGTTGAAGCTGCCGCCCAGACGTGCGCTGCGGAGCTTGAAGCTGCTCTTTTCAGCGGCTGCGCCTACGGGAGAGGTCTCTTCGGGCTGGGCCTGCAGATAGTTGCCGGTGCCGTAGTTGAAGAGGCTGTAAGTGCCGTCAGCGTTCTTGGTAAGTTTCCAGAAGTAGCCGGGATGGCTGGTAGGTTCGAGCTCTTCGCCGTTGCCGCCCCAGATGAGCTGGGTTTCACCGCTCCAGAGGTTGCCTACGAAGTTGTCGGCAGCAGCACCTTCAGTGGTGCTCTGAATCATATAGATACCTTCTTCAGGATAGATGAGCTTGGCCTGCAGGGCGTCGATGGCATCGTTCAGAGCCTTCTTGCCGGCGTTGATTTCTTCCATGCTCATAACGTCCTTAACGGTAGCGCCAACTTCTTCGATGGCCTTCTCAAGGTCAGCGGTAGCGCCTTCGGGGAAGTAACCGATCTCGTCGCCGATGGGAGCTTCGTCAAGCCAGCCCTGAGCGTCTTCGAGGAGGTCCTTCAGTACCTGGGGTTCGGGGAAGTTGTTGAGGAAGTCTTCGTAAGCCTTCTCGAGAGCAGCATAGGTCTCGTCGGTGGCAGCCTCGGCAGCGAGCTCTTCCTGAGCCTTGGCCATAGCGTCCTCAAGAGCCTTGCGGACATCGGCGGGAACGGCGTTGATGAGGGAGATAGCCGGGTTGATTTCCGTGCTATGCATAGCGACTTCGCCTACGCACATATAGATGTTATTGGCGGGGCAGTCTTTGTAGTTGATGCTCGTCTCAACTTCGAGGGGATCGGTGGAGGTGGTGTCGTTGACAACGGTATCGGGCATACGGAGCTGAGCCATGAAGCGGATGTACTTGCAGGGCTTGCCGAGATTAACCTTGAAGGTAGCCATAGCCTCGTCGTAGTTGGCGCCTTTATATACAACGCTCTGGTTGTATTCGCCATTTACTACCTGCCAGGCTTCCCAAGCGTTCTTGTACTGCTCAACGGTGGCAGCCATGTCGCCGGAAACGTACTCGTCAGCGTCTGCCTGAGTAGCGTCGTTGGTACCGGCTACGAACCACTGTACGACGGCACCGTTCTTGTTGCTGTTGATACCACGGCGTACAACGTCGAGGGCGAACTCCTGAACGGGCTCTTCAACGGCTACCTGGAACCAGTGGGGCTGACCGAGGTCACCCTCCTGACTCCAGAAGGAGTGGTAGTAGGTGTTGTAGTCACCGTCAATGAGGGCAAGTTCCTTAGGATCGCCATCTTTGCCAGTACCGCCTTCGGAGGTCTCGGTGCGGTTGGCAACAATCTGACTGATGTCGGTGAGGTACTGGTCATAAGCGAAGCCCTTGTTGTAGGTCAGGGTGGCGTTGCCGAGGAGCTCATTGAGAGCCTGGTTCTTGTGAGCCTGCTCCAGTTCAGCCTCGAGGGCTGCAATCTGCTCGGGGTCAATGGTCTCTACCTTCCAGAGGGAGCCCTGGTTGTTGGTGGAGGTACCGGCGTGCCAGTAAACGACAACGTAGCCGTTCACCTGGGTGTGCATGCCCCAACCGGAGCTGCGCTCGTCACCGCGGATGTTGAAGGATCCGGCCTCGTCAGAGGCTTCGATGGTGAAGGAAGTCACAGGTTCGGCGGTGGAGGGGAAGGCGGAGGACATACCGTCCTTGTCGCTCATATAGCGGCCGGTGTAGTAGTTCTGGAAGTAGTTCTTGCCGTCAATCTTGACGAGCTTCCAGATGTAGTGCGTGCCTTCGATGTCGAGCACGTCGGGAGCGGTGTAGTTGGCGGTCCACTTAACCTGGCTGTTGCCCTCGTACATACAAGCGCCCCAGTTGCCGTTGTCACGCCAGTTCCAGAAACGATAGTACTGACCGTCGTTCAGGGTGCCCATGCTGGCCATCATGGCATCATAGGCTTCCTGCAGTTGAGCGATGGCTGCGTCGCAAGCAGAGTCATCGCCTTGGCTACCATAGTTGAGGAGCTCGGAGAATACTTCCCATGCTGCAATCATGTTGTTAACAGTTTCCTCGGAATACTCACCGGGGCCGGAACCGATGCGGAAGTTCTCGGGGTCGAACTCAACGCCGCCGAGAATGTCCTGGAAGGCTGCGTCCATGGCAGCCTCGCCGGTGATTTTGGCGGGGAGGTAGATAGCCCAGCAGTTGGTGTCGCGGTAGCCCATGAAGGAGGCGCCGCCGTAGGTGCTGAGGTATTCTGCACCGGCATTGCCGTCTTCATCAGTCTCCTCACTGTTGGCAAGGCTGATAACCCAGCAAGTCTTGCTGCCGTCGATGAACGGGTCGGCGAGGATGAAGTTACCGTTGGTGTCGTAGTCCTGAGTAGCGGTAAGGGGATTGTACTTCACACTGGTCCAATCTACGTGGTAGCCGCCGTCCTCCACGGCGTTGAAAACCTCGCCGGGCAGAATGGTGAACTCTTGGGCGCGGCTACGGCTGGCCGTGTAGGTGGTGGGGTTGCTCAGATACTGACCAGTCTCCACGTTCTTGATGATGTAGGAGGTGTAGATGATCTCTTCTTCCTTTCCTTGATCATTTGTGAATTTGTGCTTTACGGTGCCAGCTTCCTCAAACTGATAGAGGCAAGCACTGCTCAGAGCTGTCGTTGCGCCTGTGGGGCACAGGAAACTCCTTTCGTTCAAGCGGGCGTTGCCGATGAAATAGCTAACGCCAACCTCAAACTTGTCAACGGAGGGATACTCGCTCCCGCTTAAGCCTTCGAGCGTGTAGTAATCCTTGGCTGACATTGACACTAAGCCAAACAGGCAGAGTGCCAGAAGAGTGTAAAACTTCTTCATTTTGTGTTTAGGATTTAGTTAATAAAAGGGTGAATTAAAAAGTGTTGCTTTATATGTGTGCAATATATAAGGAACGCGTCCTTTTTATCTATTGCGGTGCGAAAATACGATATTTTTTTGAAGTAGCAAATCTTTTTAACATATTTCTTCTCTTTTTGCTCCAAGCCCAATGAGAGTTGCGAGTTGAGAGGTGGCAAAAAGGGGAAGTTCTCCCCATACTATTTGGCGCGTGTCTCAAAAAAATCTTATTCAAAAGGGATGCGGCTTTACGCCAACACCCCCTTTCGTGAAAAGTGCGAAAAATCGCGATATTTTTTTGCATAGATTTTTGACTGTTTTCGAGGCTCGCGCAAACCTAAGTCCGCATACGTCTCTAAAAGGACTATTTTCCGAAAAAGCGAAAACAGTTCTTTCTTAAACAAAAATCCCTTCTTTTTTTTTCAAAATCCCTTTATTTTTCCCGACACCCTATTTTAGCGAAAACTAAAAGGGACATCGGAAAAATTAAAAGGGACATCGGCGAAACTAAAAGGGGGATATTTTCAACTGAAAGGGCTATCGGAAAAATTAAAAGGGGGATAGGAAGGCCCCCCTCCCCGCTGCCCCGAGGGTGGAGGGCTGCAAATTGGGACAAAAATGCGATTGAAAATACGGATATAAGGGGGTGTAGGAGGCCTTTTAGGGGGATGGTTTTTTTAGCGCTGTCATTAAGCGCAAGAGAATCAGAAATATAGCAACTTCTCCGAGAATCGCGCAGAAGTAAACGGAAAATTTTTTTTGAAAATAAGGCCGTTTTTCGATGGAAAAAATTGAAAAAAACAGTGAAAAAACGGGGGTGTTTTTCAATCACAGAAGAAATGGTGTGGTAATAGGGATTAAATCTTTCGTAGCATTTAGTTGATGCCGAGGATTAGGGATGTTGTCGATGGGAAAGGGCTACGCAAGCCCCGAAGGGGTATGGCCTAAACTTTTTTTGGCGAGCACTGAATAATACTCAATAATAATAAAAAGCACCGGGACAAGTGGGGCTTGTCTCGGTGCTGTTGGGTTTATGCCTTTTGCCTCGGGGGGAGGACGGCTTGGGGAAATGTCGGAAGGACTGCGGGACTTACCAGATGTCCTCGGCCACAGGACCGTTGTAAACGATGGTGGGCACGAGTTCGAAGTAGTCGAGGAAGAACTGCGAGTCGGTATTGTTCAATGCGGTCTTGAAACGGAGGTAGTAGGTCTTGTCGCTGCGCATGTCGGCGGTGGTGATGATGCGTCGCATGCAGGGCCAGTCGCCGCCGAAGGTGCGTGCGGGGCTCTTGCCGGTGCCGTCGTTGGAACAGAAGTACTTGGGCGCCTTCATGAAGCCCTGGATGCGGAGTGCCTGGTCGTTTTCGCGGTCCACGTTTTCTTCGCCGGTGTCTTCCACCCATGGCATGGCGGGATTGTTTGTAGCACTTTGGCGCATGTCGTAAGGCAGACCGGCGGGCTGGAGGTTGTCGGGGTTATCGCCGAAGTATATCTGGGCCATGGAGCGGTAGGGGTTCATGGCCACGCCCATACGTATCTCGTAGGTGCCGTCGGTGGGTACGGGCGGGAGTTTGATACAGAAGTCGTAGGTGCCGCTGAAGAGGAATTCGTCGCCTTGGTAGTCGCGCCAGTTGGCACCCTTCGGGGCGGTGAGGTAATGGATGTTGGTGCTCTCCGTCTCGTTGAAGATGTTTTCAAAGTAGCCGCGCTCAAAGCCTTTGTAGCCCATGGTGCGGTCGGCATTGGAGGTAAGTTCGTGGAGCATGTCGCAGAGGTCGAAGCGGATGCGCTCGTTGCCCAACTTGGTGCGGGTGTCCTGGTCGTAGAGCAGTATGCCGTCAATGGTGTGGTAGTAGCCGTTGAGGGCGTTGTTGTCATATTCGCCGTTGTCGGTGTTGACGAGGATGCCCTTGTTGATTACGCCGGTCTCCTGATAGTTGCCAGTGTTGTAGGAGGCTACGCGGTTGAGGTAAATCTCATGTTCGCCGTCGGGCACCTGGAGCACCTTGAGCAGGGAGGGGTGCAGGGCGCTTATCATGGGGTAGTAGTCCCACACGTCAACGGTATAGACTTGGTCCTGCGGGCTTGTCACGAAGGAGCCGTACTGGTAGCCGTATTCGCTGAAGTGGTGCACGAGTTTGTTGTAGGCGTACTTGCCCTTCATGATGTGGTAGGCGATAAAGCGATTGATGGCGTTGTTGGAGGAGGTGAGGTCGTTGGCGTCCTCGGTGCCATAGACGGCTTCGCAGTGGGGCTTTATGGCTGCGATGATGGCGGCGGCGTTTGTCACGTTGCCGTCGGCGTCGAGTTCAGGAGTGGGCAGTCCCCATTCTTTCTGGAGAACGTCGTCGGTCTCTACGAAGGCGGTGAAGCCGAGGTAGCGGTTCTGCTCAATCTTGAAGGTGCCAACGCTCTTGAAGACGCGGGTCTCGGGGTGCTCGGAGGTGTTGAACTCAATATCCTGATATACCTGCATGGAATCAGCCCAATGAGTCTCGTTTATGAGGGTGCCCATGATTTTGAGGTTGCCGGCCTTGAGGATGATGTCGGGCACCATGAGCATGGAGGGGGCGATGGGTGTGTCCACAATGTTCACGTAGCCATTGGTAGCCTCGATGTCGGTCTTGATGACGGTGGAGGTGGTGTTGATCACATAGGTGTCGTTCTTCAGATCGTACTTGCAGTTGAGCAGACGGTCGCTGAGACAAGCCTGGTTGAACGAACCGCTTTCGGGGAAGTCGGGACTCTCGTAGGCGGCCTCGCTGCCGTTGTCGATGATGCAGTTATATACGAGGAGCTGGGCCGTCTCGTCGTCGAGGGAGTTGACGTCCTCGCTGCCGGTCTTCTCAAGGCAGTAGGCACGGAGACTCTCGTTGGTGGGGAAGAAACAGGTGTAGTTGCCGCGTGCCGAGAGGACGTTGTACACGGAGGAAGCCTCAGCCTTATGTCCGAGGTTGATGCGCTGGAGGAGCGTGCGCATGTCGGAGAGTTCCGGCGTCTCGTTCACATATTCGGCAATGGTGATGCCCGTGGCGATGGCGAAGTTGCTGTCGTCGATGTCTTCCTTACAACTAGTCAGTGCCAGCGTGCAGATAAGACTGAAGAATAGGATCTTTTTCATATATAATGTCTTTTTGTTCGTAGAGAATATGTTGAGCGCTATATTTTCGCTGCAAAGTTACGATATATATTTATTATTACAAAAGAAAAATAGTGAAAAGCGTTTCTTCCTTTTGCCGTTTTTTATTCTCAGATTTCAATTATGCCCTTTATTGCGCTTTGCTGGGCACTTCCAGCATGTTGTTGAGGATGTCCAGTTTGCCCTCGTCGATGAGTTTGATGATGAGCTCGCCGAAGAGCGTATTGGCCCAGGCGAACCAGGGACGGGTGTAGTCCTTCGGGTCGTTCACGTTGAAGCTCTCGTGCATGAAGCCCGTGTCGGCATCGGTGGTGAGCAGCGTGCGTACGGCCCAGGCAATCTCAGCATCGCCTACGGGGCTGTCCTCGGCCGTGAAGGCGAACATCATGATGCTCATAGGCCAGGCCATGTCGAAGCCCACGTGGGGGCCGCCGATGCCTTCGCCGGCCGTGCCGTGGAAGAGGTAGGGATTGTTGTCGCTCCATACGAACCAGCGCGTGTTTTTATACACAGGGTCGTCCTTCGGCACCAGTCCGAGATAGGTCATGGAGAGGAGGCTGGGCACGTTGGCGTCATCCATGATGAGCTGGTTGCCGTAGCCGTCCACCTCGTAGGCGTAGATGGGGCCGTATTCGGGGTGCTGATAGATGGCGTACTTCTTGAGGGCGGTCTCAACCTCGTCGGCCAGCATGTGGCAGTCCGTCACGAGGCGTGCAGACCCCTCAAAAGGAATCTTCTGCATAATCTCGGCGGCCTTGCGCAGGATGTTCACGGCGAAGAAGTTGGAGGGCACGAGGAAGGAGAAGGTCGTGGCGTCGTCGCTGGGGCGGAAGGCGCTGGCGATGAGGCCTACGGGACGGGCGGGAGCACCCCAGCCGCGGTTGCAGCGGGTGTCGAGCTGGCGGTCGGTGACGCGCAGGAAGGAGTAGCTGCCGCGGCCTTCCTTGAGTTGCTGATCATGGAAGGTGTCAAGGATGTTCTTCACGGCGTCCTGCCACTCCTTGGTCTTGAAGAGGCTGTCGTCGCCCGTGGCCTTCCAGTAGGCGTAAGCCAGACGCACGACGTAGCACGGCGAGTCAATCTCCCACTTGCGTTCATGCAGCTCGGGCTTCATGGCGGTGCCGTCGGTCTTCCATTTGCTGCCGGTGGGGCCGAAGTTGAAGGCGTTGGCAAAGGGATCGATGTTGATGCACTTCAGTTGGCGCAGCACTACGCCGCGGATGAGGCGGGCCAGTTTGGGGTCCTTGTTGCAGAGGGCCACGTAGGGGTAGACCTGCGCACCGCTGTCGCGGAGCCACATGGCGTGTATGTCGCCGGTATAGACGAAGGTGTCCTCGTCGCCGTCGAAATGTACGGTGGTGTCGAGCGTGTTGGGGAAGCAGTTGCTGAACATCCAGGCCAACTTGGGGTTGGTGAGCAGGCCTGTCACTTCCTTAATCTTGGCCTCCACGGCAGGGGAGGTGAAGAGGCGCTTCTCGGGAGCCGGGCGCTGGCTGACGTAAACTCTGTCAGATATAGCGGCAGTCTGCTGGGACTTTGTTGTTTTCTGGGCGAAACCTGCGGGGCAGAGGAGTGCCGCAGCGAGGATTGCGAGGAGATGTCTTCTCATATGTTTTAGTTATTATTCTAATTGATATAAGCAGGCGCTTGGACAGACTTGCCTACTTTTGCGTGGCAAATTTAGTAAAACCTGAGGACTTGGCCAAATATTTCTTTATAAAGTGTACAATTACCGACTGTTTTTGCCGACGAAGGGGTTGTTTTTGACTATATTTGCATAAAAAGCGCGCAGACCCAAGATGGGCTTGCGCGCTGTCGTGTTGTCGTGCCGGAACGGAGGAGAGATTCGGGCACGCTATTATATCATCGTGCTGGAACGGGGAAGGGATTCGGTCACGCTATGTATCATCGTGCCGAAGGGCGTGGCTCGGGGCGTTTCTTGCAGTGTGTGGTGCCGGTCTGGGCGCGGCGTTAGTCCTCGATGAGGCAGTGGCCGGTCATTTCGGCGGGCTGTTCCAGGCCCATGATATGGAGGATGGAGGGAGCCACGTCGGCCAGGATGCCGTCCTTCACGCGGGCCTCCTTGTTCTCAGTGATGTAGATGAAAGGCACGGGGTTGAGGGAGTGGGCCGTGTTGGCGGAACCGTCGGGGTTGATGGCGTTGTCGGCGTTGCCGTGGTCGGCGATGATGATGGTCTCGTAGCCGGCGGCCTTGGCGGCCTCCACCACTTCGTTGACGCACTCATCGACGGCGGTGACGGCCTTCTCAATGGCGCTATAGACACCGGTGTGGCCCACCATGTCACCGTTGGCGAAGTTCACTACAATCCAATCGTACTTGTCCTCCTTGATGGCTGCCACCAGCTTGTCCTTCACCTCGTAGGCCGACATTTCGGGCTTGAGGTCGTATGTGGGAACCTTGGGGGAGGCCACGAGGATGCGCTCCTCGCCTTCGTAGGGCTGTTCGCGGCCGCCGTTGAAGAAGAAGGTTACGTGGGCGTACTTCTCTGTCTCGGCCGTGTGGAGCTGGCGCAGACCCTTCTGGCTGATGTGTTCGCCGAGGGTGTTGGTGACGTTCTCCTTGGGGAAGAGGATGTGCACGCCCTGGAAGGATGCGTCGTACGGTGTCATGCAGCAGTAGTGCAGGCCGGGGATGGTGTGCATCTCCTGCTCGGGCATGTCCTGCTGGGTGAGCACCTGTGTGATTTCCTTGGCGCGGTCGTTGCGATAGTTGAAGAAGATGACCACGTCGCCTTCCTTGATGCGGCCGTCCACGTTGCAGTTCACGAGGGGCTCCATGAATTCGTCGGTGTTCTTATGCTCCTCGGTGTGGGAGTCGTAACAGGTCTGCACGCCTTCCACCATGTCGGCCACCTCGCGGCCCTTGCCGCCTACGAGTTGGTCGTAGGCCACCTTGATGCGGTCCCAGCGCTTGTCGCGGTCCATGGCGTAGAAGCGGCCAATGATGCTGGCGATGTGGGCGCCGTGCTTGTCGCACTGGCCCTGCAACTGTTCAATGAAGCCCTTGCCGCTCTTGGGGTCGGTGTCGCGGCCGTCCATGAAGCAGTGCACGTAGGTGCGCTCTGCCACACCGTAAGTGCCGGCGATTTCCACGAGCTTGAAGAGGTGGTCGAGGGAGGAGTGCACGCCACCGTTGGAGGTGAGACCCATGATGTGGACGTTCTTGCCGTTGTCGCGGGCATAGGAGTAGGCGCTGACAATCTCGGGGTTCTGGAGGATGGAGCCGTCGGCACAGGCGCGGTTGATCTTCACAAGGTCCTGATAGACGATGCGTCCGGCGCCGATATTGAGGTGTCCCACCTCGGAGTTGCCCATCTGGCCGTCGGGCAGGCCCACGTTTTCGCCGCTGGCCTGCAGTTGGGAGTGGGGGTAGTTCTGGTTGAGGTAGTCCATGTAGGGCGTGGGGGTCTGGAAGATGACGTCGCCCTTGGTCTGGGAGCCGATGCCCCAGCCGTCGAGAATCATAAGGAGAGCTTTGTGTGCCATTTGTTGTTAGTGGAAGGTGTTAAGCCAGTGATAAGCGGCCCCGCCATAAATTGACGGGGCGCGCTGGCTATGGGGATTATTCTTTTGTTTGTTTGTAGGCTTGGGATTGCGACCTTGTTTTTTAGTAGCGCTTGGAATAAGCGCGGGCCGTGTAATGCTGCACCGGAGAGATGTAGGGGCGGCTCTTGGTCTTGGTCTGGATGGCTGCCGTGCGGAGCTGACTGGCCCGCTCTTCTTGTTGGGCCTGAGCATAGTCGGCGGCATTATAAAGCGAGCCGTCCTGGAAGTTAATAAGTTTCAGTGAGGGATAGGTGCTGTGCTCCTTTTTGTAGTTGCCGTTGCCAGGTGTTACGACTTCAGCCACCACGGGCACTATGCCCGAGCTGACCATGTCAATTTCCTTTGCTGCGGCCATGGAGAGGTCCACGATGGCTCCTTTGCGGAAGGGGCCGCGGTCGGTGACGCGCACGAGAACTTCCTTGTTATTACGAGCATTGCGCACGCGGAGCACTGTGCCGAATGGCAGGGTGCGGTGGGCGCAGGTAAGACTGTCTTTGTTGTAGAGCTCACCGCTGCTGGTGCGGCGTCCGTGCCAGCGGTTGCCGTAGTAGGTGGCGTCGCCGGTAAGCGTCTGTGCGTCAGCACTGACAGGGGCGAGAGCCAAGGTGAGAATTGCAACAATAAAAAGAATGAATTGTTTCATTAAAGGCTTATTTAGTTAATACTGACGGGTTCATCAGCCGCTGCGGCCGAAATCTCGCGACACTTCGCGACCCGGTCTGCAAAATTAGGCATAACCTTCTGGCTGACCAAGATAAATTGTGATTTTCTGCCTGTTAGGCGGCATTTAAGGTCCCATTTTGCAAACTCTGCGTGTGGTTGTGGCGGTTTTCGAGCGAAATTTTAAGATTATTTAAGAAATATCCGGCATTTTGGCCGGCAGATGTCCGATGTCGGTAAAAAAATGCGAGAAATCCACCGGAAAACTTCATATCTTTGGCCGCACGCTAAAAGAGGGTGTAAGCGCTGCAGACCATTTCACGAAAAATGCGGAAAATCCAGATTTATTTTTTGCATAGATTTTGGGCCGTTTTCGCGCCTCGCGACAACCTAACCCCGCATTCTGCCGAAAAACGTCTGCTTTCAAAAAAAAACGAAATCAGTCCCGTTTTTTTCAAAATTCCATCAAATTTCCCCGAAATCTTATTTGTTTTTCCCGACACCCTATTTCAGCAAAAATTAAAAGGGACATCGGAAAGAATAAAAGGGACATTGGCGAAATTAAAAGGGCTATCGGAAAAATTAAAAGGGGGATAGGAGGGCTTCCGTCCCCGCTCCGCAGTGGGAGGAGTGCCTCAAATTGGGACAAAAAATGCGCTTCAATTTCCGCCTGTAAGGGGGAGTAGGAGGACTTTTAGGGAGTAGTTTGGCGGTGTTTGGGTGTTAAGCGTTAGAGAATCAGTAATATAGCAACCTCGCTGAGAATCGCACAGAAGTAAACGCAAAAATTTTTTTTGAAAATACGGCCATTTTTGAGGGTGAAAAGGTGAAAATATATTGACAAAAAACAAGGCATGGCGTGCTCCCTCTTCTGCGACGAGGAGATTGCGTCATATGCGCGCGTAAGTATAGTAATAATGTACGCGAAAGGATAATGTAAAGGCGGCATTCTGCAAAGCGGGGCGAGCAATCTGGCGAAGGAGGCGCGGAAAAATGAAAAAAAATAGCCTCCAGTAGTTGCCAAACAGGGAGAAAACACTAATTTTGTATCGGAAAAGCAGGCATCAAGTTTGCTATAGCCCCAATTCAATACAAAGACAACCACGATACAACCCTAAACAATCCGTTTATTTTTTTTAATTAACTTGTTTCACTTTTAATCCCAAAACACAAATGAAAAAGATCTACAATCTTTTGGCGCTGGTGATTCTTTTCACCTTCGCAGGTAGTGCTCAGGCTATCTACTGGGAGAAGACAGGCGGCGACCCCACCATTGGGCCCGAAGCAGGCCAGCCCTACTTCATCATGCCCGGCAGCGCGGATTACTACGCCGACAATGCCTATCTCTCCAGCACGGGCGAAATCACTACCACCCTTGCCACGTCCGAACAGAACGTGTGGTACTTTGAAGCCGCCACTGAAGGCAAATGGAAAATCTATTGCCTCATCGACGGCGAGAAGCACTATCTGGCCAAGGCCGCTAATGCCGGCCAGGGCTTTGTAACCACTACCAACAGCCGTATCAACGAGATAACCCTCGGCGAGGCTGTGTATGCCGCTGACGCTACCGAAGCCGGCGACATGGGCGTGGACTACTTCACCACCAAGGAAGATGCTGACCCCTCCGTTGAGGTGCTCATCATCGACATCGCTGGTTCTTATCTCTACAAGAATGGTGCCAAGGGCGGCTGGAATAGCGCTGTCAGCAATGCCAACACCTGGTATCTGCTTCCCGCACAGAAAATGAGCGGCACCAACTACCTTGACGCCGTCATCAACGAAATGTTCCCCGATGGCTTTGATCCCGATGCTTACAGCGTAGGTATCAACCCCGGTGACTACAGCGAGGATGCCCTCAACGCTCTCGTTGAGGCTTATGAGAACGCCAACGCCGGCAGCACCGACGATGCCGAGTGCATCGAGCTCGCCAACGCTCTGCGCGCCGCTTATGACGCCATGGTAGCCAGCTTCGTCAACTTCGGCGAAGGCTACTACATCTTCACCACCTTCCGTACCTCCATCGGTGCCATGTTCGACAACACGAACAACGTTTCCGGCGCGAAGAACAACATGTACACCACCACCGATCCTGCCATCGCCATCACCCACACCACGACGGGTGGTTCCGAATTCTCCATCGGCGCATGGGATGTTTACGATCCCGAAAACGACGAGGCTTGGATGAGCCACGCTGCTGCTCCTTACTTCATCTGGAAGGTTATCAAGAGCGACAAGGAAGGTATGTACTACATCCAGAACTGGAAGACTGGCCGCTACATCGGTACTCCCGGTGCCAACAAGGCTTCCAACACGCCTATTCCTACCGTTGAAGAGCCCAATGCCGCCTTCAACATGGCTCCCGCTGCTTATAAGAACGACGCCGGCGAGACCTGCTGGACCTTCTACTCCGACGAGCTCACCAAGAAGAGCGCCTGGGGTGGTGGCTGGGACATGGGCGGTCTGCACGCCCCCGGCGATGTGCTGAACATGGTAACTTGGGACTCCACCAAGGAAGGCTCCTGCTGGTATCCCCGCACCATCACCACCGAGATGCTCGACCAGATCACCGAACTCAACAAGCAGGCTACGCTCAACTTCAACCTGACCTCTCTCGTTGACGAAGTAGAAACCGCTATTGAGAACGCTAAGATCTACGCCATCTTCGACGCTGCCACCGGCAAGCCCGCTGAAGGCCTCAACGTCGTTGAAAGCCTCCTCACCGAAGAAGGCATAGCCGACGGCCTCGTTAATGATGCTTCCCAGCTCTATACCAACGCACAGGAAACGTCCGAAGGCCCCATTGAGAACCTCATTGACGGTAACCTCGACACCTTCTTCCATACTGCTTGGAATTCCGATGGTGCTCCCAACACCATTATCGTTACCGATCCCGAGACTGAAGAAGAGGTTGAGGTTTATCCTCCCCACTACCTCTCCTTCGACCTGCTCGAACAGCCCCAGGAGGCCGTTACCGTAGTATGGTACACCCGTACCGGTAAGCCTGCTGACCGTCCTATCGGCCTGAAGGTTTACGCCTCCAACGACGAGACCGAAGAAAGCGAAGTTGACGGTATCTATAAGGAATGGACCGAAATCGGCGATAACGAGTTCCACTACGACCTCAACAACAAGGTTGTCCTCGCCGGTTCTGAAGTCAACAACTATGTAGGCGTTATGTCCGCTAACCTCGGTGCCAAGTATCGCTTTGTACGTATCGACTTCATCACCACCGGTGGCAACAGCGGTAACTACGGTAAGTTCACCAACGCTGCTGAAGTACGCGTATATCCTGGCGTGAAGTACGAATACAAGTACGACGAAGAGAACTCTCCCTACGAAGGTGTTCCCGCTGCTATCAAGAACGCCCTCAACGAGAAGCTTGAACTCGCCAAGACCGAGCTCGAAGACGAACTCGCTACTCAGCCCACCATCGACGCCCTCCAGGCTGCCTATGACAACTTCAAGAACAACCTCCCCGATCCCACCACCGTGCAGAACCTCGTCAAGGAAGCCCTTGCACAGGCTGACGCTGCCGAGGAAGGTACCGGCGTAGGTTACTTCGCAGTAGGCGCTGCCGACGAACTCCGCGCTGTGGCTAACAGCATCAACGTGACCGGCACCAGCTCCGTAGAGGAAATCCTGGCCGCCCTCAATAAGATTAAGGCTGCCATCGCTGCCTTCAACGCTAAGCTCAACAAGCCCGTCAACGGCAAGTACTACTATGTCAAGAGCGCTACCAGCGCCGGTGAGACTTGGTTCAACGGCCTTTCCGAAGAAGAGCAGACCGAAGAAAACGAGAACCGCAAGGTTACCAACTATGCCGACAACGACTTCATCGGTACCCGCAACGCTGAAGGCTTCAACGTAGCCTGGGGCGCAGAGGAACTCACCGACGACATCGAGGATTACCTCGGCTATGTATGGCAGAGCGAGACCAATGCTGACGGCACCTTCAGCCTGAAGCACGTCCTCACCGGCTACTACATGGGTGGCTATGAGAAGAACAACGAAAACGTTGAGCTCGTTCCCGCCGACAAGAAGGGTAAGTTCACCTACCAGAGCGCCAAGGTTGCCGGCGTCGTGAACATCGTGTTCGCCGAAGGCATCTACATGAACGCCCAGCCCGGTACCAACAACGTTGTTACCTGGAACAGCGCCAGCGGTCTTGACAACAGCGCCTTCTCCTTCGAAGATGCTGAAGCCCTCAAGGAAGGCTCTGACTACATCATCGACCTCTCTTCCGCCTATGGCCTGCGCGTCATGACTCTCCCCGTAGCCGTTACTATCCCCACCAAGGGCACCGTAGCTTACGAAGTGCTCGGCGTGAAGGGTGAAGGCGAAAACGCTACCCTCGAACTCAAGGCTCTCACCGGCGCCATTGAAGCCGGCAAGCCCTTCATCTTCGATCCCGACGGCTTCGCAGAAGCTGCCTTCGAAGGCGTGAAGCTCGGTGCTGTGGCTGAAGGCAAGAACGCCAACGGCGTGCAGGGCGTACTCGTTGACACCGAACTCAACCAGGACGGCTTCCTCGTAATCCAGAACCAGATTAATCGCGACAAGGACGGTGAAGTTACTGGCGTAACCACCAATGCCGTTCTCGCCGACAAGGGTCAGTGGGTATCTGCCGGCCGCGGCTTCTTCTCCAAGGAGCTCCCGACTACCACCGCTACCGGTGACCTCTCCCTCGCCTGCCCCGACGGTGTTCCCACCGCCCTCGCTTCCGGCATTGAGAGCATCATCACCCGCGTTGCCGGTAAGGCCAGCTTCGACCTCCAGGGCCGTCGCGTACAGAGCACCGAGAAGGGTCTGTACATCATCAACGGCAACAAGGTCATCGTGAAGTAATCATCCTTACGACACCTCGGCGCAAGACCTCAAAGGCCTTGCCCCCGACACATAACCAAAGAGCCGCATCCCGCGTGGGTGCGGCTCTTTTTTATGGCCGGCTGCATCCTGCCGCTCCCCTTGCGTTTACACGGAAAGCCGACACCATGTGTTTTTAACAATTGTTGAAATTGATTTTAACAATTGTTGAAATATATTTTAACAGCTGTTGAAATACGTTTTAACAACTGTTGAAATGCGTTTTAACAACTGTTGAAATGAAATTAGGACTGGGTTTAGAAAAAACGGTTGGGTATTTGGCGGAATGCAGAATGTGGGAAAAGGGAATAGGAGGGGGCGGGGGGAGTGGGGCGTTGCCGGTATTTGACATTGTCGGGCAACAATAAATCCTTTTTAGCCGATTGAAAAAATCATAATAATCATAATTGGTCATATAAATCTTTATTGCGCCGCAGGCTTAAGCGCTGCGCGGCTATGATGATATGTATGATGAATTATGATTTTTATGATTTTGTGCAAGGCTTTGCTTTCCTTCACCTTTCCCTCGCTTATTCGTACTTTAAACTTCGTTTTAAGTTCTAGGACAAGCCTAGCGATTAAAAAATCGACTCCTTTCGCTCGGAAATACTCAAATTTCGCTGTGCTTATTTGGTATTTCTCTCGCTTATTCGTACTTTAAACTTCGTTTTAAGTTACTTTCGCTCGGAAAACCAAAGAAAAGCGTGGCTTTCCTTTGTTTTTCTCTCGCTTATTCGTAACTTTGTACGCGAAAAGTGGACGTGCATGCGCAGGCGTGCGTGCGCGGGCGCTTATTATAAATAAGGAGTATGATGAAAAAAGCACTCTTGGTTCTTACGCTGGCCATGGTCAGCGTATTGGGCGTAGTGGCTCAAAACTACGACCTCATACCGTATCCGCAGTTCCTCACGAAGAAGAGCGGGACGTTTAAGGTAGAGGGCGCCGTGACGCCCACCTACCAGACGGATGCTAAACTGGCGCCCGAAGCCTACCGCTTGAAGATCAGTGCCGACGGCGTGGTGTTGACGAGTAGTGCCGACGCCGGTCGCTACTATGGCGAGCAGACCCTCCTGCAACTGCAGATGCTCAACCCCGGAGGGGAACTGCCCTGCGTGGAGATAGAGGATGAGCCGCTCTTCAAGTACCGCGGATTCCATCTGGACATCTCGCGCCACTTCTTCACGAAGGAGGCCATCAAGAAGGTGCTCGACGTGATGGCGTTCTACAAGATAAACAAGTTCCACTGGCACCTGTGCGACGACCAGGGCTGGCGCGTGGAGATTCCCGAATATCCCCGCCTGACGGAAGTGGGCAGCATCCGCAAAGGCTCGCTCACCAACAAGGGTGGTGCCACCTACTTCTACGACGACACGGAGTACGGCCGCGGTTGCTACTACACATTGAAGGACCTGCGCGAGGTGGTGGACTACGCCGCCGAGCGGCAGATAGAGGTAATACCCGAGTATGACCTGCCCGGACATAACGTGGCCGCCATCGCCGCCTATCCCGAGTTGAGTTGCGATACGACCCGCACCTACGAGGTGCGCATCATGGAGGGCATAAGTTCCGACGTGCTCAACGTGGGCAGCGACAAGGTCATCGACTTCCTGAAATGCGTGCTGGGCCATCTGGCCGAGACGTTCCCGTCGAAGTATATGCATCTGGGCGGCGACGAGTGCCCCACGACCGCGTGGGTGAACAACGCCGACTGTCAGCGCCGCATAAAGGAGGAAGGGCTGAAGGACGTGAATGACCTGCAGCCGTGGCTCCTGGAAACCCTCGGCTCGTGGCTGCGGGACAATTACGGCAAGGAAGTCATCGCGTGGGACGAACTCATAGACCGCTGGAAACCGGAATATACGGTGAAGCCCATCATGATGGTGTGGCGCGGCACGCAGTATGCCGCCAACGCTGCCGCGAAGGGTTTGAAATGTATCTATGTGCCGAGCCGTCCGTGCTACTTTGACCTGATGCAGTGCACTGTGGAGCAGGCCGAGGTGGACGAAGTGTACCAGGGCGGCTACGGCGACAAGGAGGTGAACAGCATCGACAAGGTGTATGCCGTCAATCCCGTGGCCACGCTGCAGGGCAAGGAGGATATGTGCTGGGGCCCGCAGGCCAACCTCTGGGCCGAGAGCCTGGGGAGCGACGAGCAGATGCAGTACCAGTACTTCCCGCGTATGCTGGCCCTGGCCGAGGTGGGGTGGATGGAGTATGACCGCCGCCACTGGGAGAACTTCCGCAAGAGGCTGCAGAGCCACGCCGCGATACTCGATGAGTTCGGTGTGGCCTATGGCAAGCACTATATCGACCAGCCCGCGCTCAGTCCGCTCGAACAGCAGCAGACCGAGGCCCGTCGCCTGCTGGAAAGCCAAGGCGAGGCCGGGCGCGTGGGCTATGCCAGTAAGGAGGCCTATACCGCCCTGCAGGGAGCCCTGGATGCCGTAGGGACGGCAGAAGATGCCGAGGCCCTGAAGGCAGCCGTGGAGCAGTTTAAGGGCGCAGTCCTGACGATGCCCGAGAACGGCAAAACCTATCAGATAAAGAGCGCCTCCACTTATTATAAAGCGCGCTACGAGGGCAGCACCCTCTATCGCGACATTGACCACCTCTGCTTCCACTACACCCCGCAGCAAGAGCCGCGCGAACTGTGGCGCTGCGAGAAGGGCGCGGACGGTGGCTACCGCTTCGTCAGTCTGCTGGACGGCAAGCCCCTCGTGGTGGGCGGCAGTGAGACACTGACGCTGCGCCGCAGCACGGAGGCTACGAAATACGACTACATACCCGGCGCATTGCTCATCGAGGGCGGCGGCAAGGTGCTCTACGCCAAGAGTACGGGCCGCGCCGAGGACGACACCGACGTTCGCCTGATGTACCCCGGCACCTGGCGCCTGACGGAGGTGACCGACTTCACCGTGCAACTGCAAGGCCTGCTGCGCATGGCCCGTCAGGAGCGCGCCAACTGGCAGGAAGATACCTACGGCTACGCCACGGCCGACGGCATCGCCTGTCTCGACGAGGTAATCAGCGCCGTGGAAGAGCGCGTGGAACAAGGCGGCGTGGTAAGCGAGGAAGAATACCGGAAGTATGCCGACATGCTGGAGAAATATATGGAATATCCCCGCATCGGCTTGCTGGAAAGCATTGACGAGGACCATTACTACTACATTGAAAACGGCTACTTCAATGGAAACTACGCCGCCGTCAGCGGCAATAACATGACCGTGGCCTCCTCCTACGCCAGCGACGCCGCCCGCTGGCACTTCATCAAACAGGCCGACGGCACGATGTATATCCGCAACAAGGAGAAGGAACGCAGCGTGTATGTGACGGCTAGTGCCGGCGGTACAGCCCTGAAGAACACCACGCTCTTCAACACGGCCAACGGCAAGTACGGCTGGACGCTGCAGGAAGTCACCACCGACCAGGGCAACACCGCCATTGCCATCCTTGACAAGACGGGCAAGTACTCGTGGTACACTAATCCCAACAGCGCCTCCAGCCTCGTGCTGCAGCCCAGGGACTGGGGTGCCTCCGTGTGGAACATCACGCGAATCAAGTCCGACCTGTACATTGACCCCACGGGAATAGACGCCGTGCAGACAACGGACAACGGACAACAGCCGACAGTCTACGACCTTCAGGGCCGCCCCGTGCAACTCGCTGCCCCCAGTGCCGCCGGCCTCTACCTGCAAGGCGGCAAGAAGGTGTTGAAGAAATAGGCGTGTTTCGGACGGGAAAAAAGGCCAAATGCGTTTGTCCAAAGAGACATTGGGCAGAACGCCCATAAAATTGGAAAACGGGGAACGATAAGTGCGATGCTGCCACTCTAGGTAAAGGGCTGAAAGCCCGTAATTGTCCAGCCTAGGGCAGAGTGACCGAAGGGAACGCCGCCCTAGGTCGTATGTGAGACAAGCAAGTACGCGGCAACGCCGCATAATACAATCGCCGCAACGCGGCAACTCACTGGAAAAACTACTTAAAAAATATGGCTCAATCCCTTTCCCAAATATATATCCATTTCATTTTCCACGTCAAGGAAACAACAATAAAACGCAATCATCTCGGAGAGTTGTGGCATTACATCGCCGGTATTGCGCGAGCTCAAAACAGTCTCGTTGTGAGAGTAGGCGGCGAGCCAGACCATATTCACATGCTATGCACCTTACCACGCCAGATGTCTTTGTCGGATTTTGCAGAGGAGATAAAGCGTAGCAGCAGCAAGTGGATAAAGACGAAAGACAGTTGCTATCGCGCCTTCGCTTGGCAAAGAGGATATGCAGCATTCTCCGTTAGTCAGTCACGCTTGGCAGACACAGAGACCTATATTAACAATCAGGAAGATCATCATAAGAAAACGACCTTCCGCGAAGAGTATCTTCAATGGCTCCAGGCCTATGGAGTAGAATATGACGAGCAGTACGTTCTTTGTGATTAGAACGGCATGTTCGGCCAGAGAGTTGGGGCGTT
Source organism: Alloprevotella sp. (assembly GCA_045639805.1). Taxonomy (GTDB): domain Bacteria; phylum Bacteroidota; class Bacteroidia; order Bacteroidales; family Bacteroidaceae; genus Alloprevotella. The sequence goes on from JAZUDS010000050.1 coordinate 30,644, forward strand.
GCCCCGACATAATAAAGCCGCGTTGCGGCAAACTTGGTAGTCGCACCTGCGACCCTAGGGCGACGTTCCCTTCGGTCACTCTGCCCTAGGCTATACAATTAAGGGCTTTCAGCCCAAAGGATAAAACAATAATATATATGAAGAAATTATTAATATTACCTTGCCTCCTGCTGGGTTTCATCCCGGCACAGGCCGATGACGACTACCCCACGGCAGCCCCTACCGCCACGATTACGGCTCCAGAGGACCATGCCGGCGAACTGCGTGGTGAAGAATACGAAGCACCGTTGAGCGTGCGCTTTGAGGCAAATGCCGACACCAAGGGGTGGACGGCGCTTTATGAGTGGCGCATCTGTCAGCAAGACGTGGCGGAACCCATCCTCGTGCGCACCGATGCCGACCTTGACTACACTTTCCTCAAACGCGGCACGTGGGAAATAGACCTCTACGTTACCTTCGTGCAGAACGGCGACACCATTGTCTATGACCGCGAGGACGCCAAGGACTCCGACACGGAACATATCGTGCGCATGGGCCCCTTGATGGACAACCCCTTCTCCGTGAGCATCTCCGACAGTAACCTGGAATTCCCCAACGCCTTCTCGCCCAACGGCGACGGCACGAACGACTACCTCAATGCCAAGGCTGCCAACAGCAAGAGCATTGTGGAGTTTGAGGCCGCCGTGTTTACACGTTCGGGCCGTAAGATCTACTCGTGGACGGACTGGAAGACCAAGGAGGCTGGCTGGGACGGCACCGACCACGGCCGGAAATGCCCCGACGGCGCCTACTATCTCGTGGTGAAGGCCCGCGGTGCCGACGGCAGGAAGTACAATATCCGCAAGACTATTTCTGTGCTGACAGGGTATAGGGAGGATGTGGAATAGGACCCTCCCCCCAACCCCTCCCTTAAAGGGCGGGGAGTATATAGAATTGAGCGATTACAGGAATAGCATAGTGAGAAAAATATAGAATAATGGCCAAGAAGGCAAGCGAACATACAGAAGTATCTACTCCCCTCCCTTGCAGGCAGGGGGAAGGTCTCCTTGTCTATGGTGCTCGCGTTCACAACCTGAAGAATGTGGACGTGAAGCTGCCGCGCTATGCCCTCAACGTCATTACGGGATTGAGCGGTTCGGGAAAGTCATCGCTGGCCTTTGATACCATCTATGCCGAGGGACAGCGGCGCTACATAGAGACCTTCTCAGCCTACGCCCGCAACTTCCTCGACCATTTGGAGCGTCCCGACGTGGACAAGATAACGGGTCTCTCGCCCGTCATCTCCATCGAGCAGAAGACTACCAACAAGAACCCGCGCTCCACCGTGGGGACCGTCACGGAAATCTACGACTTCCTGCGCCTCCTCTTCGCCCGCGCCGCCGATGCCTACAGTTACGAGACGGGCGAGCGGATGGTGAAGTTCACCGAGACGCAAATCGTGGAGATGATACTCTCCCAGTATGCCGGCCAGCGCATCTACCTCCTCGCGCCCCTCGTGCGTTCCCGCAAGGGCCACTATCGCGAACTCTTTGAAAACACCCGCAAGAAAGGCTATCTCCACGTGCGTGTCGATGGCGACATCCGCGAGATAATCCCCGGGATGCGCGTGGACCGCTATAAGAACCACGACATTGAGGTCGTCGTTGACCGTCTCTGCGTGCAGCAAAAGGATGAGGAGCGTCTCCGCAAGAGTGTGGGCAAGACGCTGGAACTCGGCGAAGGCCTCCTGCTCGTTTACAATGCCGACGACAAGAGCGTGCGCTATTTTAGCCGCAGTCTGATGGACCCCGTCAGCGGCATCTCCTACCGCGAGCCGGCGCCCCACAACTTCTCTTTCAACTCCATGCAGGGTGCCTGCCCCAAGTGCAAGGGACTGGGCTACGTGGTGGAAATCGACCGCGAGAAGGTGTGCCCCGAGCCCAGCAAGAGCATTGCCGAGGGAGCCTTCCTGCCCTTGGGCAAGTACCGCGACCTCAACATCTTCGCCCGCATCAAGGACGTGCTGAAGCAATACGACTGCACACTTGACACGCCCGTGGACGAACTCCCCGACGAGGCCGTAGATGAACTCATCAACGGCTCGGCCGACGACTATATCGGCTACCAGGGCCTCGCCGTCTATATTCAACAGTTGGCCGACGTGGAACAGACGGCCGCCGCAAAGAAGTGGGCCGACCAGTTCAATACCGTGCAGGAGTGTCCCTGCTGTCACGGTGCCCGCCTCAGCCGCGAGGCCCTCAGCTATCGCTTCCTCGAAAAAAACATTTACGAACTCTCGTGCATGGACCTCCAGGAACTCTACGACTGGGTGGAGGAGGCTCCTGCCCGCTGCTCCGGCAAGCAAGCCGCCATCGCCGCCGAGATACTCAAGGAAATCCGCACGCGCCTCCGTTTCCTCTTGGACGTGGGCCTCGATTATATGTCGCTCTCCCGCAGCATGACCACCCTCAGCGGCGGCGAGAGCCAGCGCATACGCCTCGCCACGCAGATAGGCTCGCAACTCGTCAACGTGCTCTACATCCTCGACGAGCCCAGCATCGGTCTGCACCAGCGCGACAACGTGCGTCTCATAAACTCCCTTAAGAGCCTGCGCGACACCGGCAATACCGTCATCGTCGTTGAGCACGACCGCGACATGATGCTTTCCGCCGACTATGTGGTGGATATCGGTCCGCGTGCCGGTCGCAAGGGTGGGGAAGTGGTCTTCCAGGGCACGCCTGCCGAGATGCTCCAGAGCGAAACCCTCACGGCCGACTACCTCACCGGTCGCCGCACCATAGAAGTCCCTGCCCAGCGTCGCACAGGCAACGGCCAGACTCTCACCCTCCGTGGCGCCAGCGGCAACAACCTGCAAGGCGTGAGCGTCTCCCTGCCCCTCGGCACGCTTATCTGCGTGACCGGTGTCAGCGGCAGCGGCAAGAGCACGCTCATCAACGACACGCTTCTGCCCATCCTCTCGCAGCACTTCTACCGCAGCCTCCGCGAGCCCTTGCCCTACAAGAAGATAGAGGGCCTTGAATACCTCGACAAGGTGGTGGCCGTGGACCAGAGCCCCATAGGCCGCACGCCGCGCAGCAACCCCGCCACCTACACCGGCGTCTTCGCCGACATCCGCACCCTCTTCGTCGGTCTGCCCGAGGCCAAGGCCCGCGGCTACAAGGCCGGGCGCTTCTCCTTCAACGTGAAGGGCGGCCGCTGCGAAGTATGCAAGGGCAACGGCTACAAGACCATTGAGATGAACTTCCTCCCCGACGTTTACGTGCCCTGCGAGGCCTGCCACGGTCGCCGCTACAGCCACGAGACGCTGGAGGTGCGCTTCAAGGGCAAGAGCATCAGCGACGTGCTGGACATGACCATCAACCAAGCCTGCGAGTTCTTTGAGGCCGTGCCCCATATCCTTCAAAAGATAAAGGTGCTGCAGGACGTGGGCCTCGGCTATATCAAACTCGGGCAGTCCTCCACCACCCTCAGCGGCGGCGAGAGCCAGCGCGTGAAGCTCGCCACCGAACTTTCCAAGCGCGACACCGGCCGCACCTTATATATATTAGACGAGCCCACCACCGGCCTCCACTTCGAGGACATCCGCGTGCTGATGGGCGTGCTTGACCGCCTCGTGGCGAAAGGCAACACCGTCATCGTCATAGAACACAACCTCGACGTCATCAAAATGGCCGACCACGTCATTGACATGGGTCCCGAGGGCGGCCGCGGCGGCGGACAAATCATTGCCACCGGCACGCCCGAGCAAATCGTCAAGAAGGGCAAGGGCTACACCGCCCGGTTCCTCAAGGAAGTGCTGGAATAACCAGAAAATCTAGAATATCTAGAACGTCTAGAAAATCTAGAAAATCCATAATCTCTGCAACAACTCAAATCACTATATTACTAACCCTTAACAAAGTCCTTAATCCTGGCATAGCTCCGAAGACGCTTTGACGGGGTGAGGCACCTCTAAAACAATGTTTGAAGGACAACCGAAAGGCCTATGGTCTCTTGCCCTGGCCAACACCGGCGAACGCTTTGGTTATTACACCATGCTCGCCGTCTTCGCACTCTTCCTCGGTGAAAACTTCGGTTTCACTCCGGGCGTATCCTCCGAAATCTATTCCGATTTCCTGATGCTCGTCTATTTCCTCCCCGTCATCGGCGGTATCGCTGCCGACCGCTTCGGCTTCGGCAAGATGGTCACCACGGGCATCATCATCATGTTCCTTGGCTATCTGCTCCTCGCCGTGCCTCTTGGAGGTAACTGGGTGGCTATCGCCGCAATGGGTGCCGCCCTTATCCTCGTCAGCCTCGGCACCGGTCTCTTCAAGGGCAACCTCCAGGTTATGGTAGGCCGCCTTTACGATGCTCCCGAATATGCCGACAAGCGCGACGCCGGTTTCTCCCTTTTCTACATGGCCATCAACATTGGTGCCATGTTTGCCCCCACCGCCGCCATCGCCATCATGGCTTGGGCACAGAATAGCCTCGGCGTAAGCAAGGCCGATAGCTACCACTTCGCCTTTGCCGTAGCCTGCCTCTCGCTCATTGTCAGCATTGCCATCTACTATGCTTTCCGCAGCACGTTCAGCCACGTCCTCGCCGATAAGAAGAAGGACGCCGCCGTTGGCGAAGGAGAGAAAAAGACCGACGAACTCTCCCCTGCCGAGACGAAGGAGCGCATCGTTTGCCTCTGCCTTGTCTTTGCCGTGGTTATCTTCTTCTGGATGGCTTTCCATCAGAACGGCCTCACCCTCACCTTCTTTGCCCGCGACTATGTGCAGACCTCCGCTGACGGCCTCCAGTCTATGATGTTTGACGTCACCAACCTCGTGGCCGCCATCTTTATCGTATATGCTCTCTTCGGCATATTCCAGAGCAAGACCATGAAGGGCCGCGGCATCAGCTTCGGCATCATCGCCGTTGCCGCTGCCTATCTCATCTGGCAGTATTCCAACGCCGCCGCCCTCGGCATCGAAGCTCCTATCTTCCAGCAGTTCAACCCCTGCTTCGTCGTGATGCTCACTCCCGTCAGCGTGGCCCTCTTCGGATGGCTCGGCAAGAAAGGTAAGGAACCCACCAGTCCCTGCAAGATAGGTCTCGGCATGCTCGTGGCTGCCGCCGCCTACTGCCTCATGATGGTGGCTTCCGCCGGTCTCTTCGCTCCCGAACAGCAGGTAGCCGCCGGTGCCGATGCAGCCCGCGTCAGCGCCAACTGGCTCGTAAGCACCTACCTCGTGCTCACCTTCGCCGAACTCCTCCTCTCTCCCATCGGCATCTCCTTCGTCAGCAAGGTGGCTCCTCCCAAGTACGCCGGCCTCATGATGGGCCTCTGGTTTGCTGCCACCGCCATCGGCAACAAACTCGTTGCCATCCCCGGCTATCTCTGGGACGCCAACTGGAAACTCCCCTACATCTGGGCCGTGCTCGCCGGCATCTGCCTCCTCTCCGCCCTCTTCATCTTCAGCATTATCAAAAAACTAAACAAAGTAAGTAAATAACTATTATGACTCAACAAAACAAACGCCTCTCCGCTCTCATCACCATGCTTCTCTGCGTGGTGATGAGCGCCGTGGCTGCCACGTCGTTCTCGCTCTCCACGACGAAGGGCTCGCCCTTCACGCTCTGGCTGAACGACGGCATCACGGCCGACCTCTCCTGGGACGACGGCACCACCGCCACCCTCGCCCCCGGCACCGTCTACACCGCTACGGCCCCCGGCTCCAAACTCACCGTCAAGGTGGCCGATGGCGACGTCACTGCCATCGTCTGCCCCGCCAGCGGCATCACCGCCATCACGGGCCTCGCCTCCCTCACCAAGCTCCAGGTGCTCTGGCTTCCCGACAACGCCCTCACCGAGCTCGACCTCTCCAAGCAGCGCCAGCTCAACAACCTCGTTGTCAGCGGCAACGCCCTCGAGAGCCTCACGCTTGCCAGCGATGAGTTGCGCCACGTCTGGGTAAACGACAACCAACTCTCCGGCACCCTCGACCTCTCCACGGCCAAGGGCCTCATCACCCTCGCTGCGGACAACAACGACTACTCGCTTATCAAGTTGAACGCTTCCAGTGCCAGCAAGAAGACCCTCACCGACTTCTACGCCCACAACAACGCACTTTGGTTCAATTCCTTCCCCACCATCTACAACACTTCCACCGAGAAGTACTCCGTAGCCGCCGTGGTAGTTCCCCAGCGTCCCTTCCACGCTTTCGACTACAAACTCCTGAACGAGGCATATGATTCTAGCGACCTCTTCCGCTACAACGCATGGAACGCCGCCCTCAGCGAGGAACTCTCCTTCATCGCCTCCGACGGCCATGAACTCGTCAGCGGCGAGGACTTCTCCAAGTCAAGCTACACCTACAAATTCCTCAAGGAGAACCGCGAGGTAGTTATCAAGGGTTCCAGCCGCTACTATCCCGACGTAGTCCTCACTACCCGCCCCGTAAGTTTCGTGGCTGATGCCACCGGCATAGAGACCCCCAACCCCCTTAAAGAGGGCTCCTTGCAAGGAAACATCTACGACCTTCAGGGTCGTTGCATCAGTTCCAGTGCTTTGGGCGTCAGCCCGAAGTCCTCGGGTCTTTACATCCACAATGGTCGTAAAATTCTTAAATAATCCCGCACTATGAAAGTTAGAAGTATTCTTTTCGCGCTCACCGTTGCGCTCTTCGCCCCCTCCATCCTGCGGGCCCAGCTTCCTATGACCACCGACCCCCTCAAGGGCCAGCAAATACTCATCACCCACGACACGCTCAACATCGACGGCGACGGCAACCCCGCGCGCCTCGGTGTGATGGCCAACTGCACTTTCACCTCCTCCACCGCCGCCGACTGGCTCCATGTGGAGCAGGACAAGTACGGCCTCCTCTTGCGTGGCGACTACCACTTCCTCCCCACAGACCGCCAGGGCTTCATGAAACTCACCAGCGAGGACGGCACCTGCGTCCGCAAGTTCGTCATCAACCAGAAGGCCAACTCCGCCGCAGCCACTCTTGAGGGCGACCACAAGATTGTCGTCAAGACTGCCACTGCCTCGCAGTATGAGAACGGCGAGCCCCTCTCCAACACCATCGACGGCAAGACTACGACCCTCTGGCACTCCCCCTGGAGTTCCTCTTCCACGAAGTTCCCCATCACGCTGACCTACAAGTTCAGCGAGCCGGAGCACCTCGACTATATGGTCTATACGCCCCGTCAGGACGGCAACAACAACGGTAACTTCCGCGACATCACCGTCGCCTACACCACCTCCTCCGGCACCACCACCCTCGGCAATTTCTCCTTCGAGGGCAGCGGCTCCAGTTCGCAGGTTGATTTCGGCGAGACCGGCGTGGACGATGTCACCACCGTCACCATCACCGTCAAGAGCGGCCAGAACAATTACGCCTCCTGCGCCGAGATGGCCTTCTACCATAAGGACGGCACGCTCCAGAGCCTCATCAACGAGTACTTCGCCGACCAGCTCTGCACCAAGCTCCGCCCCGGCATCACCGCCGACGATGCTGCGAAGATACAGCACCCCTTCGTCAAGCAGCTCGTTCATTACATGCTCTCCGGCCAGTACGACACCAAGTACCGCGTCGGCACCTACGAACCCTACGACGACATCAACCGTCTTCGTGAGCGCCTGAAGACGTCCAACCCCTACTGCGCCTACGAGAACCCCACCGGCATCTACTTCGAGAAGGGCCAGACCGTGGCCGTCTTCGTAGAGGGCATCACCACCGTGGCTCCCTCCCTCAAGATTTACTGTTTCGGCGAGGGCGATGACTTCCAGACCTCTTCCTCCTACCCCCTGAAGAACGGCCTCAACATCATCACCGCCCAGTCGCGCGGCAACAGCTACATCTCCTACTACAGCGAGCAGTGGAAGACGCTCCCCAACGTCCGCGTACACTTCGCCATGGGCACCGTCAACGGCTACTTCGACCTCCAGCGCGGCGACACCAACACCGACTGGCAGAACCTCCTCGCCAACGCCGTCAGCGACGTCATCGACATCCGCTCCCAGCGCCTGCAGGTGGCCATGCCGCTCGAAACGCTCAAGAAGAGCTGCCCCAAGAAGGGCGTGGAACTCGCCACCATCTACGACAACGTCGTCTATCGCGAGCGTGAGGTGATGGGTCTCGTGCAGGGCCTCCCCGGCTTCACCGAAGAACCCAAGAACCGCCAGTTCGCCCGTCCCGCTGCCAGCGGTATGTTCGCCTCAACCGAGGGTGCCTATGCCGCCTTCGGCTCTCTCGGCGAATGGTGCAACCCCGACAACTTCGGCTACTGGGGCATTGCCCACGAACTCGGCCACAACAACCAGATCAACAACGGCTTCAAGTGGAGCGGTTGCGGTGAGACCACCAACAATATCTACGCCTCGTGGGTAGAGCACAAGGTCGGCAAGGGCTACCACCGCCTTGAGGACGAAGTTACCGGCATCGACGACTACCGCGGCACCCGCGGCGGCCGCTTCGAGACCTATCTCGAGGAAGGCGTGCGCAAGGGCGTGTGCTGGCAGTTGCAGGACGGCCCCGACTACCACGGCGCCGCTGCCGACGGCCAGAACGGCTCGCGCAACTACGACCACTTCGTGAAAGTAGTGCCCCTCTACCAGCTCAACCTCTGGACGCAGGACTGCGAGAAGTCCCCCAATGCCTACGGCAAGGTCATCCAGGGCTACCGCAACCTCGCCGGTACTTCCACCAACCTCTCCTGCGGACAGCAGCAGCTCAACTTCATGCGCAACTTCTGCGACTCCACGAAGATAAACTTCCTCCCCTTCTTCGAGAAGGCCGGCATGCTGCGCCCCATCAACGCCTACATTGAGGACTACGCCCGCGGATGGCTCACCATCACCGAGAAGCAAATTGCCGACCTCAAGGCTGAAATCGAGGCCAAGAACTACGCTCCCATCCCCGAGGCCCTCAATTACATTAACGCCTACAACCTCAAGAACTTTAAGGACGAAGTGCGCCTCGACACCTCTGTCACGGTAGGCACCGGCTGCACGCGCAACGGCACGAAGGTGACCGTCACCCACTCCAAGTGGCCCGGCGTAGTAGGTTTCGAGACCTACAATGCCGACGGCGAGATGACCGCCATCTCCATGTACGGCCTGGGCGACGCCCAGCAGAAGAGCACCAAGACCGTCTGCCTCTTCCCCTCCGGCTCCAAGTACATCATGGCCGTAGGCTACGACGGCACCCGCGTCAAGTGCTTTGAGGTGAAGTAATTCCCCGCTTCGCGCCTCTTCCCCCCTATCTATATTCCGCAGCCCCCGCAGGCCACCAAGCCTACGGGGGCTGCGTCCTGAATCAAGGGGTCAGCCCCCCTGATTCAACCCTCTTGCCGGACAATCTCTCCCATTGGCACGCTTTTTGCGTTGATTCGGTTGTTGTGTCACCCAGGTGGCACAATCCTGTCACCTTGGTGACACAATCCTGTCACCCGGGTGACACGTTCCTGCCACCTGGGTGGCACGACAACGGAATGGGGAGAAAAAACAATCGCAGGCGCGATATGTTTAATCGTTGGTGCCCTATTGTTGGCGGATACCAATCATTTTCAAGCGGAAGGAAACAATACGAGCGCCGACGGGCATAATAGCCCAGTCGGCGCTCGCTGTATAGAGGTGTGAGAGGGTGTTCAGAGTGCCATGAGCACGAGTATCTGTGCGAGCAGTACGCGGAGGAACATGGTGACGGGATATACGGTGGAATAGGCCACGGAGGCCTGGTCGTTGTCGGAGAGGCTGTTGGAGTAGGCGAGGGCTGCGGGACTGGCCATGGCGCCGCTGAGGAGGCCGGCTATGGTGAAATAGGAGCGATGGGCGAAGATGCGGGCGATGGGACCTACGATGAGTAGGGGAAGGATGGTGATGATGAAACCGTAGAGTACCCAGAGGTAGCCGCCATGGGTGAGCGTGTCGATGAATCCTACGCCAGCGGAGAGGCCTACGGCGGCCATGAACATGGAGATGCCTATCTCGCGCATGAGGAGCTTGGCGGAGTTTGTGGTGTAGGTGATGAGGTGGTATTTGGGGCCGTAGCAGGAGAGGAGTATGGACACGAGGAGCGGTCCGCCGGCGAGACCGAGTTTCACGGGGACGGGGATGCCGGGGATGGCGATGGGCAGGGAGCCGAAAATGACGCCGAGGGCTATGCCGAGGAAGGTGGAGAAGAGTTGAGGCTGGTCGAGACGGCCCACGGTGTTGCCGAGGAACTGGCTGAGGCGCTCCACATTCTCTGCGGAGCCTACTACGGTGACGCGGTCGCCCACCTGAAGGATGAGGGAGGGGTTGGCGATGAGGTCGATGCCGGCGCGGTTGACGCGGGTGAAGGTGACGTGGAAGGTGCTGCGAAGGTCGAGGTCGCTGAGGCGCTTGCCTTGGAGTTTGCCGTTGGTGACGACAACGCGAACGGAGACGAGGTTGTTGTGGGCCTCCTTGTCCCATTGCTCTTCGTCCATGCCGCTGACTTTGCTGCCGATGAGCATGGCGTAGGCCTCGATGTCGTCCTCGTGGCCCACGATGAAGAGGCGGTCGCCCATCTGGAGGGTGGATTCGGACTTGACGAGGAGGATATCCTCGGAGCCCGGGTGCTTGAGGCGGGTGATGACGATGTCGCGGGAGAGGAGTTCGCGGACCTGGCCGATGGTATGGCCCACGATGGCCTGGTTCTCCACGCAGAGGGTGGCGGTGTAGATGAGTTCTGACTCGCGGCGCGTGTTGCGGTTGTAGATAGCGGTTTCGTCTTCAAAGCGCACGCGGAAGATGTAGCGCAGTGCGATGATGGCGAGGATGACGCCCACCACGCCGAGGGGGTAGCAGACGGCATAGCCCTGGGCGAAGATGGGGTTGGTGGCTCCGTCGTTCATGTCCGAGAAGGTCTGCTGCGCCGCGCCGAGGGCGGGGGTGTTGGTGACGGCACCGCAGAGCACGCCGACCATGGAGAGGAGGCTCTCGCCGGTGATGAGGCTGATGGCGTAGGCCGTGAGCGTGCCGAGGAGAATGATGAGGATGGAGAGCGAGTTGAGCACCACGCCGCCCTTGCGGAACGAGGAGAAGAAACTCGGGCCCACCTGCAGGCCGATGCTGTAGATGAAGAGGATAAGGCCGAAGTTCTTGACAAACTGTGAGGTGGTGTCGTCGAGCACGAGGCCGAAATGGCTGGCCACGATGCCGGCGAAGAGTACCCACGTCACGCCGAGCGACACGCCGGCAATCTTGATGCGGGAGAACGTCAGACCAATTGCGATGATGGCGGCCAGAAGAAGAAGGTTGTGGGCCACGCCAGGCTGGGTAATGAGATTAAGGAACCACATGGTTGAGTATTGTGTCAGGGGTAATGGGTTATGAGTTAGAGACGGATGAAGATGCCGAGGTGCTTCATGGCAAGGATGGAGATGAAGCCGTTGGAAGCCGCGTCGGGCACGCCTTCGCAGAAGGTCGTGACGACCGGCCCGAGGCCCACGAGGAAAAAGAGCGTGAGGCCGCGGAGGGCATCAAGGGAGGAGAGACGAGGGGATTGGGTCATGGGTAATGGGTCAGGGGTCAAGGGGTTGGGGCTTGCCGCTCAGTGAGAAGGACGATAAGGGATTCGGCGGTGAGGTTGCGGACTTCGTGCTCGGGGTGGTGGGCATTGACGGCGGCGGTGAGGGCCTCGGGGGTGAAGCGGCAGCCGGTGAAGGCGCGGGAGAAGGCCTCGGAGGCACGGCCGGCGAGTTCGAAGTAGTCGCCCGAGAGAGTAACGTTGCGGACAAGGGAGCCCTTGAGGTCGAAGTGGAGCATCAGCGAGCCCACGCCCTTGATACGGCCGCCGAGGGTGACGTCGGTGGTGGCGCTGCTGCCGTAGAGGAATTCGTCGGTGCGGTATTCCTTCTCCAATTCCTCCACCACGGCGAGGTCGGCGGGCGTGAGGGCCACGCAGCGGTCGGTGAGGAGGGGGATGAGGCTGCTGCGGAGCTTTTCGGGGCCGATGGGGATATAGTCCTTGAGGAGCGCCACGCGGGAACGGACACTCTTGACGCCGGCGCTGCGGAGTTTGCTGACGTCGGGGTGGAGTGCGCCCTGCATAAGGCGCGGGTTGGTGTCGTAGAGCATCGTGCCGTGGACGATGTTGCGGTCGGCGAGGTGATAGAAGGCGTTGCCGCAGACCTTGCCGCCGGGAATCTGGGTGCCGTCGGGGAGAGTGAGCGGGTCGAGCACGATGTCGTTGCGGCCGCTGACGGTGGTGGGAGCACCGAGGGTGCGCAGGGCCTCGCTGACGGCGTGGGCGTAGGTCTGGAAGGTGGTCTCCACATCAGCGCCGGGCGTGATGAGGGAGAGCATGAGGTTGTCGGGGTCGGCAAACACGGCACCGCCGCCGCTCTTGCGCCGCGTGATGTCAATATGCTCGCGGCGGCAGAAGTCCAAGTCAATCTCCTGGTGAGCCACTTGGTTGCGGCCCATCACTACGGTGGCTGGGAGGCGCCAGGTAAAGAAGTAAGCCTCGGGCCGGCCGTCGGCATCGTAGGCGGGGAGGTGCTGGGCTACGTATTCCTCCAGAGCGAGATAGAAGGTGCAGGTGCGGCCGTCGTAGCCCTCGGGAAGAAGGACGTGGCGGGCAGGAAAATACCCCCTCTGGTCTTCAGCCGTCTTCCCCTTGGGGAGAGCCTGCGGACAGAGGGGGCTATTTGTTGTGTTGTCGTTGTTATTCATAGGAGTTTTCAGGCCGCAGTGATTCCCATAGAGGAGGGAACTGCTGCGGCCTGAAGGAGTTTTACAGTTTCTGTTTGATTTCGATCTCGTGGAAGGTCTCGATGAGGTCGCCTTCCTTGATGTCGTTGCAGCCCTGGAGGGAGATGCCGCACTCGAAGTTGGTGGAGACTTCCTTCACGTCGTCCTTGAAGCGCTTGAGGGCAGCGATGGGGCCGGTGAAGACAACGATACCGTCGCGGATGAGGCGGGCCTTGTCGGTGCGCGTTACCTTGCCGTCGATGACGTAGGCGCCGGCCACCTGTCCCACCTTGGAGATGTTGTACACCATGCGGACTTCAACGTTGGCGGTAACTTCTTCCTTGAGGATAGGCTTGAGCATGCCTTCCATGGCTTCCTTCACGTCCTCGATGGCGTCGTAGATGACGCTGTACTGGCGAATTTCCACGCCTTCCTGGTCGGCCAGGGCGCGGGCCTGCTTGGAGGGACGCACCTGGAAGCCCACGATGACGGCGTTGGCGGTGTTTTCGTTGGCAGCCTTGGCGAGCATGACGTCGTTCTCGCTAATCTGGCCCACACCTTTATATATTACATTCACCTGAATGTTCTCGGTGGAGAGCTTGATGAAGGAGTCGGAGAGAGCTTCTACGGAGCCGTCCACGTCGCCCTTGACGATGATGTTGAGTTCCTGATAGTCGCCCAGTTTGAGGCGGCGTCCAATCTCGTCGAGCGTCAGCGTCTTCTGGGTGCGGAGGCTCTGCTCGCGGGCCAGTTGCTCGCGCTTGCTGGCTATTTCGCGGGCTTCCTGCTCGGTGTCGAGGCAGTGGAGCTGGTCGCCGGCCTGGGGTGCACCGTTGAGGCCGAGGATAGTGGCGGCCTGCGAGGGACCGCACTCCTTGATGCGCTGGCCGCGCTCGTTGAAGAGAGCCTTCACTTTGCCGTAGTTGGTGCCGGCCAGTACGACGTCGCCCTGGTGGAGCGTACCATTGCTGACGAGCACGGTGGCCACGTAGCCGCGGCCCTTGTCGAGCGACGACTCGATAATGGTGCCGGTGGCCTTACGCTGCGGGTTGGCTTTGAGTTCCAGCATGTCGGCTTCGAGGAGCACCTTTTCGAGGAGCTCATAAACGCCGGTGCCCTTCTTGGCAGAGATGTCCTGACTCTGGTACTTGCCGCCCCATTCTTCCACGAGGTAGTTCATGGCGGCGAGTTCCGTCTTCACGGCGTCGGGGTTGGCGCCGGGCTTATCGATTTTGTTGATGGCGAAGACGATAGGAACGTTGGCGTTGGTGGCGTGGCTGATAGCCTCCTTCGTCTGGGGCTTGATGCCGTCGTCGGCGGCTACGATGATGATGGCCACGTCTGTCACCTGAGCACCACGGGCACGCATGGCGGTGAAGGCCTCGTGGCCGGGGGTGTCGAGGAAGGTGATGTGGCGGCCACTCTTGGACAGCGTCACGTTATAGGCACCGATGTGCTGGGTAATGCCACCGGCCTCACCGGCAATCACGTTGGCGTTACGGATTTGGTCGAGCAGCGATGTCTTACCGTGATCCACGTGGCCCATTACGGTGACGATGGGGGCGCGCTCCACGAGGTCTTCGGGGCTATCCTCTTCCACGGCGATGGCTTCCTGCACGTCGGCGCTGACGAACTCGGTGGTGTAGCCGAACTCGGAGGCCACCAACTCGATAGTCTCGGCGTCCATGCGCTGGTTGATGCTGACCATAATGCCCACGCTGAAGCAGGTGCTGATAACCTGCGTCACGGGGATGTTCATCATCGTGGCGAGCTCGTTAGCCGTCACGAACTCCGTCAGTTTGAGCACCTTGCTCTCAGCCTGTTCGGCCATCATTTCCTCCTCGCGGGCTTCGCGGGCGGCGTCGCGCTTGTCGCGGCGGTACTTGGCGCCCTTGTTGCCGCCCTTGTTCTGGAGGCGGGCCAGCGTCTCGCGCACCTGCTTGGCTACGTCTTCGTCGCTAATCTCCTGGTGTACGGGCTGGGGCTGGTTCTTCTTTTTCTTATTCTTGCCGGCGGGCTGCTGACGGTTGTCGGCGGGCTGCTGTTTCCCAGCATTGCCACTCTTCTGCTTGCCCACTTCGGCATTGATGTCCACGCGCGTCTTGTCAATGCGCTGGCGTTTCTTCTTGCCGGCCTCCTGCTGTGCCGTTTGCTGAGCGCGTTCCTTGCGCTTCTCTTCTTTTGTCTTTTTCTTGGGGCGCGTGGCGTCGTTGATGGCGCTGAGGTCGATGGTGCCGAGCACTTTGGGACCCGTCAGCTCAGGCGTGGACTTCAGGCGCACGGTGCCGTCCTCATTCTCAGTGAGGAGGGCGGCTGCGCGCTCTTCCACTGTGGCCTTGCGCTTCTTGCCTTTGGTCTCTGCGGGCGCTTCTTCAGCGGCAGGCTCAGCCTGCTGGGCTTTAGCCTCCTCTGCTGCCTTCTTTTCAGCCTCTGCGGCGGCTTTTGCAGCCTCTTCTGCCTGACGTGCGGCCTCTTCTTCTGCGGCTTTGCGAGCGGCTTCTTCCTCGGCGGCCTTGCGGGCAGCCTCGGCCTCGGCAGCCTTGCGCGCAGCCTCCTCTTCGGCGGCCTTGCGGGCGGCTTCTTCCTCGGCAGCCTTACGCGCGGCTTCTGCCTCCTCCTTGGCCTGTTGCTTCTCGTTGGAGCGGCTGCCGAATATCTCGGCGGCTTCCTCCTTGGCCTGCTTGTCGGCACCGAATTCGGCAGCGAGCAGAGCGTAGTGCTCGTCTTCTATTTTCGTGTTGGGGTTTTTCTCGATTTCCACGCCCTTGCTGGCGAGAAACTCCACGGCGCGGTCGAGACTGATATTGAATTCCTTAAAGGCTTTGCTTAATCTTATGCTCATTAGTCGTATTTTTTAGAATTAATAATTAAGGTTAAAGGGGAATATATGTTGATGGCCAGGCGTCGGGCCTGCCTTGCTTAATTATTAACTCTGAAGGTCGCTTTCTGCAGTCTCTTCTGCTGCGGCCTCTTCTTCATTGCTTTCAGCGGCTTGGGGCTCGTCGTCCTCAAATTCCTTCTTGAGCACCTCAATGAAGTTGTCCACGGTGTCTTCTTCCAGGTCGGCTTTTTCCACGAGCACTTCGCGCTTGGCGGCCAGCACTTCGCGTGCGGTCTCATAGCCGGCCTGCTTGATGGCGTCGATAACCCACTGGTCCACCTCGTCGTTGAACTCATCGAGATAGATATCCTCAATGTCGTCCTGACTCTGCGGCATATCGCGGAAGACGTCAATGGTGAAGCCTGTCAGCATGGAGGCGAGCTTGATGTTCATGCCGCCCTTACCGATGGCCATGCTCACCTGATCGGGCTCCAGATATACCTCTGCGCGGGCGTTCTCTTCGTCCAGTTCCATACGGAGGATACGGGCGGGGGCCAGTGAGCGCTGGATAAAGATAGCCTTGTTGGCCGAGTAGTTGATTACGTCGATGTTTTCGTTGTGCAGTTCCTTCACGATGCCGTGTATGCGGCTGCCTTTCACGCCTACGCAAGCGCCGACGGGATCTACGCGCTCGTCAAAGCTCTCCACGGCCACCTTGGCGCGTTCGCCGGGGATACGGGCCACGGCCTGCAGACGGATAATGCCGTCGGCAATTTCGGGAATCTCCTGCTCCAGCAAACGCTGCAGGAAGAGGTTGCTCGTGCGGGAGAGATAAATCTTGGGGTTGCCGTTCGTGTTGTCCACGTGGTCAATGATGGCGCGCACGGTGTCACCCTTGTGGAAGAAGTCGCGGGGTATCTGCTGGTTTTTCGGCAGGAGGAGTTCGTTGTTCTCATCGTCAATGAGCAGGGCCTCGTTCTTCCAGGTCTGATACACCTCGGCGGCGATGATGTCGCCCTCGCGCTCCTTGTACTGGTTATACAGGGCGTCGTGTTCCAGTTCCAGAATCTTGCTGGCCAGGGTCTGGCGCAGCGTGAGGATGGCGCGGCGGCCGAACTTCTCGAATTCAATCTTCTCGGTGTAGTCTTCGCCCACCTCGAAGTCGTCGTCGTCAGCATTAACCACGGAGAGGGCAATCTGCTTGTTGTCGTCCACGAGGTCTTCGTCGGCCACCACTTCGCGGGAGCGCCATATCTCAAAGTCGCCCTTGTCAGGGTTCACCACGACGTCGAAGTTCTCATCGGTACCGAAGATCTTAGCGATCACGTTGCGGAAGCTCTCTTCCAGCACGCCCTGCAGGGTGGCGCGATCGATGTTTTTCGTCTCCTTAAACTCGGAGAAGGTTTCCAGCATAGTAGCTGTTTCTGTCTTTGTTCTTGCCATTATTTTGATTTTTATTGTTTTATTTGAAGTCAATGTGGTACTTCGTCCAAGCCACGTCGGCAAAGGCCACCGTGTGGGGCGTTTCCTCCATATGGGGTCGCTTGTCGCCTTCGTTCTTCACCTTTTCGGTGCACACGATGGTGAACGTGTCTTCCTCCACCTCCGTCAGCGTGCCGCAGAACTTATGGCCGTCTTTCAGCTGTGTCTCCACAGTGTCGCCCTTGTGTATCTCGTACTGGCGGTGCACCTTGAAGGGTTGTCCCAGTCCGGCGCTGCCCACTTCCAGTTCGAAGTCCTCGGCATCGCGGTCGAGGCCTTCCTCGATGAAGCGCGAGAGGGCCACGCAGTCCTCAATCCATACGCCGTCCTGATGGTCTATTTCCACGAGGATGCGGTCATCGGGGGTGATGGTTAGGTCACACAGGAAATACTCTTTGTCTTCCAGCCATTTTTCGGCCAGTTCTTTTACTTTGGATTGTTCAATCATTCCGTTTGGATGTTAATGAAATAGCGTCTAAAATGAGAGTGAGAGCGGCTCGCTGGGGAGCGCCCTCACTCTGGACGATTGCAAATGTACGAATATCTTGCGTAACTGCCAAATTTTCTGCAAGTTTTTTCGCTTTTCTCCCTTCTTTTCTTCCTTTCCCGTCCCAAATGGTCCAGAGAATGCGTCAAAATGCGGTATAAGGGCGGTCTGAAGAAGCGGAAGTCCCCTTGGGCGTGCTTGTGAGTGCATCTCGGTGTGCTTGTGCCCTCAGGGAAAACGCATCAAATCACCAGAAGTGAAATAGCGCCTACTGGCTGGAAGCCAGCACAGCGAACGAAGTGAGCGGCGAGTAACCCGGGACGAAGTCTCGGGCATTCATCTGCCCTCATGGAGGCTGGCTGGAAGCCAGTACCTTGTAACCTTTTTGAGGTACTGGCCTCCAGCCAGGCCAATAGAAGTGAGGTTAAACCCGAGACTTCGTCCCGGGTTACTCAAAGTAGAGGCTTCCAGCCTCTTCGCATGAGGTAAGAAATGTGCTAAAAGTATAAAACGACCTATTTGATGCGTTTTACCTGGTAATCCCCCTTTTAGTTTCATTTCAACAATTGTTAAAACTGTTTTCAACAGTTGTTAAAATGCATTTCAACAATTGTTAAAATTGATGTCAACAATTGTTGAAATGTTTCCGTGTCGGCGAAAGTCAAGATGAGAGCCCCACAATTCTGGCGGAGTGTGGGGCTCATATGATTGAAAACAAACGCGGTATGCTCAAGGATAGGTGTCGCGTATGCTGAAAAGGTATTGCGTCACACAGGGTCCACGTCGAAGTATATGTTGACGCTCTTCAGGTCGGGCTGCTGGAGAATATAGCGGCGCGCACCCTCCAGAAGTCGGCGCACATCGGCGGGCGGGGCGTCGGCAGCGGTCTTTACCATAATGCGGCGGATGTATTGCAGCGACACACGCGCCACAAAGGGACGCTCGGGCCCGAGAAGGTCATCGGGGGCAAGATGGGGGCGCAGGAGGTCGGCCATCACGCGGGCGGCAGCCTCGGCCAGGCGGTCCTTGGGCGACTTCACATATATATATATTACGCGCGTGAAGGGCGGATAGCGGAAAAGGCGGCGCTCCTCCATCTCTTGGGAGTAGAAAGCGGGGTAGTCGGCGGCGGCAATGTGCTGCACCACGGGCAGAAGGGGCTGCGCCGTCTGCAGGATGACGAGTCCGCGCCCCGTGCGCCGACCTGCACGGCCGGCCACCTGCGAAAGCATCTGGAAGGACCGCTCGTAGGCGCGGAAGTCGGGCTGCGTGAGCATCTGGTCGGCAGAGAGGATGCCCACGACGTGCACGCGGCCGAAGTCGAGCCCCTTCGTCACCATCTGCGTGCCGATGAGCAGGTTTTTCTTGCCCTCCTGGAATCCCTCGATGATTTCTTCGTAGGAGCGGCGGGAGCGCGTGGTGTCGAGATCCATGCGCTGTATGCGCGCCTCGCCGAATACGGCCTTGGCGGCCGCCTCAATCTTCTCCGTGCCGTAGCCTATGTCGCGCAGTTCGGTGTCCTCGCATTGCGGACACTGCGGCGGCACGGGGTAAACGGCACCGCAGTAGTGGCAAATTAAGGACCCACCCCCGGCCCCTCCCATAGAGGGAGGGGAGTAAGCGCCCTTGCCGTTGGCATTGGAGGGGCCGTGCAAGGTGAGGCTCACGTCGCATCTCGTGCAGCGGGGCGTCCAGCCGCAGGTGCGGCAGGTGAGGACGGGGGAGTAGCCGCGGCGGTTCTGGAAGAAGATGGCCTGCTGGCCGCGGGAGAGAGCCGTGCGCGTCTCGTCGGTGAGGCGGGGCGAGAAGGGGGAGGTGAGGAGCCGCTTACGGCGCAGTTCCTTCATGTCCTCCACGACGATTTCCGGAAGTTCCACTCCGCCGTAGCGCTCGCCGAGACTCACGTAGCCGTATTTGCCGTTCTGCGCGTGGGTGTAGGTCTCCAGCGACGGTGTAGCACTGCCCAGGAGCACGCGGGCACCGCTGAGTTGGCCTATGACTGTGGCCACGTCGCGGGCATGGTAGCGCGGGGCGGGGTCTTGCTGCTTATAGCTCTGTTCGTGCTCCTCGTCCACGATGATAAGGCCGAGGCGCTGCCAGGGAAGGAACACGGCGGAGCGCACGCCCAGCACGAGGGGGTAGGCCTCCTGCGAGAGCTGGCGCCGCCAGAGGTCCATGCGCTGTTTGTCCGTGAACTTGCTGTGCCAGATACCCATCTGCGGGCCAAAGACTTTGCCCAGGCGCGTGGTGAGTTGGGTGGTAAGGGCGATTTCTGGCACGAGATAGAGCACCTGTTCGCCGCGCGAGAGCACTTCCTGGATGAGGCGTACGTACACTTCCGTCTTGCCCGACGACGTGACGCCGTGGAGCAACACGACATTGCGTCTGGCTTCGCCTTCCCCCTGCCAGAAAGCCGTGATTTCGGCGGCGGCGCGCTGCTGGGCCGGCGAGAGCTGATGGCGCAACTGCTCGGGGAGAGCCTTGAGGGGCGCGCAGAGCAAGGCCTGGTCGTCGGACTCGACCTTGGCCGCGCGGCGGCTCATCTTCTCCTCGTCCTTGAAGCCCGCAGGCAGGGCCGCTTTGGCCACCTCGCCGGGCGTACACATATAATACTGGGCCATCCAGCGCCACAACCGCAACTGGTCAGGCGTAATGAGCGGCGTGGGCTCTACAAGGCCGGCCACGTCGCGCAGTTTCGGGTCGGCCGCACCGTCGTACGTACGAAGAACGATGGCGGTGTAGTGCTTGCGCTTGACGGGTACGATGACGAGTTGGCCCACCCTAATGCGGGGCGCCATGTCATCGGGCACACGATACGTCAAAGCACCGTGCAAAGCCAGTGGAAGAATTACGTCGGCAAGCATATCAGAACTATTTCACGGCAAAATTAGCAAAAAATCGGCAGAAGATGCACCTTCTGTCAAAAAAACTTACTATCTTTGCGGCAAATTAAGACAAACCAACCTCAAAACCTTAAAACCAGAGAAACTAATAACCTAAAACCTCAAGAATATGACCGACCCTAAACAACTCCTCAACGAATGCGAGGAAAGAATGGAGATGAGCGTGATGCATCTCGACGAAACGCTGGGCCATATCCGCGCCGGCAAAGCCAATGTGCACATCCTCGACGAAATCCGTGTGAACTCCTACGGCACGATGGTGCCCCTCAACAACGTGTCAGCCATCACTACGCCTGACGCCCGCACTATCGCTATCAAGCCTTGGGACAAGAATATGTTCCGTCCCATTGAAAAGGCCATTATTGACAGCAATGTAGGCATCATGCCCGAGAATAACGGCGAAATCATCCGCCTCGGCATTCCGCCCCTCACCGAAGAGCGCCGCCGCGAGCTCACCAAGCAGTGCAACAAGGAAGGCGAGGAAACCAAAGTGGCCATCCGCAACATCCGCCGCGACGGAATCGAAAAACTGAAGAAGGCCATCAAGGACGGACTCAGCGAGGACCTCGAAAAAGATGCCGAAGCCGACCTGCAGAAAGTGCACGACAAGATGATAAAGCAGGTGGACGAACTCCTCGCTGCCAAGTCGAAGGAAATAATGACCGTCTGATGCACGGACGTGTAGTCAGAAGCACCGGTTCATGGTACGATGTCCGCACGGACGAAGGCTTGCTCATCCCCTGTAAGGTGAAGGGCAACTTCCGTCTGCGCGGACTTCGCACTACTAACCCCGTGGCCGTGGGCGACGGGGTCTCCCTCACACCGCCGGGCCAGGAAGGGCACGCCTTCATCACGGAGATTGACGAGCGCAGCAACTATATCATCCGCCGCGCCTCCAACCTGTCGAAGCAAAGCCACATCCTCGCCGCCAACATCGACCAGGCCCTGCTCCTTGTCACCATAGCGCGGCCCGAGACCACCACGACGTTCATCGACCGCTTCCTGGCCTCCGCCGAAGCCTACCGCATACCCGTCATACTCCTCTTTAATAAAAAGGACGACCTGCGCACGGAAGAAGAAAAAGAGCAATGCGCGGCCCTCATGCGCCTCTACGGCGCGATAGGCTACCGCTGCGTCGCCCTCTCCGCCCGTTCGCTGGCCGAGAATCCTACTGACGAGGCCGTGATGCGCGAACTCCTCACGGGCAAGACCACGCTCCTGGCCGGCCATAGCGGAGTGGGGAAGAGCACACTCCTCAACGCCCTCATCCCTACGGCTAAAGCCCGCACGGAAGCCGTCAGTGAGGCCCACGGGTCGGGACAGCACACCACGACATACTCCGAACTCTACGAACTGTCGCCCTCCGGCGCACTCATTGACGTGCCCGGCATCAAGGGATTCGGCACGTTCGACATGGAACGCGAGGAACTGGGCCACTACTTCCGCGAAATCTTTCAGACGGGCCAGTCCTGCCGCTTCTCCGACTGCACCCACACCCATGAACCCGGCTGTGCCGTGCTGCAAGCCCTTGAAGAAGGCCGCATAGCCCGCAGTCGCTACACGTCATACCTCTCCATGCTGGAAGATAAGGACGAAAACCGCTACAGAATGGATGCGTGGTGATTTTTGCTGTGATAATAGTTGAAAGATGAGAAAGTTTGTTGCTTTTTTTCTCTCTGTCTTGGCGAACTTTGGCCTTGAAGCATTGGGCTCGGTGCCCGATTCGCTCGGCGTGGCCATAGTGCAGCGAATGGATTCCCTCCTCGCGCAGAATACCAGCCTACTGGAAGAGACGCAGCTCGGCCTCTATGTGTATGATCTTACGGCCGACTCTGCCCTCTATGCCCGCGGCCATCGGCAGAGGCTGCGACCGGCCTCCACGGAGAAACTCTTCACGGCCGTCACCGCTCTTAACAAACTTGGCGGAGAATATGCGTTTCATACAACGCTCTCTGCGCTTATCGACACCCTTCATTGTTCTGACACAGAGGGGAAAGATACGCTGCTAATCAGGAAACTGACAGTGCGGGGCGGCATGGATCCCACGCTGGGGGCCGAGACCGTACGCTGCTTTGCCGGGGCCGTGAAGAAACTGGGCCAACAACAACCCGTAAGAACCCCAGAAGAAGGCGTAACGCTGACCCTGGACCTGTCCTTCAAGGATTCGTTGCGACTGGGTAAGGGATGGTGCTGGGATGATGACGATACGCCGCTCATCCCTCTCCTCTATGGCGACAAGGATAGCTTCGCACAGCAATTTTCAAAGGCACTCTCCACCCCAGAGGGGAAAGACAGCAGCGTTTATAAGGTGACGTGTGTAGAGCGCTCCTTCAAACCCATAAAGGAGGCCGAGGCAGAGACCCTTCTTATGCAGCGCTCCACCGATATTGACAAGGTGCTTGTGCGAATGATGAAGCGCTCCGACAATCAGTACGCCGAAAGCCTTTTCTATCAACTTGGCCCCACGGCCTCCAAGGCTGCCGACTGCATAAAGGCGCTCTTGAAGTCACTGGGTGCCGACGTGGCGGCCGTCAACGTGGCCGACGGCAGCGGACTCTCCCTCTATAATTACACCACCCCCGAGACGCTTGTCCTTCTGCTGCGCTATGCTTGGCGCACCCCCGAAATCTATCGGCATTTGCAGCCCTCGTTGCCCCTTGCCGGGCACGACGGTACCCTTTCCGGCCGTATGACGGAAGGCCCCGCCCGCCACAATGTAATGGCCAAGACAGGCTCTGTCACAGGCGTAAGTACGCTCGCCGGATATGCCCTTGCCGACAACGGCCATATGCTGGCCTTCGCCATAATGAACCAAGGCTTGCGCAAACTCGCCAGCGGACGCGACTTCCAGGACGCTGTGTGCCAAGCCCTCTGCGCCCCGCTCGTCATAAGCGCAGAGGCGGAGGAAAAGAACACCGAGGACACTCAGGGAGATCCCCTCCCGCTCCCCGCTGAGTCCGATGACGATATATCCGCGGAGCAGTAGCTTTTCTTGTCAGAGCATTTGTCCATTCTTTAAGAAGTACGTATTTTCTGTTATGAAGTTTCGTAATACTTTATTCCTGATAATGCTTTTTGCGGCTCATAGTTCTTTATGGGCCGCATCTTCTTTCGTCCCTGCGGGGGCGGCTGACGGCTCATCTGTCGTATGGCACAGTCCTCTTGAAACCACCTTCCCCACGGTGAGTGGGCAGGCGTGGCCCGCCGAACTCGCCGGCACCTATGTCCGCCTCCCGGAGCGCGCTCATGTCAAGGAAGTGGGCGGTGCGTGGGGTAACTCGCGCAATAGCGCAGGACTCTCCGTCTCATTCTATAGCAACTCACCCGAAATCACCGTGCGCTATGCTGTCAAGGGCAGCCTGTCTTTGCGCCACATGCCGGCCACGGGTGTCAGTGGCGTGGACCTCTATGCCACCGATGCCGACGGAGGCATGCGTTGGTGCAGGCCCCAGTATTCTTTCCGCGACACCATCACCTACCGTTACGACATAACTTATGAGAAATGCCGTCGTGACCACGGCTACGACTTCACGCTCTATCTGCCCCTCTGCAATGAGTTGAAGTGGTTGGAAATAGGCGTTGATTCTACGTCAGTCTTTGCCTTCCGGCCCGTCCGCGAGGAGCGCCCCATCGTCATCTATGGCACCTCCATCGTCCAGGGAATCTGCGCCTCGCGGCCCGGCATGGCATGGTCCAATATCGTGGAACGCGAACTGGGCCATCCCGTCGTCAATCTCGGCTTTTCCGGCAACGGACTTCTGGCAGCCTCCATATTCAACCTTATGGCAGAAGTTAACGCATGTATGTATGTCATAGATTGTATGCCTAATATGTTTGAGGGCGACCGGCTTGCTGCCGTCTATCAGCGTACCCTCGACGGAGTCCACACCCTCCGCGCCCGCTCCTCCGCCCCCATCCTCCTCGTGGAGCATAGCGGCTACACCGGCGATGCCACTTCCGCCCCGTGGCGTAAGAAATGGACGGACGCCAACCGTGAACTGCGCCGCGCCTACGATGCCCTGCAGAATGAAGGAGTCACCGGCCTCTATTATCTCACCCACGACGCCATAGGCTTCACCCTCGACGACATGGTGGAAGGCATCCACCCCTCTGACCTCGGCATGCGCCGTCAGGCCGATGCCGTAGAGCGTGCCGTGCGCGCCATCCTCTATAAGACCCCCTCCACCTCCCCCAAAGGGGGAGAGACTTTGCCTCCCCATCCCTCCACCTCCCCCGAGGGAGAAAGCCTCAAATCGCTCTTGGACTCTCCCCCCTCGGGGGAGTTGGAGGGGGTCCCCCAGCAGCGCGACCCCTATGACTGGCGTGCCCGCCATGAAGCCGTCCTGAAGCAGAATGCCGCCGCACCGCCCGACATCGTGCTCATCGGTAACTCCATCACCCACTACTGGGCCGGCCTCCCGACCGGTCGTCTCGTGCGCGGCGCCGACAGTTGGGAAGACCTCTGGCGCGGCCACACCGTGAGCAATCTCGGTTTCGGCTGGGACCGCATAGAAAATGCCCTCTGGCGCATCCGCCACGGCGAACTCGACGGCTATGAGGCCGCCCACGTGTTCCTACTTATGGGCACCAACAACCTCAACGTCAACACCGACGCCGAGATAGCTCAGGGTATCGTGGAACTCGTCCACGCCGTGCGCCTCCGTCAGCCCAAGGCCCGAATACACGTGTGCGGCATCCTGCCCCGCGGCGACCGTTTCGACCGCTGGCCCCGCGCCAATGCCGCCATTCAGGCCGCCCTTGCCGCGATGAAGGATGCCGCGGACGTGGATTACCTCGACCTATCCCCTGCCGTACTGAACGCTGACGGCACCTTCCGTCCCGAACTCTTCCTGGACGGTCTCCACCCCAACGCCGAGGGCTACCGCCTCATTGCCCGCCGCATCAAGGCGTGCGTGAAGTTGTAAGACCAAACCGCATACTGATAATAATGATAGTCGGGGACACATAAGCGCTATGTGTCCCCGACTTTCTTTATCGTTTTGTCGGAAAGACGATGCTGTACGGGTGTGGCCCCGCAGGGTAGGAGGCCAGATGAGTGCCGGAGGGGGAGAAGACGTGGAGCGAGCCGGGGGAATTGTAATTTCCGGGGGCTGCGTCGGAGGCGATGTAGAGGTTGCCGTCGGTAGGAGAGATGGCGAGGCACGAAGGGTAAAGACCCCCTCCATCTCCCCCGAGGGGGGAGGGTGCGTTGAAGGAGAGGTAGAGCGGCTGAAGGACGTTTGTGCGCGTGTCAAGCGTGGAGTAGTCCGTCGTGGCCGTGACGTGGGGATAATTACTCCAGTCGGCCTGCACATAAGCCACGTAGAGCGTGTGGCCCGCGGTCGTGATGAGGTTGCCGGTGGCACAGGGGACAGCGGTGCCTTCAGGGGTTATCTTCCACACCTCGGGTGCGGCGCTGTAGTCGCCGAAGCATACGGTGAAGACGTTGCCGTCGTCATCGGCCGCCATCTGGTCATAGGGGTTCTGGCCTACCTCTACGGTGCGCTCAATGGCCAGCGTTGCGGCGTTCACCACGACGACGCGGTTGTCCGTCAGCATTCCGTCGGCGGAGGTACCGCAGTTGATATACACGTGTCCCTTGCTGGCCAAGCAGGCGTAGGGGCTGCCGCCTATATCTACTGATGCTGTACGCCCTTCCATAGGACTCACTACTGCCAGGCTGCCGTCGCCCTGTGTGACAAAGAGCCTTTGTCCGTCGGTGCAGATGTGTTGCGGCGCGGTGAGGGAGATGCGTTGCTTCACATTGCCTGTGGCGAGCGACACGACTGCCAGGTCACTGCTTGCGTAGCAGGGCACATAGAGCAGCGAGTCGAGAACGACGGCATTCTGCGGCGTATCGCCGATGAGGAGGCTCTGGCCGGAGGGGAAGAATAGCGTGCCGGCCACATTGTCGTAGAAATTGCCTTGATTGACCAGCAGGCACGGCAGTGCGTCGGTCTGAGGAATGTGGATGTCTTCTTCGGTGCAGCCGATGCAAACGAGGACGATGAAGACGGGGAGGAGTTTGATAAGTCGTTTCATAAGGATAATGTATATTTATTAGTAATAGTACGCGAGCGTGAGGCGATAGGAAATGCCGGGCATCGGGTAGCGGGCTATCACGCAGTAATGCGTGTTGGTGAGATTGAGGACTTCTGCCTTCGTCCGTACGGGACCGAAGCGCCGCCAGAGGGAGAGGTTGAGCGTGGCGTAGCGTGGCAGAAGGGTTGTGGGGGCGTGCTCCAGCGTTGTCCAGCGGGAACCGGTGGCGACGAGGGACACGGAACCGGAAAGCCAGGGGTGCTCGGCAGCGAAGGAGATTGTGCCGGAGTGGTGCGGGGTGTATGGCAGTTGGAGCCCTTGCGACGTGACACGTTGGTAGGAATAAGTGGCGGCGGCCGTCAGTAGGCAGCGGCGCACGGGGAGCGAACCGCGGGCAGAGAGGTCGAGACCGGCGGTGCGGACATTGTCGGCGTTTACAGTGCGGAAGAGGAAGAGATTGTAGGGAATGGAAACGATGCGGTCGGCCACGCGGCCGTAGTATAGAAGACCCTCTAAAGCCCAAAGACCCCCTCCAACTCCCCCGAGGGGGGAGAGTTCTGCGCGGGATTGCAATCGCTCTTGGGTCTCCCCCCCTTGGGGGGATAAGAGGGGGGGGGTGAGGGTAAAGCCGAGGCCGCCCTGCCGTGTGAGTTCCGGGCGTAGGGAAGCGTTGCCGAGGTGGTGGTAATAGGCTTCGGCGAAGGTGGGCGGCCTGAAAGAGTCCTTATAGTGGGCGCGGAGGATGAGGCTGCGGCAAGGACGGTAGGCGAGGGCGAGAGAGGGGTGAAGCCCCCCTCTTATCCCCCCAAGGGTGGAGGACTCGGGATGGAGGGCCAGCGGTTCGTGATAGTAATGATGCAGGAGGCGGGCCGTGATTGTAAGGCCTTTATAATGGAGACGCGCGCTGGCGGCTTGCTGGAGCGCGAAGCGGCGCGGCGTGGCAGCGGCGGTGAGGAGTGTGGCGGGCGTGACGCTCAAGGTCTGGAAGGTGGCGTCGGCGGCATAGGCGAGGGAGAGGAAACGCAGCGGCGAGGCCGAAAGACCACCGGAGAGATAGCCTTCGTGTTGTGCGTAAAGTTGGTCGGGCGGCGCAATGGGGACGACGGCGGCATCGGTGTAGTGGGTGCGCTGCCAACTGTAGCGGGCGGCGAGGTAGTAGCGTCCGAAGGTCGTGTGGGCCTGCCAGCGACACTGCACCGTGGCCTCCTGAACGGCGTCGTGCTCGGTGCCCGCGTCGGGATTGTAGTAGATGACGGGGCCGGGCAGGTCGCTGTCGGCCAGCCAATAGCGGGCGGAGGCAGTGAGGGTGCCGCGCGAGAAGGTGTTGCGGGAGGATGCCTGGCCCGTGAAGGCGGTGTGGCGGGAGTGGGAGCGGCGTTGAGTGGCACCGTTCCAGGAGAAGGGGTAGTCGTTGGGAGCGTGGAGGAAGGAAAGACCCCCTCCAACTCCCCCGAGGGGG